>JALFWB010000048.1 GCA_022787425.1 Akkermansia sp.
TTATTTCCGCTATAAGCTGACTTCCGGAGTCATTGAGGGGGTGAACTCAAAAATCGCGAAAATCCAATTTCAAATGAGGGGTATAACCAGCGTGAGATACCTATACCTGAAGCTACGGGAATCCACCTGCAGGAGCTTTCATGAAGCGCTGGCTCCCGTGGGGTGGTCATAAAAACTGACGGAGTGCATTTTTTTCAGAGTCAAAGGGTACGAAACTTCTTACCGCGTTTCTATAAGCAGCCGCTTTTTAGGATCGCAGAATTCAATTTTCATCAAGACCTCAATACATTCCCATAATAGCTAGCTACAGAAATCTGATCAGAAAAGCATCAAGGAGTCCACTAAAAACACCGTAGAAGAAGATCTCTCACCTCGTATGCACAGCTCCGTTGTCTGTGTTAGTTCACGCTCTCGACTCGAGCGTGAGGCATGAGCCCGGTCGATGGCGTACAAGCTGCTTGACTCTGCCCGGCGGGGGTGCTACAATACCCGAAGCAGCGCGTTGCGCTTTCGCCAAATAATCATGAATGCAGAAAACAGCGTCAGCTCGGCAGGACGGGCCCCCGGTGCCCTTCTGCGCGTGGGACTCGATGTCGGCAGCACCACCGTGAAGGTGGTCGTGCCGGGCGAGGACGGCGAGATGCTGTATGCGAGCTACCGACGCCATCGCAGCCGGATTCGCGAGACTCTGGCGGACATGTTGGAGGAGCTGCGGGCGGCTTTTCCGGAGACGGAGGAGGTGATGCCCGCGGTGAGTGGCAGCGCGGGTATAGGCATTGCTGAGGCCTGCAACCTGCCTTTCGTGCAGGAGGTGTATGCGGAGAAAATTGCCACCGAAACCTTGAATCCCGGTACAGACGCCGTTATCGAGTTGGGTGGAGAAGACGCCAAGATGCTTTTTCCCGGGCCGAATTTCGATGCCCGCATGAATGATAGCTGCGCAGGCGGCACAGGGGCTTTCATCGACCGAATGGCCGGTCTTCTGAACGCTCAACCGGAGGATTTGGATGCTTTGGCGGCGCGGTCGACCACCACCTATACCATCGCGAGCCGTTGCGGCGTGTTTGCCAAAAGTGATATTCAACCCCTGCTCAACCAAGGAGCGGCGCGGGAGGATTTAGCTGCGGCAGTCTTCTCCTCCGTGGCGGATCAGGCTATTGCCTCGCTGGCACGGGGGCGAACCATCAGCGGTAAGGTTTTGTACTTGGGTGGCCCGCTCACCTTCCAGAGTTGCCTGCGAAAGAGCTTTGATGACAAATTACATGTACAGGGAATCTGCCCACCGAACAGTCTGTACTACGTGGCTATCGGCTGTGCGCTGTGCGCAGATCGTCCCGTGAGGCTCAGCGACCTAGCAGAGCGGATTCGCCGTGTGCCGGTGCGGGGGAACACCTGCCCCTACCCCCTTTTCCGGAATGCTCAGGAGTACACCGACTTTCGTGCGAGACATGCGGCGCATGCCGTGCCGCTCAGCTCGCAGGGGGAAGCAAGGGAGGCCTTCATCGGCATTGATTCCGGCAGCACGACCATCAAGATAGTACTCATCGATGCAGAGGGGCATTTGCTGGACTCCTTCTACGACAGCAATCACGGCAACCCCATTCCCGCCGTGCGCGATTATTTGCTGCGCCTGTACACGCGCTATCCGCAGTGCCGACTTCTGTCGGGAGCAGCCACGGGATATGGGGAAGAGTTGATCCGCCACGCTTTTCGCATTCCGTTCGGGGTGGTGGAGACCGTAGCACACTTTACGGGGGCGCGCCATTTCCTGCCGAATGTGGATTTCATTCTCGATATCGGCGGTCAGGACATCAAGTGCATGCGCATCCGCAACGGAGCGATCGATAACATTTTTCTGAATGAGGCCTGCTCCAGTGGGTGCGGCAGTTTCCTGCAAACCTTTGCGGAGCAGCTGGGCTATGGGGTGGAGGAATTCGCCCGCCTGGGTCTGCAAGCGGGAGCACCCGTGGAGTTGGGGAGTCGCTGCACGGTGTTCATGAACAGCAGCGTCAAGCAGGCGCAGAGGGATGGTGCCGGGGTAGCGGATATCAGCGCGGGGCTCTCGCGCAGCATCGTTAAAAATGCGCTCTACAAGGTCATTCGCCCCACGAGCCGCGATGCACTCGGTAAGCATATTGTGGTGCAAGGTGGAACCTTCCTGAACGACTGCGTTCTTCGGGCCTTCGAGCAGGAGCTGGGTCTTCAGGTGATACGCCCGAATATCGCGGGCATCATGGGGGCCTTCGGGGCGGCACTCTATGCACGGGAGCAATTTCGTCTGAAGCCGGAGGTACCCGCGCCGGTGGGGGCGGACGAGTTGCAGGCATTCTGCCACAGCACGCGCAGTGCCGTCTGTGGTCGCTGCACGAATCGCTGCCGTCTCACCATCAACAGCTTCGGCAACGGCAGAAACTACATCAGCGGCAATCGCTGCGAGCGGCCTGTTACACATGCCGAGCCGGCGGATGACCTGAACCTCTGCCGACACAAGTTGCGCATGCTCGGTGAGCTGCCGCGTCGGGGGAGCGATGCCCCGCTTGGGCCCATCGGTATTCCCATGGGGCTGAATATCTATGAGCTGCTGCCCTTCTGGCAGTGCTTGCTCACCTCCCTCGGTTTTCAGGTGGTCACAGGGCCCATGGATGACAGGCGTGTATTCCGACTGGGGCAAAACTCCATCCCGGATGATACGGTGTGTTTCCCTGCGAAGATGATGCATGGGCAGGTGCGTTGGCTGGCTGAACAAGGGCTGAAGCATATCTTCTACCCATGCATGACCTACAATTTACGGGAAGAAGGAGCGGATAATTGCTACAACTGCCCCGTGGTGGCGTATTACCCGGAGGTCCTCGCGGCCAATGTACCGGAGCTCGCGGAGCTCACCTGCCACTTCGGCTACTTGGGATTGGAAGACCGAGGGCTTCTGACCGATCGACTGGCGGCGATGTTCCGCCCGCATTTTCCACAAATCCGCCGACGGGATGTCAAGGCAGCAGTGGCAGCAGCTTATACCGCACAGGATAACTACACGCAGGCTGTACGCGCGGCGGGGGCAGGCATCCTGCAGCGGGCACGAGAAATCGGAAAGCATATCATCGTGCTCGCGGGGCGCCCCTACCATATCGACCCGCGGATCAATCACAGTATCGACCGGCTCATCACCGGACTCGGAGCCGCCGTGGTAACGGAAGACGCCGTGGCGCATCTCGCTGCAGGCTCGGAGGATTTACAGGTACTCAACCAGTGGTCCTACCATGCGCGGTTATACGCCGCTGCCCGGTATGTATGCCACCATCCGGATACTGAGTTCGTTCAGTTGGTGAGCTTCGGTTGCGGCTGTGATGCCATCACGGCCGATGAGTGCCGACGGCTGCTGGAAAACGCGGGGCGACTGTACACGCAAATAAAAATAGATGATATCGACAACCCAGGAGCTGCCAAAATACGCCTGCGCAGCCTCTTGGCGGCAGCCGGTATTCCGGAGCTTCAACATTAACTCGCCATGTCCGTTTGCTCAACATCTGTTCCTGATAACAACATGTCGCCGGAGCTGCACCCGGCCGTCTTTACCGAGGATATGAAGCGTACGCATACCATCCTCATGCCCGCCATGTTGCCCCTGCACTGGCGGCTGCTGCGCGCGGCCTTCATGCACTGCGGCTATAAGGCGGAAATCTTGCGCAACACGGGGCAGGAGGTGGTGGAAACGGGGCTGCGCTACGTCCATAACGATATTTGCTACCCCGCTCTTTTGGTGGTCGGTCAGGTCATTCATGCTCTGGAACACGGTGGCTTTGATACCGGGCATGTAGCGGTGATTATCTCACAGACGGCAGGAGGATGCCGTGCCTCGAATTACATCTACCTGCTGCGGAGGGCACTGCACACGGCGGGTTTTGCTCATGTACCGGTCATCAGCCTGAACGTGCAGGGCATGGAGGAGAATCCGGGCTTCCGCATTGATATGCGTATGCTGCGAAACGCGCTCGCCGCCATGGTGTACGGAGATGCCCTTATGTTCGCAGCTAACAAGCAGCGTCCGTATGAGCTCACCCCCGGCAGCGCGGATGCCTTGGCAGAGAGCTGGTTGCAGAGGCTCGAACAGCTCTATGCGGAGGGTACGGCTTACAGACGCAGCACCATGCGCCGGATGCTTCTCCGCCTCATGCAGGACTTCGCAGACTTGCCCACCGATCCCACCCGCCCCACGGTCAAGGTCGGCATCGTGGGGGAGGTTTACATCAAATACTCCGCCCTCGGTAATGATAACCTGGAGGCCTTTCTCTCCGCCCACAACTGCGAGTACATGGTGCCGGGTATTCTCCACTTCCTGCTCTATTGTGTAGATACTTATGTGGTCGACTTCCGCCTCTACGGTGGAAAACTCAAAAGCCTGCTCACCAACAGCTTTGCCATGTGGGTACTCGGACGGCAGGAGAAACTCCTCCGATCTGCCATAGCCTCCGCCGGGTTCCCCGTTCCCGCCCCCTATTCTGAGCTCCGCGCATCTGTCTCCGGAATCGTCGGTCTCGGTAACAACATGGGTGAGGGCTGGCTGCTTACAGCCGAGATGCTCGACTTAGCCGAGCATGGTTACCCTAACATCATCTGTGCCCAACCTTTCGGCTGCCTCCCCAATCACATCGTCGGTCGAGGCATGATTAACCGGGTCCGCAAGGTCGCACCCCAAGCGAACATTCTCGCGCTGGACTACGATGCTTCATCGTCTTCCGTCAACCGCGAGAACCGGCTCAAGCTCATGCTCGCCACAGCAGCCTCGCGTCAGGGGTGAGGACAACGCATTCCCTCTGCAAGGGCGGTCTTGCGGCGCACCGCGTCAGTCAGTGCTCACTGTGGTCACAGCCGTGGCCGCAGTTGCAGTCGTGGTCATGATGATGACCGCCGCATCCGCAGTCGCAGCCGTGCTCATGCCCCTCCTCCGGCGGCACATAGTCGGCGTCCTCGATTTCCGGCGGCAGATCCTCGTTACCGGAGATGACAGGGCGAATCTTATCGGCAATGGCGTGAGTTGCAGCAACTTCAACAGCGTAACGTCCGGCGGCGTTCTTACGGCGAAGGTCGGCACCGGCGGCAACAAGCATGGCCACCACGTTTTCGTAGCCATAATAGGCAGCAAGGTGCAGCGGCGGTTGGCCGTAGGGATTGGCAGCATCCGGATCCGCGCCGGCGGAAAGGAGAAGCCGAATAAGCCCCTCGTCCGGCTCCACGCCCATGGCGGCCAGATCCGGGGAAAGGTCCACCTCATCCTGCAGCAAAAGAGTGGCAGCGGGCTTCAGCTCATCGACCTGCTCCGGCGTGGTGCATTGCTCGAGTGCGGTCAGGAAACTCTGCACGTCCTCATCGAAGTCATCGGGGTCCAAATCACTCAGCATTTCCCGCAGTTCATCGGGCGAGACGCGGGGGCGCTGCTCCTCGTCAATGGATACACTGTTCCACTCTGTTTCGGTGTTCATGGGGGTATTATACAGAAAAAACACCGCGTTGGCGAGAAAAAAGCTTGCGGGAGGTGAGGGAATGTGCTAGGATACAGTTGTATGACGCGAGCAGTTCTCATAACACTCATGACGTGCGGCACGTTGGCGGCCGCAGAAGGATTTGACAGCCTGACGGCCGGCGAGCTGACCGAGGCGAGCACGGCATATGGCACCCTGCAGGCAGAAGCCGGGCATGTGGCTGTAAACACCAAGCATATTCGCAGCGCGCCCAACAGCCTGCATTTGCAGGGCGGCAATGGCCGAACGCTTACTCTCACGCTCGACAAGGCCGTAGACTCCCCGACCCCCTGCAATTTTTGGGTAGAACGGTGGACAAAGCGCGGGCCCTTTGAGCTGAAAGTTTGCGCCAATGTCAACGGCAAGCTCAAGGAGCTCAAGAAGCTGAATGACAAGACCCCGACGGGTGGCTTCAAGACCCGCGTGGAAGTGCAGCTGCCGCCCGGCACGTCTTCCTTGGTGCTGACGGCCAATACGCCGGAGGATGCAGGGGTGTTGATTGATGACTTGGAGATTCCAACGGGCCCGATGGAGGTCGTTGGCGTGGAGGCCGTGGGGAACACGGATGCCCGCCCCATCCTCAAGCGCGCTCCGATTAACGCTGTCACCGGCTTCAAGGTTTCCACCACCGGGCTGGAGAATGCGCCCGCCGTGGATAAGGTGGTGTTCCGTGTGGACAAGCCGAATCAGGTGGCCAAGGTGACTCTGCGCCGCAGTGATGCCGGCGGTTGCAATTTTACCAAGGACTCCGGCAGCACCGTAATCGGCACCGGTACCCCCTCCGCCGATGGTTTGGTAACCATTATCGGCGATACACGCAGCACGCTGACTTCCGGCGATAACTGGTTGTGGCTGGATGTGACTCCCTCCGCTTCCGCTGTGGTGGGCGGAAAAGTGACCTTCAGCAAGCCGTCCGTCACCATCGGCAGTGCTACCTTTACCCCGGAGTCGGCCCCCGTCACCCGCCGTATCGGCTATTTGGTGAGTGTGCCCGATGAGACTGTCGGCAATCAGGCGGACGGCGCGGAGCCGCGTAAGTGCGTTTCCTTCCGCATCCCGGGGCTCATCCGCACCAAGAAGGGCACGCTTATCGGTTGCTTCGATGCCCGCTACAATCACAGCGGTGACCTCTGCGCGGATATCGATGTGGCCGTGGTTCGCTCCACCGACGGCGGTCAGACCTGGACCACCCCGGCTGTGGGCATGGACACGGGTAAAGGCGGCGATAACGGCTGTGGTGACCCCTGCATTCTGCAGGACAAGACCGGCCGCATTTGGCTGCAGGCCCTCACCTGCCACTGGGGTGGCGGTGCTTCCCTGTGGACGGCCAAGACCGGTTTCGGCAAGGACACCGGCTGGTGGTGCATGACCTACTCCGATGATGACGGCAAGACCTGGAGCAAGGAGCTGGTGGACATTACCAAGCAGGTGAAGAAGGAGGAGTGGACCACCATCCTCGCCGGCCCCGGCAACGGCATCACCACTTCCAAGGGATACATCGTCTTCCCCGCTCAGATCTGGCAGCGTGGGGCCAAGCCGCAGCAGTGCATGAGCACTCTCTGCGTGTCCAAGGACGGTGGTAAGACTTGGCAGTACGGCACCGGCATCCCCCATGCTACCTCGGAGTGCCAGGTGGTAGAGCTGAAGGATGGTTCGCTTATGCTCAACTGCCGCAATGAGTGGCGCAGTGGTAAGCGCGTGGTCTATGTCACCAAGGATCTCGGTCAGACGTGGGAGCCGCATGAGTCCAACCTCAAGGCCCTGCAGGAGCCCACTTGCCAGGCTTCGCTCATTGCGGTCAATTCCAAGAAGTACGGCCGACTCCTCCTCTTCTCGAACCCCAAGTCCGGCAGCCGCAATCACATGACGATTCGCGTCTCCCGTGATGAGGGCAAGACTTGGAACGAGGGCTTGGAGTATGATGCCCGCGGATGCTGGGGCTACTCCTGCCTCACCATGGTAGACGACAACACCGTCGGTGTGTTCTACGAGGCTCCCCATAGCTCCGAGACCTCCGGCATGCATGGTATCGGCTTCCTCAAGTTCCCGCTCAGCGAGGTACTCGGTGAGACTCCCAAGCCTCAGCTGCCCGCTTCCAAGGGTAAGAAATAGTCCCCTCGCCCCGCTCTTCTCTGCACCCGGCCGGTTCCGTACCGTGCCGGGTGCTTTGTCCATGCCGTGCTGCAGGGGTGACAGAAATAGAGATTGACAGCATCGGGCTGTTGGTGCTACAATGCAGGCACTATGAAGAACATTCTCATCGTTTCCGGGCACGTGGATCTGAATGATTCCGTGGCCAATAAAGAAATCCTCAGCGTCTTGGAGAAGAAGCTCCCCGAAGCGACTTTCGATTACCTGGACCGTCTCTACCCCGACTTCCGCATCGACACGGCGGCGGAGCAGCAGAAGCTGGTGGCGGCCGATGTCATCGTGCTGCAGTTCCCCATGTTCTGGTTCTCCATGCCCTCCCTGCTGGAGCGCTGGATGGAGTGCACCTTCCTGCACGGCTTTGCCCACGGCAGCACGGGTGATAAACTGCGCGGCAAGAAACTGGTGATCTCCTACACCACGGGGGCACCGGCGGAGGCCTTCACGAAGGAGGCTATGGGCTGCACGGCGGAGGATATCTTCCTGCCGGTTCGCTTGGCCTGCGGCTTCACGGGTATGGAATACGCGGGTGCCGTGGCTACCGGCGGCGTCTCCTACCACATGCGCAGCGGCAACGGCGCTACGGACCAAATCTGCGCCAAGGCAGACGACCACGCCGAGCGCCTTCTGGCTCTGCTGGCCACCCTGTAAGCCCCCCGCTCTGCTTCTCTTCCTGCTGCGGCTCCGTTCCTCGCGGGGCCGCAGCAGGTGTTTTTTGGCATCGTCACGCCTAACCTCCTACTAAACGGCTCTTCCTGTAGTCTGCGGCATGCTGATACGAAAATACCATAATTTTAAGACATTTCAGCTTGACGGAGAAAAATCGAGATGTTAATATAGTGTCGTTATGGCTCGTATATCCACCCAACTCCGTACTCTGACGCGCTGCATTCTCAAATTCGTGGCGCCATCCGTCATAGAGCGCAAAGAAGCTTTACTTGATGCTGCCTTCGATGGAGACTTAATGCAGGTCAATCATCTTCTGAAGATAGGAGTGAATGTAAATTCAAGGAAAGACGATGGCAGAACGGCATTGGGTTGGGCTGCACATGAGGGGCATATGAGGATCGTTAAACAGCTGCTGGCAGCAGGAGCAGATGTTCACCTCAAGGATGATGAAGGCTGGAGTCCGCTCATCTTGGCGGCAGGACGAGGTCATACTGAAATCGTTCAACTACTCCTAAATGCAGGCGCGAATGTGGATGACGCGACTGAGTTTGGATGGACAGCCTTGACGACGGCATCTTTAGGGGGACACTCAGATGTCGTCACAAAGCTACTGAATGCCGGGGCAAATGTGGGATTTAGGTCGTATGATAATGGTATCACCGCTCTACAGTGTGCTGTAGATCAGGGCTTCTCAGAGATAGTAGGACAACTCCTGAACGCCGGAGCCGACGCCAACGAGGCTCGAATCGATAACATGCCGGTTTTAATCATAGCTGCACACGAGGGACATGCCGAAATCGTCCGGAAACTATTAAAGGCGGGAGCAAACGTAAACGCTCAAGATGCTGAGAGGTGTACGGCATTGGCACTGTCTGCTCTTGGAGGACATGTAGAAGTTGTCAAGCAACTGCTGGCTGCCGGTGCAAACGTAAATACCCTAGGGGCTGAAAACTGGACGGCGATGGGGTTGGCTGTTGCAAGGGGCCACAAGGAGGTTGTCGAGCAGCTATTGGCAGCGGGTGCAGATGTCAATACCCGGACTGATCAAGGACTGACGCCGCTGATGATAGCGGCTCATGAAGGGCATACAGAGATTCTCAGAGAGTTACTGAAGACATCAGCGGACGTAAATGCCATAGGCAATAATGGCAATACAGCCCTTGACATGGCAAGAAATGAGGAGATTAAGAGTCTTTTAAAGGCCGCAGGGGCTAAACCGGGTATGCGAGCAGATGTCGAGATGTTATCTAAGCTCCCCCCTCTTATTTTCAGTGCTATGTGGGGTTCTGCAAAGGGGGTTAGAGAAGAGCTGGAGAAGGGAGTGGATTCAAATATTAGGGACGAAAATGGGAACACGGCTTTGGCGTTAGCTGCACATGAGGGACATACGGAAATCGTTAAACTACTATTGGCTTCCGGTGCTGATGTGAATGCAAAGGACATGGACGGTGGAACGGCCTTATTAAACGCGGCCGATAATGGCTATGGGGAGATTATCGAGCTGCTATTACTTGCCGGTGCTGACGTTCAGGCTCAATCTCATGAGGGCTGGACAGCTCTGATAGCAGCATCTGGGATGGGACATGAGGAATGTGTCAAGCTACTTCTTGCCGCCGGGGCTAACGTAAACACCCAAGCTAACCAAGGTTCAACGGCTCTGATGGAAGCGACCTACAGAGGTCATAGAGAGATTGTTAAGATACTCCTGGCAGCAAAAGCAGACGTTAACGCTGTGAATAACAATGGCGAGACCGCTATAAACCTGACGGAAGATCCGAGTATTATTTATCTATTGGAAGGAGCCGGTTGCAGTAAGATCAATATCCATCATCGAGATGAATATGGTAGGACCGTATTAATTCGTGCAGCGTATCAAGGAGATGCAAAGACTGTAGGAGAGCAGTTAGCAGCAGGGGCTAATGTTTACGCTAAGGATAGAGCGGGACGAACCGCTCTGATGGAGGCAGCAAAAGGAGGGCATCCGGAGATTATAAAGATGCTGACGAAAGCCGGTGCGGATATGGATGCTAGGGACAATGATGGCGCGACAGCTCTGGACTTGGCTGCAAATGAGGAGAGTTACCGACTTTTAATGGCTGCCGGATGCAAACCGGGTAGGAGTGAAGTGAATGAAATCAATATGAGGGATGAATTTGGTAGGACTGCATTAACTCGTGCCAGTGAAGCAGGAGATGCGAGAACGCTCAATGTTTTGATAAAGAAAGGAGCGGATGTAAATGTCAGAGGTAGAAATGGAGTTACACCCCTAATGTTGGCAGCTTACCATGGACATACAGAATGTGTTAAACTGATGCTGGATGCCCATGTGGATTTTAATGCCAAGGACGAGATGGGGGCAACGGCTCTGTACACAGCTGCCGAAAGAGGGCAGAGGGAGATTGTTAGGCTTTTATTGGATGCCGGGGCAGATATCAACTCCCGTGCTAACGAAGGGCAAACCCCGTTGATGGCTGCCTCTCGCCTCGCGCACCCGCAGGTCGTGAAGCAGTTGCTGGATGACGGGGCAGAGGTGAATGCTTCGACTGCGTATGGGGACACTGCATTAATATGGACGGCCTACAGGGGCAATCCGGAAATCGTCCGTTTACTGTTATCCGCCGGGGCTGATGTGCATGCTCGTACGGTCGAGGGAAATACAACTCTGCTTCGTACTGCCTATGAGGGATATACTGAGTGTATCAGAATTCTGCTGTCAGCCGGGGCTGATGTAAATGCCAAGAACAACAAGAGCATCACGGCCCTCAGTTTGGCAGCAAGTATGGGGCAGGTAGAGTGCATATCGGTGTTACTTGAGGCTGGGGCAGACGTGAACGCAAGGGATGAGGAGGGGTATACGCCTCTGATGGTAGCTGTGGCTACAGCAAGGAGACGTAGTGAAATCATCGATCTACTGTTGAATGCCGGAGCTGATGTGAATGCGAAAAATGAGAATGGAGTAACGCCTCTGATGATAGCCTCCGCAGTGGGGGATATGAAGATTGCCAATGATCTTATTTTGAGTGGAGCAGATATCAAAGCCCGGGATAAAGAAGGCGGGACAGCTCTTAACTATGCTCGTGATGAAAATGTCTTTCGACTTTTGAAGAATCTAGAATCTGCACAAAGTAGATAAGCGTCGAACTCTCTTCCTGCTGCGGCTCCGCTCCTCGCGGGAACGCAGCAGTTTTTTTTGGCATCGTCACGCCTAACCTCCTACTAAACGGCTTTTCCTGTAATCTGCGGCATGCTGATACAAGATACGAAAATACCATAATGATAAGACATTTCGGCTTGACAGGGAAAGATTGCAGTGCTAACATTGCACTGTTATGAAGAGGTCTATTGGCAAACAAGGTATGCAGTCCAAAAATCGTTCTCGTTTTCGTATTTGTGCTCTCGTACCGATTATCCTCGGAGCCATGGTGTCCTATGGGGCATCCGAAACTCCCAGCGAAGATGTGAAGACAAAGGACAGAGAGCGACATCAGGTTGCCCTGATTCAAGCTGCCACAGTGGGAGATTTGGCACAAATTAATCGACTTCTGAAGTTGGGGGTGGGAGTAGACACCAAAACACGCGATGGCAGAACGGCATTGGGCTGGGCTGCTCAAGGGGGGCATGTGGAGGTTGTCAAGCAACTACTGACCGCCGGAGCGGACGTGAATGCCCAAGATGATGGGGGGTGTACGGCATTGGCACTGTCTGCTCTTGGAGGACATGTAGAAGTTGTCAAGCAACTGCTGACTGCCGGAGCGAACGTAAATACCCTAGGGGCTGAAAACTGGACAGCGATGGGGTTGGCTGTTGCAAGGGGCCACAAGGAGGTTGTCGAGCAGCTACTGGCAGCGGGTGCGGATGTCAATGCCCGGACTGATCAAGGACTGACGCCTCTGATGATAGCGGCTCATGAAGGGCATACAGAGATTCTCAGGGAGTTGCTGAAAGCATCAGCAAACGTGAATGCCAGAAGCAAGGATGGCGAAACAGCACTTGATGTTGCATGCAATGAGGAGGTTAAGAGCCTCCTGAAAGCAGCAGGGGCCGGACCGGGTGTGAAAGCGCGTGCGGCCGCTGCGAACAACTCTTCTCCCCTGATTCTGCTTGCCGGCTACGGCAGTGTTGAAGGAGTCAAAAAGGAGCTGGAGCGAGGTGTGGATGTCAATCTGAGGAACCAAGATGGAATTACAGCACTGTCGCTTGCAGCGAACGAAGGACATACGGAAGTCGTTAAGGTTCTTCTGGCATCGGGTGCGGACGTGGATGCACAAAGCCTCATGGGCTGGACGCCTCTGATGTGTGCATCAAACTGTGGCCACAAGGAAATTGTCAAACTTCTCTTAAAAGCGGGTGCTGGTGTGAATATCAAAAACAAGGATGGCGCAACGGCCCTGTTTCAGGCTGCCGCTAATGGGTATGAGGAAATTGTCGCGCAGTTGATAGCGGCGGAAGCCGATGTAAATAACCACGTTCAGGAAGGCTGGACTGCCCTCATAGCGGCATCAGGTATGGGGAACCCGGAGATTGTTGCATTGCTCCTGAAGGCCGGAGCAGACGTGAACGCCAAGGGAAAGTCTGGCTCAACGGCCCTGATAGAGGCATCCTGCATGGGGTATAGAGACATCGTCAAACTGCTACTGGCAGCGGGAGCGGATGTGAATGCGAAACATAGCAGCGGGGTGACAGCCCTAGATGTTGCACAGGATCAAGGGATCATTAACTTGTTGGAGAGAGCCGGTGTCAAGAACGTGGACATCAACGCCAAAGATGAGTATGGCAGAACGCCATTAATCCAAGCAGCTGAGAAAGGCGACGTGAGTGCCGTTGGAAAACTATTGGAGGCCGGGGTCAATGTTTATGCTAAATCGCATGAGGGGAGAACAGCCCTGATGGAGGCTGCGAAAGGGGGGCATCTTGAAATTGTTAAGCTGCTGATAGAAGCCGGGTCCTACGTCAACAGCAAGGATAGCAAAGGTGAAACGGCGCTTGATGTCGCTGCCGGTGAAGAGATTACCCAATTTTTGGTGACTGCCGGAGGCAAAAAAGGCAAGGATATCGTAACGGATATCAACAACAGAGATGAATATGGAAGGACAGCCTTGACTTGGGCGGCAGAAAGAGGGGACGCGAGGATTGTCAGGAAACTCCTTGAGACCGGTGCGGATGTGAATGCCAAAGGAAGGGAAGGCATGACGGCGTTGATGGTGGCCGCCTACCTAGGGCATGCGGAATGTGTCAGGCACCTTCTGGAGGCTGGAGGAGATATTCACGCCAAGGATAAAGTGGGTGCAACAGCATTGTACTCGGCTGCCGAAAGAGGGTACGAGGAGATTGTCCACCTGTTGCTGGAAGCTGGCTCGGATATCAATTCCTGCACCAACGAAGGTGCAACCCCCTTGATGGCAGCAGCCCGCTTGGCCCACCCACAGGTTGTGGCGCAGTTGTTGAAGGCAGGAGCGGATGTGAATGCCAAGACTGTGCACGGAGATACAGCCTTGATCTGGACTGCTGCCTACCGAGGCACCGCGGAAATTCTTCGTTTACTATTGGCAGCCGGAGCAGACGTGAATGCCCGGACTCGCGAAGGGGATACCGCCCTGATATGGGCAGCCTGCGAAGGGTATACCGATTGCGTCAAAATCCTTCTGGCAAGAGGAGCGAATGTGAATGCCGCCAAAAACAATGGCTATACGGCTTTGATGATGGCAGCCGGCAAAGGACACACAGAATGCGTGTCGGTATTGCTGGAGGCCGGAGCAGACGTGAATGCAAAAAACAAGGAGGAGTACACGGCCTTGATAGGAGCTGTATCAAGAAAACACCTTGAAATTGTCGACCTCCTGTTAAATGCCGGGGCAGATGTGAATGCACGCATGAACAAAGGCGCAACGGCATTGCATTTCGCCGTTCGGGGACTCCGCAGGGATATCGTCAAGTCACTCCTGAAAGCCGGGGCCAAGGTCAATGTGCAAGATGAGAATGGCATAACGCCTCTGATGTTCGCTGCATCGGCGGGGGAATTGGATATTATCCATGACCTTATTCTGAGATATGCGGATGTCAATGCACGGGATAAGAGTGGTAGGACGGTTCTTGACTATGCGCGAGATTCATACACCGTTGATCTTCTGGAAGGTTTCGGAGCTAAGAAAAGCAAGTAAAGTCGGAAGATAGAAAAACGGCTGCGTCTCCGTTCCTCGCGGGGCCGCAGCCGCATTTGCTGCTTGCCATCGGCGAGGAAACGGTGTAAAATGCTCGGTGACGATGGCTAAGGACAAAGTGAAGCAGAATGCGGCGGAGAATGCCTCGGCGGTCCCCAATGGAGGGGAGCCGCAGCGTCAGGCGGTTATTTTCTTGGGCGCGGGGGCCTGCGCGATGATGGTGGCGGAGCAGCCCCCGATCGGGCCGCTGCGTGTGCTGGATGTCCTCTCTCGTCCCATTGAGCTGGCGCACGATGTTTTCAGCACGAATAAGGTCTCCCGCGAGACGATGGACCGTTGCGTGCAGGTGATGCGGGGCTATAAAGAGCTATTGACTGAATACGGCAGCGGCGGGGACCCCGTGCCGGTTCGTTTGCTGGCAACGAATGTGTTGACGGATGTCACAAATATGGATGCCTTCGTGAATCGTCTGCAAACTGCCTGCGGGTTGCACCTAGAGGTGATGGACGATGGAGAAATGACGCGTCTGCTCTACCAAAATATGCAGACCATGCTGCAAAGCCACCCCGAGCTGGAGAAGAAGCGGCTGGCCGTACTGCACGTTGGCCCGGGTAACACGCGCCTTCTGCTCTTCGAGCGCGGGCGTCTGGCCTACTACGCCAGCTACCGCATGGGTGCGCACCGCACCGGTGAGGCTATCATCGCCTCCGATGCGGGTGGGTCGGACAGTGAGTGCTCGCTCATCCGCGAGCATGTGCGCGGTGTGATGGAGCAGCTGCGCCACGATGCCGCCGATGCCCTGCCCGATGTGCCCGATGCCTTGGTGATTTTCGGACCGGATTTCCACTGCATCTCTTCTCCTCTCATCGTCGGCGATACCATCACGGCGGAGGGACTTACCCGCCTGGTGGATGAGATAGCCGATACCCCCTACAACAGCCGAATGGAGCGCTATGAGGAGGACTATGTGGGTGTGGTGGCTCTGCTGCCCACAGCCGTTATCTACCAAGCCGTGGTCAGTGAGTTTTCGCCGCGCAGTATCTTCATTGCCAAGGAGGAGTACACCCATGCCTTCCTGCGCAGTCTGCTGAATAACGGCAACAATGACAGCGCGCTGGAGGAGGAGATGCTGCACTTCTCCATGCTGCAGGCGAGCCGCTACAAGGTGGACCGCGCGCACAGTCAGCAGGTGCGCAGGCTCTGTACGGCATTGTTTGATAATTTGCAGGATTTGCACGGACTGGGGCACCACGACCGTCTGCTGCTGAAGGTAGCTGCTATCCTGCACGAGGTAGGCACCTACATCAGCCCCAAAAAACACCATCATCACAGCCAGTATATCATCCTGAACTCCGAGATCTTCGGGCTCTCTCGCCACGACGTGGAGATCGTGGGGCTGCTGGCGCGCTATCACCGCCACTCCACTCCCTCCTCGCAGGACCGGCATTATGCCGAGCTGGACCTGCAGGACCGCCTGCGCGTGCAGAAACTGGCTGCCCTCCTGCGCGTGGCCGATGCCTTGGAGCGCGCCCATGCCCACCGCATCGCCAACTTCACTGTGCGCTACAAGCCCCGCCGCCTGGAACTCCTCGTCCCCGGCGTGCGCGACCTCACCATCGAGAACCTCGCCCTGCGTTCCAAGGCCGACCTCTTCACGGAGATTTTCGGCTACGATATCCAACTGCTCCCCGCAGAATAGGCCTCAACGCAGCATCGAGCCCCGGCTCCGCCACCGTACTTCCGCTCCCCGCCTCAACGGCGCGGGGAAAATGCTTGCCAAAGGCCCTTGTGTGGTGTATGATGAAGGCACAGCCGCAGAAGCCATGACAGCATCCGTTCCCAGCAGCGAGGAAGCCCTCGAACGCCTCAAGCGCGTGTACTTTAACGACCCCGGCCGCGAGGTAGAGTTCCGTGCCGGAGAGCTTGTGATGACCCAAGGTGTGGAAAACCGCCGCATCTATCTTGTGAAGGAGGGGGCACTGGTGGCCTACCGCCGCGAAGCAGCAGCCGGTGTGGAGACCCTGCCGGAGGACAGCACGGGGCGCAGCTATGAGGTGTTCCGCAGCGGCCCCGGTTCCTTTGTGGGGGTGCATGCCTTCTTCTCCGGCACCTTCTGCAGCAACACGGACGTGGTGGCCGTGGAACCGACGCGGTTGGCCTATGTAGATGATACGACACCGATTATCGACGAGGCGGGACAGGGCGACTTCCTGCACCAGTTCGTGCCGGTTCTCATTCACGAACTCTTTGTGCGCAACAGCCGCATCTACGCCCGCGCCACGGAGAAAGAGGAGGCCCTGCGCATGCTCAGCCGCGCCGAGATGTCTGCCACCTTGGCACAATTGACCGCCGGTATTGCCCATGAGCTGAACAATGCCGTGGGTGTGATTACCAGCCGCATGCAGTTTGTGGCGGAGCAGCTCACCTACTGCCTCGCGGAGGAGAATCCGCTCAATTCCAAGCTCTTCACCTTGGGTTATGTGGATAAAAGTCACCTGTCTGCCGCGGAGCTCCGCAATCTCTCCCGCCGCTATGAACGCGAGCTCGGCATCTGCCAAGCGGCCGCCAAGGTGCTGGCGCATCTGGCACCGAACCAGGAGGAGCTGAAGCGTTACGATAAGAAGTTTTTGCGTAACATCGACCGCTGCTATCGCTTCTGGGAGCTGGGGCACGACCTGCGGGATATGCAGATGGCTGCCAAGCATGCCGCCGGCATTGTGAAGGGTGTGAAGCGTCTGGGCCGCGCCTCCACCGAGCGCGAGCCTGGGGTTGATGTGGCCGATACGGTGCAGGATGCCGTCAATCTGTTAGCCAACATGCTCAAGCGCGTGACCCTGCGCACGGAGCTTGCCCCCCTCCCGGGGATCACGGCGGACTCCACGGAGCTGGTGCAGGTGTGGACCAACATCATCAAGAACGCCTGCGATGCCATGAACCAGGCCGCTACGCCGCAACCGACGGTTACCATCACGGCCGATGTGTACCACGCCGACGGTATCACCCTGCTGCCGGAAGATTATATCCGTGTCTCTGTCTCCAATAACGGCCCGGAAATTCCGCAGGAGATACGCGAGAAGATTTTCCAACCCAACTTCACGACCAAGAAGCAGGGGCTGGACTTCGGGCTCGGGCTCGGGCTCGCCATTGTGCGCCGCGTGGTAGACAGTTACGCCGGCACGATTGCCCTGGAGAGCAAGGAGGGTGAAACGACCTTCACGATCTTCCTGCCCATCAATCCTCTGTCACAATCTCAATCTGTTGAATCGACATGAAAAAACATATACTGATGCTGCTTGCAGGGGCCTGCTGTGCCTCCGCCGCCACCCCCGCCGTAACCACCTCTGCCTCCGCTCCGGAGGACTGGACGGATGCCATCAAGAAGGCCTTGGTGGTGTATGAGAACAAGGACGGCGTGCTGCAGAAGGTGCGCCTTGCCTGGGTCGAGATGTTCCAGATGTCCGCCGTGCAGCCCGCCGGCGGGAACGGCGACCACCTGAAGGCCGGCGCAAGCCCCGTGAACCAGGAGTTCCGACGCAGTTACCTGGGTGTGAACCTGGACTTCTCCACCGGCACAAAGTTCCACACCTGGGTGCGTCCCGGCGGCTTGCCCGTGCGCGAGACTTATTCTAAAGGGCGCACGAAGAAAAACTACTCCTACTTCAGCTTCTATGACATTTATGTGAGCCAGACCATCCCCGGCGTGGAGGGTCTCACGCTCACCGTGGGTAAGATGGGCACCAAGCTCACGACGGACTACATCACGTCCAGCTCCAAGATCCGCTGCATCGAGCGCTCCCTGCTCAGCAACCAGTTCGCGCAGGACTCCAACTGGGGCATCGGCCTCACCTGGAAGCCGAACAAGGACACGCAGGTGTTCGGCCAGTGGATGCTCAACGACCGCGCTTCCGCTTCCAAGAGCCTGACGCACTCGGATGTTTACCGCGACGGACGCGGCTTCAAGGGTGAGTTCGGGTATGAGGATAAGTGCTTTGCTATCGTGGGTGCTTCTCACCGCTTCAACAAGAGCGAGGAGGGCTACATGGAGGTGTCCGGGCAGTACATGCACGACTTCAACAACGCCTACGGCAATCGCCGCAAGAAGGGTGCTAACTGCTACGGCATGGGCTTCCAGGATGCGGTGTCTCTGGGCTTCGATTACAAGAAGGGCCGCCTGACGGTTATCAACAACGTGGTGGCTGCGTTCCGTCCGCTGGGCGCACCGGATAAGGGCTCCAAGAACATCGGCCTGCAGATCCAACCCATCTGGGAGGTGAACAAGCATGTGGACGCCGTTTTCCGCTACACGGGGATGGAGGGCAGCAATGCAGTGCGCATTGCCGGTGATCGTTTCATCTGCACGCAGACGACGACCCCGAGCTGGGTGAGCCACCTGCACGCGTTCTACTTCGGCGCGAATATCTATGCCTCCGCCAAGAACAAGGACGCCCTCAAGTTCATGGTGGGCGCAGAGTATACCAATGCCCACAAGGACGGCAAGAGTGCTTTCTCCGGCTGGGCTTTCCAGTCCTCCGTTCGCTGGAGCTTCTGATGCCGACATCGCCTCTTGATAGCATTTCATGGCAGCACAGTCAGCAAACAGTCCGATGATGGAGCAGTACCTGCGGATGAAGCAGGGGCTGCCGGAGGATGTGTGGCTTTTCTTCCGCATCGGTGACTTCTATGAAATGTTTTTCGAGGATGCCGTGGAGTGCGCCGCCGCACTGGGGCTGACGCTGACGAAGCGCCAGAGTATCCCCATGTGCGGCGTGCCGCACCACGCGGCGGAGGCGTATATCGGGCAGATTGTCAAGCTCGGTAAGCGCGTGGCCATCGCGGATCAGATGACCGTGCCGGTGCCGGGTAAGTTGGTGGAGCGCGAGATTACGCGTATCATATCCGCCGGCACGTTGGCGGATATGTCGCTGCTGGATGCGGGTGAGCACAATTACATTGTTGCCTGTTATCACGACAAGAAAACCTGGGGACTGGCCTGTGCGGATCACACCACGGGTGAGTTTACGGTAGCTGACTACGGCAGGCTCGAGGAGCTGGCTGAGGAAGTGGGGCGCATTCACCCCAGCGAATTGTTGGTGAGTGATGAGCAGAAGGAGGATTTCCCGGGGCTGCCCGTCACGCAGTATTATGATGGCTACACCTTCCTGCCCGGGGTGGCCAAGACCTCACTGGAGAGTCATTTCCGTGTGCATTCGCTGGAGGGATTCGGCTGCGCGCAGCTCACTTGCGCGCTCGGGGCGGCGGCGGCCATTCTGCATTATCTGAAGCACCAGCTGCGCCGCAAGACGGACCACCTGCGACGGCTTTCCCTGCGTCCCACGGCGAACGCGGTGTTGATTGATACGGCGAGCCGTCGCAACCTCGACCTGACGGAGGCCCGAGGCGGTTTCAGGAATACCCTGCTCGGCACGCTGGATAACACGGCTACCCCCATGGGGGCGCGTAAACTGCGGGACTGGATTCTGCACCCGATCTGCGATTTGTCGACCCTCACGCTGCGGCAGGAGACGATCGCGGCTTTCCTCAGTGAGCCTTTCCTGATGGGAAAGCTGCGGGACTCCCTCAAAGGGGTGCGGGACCTGGAGCGCCTCAGCGCCCGGCTGTCGCAGGGGGCAGGAAATGCGCGCGATTTGTTAGCCCTCGGTACTTCCCTGCAGCGCCTGCCGGATGTGTTGCAGGATCTGCGGGTGCTGGAGCCGCGCTTTCCCCTGTTCTCGCCGCTCATTGAGCGCATCGGGGAGTTCTCGGCGCTTTCGTCGCTGTTAGAGTCGGCCATGGCGGATGAGCCGCCTGTGACCGTGAAGGAGGGCGGGATGATCCGCGATGGTTTCGACGCGAAGCTCGATGAGCTGCGGGCGGCTTCCCGGGATGGCAAGAGTTGGTTGGCTCAGCTCGAGGCGAGGGAGAGAGAGGAGACGGGAATCGATTCGCTGAAGATTCGCTATAATAATGTTTTCGGTTACTACATCGAGGTGACGCGGGCGAACTACTCGAAGGTGCCGACCGACCGTTATGTGCGCAAACAAACGCTGGCCAATGCCGAGCGTTTCGTGACGGAGGAGCTGAAACGGATGGAGGGGACCATTCTGGGGGCCGATGAGCGTGCGCGTCAGTTGGAGTACGAGATTTTCTGCCGTCTGCGCGATGAGGTGGGGCAGTACATCGATTCCATTCAGAACAGTGCGGATGCCTTGGCGGAGGTGGATGTGTTGCTCTGTTTGGCGGAGCAGGCGCGGCAGCATCGATATTGTCGTCCCGTGTTGGATGACAGCCGTGTGTTGCATATTGTCAACGGCCGCCACCCTGTTATCGAGCAGGTGCAGACGGATTCCGCCTTTGTGCCGAATGATACGGAGATGGATGCGGAGGAGAATCGGGTGCTCATCCTAACGGGGCCGAATATGGCGGGTAAGAGTACCTATATTCGCCAGGTGGCGCTCATTACGCTCATGGCGCAGATCGGGTCCTATGTGCCGGCGGATTCGGCTCACATCGGGCTGGTGGATCGCATTTTCTGCCGCGTGGGGGCCAGCGATGACATCGCGCGCGGGCAGTCTACGTTCATGGTGGAGATGAGTGAGACGGCGCTCATTCTGAATAACGCGACGCAGCGTTCGTTGGTGATTCTCGATGAAATCGGGCGCGGCACGGCTACCTTTGACGGTTTGTCGATTGCTTGGGCGGTGGCGGAGCATCTGCACGATGTGATCGGGGCGCGGACGATGTTTGCTACGCATTACCACGAGATGGTCGATTTGCAGCACACGCATCCTGCGGTGTCGAATTGGCATGTGGAGGTGCGGGAGTGGCAGGATGAGATTGTCTTCCTGCGCAAGGTGCTGCCCGGGCCGGCTGATAAGTCCTATGGTATTCAGGTGGCGCGCTTGGCGGGGTTGCCGCCGGTGATTATTGACCGTGCCAAGCAGATTCTGACGCATCTGGAGATGAGTGCTGCATCCCGCGAGCCGGGGGAGGTGCGGCGCAGGCGGGCGCGTTCTTCCGGTTTGCCGGCTTCGGAGCGGGCGGATACGGGGCAGCTCGATATGTTTGATCTGTTGGATTCCTAGCCGTGCTATGTATACCGGTCTGTTTGACATTTTCTCGATAGGTATCGGTCCTTCCAGTTCGCACACCATGGGGCCGATGCGGGCGGCAGCGCGTTTTGTCCGTGAGCTGCGGGAATCGGGGGTACTGGCGGGTACCTCGCGGGTCTGTGTGGAGCTTTTCGGTTCGCTGGCGCTGACGGGTGAGGGGCACTGCACGCCGCAGGCCGTCGTTTACGGTTTGTTGGGGCTGGATGCGGAGACCATGGACCCGCAGCAGGATGCGGCGGGGCAGGCGGAGGGGCGTTTGTGTCTGGGCGGGGAACACGAGGTGGATTTTGTCCGTAGGCGGGATGTTTTGTTGCGGCGTGGTGTTTTTCTGCCGGGGCACGCGAATGGTATGCGCATGCAGGCCCTGGGGGCGGACGGTGAGCCGCTGCATACGGCGGTATATTATTCCGTGGGCGGCGGAACGGTGCTGCGGGAGGATGAGCTCGGGCAGTGCGGGCCTGCCGCCGTGCGGGTGCCGTATGAGTTCGGGAATTGCCGTCAACTGATGGATCTCTGTGAGAAGCATGGTTTGAGTGTGGCGCAGCTTGTGCTGATCAATGAGCTGAGTTTGCATGCGGAGGAGGAGATCGATGCGCGTCTCGATCGCATTCTGCGGGTGATGGATGAGGCGGTGGAGCGGGGGCTTGCCTCGCCGGGGGTGCTCCCGGGGCCGCTGCATTTGCCGCGTCGTGCGCCGTCCATTTTGGCGGATCTGGAGCAGCGTTTCCGTTCCAATGCGGAGGATGCGCTTACGATTATTGATTGGATCAATCTGTGGGCTTTCGCTGTTTCCGAGGAGAATGCGGCGGGTGGGCGAGTGGTGACGGCTCCGACCATGGGCAGCGCGGGGGTCATTCCGGCGGTTTTGCGCTATTTCTCGCGCTACGGGTATCGGGAGGCGGGTGTCCCCTGCCGCGAGGGGCAGATGCGTTTCCTGCTGACGGCTTCGGCTATTTGTTGCCTCTACCGCACGAATGCCTCCATTTCCGGCGCCGAGGTAGGCTGTCAGGGTGAGGTGGGGGTCGCTTGCTCCATGGCTGCTGCGGGTCTGGTGGCGGCCATGGGCGGTAGCAATGCCTGCGTGGAGAATGCGGCAGAAATCGCGATGGAACACAACCTCGGCCTCACCTGCGACCCGATTTGCGGTCTGGTTCAGGTGCCGTGCATCGAGCGTAACGCCATCGGCGCCGTCAAGGCCGTGAACGCCGCCCGTCTCGCCCTCCGAGGCGGCGGCTCCCATTTCGTCAGCCTGGACAGTGTGATTGCGGCCATGGACGAAACCGGCCGCGCCCTTTCCTCCCGCTTCCGCGAGACCTCCCTCGGCGGCTTGGCTAAAAACGCCTTCACCTGCTGAATCTGCACATAGGCTTCCTTTTTTTCGCCTGCCGTGCATTATATCTTGACAGAAGACCGGTTTTTCTGGTAAATTCGCCCTGTTGCAGCACACAACATTGCTTTTTATATGAAGTTAGCTCTCGATGCCATGGGCGGCGATGATGCGCCCCAAATCAATGTCGATGGAGCTGTGCTTGCTCTCAGCAAGCTGAGCTCGTTGGAAAAATTGTATCTAGTCGGCAATGAGGCGGAGTTAAAGAAGCGATGTGAGGCAGCCGGTATTGCTCGCGATGCTCGCTTGGAGATTGTCCATGCCTCCGAGGTGGTGGAGATGGATGAAAGTGGGCTGGATGTGCTGCGTAAGAAGAAGGACTCTTCCATGGGAGTATCCGTCAACTTGGTGAAGGACGGCACGGCGGATGCGGTGGTGTCCGCCGGCAACACGGGGGCTGCCGTGGCTGCCAGCACCTTTGGCCTGCGCCGCCTGCCGGGTATCAAGAGTGCGGGCATTGTCTCACCCCTGCCGAGTGTGCACGGTTATGTTCTTGTGACAGATACGGGTGCAAACCCGGATCCCGCCGGGCCACGTCTGCTGGTCGGCTACGCGGTGATGGCCGCCCTCATGGCGCGCTATATTTATAACCGCCCGCAGCCCAAGGTGGCAGTCATGAGCAACGGTACGGAGGATTGCAAGGGCAGCAAGTTCTCCAAGGAAACCTTCCGCGCACTGCAGGAGTTAGCGGAGCACAAGCTACTTCCCTTCAACTTTGCAGGCAACTGCGAAGGCCACGACCTGCTGGAAACCGACTTGGATGTAGCTGTGACGGACGGCTTTACCGGTAACATTCTCCTGAAGAGTGTGGAGGCCACGGCCAAGGCATTTGCCCATTGGCTCAAGGCCGGTATCAAGGCCGACTTTATGGCCATGCTCGGTGCGCTCGCCATGCGTCGTGTCTTCCGCCGCATCTCCGAAAAACTCAGTGCCGATAGCATCGGAGGCTGCCCCCTCATGGGCGTCAACGGCGTCTCCATCATCGCCCACGGCTCCGCCACCGGCGTTGCCATCCTCAATGCCATGCGCATGGCCGAAGGCATGTGCCGCAACAGTGTCAACGACCGCATCGTTGACACCATGGGTGCCATCAACGCCTACTGGAACCACGATAGCGCAGAGTAATTGCCCCTTCACAGTCTGCAAGCGTGTATGGTACCCTGCTCGCCTATCGATCGAGATAGTCTCTAAACTTTCTCCTTCGGCAGAAAGAAATTGCGCTGCGTGGGTGAGATGGGGAGATTGAGAACTATCTCTCGTGCTGTGGGGTGACGAAACATGACCATAGGAGAGAGGTAGATGGACACGCATTGTCATCCCTACCTCGGGCGAGCATCTTTGGCGTCACTTATCGTCAGTTAATGAATGGGCGATCGCATCCAACTGTTGCTCAATGATGCAGAAGTCACGGCTGAGGTCCAGAGAGCGGCTTGACAGGGGTACATCCACGAGGTCAATTTGAGCATCCGGCTGTATTACCTCCTCTGTCATGGCATAAAGCAGCATGCCATTCACCTGCTCGCCAGGATGTGTCTTGCGATAGTTGTCGACGTATGTGTATATTTGGTATAAATTAGCGCTGTGCAGCTTTCTAGTATTGTGCTGCTCGCTTGTATTTTTTCCGTAGTACTTTGCGTCGATAATCAGAGTGCGTCCCCCGAAGTGCAGAACGACATCAGCCTTCATCGTGGGCAACAGGGCATCCGGAATCCCTTGTAGGGCCCATGGAATGTTCTTCGCACTCGAACGCAGCATCGGGTGCTCTCGCTTAAAGTAGTTTCGGATAAATTTCTCATAGAGGTGGCATTTCTCCTTTTCCTCTGTAAACAGATGCCGCATGAATACTGAACCGTCTTCCTCAGTAAGCAGTAAATCCTTGCATATCATCTCGCAAATATTCATCAAAAGAGTATAGCCTGAATGCCGACACGTTATCAGGCGCTTCCAATCAATGTGTCGGTAGGATAACTCATCCACTCTGCTGAAATAACCCAGCAGGCGTCTCAATTCCAACCTGCGTTCGTCCGGCACTTCAGAACACAAATCAGGAGCCATGAGTCGCAGCATGGCTGTTTTGAGAACTTGATTGGGGTAGCAATTTTCATCGAAAAAATCATGCTCACAGACAAACTCGCGGTAGAGAATAGCCCGCGTTCGTATGGTCTCTTCGGCAAGTATGCGACCGCGTACCCCGGGGAGGCGCTCAACCTCGGGTCGATAATCACGTGCACAGCCGCGTTTGAGTTGCGCTGTTATACCGCAGACCAAAATGGCTGACAATAGGTCTACCGCATGAGTAAAGGGTTCGGTTCGGCACCGATGATAATCAGGTCTCCCCAATTCATCAAAGGCATAAGCGAGCATGTAGTAAATGTTACGAATGGGAATCATTGCAGAAAATGGGTAAGACGTTCCTCCCATTTTTTCACCCTGTCGGGCTCATCGAACCAATATTCTCGAAGCAGGGGGATGAGTTCGTGACGTACCGTCGTGGCCAGGTCGGCATCACTCGGAGTTCCGTGCTCACAGAAGAAACTATGCCCGATGCGCCACCCACTCTCCAGCTCAAGGTTGAGACACTTGACCTCCTCAACGAGGCGATCAAGCCGCTCACTAGCGACCTGTTTGCGCCATTTGATAAAACCGTCGGAATCAAAAGCAGGTTCAAGCTCGAAGAAGGTAAAGCGGCGACGCAGGGCATAATCGACCAAAGCCAAGCTGCGGTCTGCGGTGTTCATCATGCCTATCAGCAGAAGGTTTTTGGGTATACAGAATAACTCATCACCGTGCATCAGTCGCAAGGGCATACCTCGATATCCGTCTTCCAGAAGCACGAATAGTTCACCGAAAATTTTGCTGAGATTCCCACGGTTCAGCTCGTCGATAATAAAAATATAGGGTTGCTCCGGGTCGGCTTCCGCTTTTTTGCAGAAGCGATAAAAGGGGCCGGGTCGTAATTCAAATCCGTCTTTTTCGGGCCGGTATCCCAGCATGAAGTCCTCGTAGCTGTAATTGGGATGGAATTGAACCATCTCGATTCGGTCGTTATCCTTGCTACCGAGAATAGCCCATGCAAGGCGTTTCGCACAATAGGTTTTGCCCACACCCGGCGCACCTTGCAGAATGATATTCTTTTTGCGCAGAAGCCTTTCTTTCAGTTCGCGGAACTGTTCAGGGGCAAGGTAGACCTCTTCCAGAAAATCCGCCTCTGTGTAGGGCTCGGAGGTCAGGTTCTCTCCTTGAGCTCCTGCCTCAATAGCCTCATCCGACTCAATAGCAGAGGGGATGGAGTCATCCAGATGCAATTCCTCAATCGCCTGCACCAGCTCGTCCCTCAACTTCCATATAAAATGCTTTTCGCCATACCAACCCTCGAAGGGGAGAATCCAGTATGTAGGTCCCTCGCTTTGGGAATCACGCAGTTCAAAACGTCTCAAAAACCAAATGATTCGTTTTCCCAAGGATTTCACGATGCCATTGTAAGGTGTTCCTTTGTAGGTCGGATGCGTTTTGCGCATTACGTCCTTATTGCTTCCTCTGTGTTCGGGTTGACGATACCAATCCAATACCATCTCGAGGGCGGGTGGATAGAACACGTCCGGATCCTGCAGCATTTGCTTCCACTCTTCTGTGGTGATGTCAATATTAGCTGTGTAGACACCGTCCTTAACCGTTACCTGCCGCACCTCAAGCTCCTGCAGCTTCTTCTGAGCTTTCTTATCTGCCTTGGCGTCCTTGGATGCAAGCCATGCCTTCTGAGAGAGGTCTACGAAGTCTCGGTAGGTCTCATCCTGATTAAGTTTTTTTCGGATCTGATCAATAATATATAAATATTTTTCTCCATCGGGAACATCCTTGGATAATTCATCAGCTACTTCCTCAAAACCATCTGCGTTCTGCAGATAGAGACGATTGTATTTATCCAAGCCGAGAAAACAAGTTGGGCGAATCCAATATAACCCCATACTCAAATTGACCTTGACTCCTCGTTGCTTTATACAGCGATCATAGAGTTCGATGAATTCTCTCCTTGTCTCCGTGTCGGGGCGATCAGCGTAAGTGATTGCTATGCGAAACATTTCCCAGAGAGAATCTATATCATTTTCCCCGCGTTTTTCGGCAAACCAATAGAAAGTGGCCCTTTGCGGATTCAAAAGGGGTATGCCGTCAAAATTTCCGGGACTCTCGACCGGGAGGTCAAGCTCCTTCTGAAGGTGTTCCAAGATGACGCTGCGCTTCTCTCTCTTCATCTGTTTGTTGAACAAAGCCATAACAGTGAAAGGGCAGATATCAAGGATCTCTGAACCCTTTTGTTCCAACGTTGGTAAATCCATTCCAGCCGACTCGAAGGCACGTCGAACGCATGCAATGAGCGCTGGCCGATCGTCCTCAAAGTCAAGAAGCCGGTCCGCAAATCTGCTGTATATTCCAACCCAGTCAAACCGTCCGGATTTGTCGGCTGCCTGTGTATCAATATCGGTAGGAGATGTCATGCTCATACATATAGCTCCTTCTCACAGACTTGTCAAGCGCAAATTATTCATCCACATCCATGGCCGGAGCATTCTGATTGTGTGCTGCATTTCTCCGACTCTTCGGGCCAGAGATTCGCATCATCGCAGTATCGAACGAATACACACCCTAAGGGTGACAAGACGGAGAAAGGTGACTGCTACAGCGTGATGTGATCGCGGCGGAGTGCCGCACCGCTCCTGACTCGGTTAGGCGGGGCCTGTTTTTACGCAGTTGCCTTCGGCAGGAAGAAATTGCGCTGGGTGGGGGAGATGGGGAGTCCGGCGGTTTGCATGACAAAGAGCATCTCTTCCCAGAGTCGCCGGCGCTCGGCGAGGTTGAAGGTACGGAGGAGGTAGCTGGGGTGGTGCGCAACAACGACGGGGATGTCGTTGAAGGACCAGTGGCGTGAAAGGAAGGCGGAGAGCGGGAGGTCTGAGTGCCCAAGGAGCCCACGAGCAGCAACGACGCCGAGCGCAACGATAACCTTGGGGCGGACGAGGTTGATTTCCGTCTCGAGGATGGGGAGATTGAAGGCAATTTCCCGGGCCGTGGGGTGGCGGGTTTGGGTCGTCTGGTTCTGCTGGTGAGGACGGAACTTGACCAATAGAGTGAGGTAGATGGCCTCCCTTGTGAGCCCCATCGCACGGAGCATGGCGTCCAGTTTATCCCCGGCGGGGGACCGAAGCGGAGCACCCGCCGCCTCATCTTCGAAACTCGGGTAGTCGCCGACAAACATGATATCTGCATGACGACTGCCGATACCCGGAATGGGGGTACGATGCAGTGTACCGAGGGAAAGGATCGGACGCCAGTTGGAGAGCATCGCATCGAAACTCCTCCAGCGCTGTTCGGGTGTCTCACCGGCGGGGCGGAAGAAGGGGATGAGCTCCCCCTCGTCCTCGGAAGAGGAAGCATCTTCATTTTCCTCGAGAAGAGCCAGAAGCGGCCCGTGTGACTCGGTGGACGCGGGAGCTTCTCCGACTCGGGAAGAAGGGGGAACGGGAGCCGGAGTGGGCGCATCCTCACCCTCTCCGGAACGCGGGGCTCGGCGATTGGCCTTGGCCGCCAGCATCCATTGGCGCAGGATGCCGCGCGCCTCGTCATCCACCTGCACATACGCGGTACCCTGCTCTTGCAGGGCACGGAGGTATTCGGTAACCAGGTGGAGAGTATTCATCGCGTTGCCTCTATGGTAGCAGAAGGCCGCCGCCGGGTCAAGCGCGGAGCCTGACAGGGGGCAGAAGTGACAGCATCACGGCACCTCCTCCGCCACCGGATCTTCCCCATCGATGTCCGGTGTCTCGTCCGGGTCCACCGCAATGTCGTCCTCATCCGCCGCCGAGTAGGCACTGTGCGCCGTGCAGAGCCCGGTGTGCTTGGCTGGGTCTGCCAGCGGCTCGGAATAGGCCGTACCCGCGTGCTCACAACCCGTGTGCGCCAAGAGCCCGGACTTACGGCAGAGCCGCATTCCCGACCCACGCTGAGTGGCCGGAGTGGTGCGGATCTCCCCCATTCTATAACCCCGCGCTGCTGCACGCTGCATGGCCCCCACCCAGAGCGGCAGTGCCACCGTGCCGCCGTAAGCACGGTCCGCAATGGTAGCGGGGCGGTCGAAGCCCACCCAAACCGCTGCCGTCAAATCCGAGGTGAAACCGCAGAACCAAGCATTTTTATAATTATTTGTCGTACCCGTTTTCCCCCCGCAGGGAGCAGTAAAGCCCAGACGCTGCATGCTGCCGGCCGTGCCCCCCGGCTTGGTAATCTGCTGCAGAATAGTCGAGGTGCGCACCGCTGTAGCGCGCGAGAACACTCGCCTCTGCTCCGGTTGATTCTGCCAAAGCACACGCCCCTCGGCATCGGTGATGCGCTCGATAATGAAGGGCGTGGGTCGCACCCCTCCATTGGCAAAAATCGTGAATGCACCCGCTACCTCCAGGGGAGATGCCTCCCAAGTGCCCAAGTAGATGGTAGGACCTTTGGGCCGTGTGGCCAGAGGAAACCCCGCCATGA
Source organism: Akkermansia sp. (assembly GCA_022787425.1). Classification (GTDB taxonomy): domain Bacteria; phylum Verrucomicrobiota; class Verrucomicrobiia; order Verrucomicrobiales; family Akkermansiaceae; genus Akkermansia. The sequence goes on from JALFWB010000048.1 coordinate 29,510, forward strand.
GCCCGTAGGTAGCCACGTTGCTGAGCCCCGCGCGGTTGCCGATGCGAACCGTCATCGTGTTGCGACTCTTGAGCAGCCCCCAACCGGCAGGGTGCACCCCGGTGAAACGTCCGTCCGCATTACCGGGACGCCAGTTGCGAGCACCTGCTATCTCGCCGGGTTGAATCCTGTCATCGGATACAAGTGTATTCTCCGTCCCCCCGCGCTCGAAGAAGGAGGAGTAGACAAAGGGCTTGAAGATGGACCCCACCTGACGGCGACTCTGCACCGCGCGATTCAGCGGCGACTCCCCGCTATCGCGTCCGCCGACCACCGCCAGCAGTGCCCCCGTTGCGTTATCCAGAATAACACAGGCCGCCTGTAGGTAGCGCGGACGCAGCTTCTCGGCCTCCTCCGGGGAGAGGGCGGCTCGTTGGGCCTGAAACTGCGCGCGCGTCTGGTGCGGGTACTTGCGGTTGTTCTCGAACATGGCCGTCAGGCGCGTGTCGAGCTCCTGCATCACGCCGTCCTGCAGGTCCAGATCCAGCGTGGTCTGTACCCGCAGTCCACCGGCATAAACTGTCTCTTCCTTGATACCCCGGTTATTTTTCTCCAGCATATCGAGGATGTGGTCCACCTCGCTGCGGACGAGATCCAGCGCGTAATTATCCGTACCGCGCGGCTCCGGTTTGCTGGTCACGAGCGGTTCCGCGAGCGCGGCCTCCAGTTGATTCTTGCTGATTTTGCCGTACTCGAACATGAGGTTCAGAACCTTATCGCGCTGCACCACGGCGGCATGGTGGTCATGATAGGGAGAAAAGACATTCGGGCTGCAGATAATACCGGCAAGCATGGCCGCCTCCCCCAGGGTCAACTGCATGGGCGTTTTGTTAAAATACCCGGCGGCTGCCTGCTTGAGCCCCATGAAGGTATGCCCCCAGAAAATACGGTTGATGTAGCAGGTGAGGATAGTCTGCTTGTCAAAGGTGGACTCAATGCGCCGCGCGAGGGCCATCTCCGTGAGCTTAGCATCAAAGTTGCGGTTGCGGTGATTGTAAGTGGTCTTGGCCAGCTGCATGGTGAGGGTGGAAGCCCCCTGCGTGGTGCGGTGGTGTTTGAACACCTGCCCCACCGCGCGCATCACACCGCGAAAATCTACACCGCCGTGGGTAAAGAAGGAGCGGTCCTCCTGCAGGATGAGCGCATCAATAAAATAACTCGGCACCTCGGCGTGCAGGTTCGTGATGCTGCGGCGGTTCTCTCCGTGCAGGGTGCCCACCTCCTCGCCCCGGCGGTCCAGCACGATGCTGCGCTCCGGCATGCGGTGAATCTGCGTGATGTCGTATCGCCCGGCCTTGATACCATAGATGATACCCACGAGGACCATCGCAAAGAGGCCAACAAAGGCAAAACTGAGGATGAAACGCAGAGGCCAAAGAATCACCTTCGGCAGAGTGCGCGTGACGAAGTAGATGAAGCGGAAGGGAAAGGTGCAGAACAGCCACACGCCGCGCCACAGGGTCATGCCTTTTTTCGGTGGCCGAATGACCTCCTGCAGCGGGTTATCCTCCGCCGGTTTGAGGCTCTGTGCGAACTCTCGCCACGACCCCGGAAGAGTGGCCGGTGCTTCCCGAGTTTCCGGCCGTGGCTGCGGGGCAGGGCGGGGCTGAGGATCGGGACGAGGCGGTTCCTCGCGCCGGGGAGGTGGAGCTGCCGGTTCCGGTGCTCGGCGAGGAGCGGTGGGGGTGGTGTATTCGTTCCTCGGTGGCAGGGGCTCTTCCTCCTCCGGGTAGGGATCCGGCTCGGGGCGCGCGGGCTGAAGACGCGGTCTCGGTGCGGCCTGCGGTTGCGCATACCGGCGCCCCCGTCCCCGGTGCTCGGGTGCGGGATCATCCTCCGTTGCTTTGTATCGCGGGCTCATCTGCTGCCGTTCGGGCCTCCCTCTCCGTGACCCTGCACCAGCTTACCACACACGCGCACGCGCCGCAAGTCTCATTTCTTTTGTCATACTTCATTATTTGCCTTGATTCCCGCACAGAGCGTGCTATGCTGTTCCCAGACATCCGAACATAGGATGTCTGCATCTTTCACTTCATTATTTCAACCATGAATATTCTCCATGATAAGGACGGCGATGTGAGCCTCCTGAACGGAAAGACGGTGGCCGTCATCGGCTATGGTGCGCAGGGCCGTGCCCAGGCGCTTTGCATGCGCGACAGCGGTGTGCATGTGATCATCGGTCTGCGCCCCGGCAAGAGCTGGGACGCTGCGGTGCAGGACGGCTTCGAGGTGATGCCCGTGGCCGAGGCTGCCGAGAAGGCCGACATCGTGCACCTGCTGCTGCCGGACGAGAAGCACGGCGAGGTGTATGCCACGCAGATCAAGCCCGCGATGAAGGCCGGCAAGACGCTGTGCTGCTCCCACGGCTTCGCTTACGTGTTCAAGACGATCGAGCCGCCGGCGGATGTGGACGTGATCATGGTGGCTCCCAAGGGCCCGGGCACGGAGGTGCGCCGCGTGTTCGAGGAGGGCTTCGGTTGCCCGGGGCTCATCGCCGTATTCCAAAACCCGAGCGGACAAGCCCGCGAGATCGCTCTGGCCATCGCTAAGGCGGAGGGTCTGACCCGCGGCGGCGTGCTGGAGTGCACCATGGCCCAGGAGACCTACGAGGATCTGTTCGGCGAGCAGAACGTGCTCTGCGGTGGTCTGGTCGACCTGATGAAGTACGGCTTCGAGACGCTGATTGAGGCCGGTTACCCGCACGAGATGGCTTACTTTGAGTGCGTGCACGAGGCCAAACTGATCGTGGACCTGATCTACGCCGGCGGCATTCAGCGCATGAACTCCGTCATCTCTAACACTGCCGAGTTCGGTGAGTACTACAACGGCCCGCAGATTCTCGGTCCGGAGGTGAAGGCCAAGATGAAGGAGAGCCTCAAGCGCATCGAGTCCGGCCAGTTTGCCAAGGATTGGCTGGCGGAGGCCGCTGCCGGTGCCCCGAACCTGCAGGCCAAGCGTGCTGCTCTGGCCGATCATCCCGTGGAGATCGTGGGTAAGAAGATCCGCGCCCTCTTCGAGCGCAAGTAAGCTATACCCCTACCCCCGCCCGGATGGACGCAAGCCTCCGGGCGGGGCTTTTCTATCGCCATGCCATCTGTTATCCATATTGAGAATGCCACGGTTTATCTCTCCGGCCGCCGGGTGTTGAAGGACATTCGCTGGCAGGTGGAACGCGGCGGGCGTTATTTTATTCTCGGTGCCAACGGGGCCGGTAAGACCACCCTGGTGCGCATGCTGCTGGGCTATGCTTGGCCGCTCTTCGGTGCCACGGTGGAGGTTCTGGGCAAGCGCTTCGGCGGTGTGAACCTGCAGGAGCTGCGGCGGCACATCGCTTGGGTGAGTCCGCTGATGCACCGCTGGCTGGGTGACCGCGATTGGACGGGGCGGGAGATGGTGCTCTCCGGGCCGGACGCGACGATAGGGCTGTTCCGCACCCCCACGGAGGCGGAGGAGGTCCGCGCTGCCGAGCTGATGGAGTCTCTCCGCGCGACCGATCTGATGGAGCGGCCTGTGTCGGTGATGAGTAGCGGCGAGCAGGTCAAGGTGCTGATCGCGCGTGCCCTGATGACGGACCCGGAGCTGATGATTCTGGACGAGCCGAGCGTGTTCTTGGACATCGCGGGGCGGGAGTTCCTGCTGCGCACCATCGCCGAGCTGGCGGCGGCGCGCCCGAAGCTGACGCTGGTGTTTATCACCCAACGCATCGAGGACATCCTGCCGGAGTTCACCCGCGGCATGATTCTGCGGGAGGGCGAAATCCTGGCCGACGGACCGCGGGAGGAGGTGCTTACCGAGCCCCTGCTGAACGAGGCGTTCGGAATGAATATCCGACTGATTCCCGGCCGCAACGGTCGGCTGTGGAGCGTTATCGAATAACAACTCTTTTCTGCTGTGCCCATCCGCAAACCGGTCCGCAAGTCGCTCTCTCGTCAGGTGCTGGAGAGCATGGAGAGCCTCATCCGCGATGGCGAGTGGGCCGTGGGGCAGCGCATCCCCTCCGAGCCGGAGCTGATGCGCCTCTTCCAAGTGGGGCACAACACGGTTCGCGAGGCCGTGCAGGGGCTGGTGCACACCGGTATGCTCTGCGTGAGGCCGGGTGACGGTACGTATGTAACAGCTACCGACAAGCTGGACGCAGCTCTGACGAACCGACTGTGCGAGGAGTCTGTTCCCGCGCGCATTCTGGAGGCTCGCTTGGCCATCGAGCAGGCCGTGGTAGCCTTGGCCGCCCGCCGCTGCACCCCGGCGGAGCTGGCAGACATCGAGGCGGCCTGGGCGCGCTGCGGCGAGCGCACCGGGCGCGGCATCGAGGACGACATGGCCTTCCATATCGCCATCGCAGACGCAGCAGGTAACCCCCTCCTCAGCCACATCTACCGCGTGATTGTCGACTACCTACGCAGCCAGTTCTCCGATCTCCTCGCCGAACGCCAATACGACCCATCCGCCCTCAGCCTGCACGAGGAACTCCTGCAAGCCCTCCGCCGTCGCGACGAAGCCTCCGCCCGCAACATCGTGGCAAAAATCGTGGACTTCGACTACTCCCACCTCCCGGCGGAGTAATTATTTATGCCACGTTGCCGCCTTTCTGCTTGACACCTTCCCCTGAAGGTGGTAAATAGGGTGGAATATGTTCGAACGCAGCAGAAACGTCGCGCTGGGTGTGCTGGCTCTGGGGCTTCTTACCCCTGCCCTGCTTACCTCCTGCGGCGATAAGGAAAGTGGGAAGCAACCCTCCTCGGCGCGGAAGGTCGCGAAAAAACAGCCGAAAAAGGAGAAGCTGCCCGCCCTACCGGAGCTTGTGCAGTCTGCCGTGGAGGCCGGTAACTATGGCGCCGCCTATCAGGCAACGCTGAATGAGTTGAAGGGCATCAGCGACCTGAAATCGCCGGAATACGGGCGCATGAGCAAGGTGCTGGAGGTGCTGCGTGTGAGCTCTCCCGAGGTGCTGAAAGCCTTTGCCGATGAGGACCCGAGCCACAAGGCCTTTCTGAAGGAGTTTTTGATGGACGAGGCTTGGCAGGAGATCTACCTGAGCTGCGGCTTGGTGCCCTACCACACACCGTGGGGGGTGAAGGTGCTGCATGATATCTGGAAGGACAACGACGGGGTGGTAAGCAACAAGCCGCTGGCGGTGGCACTCGCTTCCTGCTGGGGCGGCGGCGAGACCATGCAGGATTCCAACGTCCGCAAGCTGGATCCGGCACTCTACAATCCCGTGTGGCGCTACAATTTCTTCCAAAAACAGCAGGCCAAGGGGGCGCTGCAACCGGGCTTCCGCAACCTCAAGGCCTGGGAGCTGCGCTTTGTGGTCTGTAACGTGTGGCAGGACTGGGATGATGCCTCCCTCGAGTGGTGCAGCAAGCACCTGAACCTGCCTTGGGATCGCTATTTCATTGCCCACGATGCTGCTGTTTATACAGACCCCTCCAAGTTCGGCGACAATGTGCAATCCGGTGAATTCCTGATGCCGTTCAGCTTTGAGAGCAAGGCAGAGACCACGCAGCTGAACGGCGGCGTCTGCGGCTCCATGTCTCACCTGGGATGCTTCGCCGCCATGGCGCACGGCATCCCGGCCTATTGCGTGGGGCAACCCTCGCACTGCGCCTACGGCGTGCGGCCCAAGCGCGGTATGTGGCAGGGCGGGTTCGGCGGCCCGGACGGCGATTTGCAGAACTCCATTCTGGGCGGCAAGGCACCCACCTCCTACATGCTGATGGAGGACGTATTCGGCGAGGACGATGCTGTGGCCGAAGCGTACCGGAAGTCTTGGAAAGCGCGTGCACTGGAGGCTGCGGGCGACAAGGATAAGGCGATTCTGGCTTGGAAATCCGTGTTGAAGGACAGCCCGATGCACCCCTTCTTCCGCAAGGAGCTGCACCGCTTGATGCTGGAGAAGAGTCTGAATGCAAATGACTGCTACGAGTACCTCATGAAGGCGCTCGACTCGTACAAAAAAGGTCGTTATTACGGAGTACACGGCTTTGCGGCGGCCGACATGATGGATGACCTGAAGCCCGTGATCGAACAGATGACGGATACCCAGCGCGTGAAACTGTACACCAAGTTGCACGGACTCATCGCCCTCACGCGTTCGTCTTGGGCCGTGGGCTGCGGGGACATGCTGAAGAGCCAGGCGGCGACGTTGAAGGGCGATGCCGCCAAGGAGGACTACCTGACCAACCTGCTCAAGGCGCACCTGCGCGGCGGCGGCGTGACCTTCGGCCAGGTGCTGGAGTGGGCCGTGGCCGCCTATGTGGAGCAGGGGAAGACGGAGGCCTTCGGGCGCGCCTTTGCACGGGCTGCGCAAAGCGATGTGAAGACGGCTTCCATGACGCCCGAGCAGGCGGAGGAACGCAAGAATAAGATGAAGGAGGCCTACAGCAAGGCCCTGATGGCCGCCGAGGCGGCGCGTTCTCCCCAAGCGTACAAGGCCCTGTGCGCTGCAGCCAAGAAGGTTTGCCCGCCGGCGGATGCCCCGCGCATCTCCCGCCCCGCTGAACTCACGGGCAAGCCCGTGCCGCCCAACGGCCTACTGCGCTGCTCCTCTACCTCCCAATGGGATAAGCCTTGGACCCACCTGGACGTGCTGACCGAAAAGGGCGGCCAGACGCACACGGCGTCCGAGAAGGCGCCGGAGTTCGTGGCTCAGTTGGATGGTAACTACCTGCTCTCCGGCTGCGTGATCCGCAAGACGAACGGAGCCGAGGAACGCATGCGCAAGGCAACCGTGTACACAAGCGAGGACGGTGCCACCTGGATGCCCAAGGCCTCCACCGAAGACATGCCGAAGGAGTGGACAGTGGTGTTCCCGGAGAATACCCGTGCGCGCCACGTCAAGATTACCTTTGATAATTCCGCAGGCAACAACTTCGCGCATATCTCGCACTTCGTTGTCTACAGAAAGGATAAAGAAAAGTAAACCGATTTCAGCATGAAACATATATTGATTGCCATGGCCCTGGCGTGTGCGGTACTGCCCGCCGGCGCCGCGCCGAAGCTGCCGGATATTGAGCAGGCCCGCGCAACAGCCAAGGAGGCAGGCAAACCCCTGCTGGCCGTCTGGTATTTCTCCGAGCAGGCCCCGGATGCCGTGAAGAAGGCCTATTCCGGCTGGGAGGGGTTGAGCTCGAAACTGCCGGGGGTTGTTGTATCCCAATATGACGAATTGCCCACCATCCCCGCCGAAAAGCGAGCGGAAAAGACGGGGGTGCACATGTATAATCTTCCCTGTGCGCTGCTGTATACCCCGCAGGGTGATTTCTTTGCCTCCGTGGATCGCGACACGACGCTGAATGCGGAGAAGTTGGCTGAGCAGGTGAAGAAGCTGTCTGCTGACATTCCGAAGTTTGCGGAGTTTCTGAAGAAGGCTGCGGAGGCGGACACCGGTGGCAACAAGTCCGCCGCAGAGCTTGCCGGTAAGGCCTTGGCGCTCATGCCGCAGCAGGACGTCCACCGACAGCGTCGTTTGGTGGAGATTATCAACCGCAATGACCCGGATGACACCACGGGTATGCGGGCGATGTACACCATCGACCACCTCGGGATGTATCGGCAGATTAACCTCATCCTCAACGGCGGTGACCAAGGGGGACTGAGCGGGCAAGATCGTCGCTTCAACGAGGCTTTAGCGTATGTGGACCGTGCCTTGGCTCACAAGGAGCTCGAGGGTGAGCGCCGACAGCAGTGGATGGCGGGGCGCGCTTATGTGATGCGGGAGAAGTTGGGCTCGCAGCCGGGTGACTGGGCAAGCAAGGATTACCGGCCCTTGGTGCAGTATTACCGTGATATTGCTAAGCTGGATCCGAAGTCGCAGTACGGCATCGGCGCGGCGGCATATGCGGATTACTGGGACAAGGCAACCCCGTGCATCATCACGAGCATGTTCTATGATAGCCGTTACGCTCGCAGGCGTCCCACGGCTTGGCATGTGGATGTGACGAAGTCCATTAAGGGCGCGGGGACTTACGAGTTCAAGCTGGTGCCGACCATTGATAACGCGATGGAGGCCCGGGATTTCCGGCTCTTCATTGACGGCAGGGAGGTCGCTAAGTCCTCGGAGGACCCCAATGCCAATGTGCGCTCGGCGACCTTTAAGGTACCGGCGGTGAAGAAGGGAGCCAAGGTAGAGGTGCGCCTCATCAACCACTGCAAGGATCACTGGCTCGCCAGTTCCGGGTTCATTGAGATGAACAAGGTTGGCGCGGGGTCGAAATCATCCCGTAAGTAGGTCCGTATTCCGGTGTTTTTCAGCCCCGATTGCTCCCCGGCAATCGGGGTTTTGAGCGTTGTATGGCGAATTTTTCGCAAAAAAGGGGGTATGTGGCGGATATTGAGCGTGACAAGGCGTGCGAGTGGTGCTAAAATGCCGCAACGCGAGGTATTCCGTCATGATTACGTCAGATTTTTTGGTCATAGGCAGTGGCGTTGCCGGGTTGAGTTTTGCCCTGCGCGCTGCCGAGCATGGTAAGGTGATCGTCCTCTGCAAGAGCGACCCGCTCATCTCGAGTTCTGCGAAGGCGCAGGGTGGTATCGCTGCGGTGATGGATAAAAACGATACTTTTGAGGAGCATATAGCCGATACGCTCGATGCCGGCGCGGGACTCTGCGATGAGGCGGCTGTTCGCACGATTGTGGAGGAAGCACCGGAGGCCATTGCCGAGCTGCTGCAGTGGGGGGTCGATTTTGATACCGAGGCTGACGGGGAGTTCGAGCTGGGGCGCGAGGGCGGCCACGGTAAGCGGCGCATCTTGCACGCGAAGGACACGACGGGACTGGAGATCAGCACCAAGTTGCTGCATTGTGCACAGGAGCATCCCAACATCACCCTGCTGGACCACCGCATTGCCATCGACCTGATCACGACGGCCAAGCTGGGCTGCGTGACGGAGGATAGGGTGCTGGGGGCCTATGTACTGAATCCCGCAACGGGGGAGGTGGACATCTTCCGCAGTGACCGGGTGCTGCTGGCCACGGGCGGCACGGGGCGAGTATATATGTATACCACGAACCCGCCGACAGCGACGGGCGACGGCATCGCGATGGCCTGGCGCGCCGGTGCTAACATTTCCAACATGGAGTTCGTGCAGTTCCACCCCACAACTTTCTTCAACCCGAAGAGCAATGACCGCGAGGGGCTTACCTTCCTGATTTCCGAGGCCGTTCGCGGGGAGGGCGGTATCCTCAAGGGGCCGGACGGCAAGGAGTTCATGCAGAAGTATGATCCGCGGAAGAGTCTCGCTCCGCGTGATATTGTGGCTCGCGCGATTAACAGTGAAATCCTGCGCACGGGCAGCCCTTGCATGTATCTGGATATGACGCACAAACCCAAGGGGTTCATGGCGGAGCGTTTCCCGTATATTTATGAGACCTGCAAGAGTTACGGGGTCGATGCGGAGAAGGATATGATCCCCGTGGTGCCGTCCGCGCATTATCAGTGCGGTGGTGTGCAGACGGATACGAATGGGCAGTCGTCGCTGCGCGGTCTATTTGTTGCGGGTGAGAGCGGCTGCACGGGACTGCACGGGGCGAACCGCTTGGCGAGTAACTCGCTGCTGGAGTGCGTTGTAATTACCAAGCGTGCCTTGGCGGCGATGCTGCGAGGCCTGCCGCTGGCGCACAAGATGGAGTCCTATCCCATCCCGGAGTGGGTGCACGGTGCCAAGGCGGAGCGTGATGACTTGGCTATTTTGTACCACTGCTGGGACGAGGTGCGGCGAACGATGACCGATTATGTGAGCATCGTGCGCACGAATCACCGCTTGCAGCGTGCCGCAACGCGTCTGCGTAACATCAATCGCGAGATTCACGAGTATTATTGGGGCTATCGGGTCACGCCGGAGATTATCGACCTGCGCAATCTGGCCCTAACGGCTTCGTTGATTGTTGATTGCGCCATCCGCCGACAGGAGAGTCGTGGCTTGCATTACACGCTGGATGCCCCGGATAAGCTGCCGAATGCGGTGCCGAGTGTCATTCATAACTGGTAGTTTCATGAAGTTCGTTACATCACTCTTTGCCCTTGTGCTTCTCTCCCTGACCGCGTTAGGTTCGGGGGCTACTCCGGTGCGTTCTGCACTGACGCCGGAACGCGTGCAGCGGGAAAATCGATTAGTCACGACTATTAAATCTGAGTCGCGAAGAAAGCATCTGGATGACAGCCTGATAGCGGCATCTGTCCGCAATGGCCCCATCCCGGCGGAGCGTGATCAGAGCGCACGCAGTAACTTCCCGGATCCAAAGAAAACGAAGTACCCCGCCCGCGCGGGTGCCTACCCGTGGCATTTCGATATCACGGCTACATACTTCTATATCGGTGAGCTCGCGACACAAAATAACCCTACCCCGAATACAGCGAGCAGCTGGGATAGTATGTGGGATGATAATTACGGAGGGTTCGATGACCCGGATCCCGCTAATCGAGATCCGAAAACCTTTGCTCCCAAGGCTTTTACACCGCGTCTTAATCCCTTCTATGTTGCGCTGCCCTACAATGACATTCAGCAGGGTGGTCCGCGTCCGGAGGCAGAGAAGGTGATCCCTTGGTATCATCGGGACAAGGAGGGAAAATACGAGTCTGTATGCCGCGGTACTTGGGTGCAGATATGGTATAACGGTCGTTATTGCTTTGCCCAGTGGGAGGACGTTGGTCCCTTCTGTGTGGACGATTGGCAGTACGTGTTTGGTGGGGAGCCTCCTAGGAATCGTGCGAATGATTGCGCGGGCATTGACATTTCGCCCGCGGTGCGTGATTACTTGGGTATCAAGGGCGGCACGGCGAAGGTTCACTGGCGTTTCGTGGATTTCTCGCTTGTTCCGGGTGGTCCTTGGGCTCGTTTCGGCAAGGATAATCCCTTCGTTAACCCCGCGCTCAAGAAGGCGGTGCAAAAGTACGAGCGGCGACTCCGCACTCGCGGAAGTGTGGCGGCACGCACCCAATCGATGAGTGGATCTACTACCTACGCTTCGTCCGGATACGCTCGTCCCGCAACGGGCGGAGCCACCCTTCGCGGGGCGTCTCAGTCTGCACAGAGGACGACGAGCCATAAGAAATAACCGGAATGTTCCGCAACCTGATCTTTGACTGGTCCGGCACGCTGTGCGATGACCTCGAACTGACAATCGAGGCTACCAATTATGTGTTGTCTCAATACGGTATTTCCCCGCTGGATAGGGCATCGTTTCGGGCGGAGTTTCAACTGCCTTACCCTGCCTACTATGCACAAAAAACACCGGGAGTACCGTTGGAGGAGCTGGAGATGCACTACCGCCGCGCCTTTGATCACTCTGCGACAAAGGTGTCTCTTCTGCCTCACGCTGCGGCATTTCTCCGATTCTGTGCTGCACGGAGTATTCGTTGTTTCGTGCTCACGAGCATGGACCCGCCCGCCTTCCGGATGCAGGCGGAGGAGCTCGGGGTTCTCCCCTATTTCGAGCATGTTCATTCGGGCATCCGTCACAAGGATTCCTATATAACCGGGCTCATGCAGCAGCATGCGCTCAACCCGGAGGAGACTGCCTTCATCGGCGACATGCAGCATGATATTCATGCCGCTCACAGCGCAGGTATCACCTCCGTCGCCGTCCTGACCGGCTACAACAACGCCGCTCAACTCGCCGAGGCCGAACCGGATCTCATCGTTCCCGACCTCCGCACCCTGCAGAACCTCCTCCGCCGCGCCTCCGCCGCCCCCCGACGTACCGACGACTGCATCTGCATCAACGGCATGGAGCTCTCCTGCCACATCGGCGTCCCGGCCGAGGAACGCGCCACCCCCCAGCGCCTGCTCCTCAACGTCCGGCTCACTCCTCCCAACCCCTTCTCCACCCTCGGCGACTCCCTACCCCTCACCATCGACTACGACTCCCTCTCCCGTCGCCTCCGCCACCTCGCCGAATCCTCCCCCTCCATCCTCCTCGAAACCCTCGCCCACCGCCTAGCCACCGCCTGCACCCGCGAATTCGGCGCCCTCTCCGCCACCGTCGAGCTCCACAAGTTCATCCTCCCCTCCATCCACTCCACCTCCGTCCGCACCACCTCCCACCGCTCGAATGGGTGAGCATTCATTGCAAGCCAATCTTTATCCCTCTTTCTAAAAGAGGAATCCAAATACTCTTGTTTAACAGAGAGAGGATTAACCTTTCATATCTGTTGAGAGTGTATTAAACCTCTTCAGCAGAATGGTCCAGTCCCCATGGAAACAGACCTGAACCGACCTGAGGGGTTACCACTATAAAATGACCACCAGTGGCATCGAGGGGGTACAATCGAGAAAATCCAGTTTCAGATGCAAAGCATAACCAGATGCGATACCTATATTTTTAGCTATGAGAATCCTCCTACACGAGTGCCCATGATAGCTTCACCCCCGAGGGGGTGCATATAATCCAACGGCGTGTCCGAAGGCGGCTCAACCAAATCTACAGCTAGTATTACTTTCCTCCTATCTAAACAATATTTTTTTCACAAAAGAGCGTAGAGAAATTCTATAACGGACGGGAAGGAACAAATATAAAGAATGAAGGATCGTCCTGCAATACGCCCCTCTACCTCCAACTCTCCTATTATGACGAATTCTGTCCCTACAGTACCGGAGGAAATCAAATCTATCAGTTTTATTCACTAAGAGTGAAAACGGCATCTTACCCAAGTTCTTGAAGAAGTAATCAACCCTACTCGTTTTGGGCGCGGAATACAGCAAAGGGTAATTCCCTGCAATTAGAGAGGGGAGGTCCACCCTCCGAGCATCAAGTTTGAGGGAGTCAAATATACGTCTTCCCTTTTCGCTCAGCAGAATAATAGTTGATTTTCTTCCCTCCAATTTATCTATATGAGCTGCTCCTCCCCAATAATCTCCTATAATCACATCTGCGCTACTAGCATGTAATTTAAAGTTACAACTATAGCACTCATCTCTCAAAATATAATCTCTACCATATGCTCTCATATAATCATTTACCTGGTGCTCCTCCGACCAAAATGGCACCTCTGTATCAACAGTATATATGGAAAGACATATGCGGCCTGAAGGGCACAGATCTCTAAACTCAATTCTGGAAATATCAGACCGAGTAATTCCTAGCGAGAGAAGTTGCTCATCCAAATACCTATACCAAGCGATCGGACTTCCTACCCCGTGACACACTATAGAAACCGTTAACAAGTTTCCATAATCTATTTTTAAATATGACTTTAAAGCTGATATCTGACATGGAGTTCCACTGAATAGAACTCTCTGGCCCGCTCTTAGAAAACCTTTGACTCTTTCAAAACTATCCCCCAACTCACTGGCTATGTATTTACTCCCACGAAATGTCTCTAGCTCCTCAAGAGTTGATGCAGAGGTGTGGTGTGGAAGCCAATCCCTTCCGAAGGCGGCACCGAACACAACTCCACCTTCATTAATAGTTGCTTTTGACAACAAATATGAGACCCCGCATGATGTACTTCGCGCTATCTCCGCTGAATCCTTGATGGAAACGACATAACACTCCACCTCCACTCCCTCACGCATGGAATAGTCTCGCTCTCGAAGCCGCTTCTCCTGCATAGGGCATACATTCTCACATGCATGACAAGCCAGACATGCCTCAGGATTATGAATTGGATACAAGAATCCTTTCGTATTGGGTGACATCGTTATGCTCCCATGCTTGCACCTCTGTCTGCAGGCTTCACATCCTATACAATATACGGGAGGAATATTTACCCTAATTTTCCCCCTTTGAGCAGCCTCGAATTGCATGACTTTAACCCCTCATGTAAAAATAGTTTACCCTTTTCGCCCAACATTTGGATTTTTGCTTTATCAACCTTAAAATTTTCATCCGGAAGATCCATTGCTTGGCTTAAATTTAATACCAACCTATCTTCCAGACCAACTGCCTTCAGCAATGTCGTGAGACGCGACTGGGGAGCATCACTTCTTATCGACAGAAAAGGTGTTCCAAAAAACACTGAGAAGAGCGTACAATGAAATGATGATGTAACCACAAATTTGGCATTCATAATATACCACAAGAATTCTGATGGTCCTATGTCTGCATAGAATGCATAGGGCTCAACATAGCGCTTAAAGACGACCTCCAGCCCATATTTGTCTGCAATTGCATTTGCAATTTTTAATGACATCTTCTCAAACGATATCTGGTAACAAAATACAAACATTGCCGTCCCACAGAGGTGAGAAATTACACCTCTGAGCCGCATAATTACTGGACTAATGGTCTGTAGGCTTCGAAAAAAGGTTTAGGAATAGGAATGGATAAATAGTGGGAAATAGCATCGGTGGCTCCCCTGCT
>JALFWB010000056.1 GCA_022787425.1 Akkermansia sp.
CATATTATGTTTCAAAGCGCACGAATAGCAACCTTTGTGTATATTCGTTCACTTCGTTGATAAAATTAGGCCCTTTCGTGGGATCAGGTTGTTTTTCGGAGACTTATTGGAAGTCCCCTTTAGATTGATGAGGAAAAATCTGCTCCAAAAGTTCCGTTCCCTTTACTGTATAGAAATCCTTTTCATTCCAAATTGTAGGAATCTGTCCTCCGACAGTTTCATTTTCTCCGAATTTCAAGGTTGGCACACCCTCTTCTCTTCCGAGCACTCGTAATTCTCCACTCTTAATTTTCTTGATTACTCCACTGGGAAGGTACTGTATGCTATACTGATTCTGGATTAAAGTGTTTTTGTTTTTTGATATTTTAATGAAACCATTTTCCCAATCAGACAATAGACGCTTTGATATCTGACGCCAAACACAGGGCTTTCCCTTGCTGGTAACTGGCCACACGGCTACGGTTCCTGCCGGAGCACATCCGTAATCGAACTTAAAGTCAGCTTTTTCGCCCGTATACAAGTTCTCATCTATCAACTCCTGCAGAGATTTTCCGACACCTACCAACATTCCGCCTTCTTCACTCACAAAAATTGGGTATGTCTGATTTGGCCTCTGGACTTGATTGAACGTACTTAAGGTTAGCCCTTCAAATGGAGTTCTCGTTTTACCTCCACAAAAGGACAAGTTATTGGGAGCGAAGTCTTGAGGCACTACAAAAACAATGTATTCCTGAACATAATTGAAGCCAGAGGAAGGCTTTCCTCCGGATGTCTGGACGGTCACTGTTACAACCTGTCTTGTGGCAAAGATTTCCTTGCATAGACAAACCAAATTATGCAATTCATGATAACTTATACTTATAGCCAAGCATCCATCCTCCGCCAGCAATTTATACAACAGCATCAGCCGGGGGTACATCATGCAAAGCCATTTATCATGCCGCGAGAGGTCCTCGCCCTCCTTGCCGACGACCTGACCGAGCCACTTGCGGATTTTGGGGTCGTTGACATTGTCATTATACACCCACCCCTCATTGCCCGTGTTGTAGGGAGGATCGATGTAGATGCACTTGATTCTGCCCTCATAGCGCGGGAGCAGGGACTTGAGCGCCTCCAGATTATCCCCGTGGATGATCATATTGGGGCTGCCGTTATCCTCCGCATGCTGCCCCTGCTCATCAAAACTGTACTGCCGCTCCAAAACCCGGTACGGCACATCCAGGTAATGTGTTATAACCTTATCCTTCCCTATCCACTCCAATGTAGGCATAAGGGTATTATTCCCGCTCCCCCTGCGGATGTCAAGCTAATTTTGGACCTCGCCTTCGCAAAAACAAAATCCTTCAACAAGAGGGGGCATTTCCGGCCTTACCGAAACGGGTTGCAAGGTTGTATTGTCAACACAGAGGCCGCATTATCGCGGAAACATGCAATCAACGGATGAGGCTCTATACGCCTTCAGAGCAGACTCCGCCTCTGGTACGCCCGAAATGAATGCGGCGCGTTCTTCTGTATAGGTTGACATGCGAGCTTCAGAGCATTGTCTCTACAGCCTTGCGAAAGCGAGCGCGACGCTCCTGCAAATCCTTCTCGTCAACATAACGTCCGAGTTGCAAGCACGCGTTGCCCCGGGCTACACGAGCTGTAGCTATCTTGGCGGCTCGCGCAAAGGCCGAGGCCAAACGCTTCCTGCGCTCTTCAACCCTCCGGCGGACTTGTGAATCTTGGCTCATCTCGAAGTAAAGTACCACACGCTCGGCGCAAAATCAAGACTTTTGCGTACTTTTTCATTGCCAAAACAGAATCCTAAAAGGGAGTGTAAGCTCTGAACACCTCCCTGCTAATCCCGCGTTTTTTTAAGCCTCGCGCCCTCCCCCCGGGGCTGCCCCGCCTAGTCCAGACGGGGCTTGCCGGATTCCTCCCGGTAGTTGACGCGCTGAGCGTCGAGGTACGGCAGATGGGCACGGAGGCGGGCGGCAAATTCATCCGCATCGCGGCGGGAGCCGTCGGGCAGCTGGGCGGGGGTCCAGGCAATCTCGGAGAGCGCGAGGAGGCGGGGGAAGCACATGTACTCCAGCTTGTGCATGTTGTGGATAGCCTCGCCCCAGGCGTTGGCCTGCAGGCCGATGATGTGCCGCTGCTCCTGCTCGGTAAGCTCCGGCAGTTGAATGTTAAGGGAATAGACGTGGCGCCAGTCCTTGGTGCTGCGGTGGGCGCCGATGGCATTGTAGAAATCGGTACCCTCCGGCTCCTTGCCCTGGGAGTAGTCGAAGTAGCAGTAGAAGGTGGGGCAGAGCACCACATCGTGCCCCATCTTGGCGGCCTGCACGGCGCGGGTGAGCTTACCGTTGTCGGCGCGCCAGACCATCGCCACGGCGTCCTGCCGGATGGCGCCGTCCTCCAGGATCTCATCCCAGCCCATGATGCGGCGCTTCTTACCGGCGAGGAAGTCGGCCATGCGGTTGGTGAAGTGCTGCTGGATCTGCCCCTCGTGGGTGAGGCCCTTGTCGCGCATGAATTGCTGCGCGGCGGGACTGCGCCGCCAGTGGTCGCGCGGCACCTCATCGCCGCCGATGTGGATGATATCCGCGCGGGGGAAGAGCTCGCAGATCTCCGTGAACACGCCCTCCAGGAAGGCGAAGGTTTGCGGCTTGGGGGCATACACATAGGGCTTCACGCCCCAGGTGCTCATCACCTCCGGAGCGTAGCCTGGCATGTCATCGTTCCCCAGCTCCGGGTAGGCGGCCAGTGCGGCGGAGGAGTGGCCGGGGACCTCGATTTCCGGGATAACGGTTATTCCCAGACTATGCGCATAGTCGACCACGCGGCGCACCTCATCCTGCGTGTAGAAGCGGGTCACGGGCTTGCCGTCCCCCTTGCCGTTGAAGGCCATGGAGGGGGTCTCGCGGCGCAGAGCGCCCACCTCGGTCAGGCGGGGGAATTGCTTGATTTCCACGCGCCAGCCCTGGTCCTCGGTCAGGTGCCAGTGCAGGCGGTTGAGTTTGTAACGCGCCATCAGGCGGAGGATTTTCTGCAGCTCATCGAGGCTGAGGGGGCTGCGCCCGGTGTCCACCATAAAGCCGCGGTAGGGCAGCAGGGGCTCATCGCGCACCTGCATGCTCGGCAGGGCCGGAGCGCCGGCGGCGTCCTTCAGCAGGCTCTGCGCCAGGGTCTGCGCGGCCCAGAAGAGCGCCTGCTCGGAGGCAGCGGAGACCCGCACCCCGGCGGGGCTCACGTCCAGCGCATAGGCCTCGGCATTGCTTGCTGCGGTATCGCGGCACACGGTCAGGTCCGGCGTACCCTGCGGCACCACGCGCACCGGCACCCCGGCGGCCACCAGGGCGGCATGCGCGGCGGCACAGAAGGGATCCTGCATCTGCTCCTGCGTCATCAGCAGCCCCTGCGCGGCGGCAAAACCGGGCTCGCCCACGCGCTGGTGCAGTTCCACCGGGCGGGGGATGATGCTCACCTGCTCCTGTATGGGGGCGGATTCCGCCGCCAAACCTACGCCGCCTGCCAAGAGGCCCATCACTGTCGTTGCCAATGCCTTCATGCCGTGTGTGTTGTACGAGTTTCCCCATTGTACACCGGGCGGGGCGGCATGGCAAGCTTATTCCGCGCGGCAGATCAGGCGTGGCGGGAGGTGCGGGCCATGATGAGGAACACCAGCGCCGTGAAGGCCACCCAAGCCAGCGAGCTCACGGCCCCGGGTTCCAGCTGCACCAGGGCGCGGACCTCCGGGCTCATGGAGAAGAGGGTGTTCTTGCACAGCCAGGCCACGAACACGGCCAGCAGGATGCTCGGGGAGATCCAGGAGATGATGAAGCCCAGGAAGCGCGGGATGGGGAAGTCCGCCCCCAGGCGCAGCTCGCGCAGGCCCTTGGGCACGCCCCAGTAGAAGCGGAAGATGATCAGGTAGCAGGTGGCGACCAGGAACACGCAGAGCTGCCCGCACCAGAAATCCAGGGTGCTGAGGCCCAGCAGGCCGCCCCCGGAGAAGGTGGCGACGATGAGCGAGCCACCGCCGAGCAGGAAGCCGATGAGCGCAACGCTGTGACGCCGGCGCAGGCCCCACGATTCCTCCACGAAAGCGAGGCTGTTCTGGATGAGCGAGATGCAACCGTTCACCGCCGCCAGGGACAGCAACAGGAAGAAGAGAGTGCCGATGATGCGGCCGCCGGGCATGACGGCGAACACCTGCGGCAGCACGTTGAAGCCCAGCCCGAAGGTGCTCGCACCCGCTGCGGCGGCCACGCCGAGGAAGGAGACGGCGGCGGGCACGATCATCATGCCGGCAATGCCTACCTCCACGCATTCGTTGGCCGCATTCGCGCTGAGCGAGGAGAGAGCGATGTCCTGCCGACGGCGGGCATAGCTGGCGTAGGTACACACGATGCCGAAGCCGACGGAGAGGGAGTAGAAGATCTGGCTGATGGCGGCGAACCAGAGGTCCGGATTCATGAGCCCCTGCGCCAGGGTGATGTGTTGCCGGCGGATGGGCCGCCCGGGGAACTCCGCCTGCAGGGCGGCGCGGGTGGCTTCCTCCTGCTGCGGGTCGGCGTTCGGGGGCAGCATGCGCTGCGTTTTCCAGGTGTCGCCCTCCGTGTTGACCTGCAGGACGACTTTATCGGGGTTCCACATGTAGCCCAGGCCGCTGTTGATACTGCGCTCGGGATGCGCGGGGTCGGGGGTGCCGAGGGTGAGCACGCGTACCAGAATCACCAAGGAGGTGACCAGCAGCACGGGCATGCTGATTTTGCAGAAGCGCTCGATGCCGCGCGACACGCCCCGGTAGATCAGGAAGAGGTTGAAGGCAAAGGCGAGGGCAAAGAAGATGAGGATACCCGTAGAGGCGACATCCCAAGCGGAGCCGTCCGCCGCCGCGCCTACGTAGTCGGCAAAGAATTGTTCGTAGTCCGCAGCGTGCGCCAGCTCCAGGTGGCCCATGGCGGTGTGGTAGGCGTAGCCGAGGGTCCAGCTCTGCAGGTACATGTAATACATGCAGATGGAGAGCGGGGTGAGCAGGGCAAACACGCCCACATAGCGCCAGCGGCGGGAGCGGGTGAGGCGCTCGAAGATGCCCGCGCAGGAGTGGGCCCCCAGCACGCCGCCGCGCCGGCCGATGGACCACTCTACCCAGCTGAGGGGGATGCCCAGCAGCAGGAAGGCGCAGAAGTAGGCGATCATGAACGCGCCACCGCCGTATTGCGCCGCCAAACCGGGGAAGCGCAGGAAGTTACCCAATCCGATGGCGCTGCCCGCTACGGCTAACACCGCGCCCAAGCGGCTGCTCCATTGTTCCGTTGTTGCTTGTTCTGCCATGTTGAAGTATTGCGTTTATCGTTCGCTCAGGCGGCGTTTGCCGGTCGCATGAAAGCGTTTGGAGGTGTGGGCCATCATCAGGAAGACCAAGGCCGTGCACAGCACCCAGCACACCGGTATCACGGCACCGGGGCGCCCCTCGAGCAGAGCACGGATCTGCGGGCAGGTTTCCTCAAAGATGTTCTTGTACAGCCAGGCAACGGTGATGAGCAGCATGATGCCGGGCGTGACCCATTGCAGCACAAAGCGCGTGCCGGGCGGCAGTCGGAAACCCTCGCCGCGGTTCAGCTCGGCCATGCATCGGTCCGTGCCCAGCACGAAGCGGCAGAGGATGATATACAGGATGCTGAGGGTGTAGAGGCTCACCTGCCCCATCCAGAAGTCCAGGACGTCCAGCGCAAGCAGGCCCTCGGTAAACCAGATCACCAAGCTGCACCCGACCAGCACGATCAGGGTGATAACCACAACACTCTGCCGGCGGGAGATGCCCCACATTTCTTCCATAAACGCGATGGAGGGCTGCACCTGGGAGAGGGAGCTGGTGACCGCTGCCAGGAAGAGCAGGATGAAGAAGAGGGCGCCGATGAATTGTCCGCCGGGCATGGCGGCAAACACCTGCGGCAGAACGTTGAAACCCAGACCGAAGGTTCCCGCGCCTGCAGCGGCGGCTACACCCAGGAAGGAAACGGCGGCGGGGACGATCATCATGCCTGCGACACCGACCTCCACACATTCGTTCGCCGCATTCGCGGTCAGGGAGGAGAGGGCGATGTTCTCCCGGCGGCGCACATAACTGGCATAGCACAGCACAGTGCCGAAGCCCACGGAGAGGGAGAAGAAGATCTGCCCCGCAGCGTAGAACCACAGGTCCGGGTTCATGAGCCCCTGCAGGAGGGAGACGTGCCGCACGCGCATCTCGCGGCCGGGGTACTCTGCCGCGATGCGTTGCCGCAGGGCGGTTTGCTCGGCCTCGCCGGCATCGGGCGGCAGCATTTCGACGGTCTGCCAGCTCCCTTCCTCGCTGCGCACCTGCAGCTCGGTTTTGTCGGGGTTCCACATGTAGCCTAGGCCGTGTTCCACGCTGCGCTCGGGGTGGGTGGCATCCGGTGTGCCGAGGGTGAGGACGCGCAGCAGAATCACCAAGGCAGTCACGAGCAACACGGGCATGCTGACCTTGCAGAACCACTCGATGCCGCGCGAGACGCCCCGGTAGAGGAGGTAGAGGTTCAGTCCCAGGGAGATGATGAAGCAGAGGAGTACCCCGCTCTCGCGCAGGCGGAAGGCCGCGCCGTCCTCCGCTGCCCCGGTGAAGGTGTTGAAGAATTGTCCGAAAGCATCGGAGCTGCCCAGGTTCAGATCGCCGACGAGGCAGTGGTAGGCATAGCCCAGCGTCCAACTCTCGAGGTACACATAATAGAAGGCCACCCCCAGCGGGGCCAGGATGCCCAACACGCCGAGGTATTTCCACACCCGCGAGCGCGTCAGAAGATAGAATATCCCGGAGCAGGAATGCCCACCCAGCGCCCCTCCGCGGCGGCCGATGCTCCACTCCAACCAGCTGAGGGGTACCCCCAGCAGCAAAAAGGCGCAGAAGTAGGCGATCATGAAGGCGCCGCCGCCGTACTGCGCCGCCAGCCCGGGGAAGCGCAGAAAATTCCCGAACCCGATCGCGCTGCCGGCCACAGCCAGAATCACCCCCAACCTGCCGGCCCAGCGGTCATGCTTCCCATCCATCGCCGCTCAGCGTTTGTTGTCGCCCCGATGTTCCGTGCGCATGCACCGCACCGCGCATGCAATAAAGAGCCCCCATACCGCCGATATGGAGATAACCATGGTAATGATGCCTGCCGTTGTCATATGCGCTTCCTGCCGTTCCTCCCCCCAGTATAATCCCCCTCCCCCCGATTGTCAAGCCACATCTCTGTGCTCAGAAACGGCAGTAATCGCCCCGGGATCGACACAAGACTCACTTTTTGAAGAGTAATCGCCTTAACCTTGCCAGAGAAACAGTCATTCTATCAATAAATCTGCCTTTTACTACAGAAAGCACACCTATTACTCCTTTTCGCCTACCGCGGCTCCAGAGATTTCGAAGCTTCATGCAGACCACCTGCGGCAGAGAATAGCTCGTTGTCGCAATCGGTTTCATTCCCGCCAATTCAACCTCATTTAATCCCAAATTTGCAGCATTTAGATCCGGATTAAAACGCATCATCACGGCCAGTGTTTCAAGTCCTCCCTCCTGATTATAATTGGGTATATTTAAGGCTTTTTTCTTAACTAACGGAAACCCGTGCTTCATCATCCATATGGGATAATAGAGCGACATGTTAAGATGATTTCCAAAGCTGATTCTCCGTTCGCGCGAAGATGGCCCCTCCACATACCCAAAGGAGATATAGCCCTTTTGCTCCAATAACCGGGAGAGTCCGATTTCATATTCCAAAACGACCTCATTCACAGTGGGCTGTCGATGAATGCCGACCATGAAATTCTTAAATGCGACCGAGAGAAACACGTTAGGACGAAACACTACAAAGAAGCTCTGCACATGCTCCCTGACCTCTCTGCTTTTGCAAAGTCCCCAGAAGTCGCAGCCTGTGGAGCTCATCTCTCGAAAAATAGGAGGAAACGGATGGACCGGAGCATAACAGCTATCATTGCAGAAAATCAATTCATCAGTGGCATCCAGCAACCCGTTCTCCAACGCCCACAAAAAGCCTCTCTTATAAGAGCCGAAATCATACTCACTATGTCTCCCCACAATAAGGTGGTCACATAATCCCGTTGCCTTCAGCGCAGAGTATGCCTCATCCGAAAACTCATTATCTGCCACCAGAATAACCACCTGCGCGATTGTACGGAGTTCCCTAAGATAAAGCAGATCAGACTCATCATACCCGTAATGATAATCATAGCATGCATACACCGCCACACGATGCACTTTTGAATCGGCTTCTTCTGCCCTCCCTCCATTACAATCTTCTATGATCTCCATGGGGGTATACTACAGCATTTGTAATGCTGTAGTCAAGTCGCATGTTCGGAAATCCCTGAAGAATCAGGGATTTCCGCCCTTTGATCTAATTGAGGTCGAATGTGAGGTCTCTCTGTAAGTCCTTGAGTCTGAACGTCTTAGGATTTCAGATAGACTACAGCATTACAAATACAGAGGAGAAATGTCTCCGAATTCCTCTGATTTAACCTGTTCATCAGCTATTATCGGCTAATTTGCGGCTAAATTAGCCGATGAGGGGTTGACTTGTGGGGGTAGTGGGTAGAATGGTGGCATGAAAAGGAGAGTCAGGGTGCCGAGGCCGGAGGAGCTGCCGGCACTGACCCATGCGCTCGATGGGTTTTCCCCGCTCAAACCACGTCAGCGCGGGGTGTTGCTGTACTTCCTGCGCCACCCTACCGCCACTACCTCTGTCACCCAACATTGCCGGGAATACGGCGTCGTCCGCCAAACAGCACGCACAGACCTGACGGCTTTGGAGCGCCTGGGGCTCGTTTCTTCCCGCCTCGTGTCTCGCGAGTATATTTACCGTCCGGTGGAGAACTTGGACAGCCGTTTGCGCGAAATGGGCTTGACAACAGGGTAGGGGGCGGGCTACAATGCGCGCAGCATGTATATGGCAGATGAGAGACGAGCCTGCATTCTGCGGATGCTGGCGGAGGAGGGGAAGGTGCGGTCGAGGCTGCTGGTGAAGGAATTCGGGGTGACGGATGAGACCATTCGCACGGACTTGGAGCAGCTGGGGCAGGCCGGTTTGTTGCGGCGTGTGCGCGGCGGGGCTGTCTACCTGCCGCCCGGCGGGCACGAGGCGGACGCAGCTCGGCCTGATTGCCAACTGGCGGCTTTGGCGGCATCGCATATTCCGCATGGGGCCGTCGTGTATGCGGATGACTCACTGTATCTGCCGGCCTTGGCGACGGCACTGGCGCAACGGGAGTGCTGCGTGGTCACGTCGCTGCCCGGCCACTTGGCGCAGCTGGGGTCCGCGACCCTCCCGGAGCGGGTCTATTGCCTGGGCGGTCGGCTGGATGCTGCGTCCGGCCTGGCGGTTCCGGAGACTTGGCCGGCGGGGGTGCCGCAGCCGCAGGTGGCGGTGCTTACCCCGCAGGGAGTAACGGCGGGGACGGTTAGCTACAACTGCGAGGCTGCTGCGCGACTGGCCGGGTTGGCGACCGGGGAGGCTCCCACTGTCCTTCTTCTCGTTCCCTCGGCGGTTTTGGGCGTGAAGGCTGAGCACGCCGTTCCCTGCACTCCCGCATGCCTCATCACGGAGGACGCCGTTCCCCCGGAGCTGGCACATCTGCCCACCGATCTCATTCCCCGCTTGACCCCGGAGCAATTGCGAGCGGAAAGTGAGTTCGATTATTAAACAAAAACCCCGCTCCCATGCCTGTTGCAAGCAGAGGAGCGGGGCGTGTACAGAAGTTTACTCCCCGCGCAGGATGCTCAGCCGCGCCGGGTCCAAGGTCTCCCAAGGCAGGTCTGCCTTGGTAAAGTGCCCGTAGTGCGTGGTGCGGCGGAAGATGGGCCGCTTGAGCCCCAGTGCGCTCACCATGTCTGCCGGCTTAAAGGAAAAAGCCTTCTCAATGCGGCGGATGATGGTCTCCTCCGGCACTCGTTCCGAGCCGAAGCAATCCACATCCAGCATGATGGACGTAGGCTCCGCCTTGCCGATGGCGTAGGAAACCTGAAGCTCGCAGCGGTCTGCTAAGCCCGCCGCTACCACATGCTTGGCCACCCAGCGGCACATGTAGGCCCCGGAGCGGTCCACCTTGCTGCAATCCTTGCCGGAGAACGCGCCGCCGCCGTGCCGCCCCATGCCGCCGTAGGTATCCACGATAATCTTGCGACCCGTGAGACCGGAGTCCCCATGCGGCCCGCCGATGACGAAGCGGCCCGTGGGGTTGATGTAGAAAGCTGTATCGGGCGTGATGAGGTGCTGCGGAATCACGCTGAGGATGACCCGCTTGCAGAAGCGGCGGATCTCCTCGTTACTCACCTCCTCGCTGTGCTGGGTGCTGAGCACCACATTGAGTATGCGCAGCGGCTTGCCGTCCTCTCCGTACTCCACGGCCACCTGGCTCTTGCTGTCCGGCTTCAGCCAGCTCACGGCCCCGGCGTGGCGCAGTTCCGCCAAGCGCATCATGATGCTGTGGGCAAACATGATGGGTGCGGGCATGTACTCCGGCGTCTCGTTCGTTGCATAACCGAACATGATGCCTTGGTCCCCGGCCCCTTGTTCCTCCCCCTCCTTGCCCTCTGCGGCGCAGGCATCCACGCCCTGCGCAATGTCGGGGCTCTGCTCGGAAAGGTAGTTGGTGATGTCCACGCTCTCGGCGTTGAACACCTCGTCATCCTGAGCCGTGCGGTAGCCTATCTCGCGGATGGCATTGCGCACCAGTTGCTCGTAGTCGAGGTGGGCCTTCGTGGTGATTTCGCCGGCAAGGATGACATGGCTGTCCTTGACCAGCACTTCGCAGGCCACGCGGCTCTGCGGGTCCTCCGCCAAGCATGCGTCCAGCACGCTGTCGGAGATGTAGTCAGCGACCTTGTCCGGGTGCCCTTCGCCCACGGACTCAGAGGTGAAAATGTGAATGGTAGACATATAATGGTGATTTTGTATACAGTTTGGAAACGGCATTTGACGGACTCCGGAGGCGGGTCCGATTGCCGTCGCCCTCAGTATAGCGTAAGGCAGCCCCGTGTGCAAGCTCTTTTCCGCCGCTCGGCGTAAATTTTCACCGGATGTCGCACAACTCAACGCGCAGGGTAATGCCGCCGATAGTGAGCCGGGCTCCGTCCTGCAGGGGGATGCGCTTGGCGTAGGGCGGCATCCGGCGCCCGTCCAAGCTCAGGCCGTTGGTCGATCCCAAGTCGGAGACAGTCGGACCGCTCTCCGTGATTTCCAACAGCGCATGGGTGCGAGAAACGCTGTCCTCCGGCAGAAGGATGGCCGCCTGCTCGGGGTCGCGGCCGATGACGAGTCCCCCGCGCGCGGCGATGTCGGCGCAGTCCGCTGTGTAGCTCCAGGGCTCACCATCGCGCAGCAGGCCGTACAAGCGCAGCCTTCCTATGGTGGGAACCTGCCGCCGCCCGCTCTCCTGCAGGCGGTCGATCTCCTCCGGGCTCATCTGCTGCATGTCCGGCCATTCTCCGAAGAGTTGCCACTTGCGGCGCAACGGATCCTGCGGCCCCAGGGGCGGCAGCATAATGGCGGGCAGCCCCTCCCCGGTGCTCTCCTGTACTTCTTCAGCCATAGCTCTGCCCCCAGCCTAGCACATTTCCCCGCTGCAATCAATCCAAAATGTCTTTCGCACCATGACTCTTTTTTACACTGCAACGGCAGAGACCTTGTTTATGGGATTAACACGGTCTGAGCGGATGAAGCAGAGCAGTGTAAACTCTGCCATGCGGTTCTCCATCCTGCATGGCTCTGCTCTATCCGAGGCCAAGTGAACAAGAGAAGCGCGACCCGGGGGAACAGGTCGCGCTTGCTCGAGGGCCACGGGTGCAGCATGGGTCTGCTCCCGGCAGACGTTATCTCAGAGGTCGAGGCTCTCGTCTTCCGAGGACTCTTCCGAGGAAGAGGAGTCAGAGTCGGAGGAAGAATCGGAGGAAGAATCGGAGTCGGAAGCGGAATCAGAATCGCCGGAGGAGTCGGAGTCTGAGGACGAGTCGCTGTCCGAGCCGTAATCACTACCGGAGCTGTCATCATCGTCGTCATAACGCGCGGCGTCACGCTTTCTGGCGGCCTCTGCTGCGGCTTCCGCACGGAGCTGCGCCGCGATAGCTTCCTCCTCCTGGCGGCGCGCATCGGCGGCCTTGAGGGTCTCCTGCACCAAACGGTCACGCTCTGCCTTCAGCTTCGCCAAATCTTCGGCGCTGGGCTTGGAGACAAAGTACTTATCCTCCACCAAGCCGCGGGCACGCCGCGCTTGCAGACGCATCTTGTCATAGCCGGCATCTGCGATGGTGGACATGATGGCTTCACTGAGCTGGGAGCGGTCGCGGCGGTTGCAGACATAGAGGCGATAGTTGCCGAGGAAGGGCAGATCCCAAGCCTTCACACCGTCACGGGGGATGAGTACGCCGGTCATGTGGCCGCGGTCATCGGAGCAAATGCCCCACACACGCTCCTGCCCGGTACGAGCATCCCTCCACGCTACATAATACTGCGGGTAGGCATAGGAAACGGTCTTAACGACGGAATGCTCCAGCCAAGCGGTCAAAGCACGCGCAGCACGATCCGGGATGGGCCCCTGGGCGGCGCAGTCGCGGTGGTTCACGCTGCCGGTGTCGTTATGGCTGAAAATTGTCGCCCCCTGCGCTGCCTCAAACCGAGAGGCCGCAGCGGTGGGAGATGCGGTGCTACGGCAGGAGGGTACAGTAGACAGAGCTGCCGCCAGACCGCAGAGAATGGTAAGACTCTTGAAGAGGGAAAAACGTTTCATGGCTTTCGGTGTTCCTCATTCTACCCAATACAGAGGGGGGAAGACAAGCAAAAAATGCCGAATAGGGCAATTTTTTGTGTTTTAGGGCACAGAAATACCCCTCCGGCGGCCCAAAAGCGCGTCCGCAACCCGGAATAGACTTGACCTCGCGGCCAAAACAGTCCACAATGGGGGCATGAGAACAGAGACGAAGTACACCATGGTCCGCGTGGCCCTGTCGACGGTCGGCGCGCTGGTTCTGTCTGCCTGCGGGGATGAGGGTCAGGACACGGCCCCGACGCCCGCAAAGCAAGCACAGACGCAGAAGGAAACCGCCGCTCAGGCTGCTGAGCAGGCCGCTGCTGCGGAAGCCGCTGAGGCCGTGGAACAGGCCCGCGATGCTCTGCTGCAGGAGGCCGTGATCAAACTCGGTACCGTGTTGGATGACTACGCCGTTGCGCGTGAGACACCCGACATCAACGAGCAGGTGCGCAACGTCTTGGAGAAGATGAACGCCTACCACGAGGCTCTTATCCTGGCCGGACATAATAGTCCCATGCGCCTGATGCTGGCCCTGCGCATTGCGGATTGCACGCTGAATTTCGGTGCCGTAGCCAAGGCGGCGGAGGCCTATGAGCAGGCGCAGCAGAGCTTGAATGCCCTGCCGGAGGATTACCGAGCCGGCATGGAGGGCTCCCGTGCCGCATCGTCCATCCTGCGCGGTCGTGCTCTTTGCCTGTTGCGCCAAAACAAGTCAGCCGAGGCTATGCCGCTGTATGAGCAGGCTCTGGAAAACGATAAGAAGATGCTGGAGGCTTTTGCTCCTAAAGAGGAGAAAGCTCCCTATGGGGAGGAAGCCTCGCAGGCCTTGGCCGATGTACTGGACAGCTTCCGTTGCTTGGGTGATTGCCGCTACATAGCAGGCGACCCCGAGGAAGCGCGCACGACTTACCGCGCCGGCATGAGCGCACTGGAGGCCACACAGGGGCACGAGCTGCAGCCCGTTGCGGTGCTGGCCGCTGCCAAGCTGGCTGCTGCTCTGGGGGATGCGGAGGCCGAAATGGGTGACACGGAGAAGGCGAAGGGACTGTGGCTGGCGGCTGCGCAGTTCAACAACAACCTGGTGCGCAGTTCCGCCCCGGCTATTCTGAGGCGGCGAGCAGCCTTCTGCAACATGCGCTTGCGTCCGGCACTGGAGAAGGTGCTGAAACCGGGGGAGGGGGACACCGCCGCTCCTGCCGAGCAGCAGGAGGCTCCCGCTGAGGCTCCGAACAGCGCGTCCTGACCCATGGCTCGCTTCATCCTCTCCCTTGCTGCGCTGGAGCGCAACGCGCGCGTGCTGCGCGAGGTGGCGCAGCGCAGTGGTGCGCACATGCTGCTGGCACTCAAGGCCTTCAGCACCACCTCCTGCTTCTCTGCCCTGAAGGAAGCGGCCGCCGGGTGCTGTGCCTCCGGGCTGTATGAGGCACGCTTGGGGCATCGGTATCTGGGGGGGCATGTCGCCGTGTTTTCGCCGGCCTACCGCCCCCGGGAGCTCGCCGAGCTGCTGTGCTTCGCGCATCACATCGACTTCAACAGCCTGCCGCAGTGGATGCGCTTCCGGGAGCAGTGCCTGGCCCACCCCCGTGCGCGGGAGGGGCGGGTGCGCTTCGGTCTGCGGCTCAACCCCTGCTACTCCACCGGCCACACGCCCATGTACGACCCCTGCGTTCCCGGTTCGCGGCTCGGCATCCCTCCGGAGCAGCTGCAGGGGGCAGATCTGCGCGGTATCTCGGGGCTGCACATCCACACCCTCTGCGAACAGGGGGCGCAGGACCTCATCGATACATTCCGAGCCTTCGAGCAGCATTTCGGCTCGCTCGCGGCATCGCCCGCCATCACCTACCTGAACTTGGGCGGCGGCCACTGGATTACCAAACCGGACTACGACCGCGAGGCCCTCATCGCCTTGCTGCGCGAGATCCGGCAGCGTTACGGTACGGAGCTTTTCTTGGAGCCGGGGGAAGCGTGGGCCATCCACACCGGGGTGCTGAGGGTCAAGGTGCTGGATGTCTTTGAGTCCTTGGGCTACCACCACGCCATTTTGGATGCCAGTGCCTCCGCGCACATGCCGGATGTGCTGGAGATGCCCTACCGCCCGGATGTCTTTCTGCCCACGCCGTATGGGAGCGACACCCCTGCGCTTTCTCTTCCGGGGGAGCATTACACCCGAGCCGGGGAACCGGGGGTGCTGCCGTATACCTACCGCCTCGGCGGACCCACCTGCTTGGCCGGGGATGTTATCGGGGACTACTCTTTCCCCTGCATGCTTCGCCCGGGAGATGAGCTGGTGCTGGATGATATGGCTCATTACACCATTGTCAAGACCTCGCATTTCAACGGCGTGCCTCACCCGGCCATCTCGGTGCTGCATCCCGATGGCCGGGAGGAAACGGTCTGTCAACTTCACTACGAGGACTTCCTCCGCCGTCTCGGATAACCCCTGCTTGCCATGCGCCGCGCCTGCTGCCTCCTTCTACTCGCTGCCCTGACCACCCTCCCTAGCCTTGCCGCCGGGGATTCGGCGGCCTCCGGGGGGTGCTCTCCCGTGCTCAAGACGCGGGGGCCGCGAGTCGCCACCGGTCACCGAACCTCCCGTCGCACGGCGGAAGCTGCCTTCGGATCCTGTGTCCTGCGCGCGGTGGCAGCCATGCCGCAGGGCGGTGGTTACTCAACGGATGATGACGCCATGGATGCCTTGGCCTGCAAAGCAATCGTTTGGGATGCTGAAAAGAACGGTCTGCGTCTCTATCCTAAGGAAGCGCAGCCTACATTTTGCTCCGCTGCTTGCTATGTTGTGCTTCTGAATGCCCTGCGGCAGTGGTGTGCGGCTCACAAATACTCCCTGTCCTCCCGGGCCCTGAGCCTCATGATGCCCGAGCTACGCCAGCCGGATGGGCTCCGCGTTTGGGGGCGCGTCAATGCCAATGGGCCGGGGCTGGCCAAGCTGGTGGCAGATACGCACACCGGAGTCAATTTCAACGACCTCCGTCTCGCGCGTCCGGGGGATTTCCTCAAGTTCTTCTGGTCGGAAGAGATCGGCTCCGCCGAGCGAGGTCACATGGTCGTCTTCTTGGGCACAGAGAAGGTCAAGGACAAGCTCTGCATCCGCTATTGGTCCGCCAACAAGCCGGACGGATGCAGCATTCGCAGCGTCCCCGTGGATCTCATGCACCACCTCATCTTTACCCGGATCACCCACCCGGAGAATTTCGCCAACGTGACCCGTCTCCCGGAGTGTGACCCCATGCTGGTCGGCATGCAGCAGCGCCCCTACACTTGGCAGGAGGTCGTCTCCGCCTGCCGAATCATCCTCCCATCTCCCAAACGCCCCTGACCCCCGCAGTTTTTTTCTCTTTTTTTGAACAAAGCCCCCACCCCGGGTGTCTTTACCTACAGGTGAACCGCTTGAGTTTTTCAAGAGAAGTTCTTTTTTCATGTGATTTCAGAGTTGATTGGGAGGAGCACGGAACGTTGGGAAACGCTCCGTGCTTCTTTAAATTTTGATCGGGTCGGTTTTTAGGGTACTGAATGTCGTTTTGGGTGGCGAGATGTTGCGGATGAGGACAGAAAAGGGGCTTGCATCGGTGGCGGGAGGGTGTATAATAGTAGAGATGAAGGCGAAAGAGACCCTCTGTGTTTTTGTTTGTGTACTCTGTGTTCTGATAGGCGGGTGTGCGCCGCGTCCGTTGTTGCCGCCGGCTTTTACTCCGGTATCGGCGCGTGGGGAGGGTGCGGCTGTGCTGGTGGAGGAGATGCGCGGGCAGTGGGCGGAGCTGCGGCGGCCGAACCTGAGCCCCGAGGAGCGCGGGAAGGTCATGGCGGCCTATAACCGTGCGCTGCTGGATCTGTTGCGCGCCATGCGTCACCAGGCTCTGCAGGTGCGCGACGGCAAGTTGCACCCGGAGCAGGCGCCTTTGCTGCAGGCCGTCACCGTGCGCTATGCGGACATGCCCGGTACGCACCGCTACAGTACCAAAGAGCTGTATGAGGATATCGTTCCCGCCGATGATGTTCCCATGGAAGACCCGACCGAGCACTACCACGAACCCGGCCTCGGTGTGCCCGTGGTGGGTGTGGTGCCCTGGGACCGCCTCAAGCACCTCGGCCCGCAGGCCAAGGTACACTTCAGTGCCAAGGGAACGGTGAGCACCATGACTGCCGTTCTGGACTTCCCCCGGGGCAGCACCCGTCCGGAGCTCGTCTTCCTCCGCCGACTGCGGCAGGATACCTACCCCGTCGGGCGACTGCGCTATCAACTCGCCGCCGACTTCTCCGCCCCGCTGGAGGTGTACTGGGGGCTCACGCGAGTGAAGGATAACCGCTGGCTGGGCATGCTTCGCCCGCAGGCCCTGCGCCCTCTGGAGGGGCTGAGCAGTGCGGAGGAGTACAACCCGCGCAAAATCCCCGTCATTCTCACGCATGGTCTCATGTCCAGCGCCGGCACCTGGGATAAGCTGGTGAACCGCCTGATGACCGTCAAGGAGATCCGTGACACCTACCAATTCTGGTATTTCAACTACCCCACCGGCATCTCCTGGGTGGTGACGGCGGCGGAATACCGCAAGGCCCTAGCGAACGCCCGCGCGGTGCTGGACCCCGAGCGTAAGAACCGCAACTGGGACCGCATGGTCGTTGTCGGCCACTCCATGGGCGGCCTGATCACCCACTACAGCCAGTGCGAAAACCCCTGGGACATGCTCCGCAGCTTGCCGGATAACCTGCGCCCCGCCCCCGAGATGCTGCAGGCCCGCTACATCGACGAACCCTTCGACAACCCCCGCCGCGAGGCCTTCCGGGAGCAATTCTACTTCCGCCCCGTGCAGGCCGGTTTGGTGGTGTACATGGCCACCCCGCACCGGGGAGCCCCGCTGGCAAGCTACCGCATCGTAGCCTTCCTTACGCGTCTGGTGGAGCTGCCCACCAATCTGCTGAGTGCCGCGGTTGACCTCGTGACCCTGCAACAGGACTCCCTGCTGGCTGACCCCTCTCAGTTGACGGACTGGTTCACCAGCGTGGGCCAGCTCTCGCCGAGCAGCTACTCTATACGCGGCTTGGCGCCCCTGCGCGTGCGCCCCGCCCGCACCCACTCCGTCATCGGTGTCAAGCGTTGCCCGCCGGGGGGACAGCTCGCGCGCAGCAGCGACGGCGTGGTGCCGTACTATTCCTCTCACCTGAATTGGGGGACGGAGACAACCGTGCTCAGTGACCATTCCGTGCAGGATACGAAGACGGCGGCGGTGGATTTGGCGCGCTTGCTGCTGGAATACGCCCGCGCATGCGAAAAAGAGTCGGGCAAGTGCAATTAAGCATTGCAAAGCGCGGCGCGTTCTGGTACAATCGCCGCCGCGCCCGTGCAGTGTGCGCGCCCCACCTTCGTCATGAGTTTTCCTTTCTTCAGTAAACTGCGCAACCGCAAGGCTCAGATCAAAATCATCAAGCATGAGCTGGAGCGGGTGCGTGCGTGTATTGCCGAGCAGGCTGCAGCCTACGATTCCTACACGCGCCGCTATATGGAGCAGATCTGTGAGGGGCGCGGTAAGATGATCCGCCCGGGGCTGGTGTTGCTGACCGCTGCCGCCACCGGCGGGGTGAAGGATGAGCACATCACTTTCGCTGCCATCATGGAGATGATCCACATGGCCTCCCTCATTCACGATGACGTGCTGGACAAGGCGGACACGCGGCGGGACAACCCCACTCCGAATGCCCTCTGGGGTAACGAGCTTGCCGTTCTGCTGGGGGATACCATGCTCTCCCAGGCCATGGTGATGGGCTCGGAGATCGGCGATGCCCGCTTTGTGCGCCGCATGGCCTTGTCCGTTCGCGACCTCTGCCAGGGCGAGGTGGAGCAGTCAACCCGCTTGTGGGACATCGAGATGTCCCGCGCGGATTATTACGAGCTGATCCGCAAGAAGACCGCCACCCTCTTTGCCGCTGCCATGGCCGGCGCGGCTTACCTGCAGGGGCTGGATGACGAGATGGTGGAAAACCTGCAACGCATGGGCACCCTGCTCGGTATCTCTTACCAAATTTACGACGATTGCCTGGACCTGACGGGCGATGACACCGCCGCCGGCAAGACCCTGGGCACGGACGCCGAGAAGGGCAAGCTGACCCTGCCCGTCTTCTTCCTGATGGAAAGCAGCTGCGAGGATGTGGCAGCGGATGTACGCCGCCGCCTGGAGAAGCACGAGGCCATCGACTACGCCGCCCTGCGCGGCACGGAGGCCTTCCGAGAGGCCATCCGCTGCTCTGTGGAGGAGGGACTGCAGCGCAACGAGGAGGCCCGCGAGCTGCTGTGGCTGCTGCCGGATAGCCCCGCCCGGGAGGCTTTGGCCGAGATGACTCTGCGGCTGGATGAAATGCTGCGCGATTGCTGCGCGGACTGAGCCTATGGAACTGCGCCCGGAATACATGGAACCCCGCCGCCCCGGTATGGCGGAGAGCGTGTGGCAGGATATTTACGCCGCTGCCCAACAGGCCGTGGAGCAGGAGCCGAAGATGGATGGCTTGCTGGATGACGTGGTGCTCAGCCGCCATTCGCTCACCAATGCTGTGGCGGTGCGCCTGGCGCGCAAGCTCTCCCGCCGGGATATGGGGCGGGATGACCTAGAGCCGCTCTTCCGCACCATCCTGCGCAGTAACCCGGGCGTGGTGGAGTGCATGGCGGCGGATCTGCAGGCCATTGTGGAGCGCGATGCCGCCTGCCACAGCGCGCTGGAGCCGCTGCTTTTCTTCAAGGGTTTTCACGCCTTGGCCACCTACCGCATTGCCCATGTGCTCTGGCAGCAGGGGCGGCATCTGCTGGCGCTGTATTTCCAGAGTGCGGGCAGTGAGGTGTTCAGTATCGATATTCACCCCGCCGCGCGCATCGGTTGCGGCATTTTGCTGGACCACGGGGCGGGTTTTGTAGTGGGTGAGACGGCGATTGTGGAGAACGATGTCTCTCTCTTCCATGAGGTGACGCTGGGCGGTACGGGTAAGGAGAAGGGAGGCGCGCGCCACCCCATTGTCCGCAGCGGGGTTCTCATCGGCGCGGGGGCCAAGGTGCTCGGGCGGGTGGAGATAGGCGAGTGCGCTCGCGTGGCGGCTTCCTCGGTGGTGCTGGCGGATGTGCCGCCGCATACCACGGTGGCGGGTGTGCCGGCGGTGCCTGTGGGCTGCACGGGGATGTGCCGTCCTGCTATGGAGATGACCCAGTGCTTGGATGAATCATGATAACCGAGGTGGACATACACATGCCGCTGCCCCGTGCTCTGCGGGAGGAGGCGCAGCGTAAGGCGGTGGCGAATGCTCTGCAGATCTCGCCTGCGCGCGTGCAGGGGATGCGTCTGCTGAAGGAGAGTATCGATGCGCGGCGGCGTCCCATCTGCAAGCAGTTGCGCCTGCTGGTGGCGGTGGATGAGCCGCTGCCGCCGCAGGAGTTGCCCGTGCGGCATTATGCGCCGGTGGGGGAGGGGGCGCATCGGGTCATCATCGTGGGCAGTGGGCCCGGTGGCTTGTTCGCGGCTCTGCGTTGCCTGGAGCTGGGGATGCGGCCCATCGTGCTGGAGCGCGGTAAGGATGTCTCGGCGCGGCGTTTTGACCTGCAGCCCGTTAATTGCCGCGGTTTTGTGGTGGAGGATTCGAACTATTGCTTCGGTGAGGGCGGGGCCGGTACTTTCTCGGACGGTAAGCTGTATACGCGCGCTACCAAGCGCGGGCCCGTGGCAGAGGTGTATGAGACCTTCGTGGCGCACGGGGCGGATCCCGCCATCCTGACGGATGCTCACCCGCATGTTGGTTCTAACAAGCTGCCGAATATCATCAAGGCCATACGCACGAGTATCATCAACGCGGGGGGCGAGGTGCATTTCCGCTCGCGGGTGGTGGCACTGCTGACGGCGCGGGGCGGCACGCGGGTCTGCGGGGTGCGGACGGCGGACGGTACGGAGTACACGGGCTGCGCGGTGATTCTGGCGACGGGGCACAGCGCGCGGGATGTCTACCGCATGCTGCGGGATATGGGGTTGCTGCTGGAGCGCAAGCCGTTCGCGGTGGGGGTGCGTATCGAGCACCCCCAGTCGCTCATCGATGCGGTGCAGTACCACCTGCGTCCCGGTGCTCCGCGGCCGGAGGGGCTGCCGGCGGCGCGTTATACGCTGGCGACGTCTATCGAGGGGCGGGGGGTGCATTCGTTCTGCATGTGCCCGGGGGGCTTCATTGTGCCGGCCGCTACGGAGAATGATGAGGTGGTGGTCAACGGTATGTCGCTTTCGCGTCGTAATTCGCCTTTCTCTAATTCCGGTTTCGTGGTGACGGTGGAGCCGGAGGATACGGATGCCTTCCTGCGGGAGCACGGGGCTCTGTCCGGTATCGCTTATCAGAAGGCACTGGAGGTGGCGACCTCGCAGGCGGGCGGGGGCATGATGCGTGCGCCGGCTCAGCGGGTGCAGGATTTCCTGGCCGGGCGGGTGTCCGCGAGCCTGCCTGTCACGAGCTATCACCCCGGCATCACGCCCTGGGATCTCAATGCGCTGCTGCCGCCGAGTGTGTGCTTGCGCATGCGGGAGGGGCTGGTGTTCTTTGACCGCAAGCTGCGGGGCTTCGCGGGCGAGGATGCTCTGCTCATCGGCTGCGAGACGCGTACCAGCTCGCCCGTGCGCATCCCGCGCGATGCCTCTACCCTGCAGCACCCGCAGCTCGCGGGGCTCTTCCCCTGCGGCGAGGGGGCGGGCTTTGCGGGCGGTATCGTTTCCGCCGCTCTCGATGGACGCCGCTGCGCCGAGGCTGTTCAGCAAATGCCGCTGTCATGAAGAAGATCACCGATTGGGAGCACCACGACTGCCGCCACTGCGGTAAGGGTTTCGATTTCTCCGTCACGCTGGAGGGCAGCACCTACCCGGGCGTCTGCAAGGCCTTGGGTTTCTGCTCACCGGAGTGCCGCGCCGCCTACTACGCCGCCAACCCTCCCGGCTTGCGGGAGCGTTGGTCCATTTTCCTCGCCTCCCTGGTCTACTGGTTCACCAAACTCGTCTTCTGGGTCCTCGTTGTCGGTCTCATCCTCGGCATCCTCTCCCGCTGGATCGACTTCCCCGCCCTCTTTGCCCCGGAAAATTGAGCTCCCAGCCGATTTTTTTGCCCCGCACCCCTGAATTCTGATTTTTTTCCTTGACTTAGCCGCTCATTCCGCTACAATGTTCGCAAGTTGAGTGCGGTAAACGTCAACTCTATTTTTATGAAAAAGAAGCTCTTTTTGGTGTTGTGCTCCTGCTTCGCAGGGGCGTTGGCTCTCTCCTCCTGCGGCGGCGGTGGCGGCGGGGACAGCGGCTTGGGGTTGCTCGAACTGCTTGTTCGAGGAAATTCTTCGGTTTTCTTCATCAAGGGTGAGAAGACGGTTAAGGTGACAAGTACGGGAATGTTCGGTTCCCATTTTGCCAGTGAGACCATGATACAAGCGACTCGGGTTCGAACGAAGTGTGAAACTCCCTCTACCACTTCTACTCCTGTCATTTATGCGACATACACGTTGAACTTTCTGGATGGTAAACCAAATACCTTGGTAATAGACTTTAGCGACCTTGAGGATGGGGCTGAGGGTGAGACTGCAATTTTGCCTATTGGGAGAGGTGTCACGGTTACTCTTGAACATACAGCGGGGGCTGGTCCTTTTCAGCCTATCTCCACGGGTACTGCATCTTTTCAGGGAGGTGACACAATCGGATATACCATTGAATTTTCTTCCACTCCCTTATAGGACGATATGAAACGGTCTCTTGTCTTGTTTGCGACTCTCTTGGGGGCATCCCTATTTGCCGGATGCGGTGGGGGGGATCCTGTTGGAAAGAATCCTATCACTTTCCCCAATTCTCCGCTCCTGCAGGAGAATACGAGTAAGGTTGTTTTCTCAGGAAGCGTGAAGTGCCAAGATGGAATCCGACGAAACGTTCGTCTCACTGTCGAGAACATAGCACGTGGCGAAGCGGATTTGTCCATTGCATTTGGCGATGATCCGCAGAATGGTGGCACGTATCCGGGTTATTTCATAGAGACACAACCGAGGGTTTTCACTATTTACACGAAGAATAATCAGAAATTTACGGTAAAATATATACCGCAGGGAAAGACGGAGGAGGTCGATAACAAAATAGCGTTCCCGTACAACTCTCCCTACACAGTTCTGCATTATGAAGGTAATCCTTCCCAAGGTGTAGTTCAGCTTACTCCGCCGGCCTCAAATGTATGTCGTCTTGAATGGACTGAAACAGTTCCTGCTCAAGACAATAACCCTGCGACGACGAAGGATGGGGCTGAGTCCGTGGAGTTTACTACACTTTATACGGAATAGCTTCCCGCTATAACAGCCGTGGTTCAGTCGGCCTGCTCCTCATAATCCGAGGGGTGGGCCGGTTGACTTGAGTGTTGGGAGGTTTGCTATACCCAACCAACCGCCCGAACCTTACCACCCCTGCGGCACGTTTCCTGCACAGGGGTACGCATGCCACCGCATTCGCTGAAATTCGCTGCATTCCACGGAAACCTACTACTTCACCATCATCCAACACCCCCGCATAAACCCAATTCCACCCCCTTCCTACCAACGCAAAACCGGCGGTCTCATTCCACCTCCCGCACAGCTCCGCCTTCCCTTTATTCCCGAAGTTCCGCGTCCCCCCATAACATTAGCTGCCTACTACCGCAGTGCTGAGAAGTCTGCTGCAGCATCTGCATATCGTCCCATGATCCGTGCAATCCGTGTCATCCGTGGACTGCTCTGCCCGGCCCCGGCGACCTCCTCCTCTTCCCCAACCTTTGGAGCGAAACTAAAATAAGCACCTCCCTTATTTTAATTTCAGCCTCCAAATTAAAATAAGCAGCTACTCGGGATAAGCTCACCCACCATCGGGAATAGACCCTCGGTCTCTCGGAGGGGGCTAAAAAATGCGATTTCTGCCGGGTGGGCAGATTATTTGCTTGCGGTGCGGGTGCGGATACGCTACAATAAACGAGAACCTGCGTGCCTGCGATTTGCCGGTGCGCCGGTGGCTGCGTATCTGCGGCCGACCAAGGGGAGCAACCGCCGTGCCCGGTTCCCTGCGGTGCAGTCCGGGCCGGCATTCAGAAGTAATCAGATCAGAAAATGAGTATTCATTCCGTTACCTGCGCCGTCGGCGCAAACCCCATCACCATTGAAACCGGTAAGATTGCGCGTCTTGCAGATGGTGCTGTTACCGTCCGTTGTGGTGATACTGTGGTGCTTGTCACCGTTGTGAGTGCCACGAAGATTAAGGAAGGGCAGACCTTCTTCCCCCTTTCCGTTGAGTACAAGGAGAAGGCGGCCGCGGCCGGCATGTTCCCGGGCGGCTACTTCAAGCGCGAGGGTCGTCCCACCGAGAAGGAGATCCTCACCTGCCGCATGACGGACCGCCCCCTGCGCCCCATGTTCCCCAAGGGGTATTTCTACGATACGCAGGTCATCTCCATCCTGCTGGCTGCCGATGGGCAGAATGAGCCGGACATCCTCAGCATCAACGGCGCCTCCGCCGCCTGCGTCATCTCCGACCTCCCCTTCGCGGAGCCCGTCGGTGCCGTGCGTGTGGGCCGCATCAACGGCGAGTTCATCATCAACCCCACCAATGCTCAGCGTGAGGAGTCCGAGCTGGATCTCGTCTACGCCGGCTCGAAGGACCAAGTCATCATGATTGAGGGCTCCGCCAAGGAGCTGCCGGAGGAGCTTTTCATCGAGGCTCTGCATGTGGCCCAGGAGAACGTGGCCAAGATCTGCGCCGCCCAGGAGGAGCTGCGCGGCATCTGCGGCAAGCCCAAGCGCGAGTACGAGCTTACCCTCGCCAAGCCGGAGCTGCTGGAGATCGGCTACCGCATCGCCGGTGACCGCATCGAGGAGGCTATCTACGCCCCCAACAAGATCCAGCGCCAGAAGCAGGTCGGCGCCCTGCGCGATGAGGTGGAGGCCGCCATTAAGGAGGCCCACCCGGAGGCCACGGACTTTGACGTGGAGCAGGTCTTCGAGTACATCCAGAAGAAGGCGTTCCGCATCTCCATCATGGAGCACGACAAGCGTGCGGACGGCCGCGCCATCAAGCAGCTGCGCCCGCTCTCTGCGGAGGTGAACGTGCTGCCGCCCGTGGTGCACGGCTCCTCCCTCTTCTCCCGCGGCGAGACCATGAGCATGTGCTTGGCCACCCTCGCTCCGTTGGAGGAGAAGCAGTTCATGGACAACTACACCGGCTCCGTGAACGAGAAGCGTTTCATCCTGCACTATAACTTCCCGCCCTTCACCGTGGGTGAGACGGGCCGCTTCGGTGGCCAGAACCGCCGCGAGATCGGCCACGGTGCCCTTGCGGAGCGTTCCATCGCCCCCGTCGTCCCCTCTGAGGAGGAGTTCCCCTACGCCATCCGCGTGTCCTCCGAGATTATGGAGTCCAACGGCTCCACCTCCATGGCGTCCGTCTGCGCCGGCACGCTTTCCCTGCTCGCCGCCGGTGTGCCGCTCAAGCGCCCCGTGTCCGGTATCTCCGTCGGCCTGGTCACGGAGTTCGAGAATCCCGGTGACCGCGAGCCGAAGCGTTACAAGACGCTGCTGGACATCATCGGCTCCGAGGACTTCTACGGTGACATGGATTTCAAGCTCTGCGGTTCTTCCGAGGGTGTGACGGGTTACCAGCTGGACCTCAAGCTGCCGGGCATCCCGCTCTACATTCTCGAGGACGCCATTCACTTGGCTCGCAAGGGTCGCTTGGAGGTGTTGGAGACCATGAATGCCGCCCTGGCCGCCCCGCAGGAGCTCAGCCCCAACGCTCCCCGCATCGAGACCACCACCATCCCGCAGGATCGCATCGGTGAGCTCATCGGGCCCGGCGGTAAGAATATCAAGGCCCTGCAGGCTGAGACCGGTACCGAGATCAACATCGAGGAGGAGGGTGATAAGGGCATCGTGCGCATCTACGGCAGCCGCAAGGAGGGCGTCGATCGTGCTCTCTACCTCATCGACCGCATGTTCAAGGAGATCGAGGTCGGCGAGACCTACGAGGGTAAGATTGTCTCCACCAAGGAGTTCGGTGCCTTCATGGAGGTGCTGCCCGGTAAGGACGGCCTCATCCACATCTCCGAGCTCGCCGAGGGTCGCACCCACAAGACCGAGGATGTCGTCAAGGTCGGCGATATCGTCACGGCCAAGTGCATCGGTATCGATGACAAGGGCCGCGTGAAGATGTCCATGCGCGCCGCCGCTCGCGACAAGAAGGCCGCCGAGGCCGCTGCGAAGGCTGCGAAGCAGGACTGATCGGCCCCGCTGCTTCACCTCAAGCGCCCCTCCCTTTCCCCGGGAGCGGGCGCTTTCGATTCCCTGCTCCGCTCCATCCCACGCAGAAAAGCACCGCGCCTTGCCTACTGCATTCACTATGCTGGGTCAAGCCTAAAAGTTGGAAATTCTCTTATTTTTCGGCGAATTCTCGCATTTTCAGCCCCTATGCATTCATGGGGGGGGTAATACACCTATTTTTCGCTTGTATTTGATGTAAACCCTTGATTATCAACGGCTCGCGACACCCTATGCATAGTGAATGCTGTATCCTAAAGCCAGTGGGAGGGTTCATAGGGCCCGGACGCGGGCCCTTTTGCATCCTCCCATAGGGAGGCGTATCCATCAGCTCGATTCGTACCCGAGCCCGGAAGCCGCGCCCCCCGAACCTTTAACCCAGTCATTTCAATCATGCGATTACATTTACCGAAAACTCTTCTCGCAGCCGTATTAGCTGCGTGCGCCGCCCTGCCCGCCGGGGCGACAATCACGGAGACACCGTTGGAGACTCTTACAGTTGGTGACATCCCCCTTCCCACTGCCCCGGAAGGTCAGTCGACCATTTATAAGCAGGCAGCAACCGATGCAAGTACAGAAAATGAGATACCGTCAGCGCTAGAATCAGCGACTGACACCTTCCTTTCCGGCACGAATGCTACCCGGGTTTTTAAGGTGCTTAATTCTAGTACAGTTGAAAATGCCGGAACCTTGGTGATAGCAAAGGCTACAGTCGATGGGACAGAATCGAATGCCGGCCAGCTTCATTTATCTCGCTGGTCTGAATCAACGAAATACATAGGTACGGAACTTACGATCGCCAATGATCTCATTATCGGCGAGACCGCTGCCGGAAAGGCTATTCGTCTTTCGGATGCTGACAATGATGCGCGCCTTATTACTCTCACCGGGACAATCACATTAGCTCAGGATGCCCAAATAGGTGTAGATTCCACTGTTACTAGTGGTCACGGAAAAATCACAGGATCGATTTCTGGTGATGGAAAGACCCTGACTATTGCCAAAGGAGGTAATGGCAGCGGTGTTCTCAACATGGGTGATAGCACTACCGGTAAAACACTGACTCTCGGCGGGCTGACCATTGCTAATGCAACGGGCGTCGTTATGAACTACGAGACCGCAAACATCGGCACGCTGACTCTCAGCTCTACAGCCACGAATGCCTTCACCCTGTCCGGCGGCACTACAACCGTATCGACTGTTTCCGGTTCGGGTTCCATTCTCCTCAATGGTGGTACCTTGGTCTTAAATGCTGGAGAAGATATCACACTGTCCAACGTCAAATTTGCCGGTGGTATTCTGGATCTCACCTCCGCAACAGGCAGTGTGACCGTTGGAGGCACGTGGACGGGAGATTTCGTTGAAAAAAGTGTCGAGGTGATTAACGCTAACAATGCTACGATAGCCGGCAGCTTAGCAACGTCGCTGAATCCCTCCAGACTCTTAAACTACATGTTTAAAGCCGGAGACGCCGATGCAGGAGAATCTGCATCATCCGTGTACCGTGTGCGTCGTGAGTATATCACGGCTACGGCTATTGTCGATTCTACACAACAGAATCGAATTGTCATCGGATCAGTTACGGGGGTTGATGGTTCTACTGAATTCAACAATGTCGGTCTGAATGAGCTGATTGCCGGGGATAAGGTGACCATCAATGGTTTGACCGGCTGGATTGGTCAGGACGGATCAAATACCATTTTGGCCGATTTGGAATTTACAGGGGAGAATCATATCAACTATGGAAGTTCCTCCAATAACTGGATTACGTATTCCGGTGCTATCACGGGAAATGGTACATTGAGCTATGATTGGGGAACTGCGGCCTATACCTACAACTTCAATGGCGATCTGTCTGGATTCACCGGCACCATCAGTGACAACGCTACTCTGAACGTAACCATAGGCGGTACTCTGGCAAAGGATGCGGCCAAGGCTGTCAACGCGACAATCAATATTGCCGGTGCTCTCACAGTCAATCGCGAGGCCTCGTTTGCCAAGGCGATTACAGTCGGAGGAAAACTGATTGTAAATGCCGATAGCTCGATTGCCGGTGGAACAGTTACCGGCAACATGGACCTCAAGTCGGGAGCCTTGACCATCAATGGAAATGTTGCCCTGAAAGGTGGTCTCGATATGAAAGGCGGTGATACAGCGGATGATGCATGTCGTGGACATTTGTCTGTTGCAAAAGGCGGAACACTTAACGTTAGCGGGAATATATGGGTCTTGGAGAACTCCGCAAAGATTCTTCTGGCGGATGGGGGTAAGCTGGAATGGAATGATCTGACTGTTACCGGAAAAACGGCTGTTGAAAATGTAGAAACCGGACTGAAGTTCGGCAAAAGTGAAAAACTGCAGCTGAGCACCGGAGAACACACCGTTACCAACTCGACCATCAAATACGCCGGATCGGATTCGAAAACCTTGGGTTGGACCCTTACCGGCACGGATCTGGTTGTCCAATCCGGCAGGCTGAGCTTGGGTACAGATGTCAGTGCTGCTAAAGTGACTGTCAAGTCTGGCGGAACGCTCGAATTGCTGACAGGGTACACCCAGAATGTCACCGCAAACACATGGGCATGGGAAGAGGGCTCTACGTTAAGCTATGGACGCTTCGGAACTGGTAATGATCTTGTCGATTTGGGCGTATCTGTAGGTACAGTATCCGGAACAACCATTGAGTTACATGGAGTTCTTGGCACCTTAAAGGCAGTATCATCTTCGATAAAGAGAGACATTAAACTCACCAACTCATCCGCGGCGGCCGGTGAATTCACGACCATCGAAGGTGATAGCTACACATTCGACGGCAAGGTGAAGGGAGGTGGCAATTTTGCACTGGCACAGGCATCGAAGACCACGAGCCTGATCTTCAACGGCGATCTTTCGGAATGGACAAGTGAAAGCGCCGGGTATTCCGGTTTGCGTGTTATTTCGGGTACGGTTAATGCGACTATCAGCGGCACACCGACCAACGAGGAGGTCAAAAATGCGTTCAATAAAGATGCAGGGGGAACCCTGAATCTGACCATTGATCGCGATGCCATCCTTACCAACACGGTCAACATTACATCGCTTGCTGTTAATGCCAAGAAGACGCTTTCCCTGTCCGATGACAATAATGCCGTAGCCGTTGGCAGTACCACAGTGGGTGATAAGGCCAAGCTCGTGATCGGCAACAAGGCTGAGAGCACAAGAATCGATCTCGGCACAGTCAGTGGCAGTGGTACCATTAGCTCGGAGCGGAAGGCAACGCAGAGTGTCACACTGGGGACGGGGGCAGACAACGCCTTCACCGGT
The DNA here is from genome assembly GCA_022787425.1 of Akkermansia sp. Taxonomy (GTDB): domain Bacteria; phylum Verrucomicrobiota; class Verrucomicrobiia; order Verrucomicrobiales; family Akkermansiaceae; genus Akkermansia. Next base: position 29,432 of record JALFWB010000056.1, read on the forward strand.
ACATTGGAGGCGACAAAAGGTCAGCTGAATGTGACAGCAAAGACTGTCCAGCTTCTGGCGGGATTGAAGGCTAACGGCGGCAACATTGACGTGATGAATGCGACTTCTCTGTCCGTAACCGATATGGTCATCGGAGACAATGCCACGGTGGGGGTATACAGCGAAGCTGATACGGAGTCATCTCTCAATATATACGGGAGTGTGAACTCTAAAGCAAGCCTTACCATAGGAAGTGACGCAACGTTGAAGGCCAATCTGTCTGTGTGTTATGCAAAGTTGACATTCAACGGAGGGCCGCTTACCATGGGAAGTACGTTGACACTGTTTGACGAAGGTTCAAGTGAGCTTTTAGGCATCGATCTCACAACAGTGACTGCAACCGGCCTGACGCTCTTTACGGGTGTAGACGGCTTCTCAATAGGTCATGGTTTAGTATCAGCCGATGCAGTAACTATTGATGATGCCCATGACATCTTCGGCAACCTGACTGCCGGTGCCTACTCCCTGAAGTATACGGGGGGAAAGGATGGCGATGTTCTGCTCATTGCGAACAATCCGACACCTGAGCCGACGACAGCGACCCTGTCGCTGCTGGCACTGATGGGGCTGGCTGCGCGGCGGCGCCGGAAGGCATAAACAAATTCGGTACGAGCGGGGCGCCTGTGCTCTTGTAGTTTCGGCACAGGCAGCTCCGGTCGGCGCGCTCCCGATGGCTTCCGGGGAGCGCGCCGATTCATATAGACCTCACACCGCCGAGGTGGGAGGGAGTGGATGGATTCTTGACGCGGAATGAGCGGAAGGAAAGCGGCGCTGTGCGGACGTGGTTACCGAATACGGGGGTGATGGGTAGTAGTGAGGTGGTAGGTTTTGGACGCAGAATTTTGGGAAGGAGCGGAAAGTCGGTGCTATGCCATCCTTGGTGCAAACTGCATGCCGCCGAGACAGTAGGTCTCTCAGGTGTTTTAATGAAAATCCAAGGCCTTCCTATCATGAAGACGGCTTGCAATCTTGCCAAAGATCAGCATGATACAGAGTTTCCTAAGCTTCCGAAAATTCCGCGTCATCCTCCTCTCGCCCTCTCTTCTCGTGCCGAGGTGAAGTCTCGCAGGCCGGGAGCTCGGTGGTCGATATTTTAGGGCAGGGCGGCTTTTAGGCTCGCCAAGGGGCGCGGGGGGTGGTAGACTGGGGGCATGTACATACAGGATCAACTCCGTGAAATTCGCGCGGCGATTGCCGCAGCCGAGGCTCGGGCCGGGCGGGCTGCCGGTTCCGTATCTCTGCTTGCCGTCAGTAAGACCTTCCCGGCGGAGGATGTGCAGCAGGCCTACGATGACGGGCAGCGATTGTTCGGCGAGAACCGCCTGCAGGAGGCCATGGAGAAGATGCCCGCCCTGCCGCCGGATTGCCGCTGGCACCTCATCGGGCCGCTGCAGCGCAACAAGGTGCGCAAGGCCCTGGAGCAGGGGCTCGAGCTCATCGAGGCCGTGGACAGCCTGCGCTTGGCGGAGACCATCTCGCGCATCGCCGGGGAGCTGGGGTGTACCGCTCGTATTTTGTTGGAGGTAAACATCGACGCCGAGCCCACCAAACACGGCTTCCGCCCGGAGGAGTTGGAGGAGATCTGGCCGCAGCTCACCGCCCTGCCGTCCCTAGAGATACGCGGGCTGATGTGCATCCCGGCCCCCGCACCCACCCCGGAGGGCTCGCGCCCCGCCTTCCGCGCCCTGCGCCTGCTGGCCGAGCAACTCCGCGCCCGAGGCCCGCTGCCCCTCCCTGAGCTCTCCATGGGCATGAGCCACGACTTCCCCATCGCCGTGGAGGAAGGAGCCACCATCGTCCGCGTCGGCTCCGCCATCTTCGGCAAGCGCAGCTACCCCGCTCCGCCTCCCTCGGCGTAATTCTGCAGAATGATTGAACACCCCGCGCCCACCCGGTGCCGAGTAGGTGAATTGTAGACACTTGATTTTTACGCTGCGTGTTTCCCCCTGACCCATACCGGGTATGGTGCACCGCTGTAGATTGGGAGTGCTGCCGCGGCTCAGAAGGGCGAGCCGAGGAGCTTGGCTTGCAGGTCCGGGACGGTGCGGCAGAGGGGGGCGGGCCAGTCTTCGAGGTCGGCGGTAGAGGCGTAGCCCCAAGCAACGAGAAGGCAGGAGCAAGCAGCGTTGGAGGCCGTGCGGGCATCGAAGAGCGAGTCGCCCACCAGGGTGAGATCCTGCGGGCGCACGCCCCACTCGGTCGCGATGGCTAGGAGGGCATCCGGCGCGGGTTTGCGCGGGAACCTGCCGGAGAAACCCCAGAGGGGAGAGAAGGGGACATCCGGGAAAAGCGTGTGCACCATGGGCAGGGTGACCTCGTGCGGTTTGTTGGACAGCACGGCCATCTTGGCCCCGGCGGCGGCCAGGCTGCGCACCATGGACAGGATGCCGGGGTAGGGGCGTGTACCCTCCCCCTGCCAGCAGTGCGGGTACTCCCGCATGAACGCGCTGTGCACGGCCTGCAGCTCCTCCTGCGGGGCGAGCGACACATCCGCATAGCCCAGCGCGGCGGCGCAGAGGTTGGCTGCCCCGCGCCCGATCATTCCGCGAACGGCCTGCGGGGCATGCGGGGTACGGCCCAGCGAGACGAGCGCACGATTCACCCCCTCGGCAATGCCCGGTAGGGAGTCCACCAAGGTGCCGTCCAAGTCAAAGACGATGTGCCGGCGCATGGGGGGCGGTAGGTCAGCGGGTCAGCCCGCGGTTCTCCTCACTCTCCCGCACAAACTGCAGGAGCTTCTGCACGAGCGCGTTCCCCGCAGCCTTCTCATCCGCCAGAATGGCAGCCACGGCATCCGCCACATGGACGGTTTTGTCCAAGAACAGCTTGCGGTAGGCAAAGCGCAGGGCGCGCACATCCGCCTCCGCAAAGCCGCGACGCATGAGACCCACCTGATTGACGGCACGAACCGCAGCGGGGAAGCCTTCCGCAATCATGTAGGGCGGCACATCCTTGGCTACGCGAGCGCAGCCGCCCACCATGGCATGCTCGCCCACATGCACGAACTGGTGCAGGGCCGCGAAACCGGAGACGATGGCCCAGTCATCGATATGGCAGTGGCCGGCCACCCCCGCGAAACCGGACAGGATGCAGTGGTCGCCCACGATGCACTCATGCCCGCAGTGGCTGTGGATAAGGAAAGCGTTGTGGGAGCCGATGATCGTCTTGGTCTCCGGCGTGGTGGAGCGGTTGATGTTGCAATTTTCACGGAAGATATTGCAATCCCCCACCTCCAAGAACGTAGGCTCGCCCTTATACTTGAGATCCTGTGAGCGAGTACCGACCACCGCAAAGGGGTAAAAGACATTATCCCGCCCGAAAGTGGATGGCCCATCGAGCACCACGTGGCTGTGAAGCACGCAGCCCGGACCCAGTTTCACATGCTTGCCGACAACGCAGAAAGGACCGATTTTCACATCGTCCGCCAATTCTGCCGTCGGGTCGATCACTGCTGTAGGATGTATGTCTGCCATGGGCCCATTGTACCCCTTTACCCCCACCTTGTTCAAGCACAAAGTGAGCCCCGGGGCAAATTCTCGCGCCGCCCCGGGCCCGGCGGTGCGGAAAAAGTGCTCAGAATGTAAATTTCCCCTTGACAAAGCGGCTTTTTCGGCGTATCATTCGCGCCCCCGCATATGCTGCATTATCAACAACGAAGGGCAGGGGGCGAACGCGCAGCACCCTTCACCAACCTGTGCATCCTGCCTCAAGGTTGCACGCATCAAAAAACAATGATCGACGAACTCGTTACCAAGATGGTGGAAGCCGGTGTGCATCTGGGTCACCAGAGCCGCAAGTGGCATCCCAACATGAAGAAGTACATTCTCACCCAGAAGAATGGCATCCACATCGTGAATGTGGAGGAGACTGAGAAGTGCCTCGACAAGGCCTGCGCTTTCCTGAGCGACTTGGCCGCCAAGAACAAGAAGATCCTCTTTGTGGGCTGCAAGCGCCAGGCTCAGGACGCCGTGCGCGAGGCTGCGGAGGCTTGCGGCCAGTTCTTCGTGAACTTCCGCTGGCTGGGCGGCATGCTCACCAACATGGCCACCGTCAAGAAGAGCGTGGCCCGTCTGGACTACCTCGAGAACCTCGACAAGCAGCCGGAGTACAAGCAGATGTCCAAGAAGGAGATCGCTGCCCTCTCCCGCGAGCGCGAGAAGCTCCTCAAGAACCTGCAGGGTATCCGCGGCATGGGCGGCGCCCCCGACGTGATGGTCGTGATCGGTGCCGACCACGAGGACATCGCCGTGCGCGAGGCCCACATCTTGGGCATCCCCGTCATCGCCCTGACGGATACGAACACGGACCCGGACAGCGTGGAGTTCCCGATTCCGGGCAACGACGACGCCGTGCGTTCCATCCGCCTCATCCTCTCCGTGCTGGTGGAGGCCATCACCAAGGCTGCCCCGGCTCAGGCCTGATTTTCCCCATCCCCTGATTATGGCTACGATTACACCGCAAATGGTCAAGGAGCTGCGCGTCAAGACCGACGCCGGCATGATGGACTGCAAGAAGGCCCTGGTGGAGTGCGACGGCAACATGGACGAAGCCGTCAAGTACCTCCGCGAGAAAGGCATCGCCAAGGCCGCCAAGAAGGCTGACCGCGAGGCCAAGGAGGGCGTGGTTGCCACCGTGGTGGAGGGCAAGGACGGCATCATCTTCGAGATTAACTGCGAGACGGACTTCTGCTCCAAGGGCGACAAGTTCCGCGCCCTGGTGGCCGAGGTGGGTGCTGCCCTCAAGGCCTCTGCTGCCACCACGCTGGACGAGGCACTGAACGTGCCCATGGCCGGCACGACGGTGGAGAAGTACATCGCCGAGCAGTGCGCTGCCATCGGTGAGAACATGAAGTTCCGCAAGTTCGGCCGCTACACACTGGCCGGCGAGGGCTCCATTGTCTCCTACATCCACATGGGCGGCAAGGTGGGCGTTCTGCTGCAGGTCAGCTGCACCAAGCCGGAGACGGCTGCTGCGGAGGACTTTGTGACCATGTGCAAGGATATCACCCTGCACATTGCCGCCTGCGCACCCAAGAGCGTTGACTCTTCCTCCCTGGACCCCGCCTTCATTGCGGAGGAGCAGGAGATCGCCAAGGCTCAGCTCATCGCTGAGGGTAAGCCGGAGAAGCTGCTGGAGAAGATCCTCCCCGGCAAGCTCAAGGCCCTCTACAAGCAGAGCTGCCTGCTCAGCCAGGAGTTCGTGAAGGACCCCTCCATCTCCGTGGAGAAGTTGGTGGTCGACACGGGCAAGAAGCTGGGCGATACGCTGAAGGTGGAGGCCTTCCTCCGCTACCAGCTCGGCGCCTAAGAGCTCCCGAAACCATCATGGCGGCCCCTCATCCGTGCATCGGGTGGGGGGCTGCCGCATTTCCGGCTTGCAAGCTGCGCGTGGGTGCGCTATGATGTCTGCCGTTACCTTCTGTCACATTATGAAACTGAATCAAGAAGTCTTGGCTGCCAAGGGGCTGGCGTTCCTGCCCGCTCCCCAACCCGTCGGTTCCTACGTCCAGTGCATCCGCACCGGCAATTACCTCCACCTCTCCGGCGGTATCTCCGTGCGCGGGGAGGCGGCGTTCTACGGCAAACTCGGCAAGGATGTGGACATCCCGACCGGGCAGCAGGCCGCTGCTACGGCCATCATGAACCGCCTGGATGTCATCCTCGGCGAGCTCGGCAGCTTCGACCGACTCAAGCGCATCGTGGCCCTCAACGGCTTTGTGAACTGCACGCCGGATTTCACGGACCAGGCGAAGGTCATCAACGGCGCGTCCGACCTGCTGGTGGAGCTCTTCGGACCGGAGGCGGCGCACTCGCGCTCGGCCGTCGGCGTGGTCAGCCTGCCGCTCGGTGTCGCGGTGGAGATCAACCTCATCGTGGAGATTGAGCCGGAGGCCTGAGCCTGCGGCGCATCGCATCATTCGGGAGTAGGGCCATGGCGACGGTTGTGTTAGGAATCTGCGGCTCCATCGCGGCCTACAAGGCGGCGGATGTGGCCTCCGGGCTCGTCAAGCTGGGGCATACGGTGCACTGCGTCTGCACCCCGACGGCCCTGCAGTTCGTGACGCCGCTCACGCTCATGACCCTCTCCCGCAACCCCGTCATCTCCTCCTTCGAGGACGAGACGGGGGACTGGGTGCCCGTGCACATTGCCCTGGCCAAAAAGGCGGATGTGCTCGCCATTGCCCCGGCCAGCGCGCACACCATGGCCTGCCTGGCGGCGGGGCTGGCACCCAATGCCCTCACCTCCCTCTACCTTGCCTGCCGCGCGCCCGTCCTGCTCTTCCCGGCTATGAACGGCGCCATGTGGGACCACCCCGCTACGCAGGCAAACGCCCGCATCCTGGAGCAGCGCGGGCACCGCATCTTCGGGCCGGATGACTCCGGCACCCTGGCCTGCGGGGACTCCGGTAAGGGTCGGCTCCTGCCCGTCCCGCAGATTATCACGGCGATCGACGCTGCCCTCCGCTGAGTAATTGCAGCCGCTCCGGGGGAGTTGATTATATTCCCCGTCGGGGCGTATGGCTCATTTCCGGCTTGATTTCGGGGCGGGGAAGGAGTATCATGAGCCCTGCGTTATACCATGAAACACCGAATGCGAATTCTGATAGCCCTTTTGTTGACCTGCCTACTGCCCTCGATCGGGTTGGGGGTGGAGAAGGATTTTTACCCGGCGTGGTCGAAGATCAGCGTGGAGCAGGGTATGGCGGATCTGGAGCAAGCCATGCGCGAGGCCTGTGAGCAGGTGGAGGGCATCAAGCGACTGCGGCCGGAGGAGATGAGCTGGGAGAATGTTTTTGCGGTGTTGGATGACGCCCTGATGACGCCGGCGGAGGTGCAGGTGATCGGTATTGGCCTGAAAGATTGCGTGATGCGCACGCCGGAGATTCAGCAGGCACAGGACCGTTCCGCCACGGAGCTGAAGAATCTGGAAAACAAGATGCTGAGCGACCCCGAGCTGTGGCGCGCCGTGCAGACGGCTGCCGAGCAGGAGTGGGTCGGCAAGCTGTCACCCGGGCAGCGTTATTTCATTACCTGTATCTTGCATGAGTTCCGTCGCCACGGGGCGCATCTGTCGGCAGAAGTACGCGAGGAGCTGCGGCAGGTGGATGCCGAGTTGACCGGAGTGAGCACCGAATACGACCGCCGCTATCGCGAGGCGCAGGCCGGTTGGAGTATGACGGTGACCGATGCCGCCGAGCTGGAGGGTATGCCCGAGGACCTGCTGCAGACGGCGGAGGCAGCCGCTGCGGCGCGCGGACTCGGCACCCCGGAGAAGCCGCAATACCTCCTCAGCATCGGTGATATGACCGCCTCCGCCGCCATGGCCTTCTGCCGGAAGGAGTCAACCCGCCGCGCGGTGTACATGGGCATCAACTGCCCGGATTTGAAGGGGCCGCAGGCGAATGCCGAGCTGCTGGACCGCCTGCTCTCCCTGCGCCTGCGGAAGGCGCAATTGCTCGGCTATAACAGTTACGCCGATTTCGTGACGGAGCAGCACATGACTCGCAATGGGCAGGGTGCCTTGGATTTCGTTGATGGTCTGATGAAGGGCGCGAAAGCCGACTTTGATGCGGAGCTGGCGGGCATGCAGAAGGTGGCTCGCATGTCCGGTCTGTACCCGGACGAACCGGAGCCGATCATGCAGCCTTGGGATATCCATTACTGTGTCTTGGCCTATGAGTCCATGCAATACGTGCCGAACCGCCATGCGTGGCAGTTGGATGACTACCTGGAGTTTGACAGCGTGCTGAACGGCCTCTTTGCCATCAGCCGCAAACTCTTTGATATTAACATCCGCGAGCTGCCCGTGTACTGCCCCGGCGGGCAGACCGAAGCCGCGCCGGAGGCTGTGGAGGTGTGGCTGCCCGGGGTACGTGTGTTCGAGATTTCGGACAACAAGACGGGGCAGCATCTAGGCTCTTTCTATTTAGATGACACGGCGCGCCCGAATAAGCACGCAGGTCCCATGACCGGCCCCCTGCGCTGCAGCCGCACCGGGGCGAACGGGGAGCCGCGCTTGCCGAATCTCTGCGTGATGAGCCTGGTGCGCCGTCCGGATGGCGATGGCGGGCCGGATATTCTGTCTCAGCAGGACCTGCGCTCTCTGTTCCATGAATTCGGGCATGTGCTGCAGATGCTCTTGGCGGACACCCCGACCCGCGCGCAGAGTGCGGTGATGGTGCCCACCGATTTCGCGGAATTGCCCAGCACCCTGATGGAGAAGATGGTGAACGAGAAAGCGGCCATTCGCCTATATGCACGGCATTGCAAGACCGGTAAGGTCATTCCCAAGCGTGTGGCAGAGCCACTCTTCCTGCCCGGTGGGGACTCCACTGCTGCAACGGAATTGCAGGGTACCCTGAATATCTGTAAGCTGGATTTAGAGGCCAACCTGCACTACGACGAACGCTTCCGAGGCAAGGATTTGGATGAAGTGAGCCGGCAGATTCTGGCGGGGTATGACTTCCCGGTGCGGAGCACACCGCTGAGCGTGATGCGCATTTGCCTGCACCTAGCGAACGATGTCTATGGCTCGGCCTACTACTCCTACCTGTGGAGCGAGATGCTGGCCTTGGAGGCCTTGGAACGCATCCGCCGCGAGGGGCTGAACGCCAAGACCGGTGCGGCCCTGCGGCGTGAGATTCTGGCCCCCTTCGGCTCGCGGCCTGCCGGGGAGTCCGTGCGTGCCTTCCTGGGGCATGACCCGGATCCCGGGGTGATCATCCGCTCCATGCAGTCAAAGCGCCGCCGTTGAGGGACGGCTTACAGCTCGGCGGCGGGCAGTTGGCGTAGGGCCTGGCGGCATAGCGGGGCAGACCACTGGCCGGGCGCGGCGGGTGTGGTGCCTAGGTAGCCGTAGATTAGGCAGCTGCCGAGCTGGCAGTACATCAGGCGACTGGTGGGACCCAGCGGGCCCATGCCCATGACCGCCACGGGACCGCCGGCGCGCCGCAGCAGCTCCACCCCCGCCATGATGTCCTCCGGGCGGTTCAGGCGGAAAGCGAACTTGACCACCTGCGCCCCGGCAGCGCGGGCGGCTTCCTCCGCGCGCAGCATGTCATCCACCGACGGCGTGGCGCGGAAGTCGTGCATCGAGGCAATCAGAGGGATGCCTGCCTCTGCCGCCGCCTGCACCAGCTCCCCCGCCCCGGGCAACTGCGCAGCCTCCCAATCCACCGCTGCCGCCACAGGCAGCAGGTGCAGAGCCATGGCCAAGCGTGTGGGCTCCGGAATACCACGGCTGCCGCCTTCGCTCGCGTGACGAATTGTCAGCAGCAGCGGGCGCGTGCAGCGATCTGCCTTCAGCTGCTCCGCGCCGAGGAAGGGCGGCATGGAATCCACCCGCAGCTCCACGATGTCGCACGCCGGCTTACACCCGGGGGCCGTAACGCTCAGCCAGGTTTTGAGGTCCGAAACAGTGCCGACAACAAGCGGCATGTGAAGCGAAGCGAAAGAAAGCGGAGTGGTCATGGTGCTTTCTTTATACCACAGCCTCCCCCCCGCTGCAAGGTAAAAATTCAGACAGGAGGTGAGGCGGCCTACGGATAGAGAGGATAGAATTCATTTTGCGGGGAATCTTTTGTGCGGGAAAGCGTTTTTCCGGATTGACAGGGCGGGTGCGGGTATGGTAGGATGAGGAGAGATGAAACCGATTTTCAAACCGATGTTGGTGGCCTTGCTGGGGCTGGTGCTTCCGGTGGAGGCACTCGTGGAGTATCCGGGACAGGCACCGGGAGCAGCTTGGGTAGAGGCGGGGAAGACGCTGGGCAATGATATATTGACGGCGGAGTTCTCACAGAAGGGGAGCAGTATTGTTTTCGGTGGACTGAAGACGGCTGACGGACAGGAGGTTGCGAAGGCGGGCACGGAGCTGTTCATCATCACCTTGGCGAACGGATATGTCATGCGCGCCTCGGAGATGAATGCCACCCCCCTGAAAATGGTTGAATTAAAGGCCGATGAGGATCACCCTCGGTTGGCGCAGCACTTCAACGGCAAGGCGCTGACGTCCACCTTCACCTCGCAGGATGAAACGGTGAAGGTCGAGTGGCGGGCCGTGTTGCGCGATGGCTCGCATTATCTGCGCCAGGAGCTGGCACTGAGCACGACCGAGTCGGTCACTTTCCGCTCCATTGTTGCGATGAACTACGATGTGGTGCCGGAGGGCGATTTGAGCATCTCCGGAAACACGACTCGCGGCCAGGTGGTGGTGGATTCCCGTGTGTTCTGCGGCTTGGAGACCCCGATGAGTATCATGAGCGTCGGCAACAATACGGTGGAGGATTCCGAGTCGTGGAGTCCGAAGTCGTGGTCTCCGACCGTGTTCGGGCCGGTGTTCAACATTCCGCAGAGTATCACCAATCGCTACGGTGATAAGTTCAGCACCATGGACGGCCCGGTGGTGAAGCATCTGCGCAAGGCGGAGGGCCCGGCGGAGTTTACCAAGGTGGGGCCGAATAGGATCACCTTTAACTTCGGGTCGGGCACCAAGCGTCTCAACATTGTGGGCGTTCAGCTGATCAATGGCGCGGGGAATGTGATCAGTGAGGATATCCACTCCGGTTATTCGGGTAAGCCCAGCAACAATAACGTGTACACCGTGCAGGTGCCGCGTCAGGGAACATACACCCTTGCTTATTGGGTGGAGACCCTCACGGAGCCTATCGACAGCAAGGGCAAGATCGATGTGAATGCCACCCTGCCCAGAGAGCAGGCGGGCGGCAAGATCTCCGATACCACGGTGCGCGGTACCTGGAGCCGCAAGACGGACCTGCGGCCGGGGCACACTTGGCGCGTTTCGTCGGTCATCGGTTTCCTTGCTCCGGAGCAGCAGCGCCGCTCGTTCTTGGCCTACATGGAGCGCGAGAAGCCTGTGCCGTATCGCACCTTCGTGCATTACAATGACTGGTATGAAATCGGCATCCGTCTGCACGATAACAAGGACCCCATGGCCCGCACCTCGGAGAAGATGTGGCTTGAGGTGCTTGATACCTGGAAGCAGGAGCTCTATACCAAGCGCAACACGCGCATCGATGGTTATGTGGTGGATGACGGCTGGGATGAGTTCAACAGCTTGTGGGACTTCCACAAGGGATTCCCGGAGGGTTTCAAGAATCTGGACACCCAGGTACGCAGCATGCACGCGGGACTCGGTACTTGGCTGGGTCCGGTCGGCGGCTACGGTTTCTCCAAGCAGCAGCGTCTCAATAACTGGAATGTCAATCATCCGAACAACAAGATCAGCAACTTCCAGCTCTCCAACGATGAGTACTTCAACGCTTTCGTCGGACGCTGCACGCAGATGGTGCGCGATTATGACATGCGCTACTTCAAGTTCGACGGCATCTCCACCAAATTCCACGCTAAAGGTCCGGACAATGATGAGGACGCCGAGGGTATCCTGAATGTGCTGCATGTCCTGCGCGAGGCCAGGCCGGATATCTTCATCAATACGACCGTGGGCACCTGGGCCAGTCCCTTCTGGTTCTGCCATGCGGATTCCGTCTGGCGCCAGGAGAACGACTTCGGGCAGATGGGCAATGTGGGTGATGCCCGCGACAAGTGGATCACCTACCGCGATCGCCTGGTGCACGAGGTCTTTGTGGAGGGCGCGCCGCTCTTCCCCATCAACTCCCTGATGACCCACGGCACCATCATCACCAAGAACGGCCCGCCCCATGTGATGAGCAAGGAGCCGGAGAACTGCGTGAAGGAGATCCGTGCGGCCTTCGGCTGCGGTTCCGGGCTGCAGGAGATTTATGCGGACCGTGACCTGCTGAATCAGAAGGACGGTATGCTCTGGGATGTGTTGTCCGAGAACATCAAGTGGCTGCGCAGCAACGCCGATGTGCTCGATGATGTGCACTGGGTGGGCGGTAATCCCTGGAATAAGGAGACCAATGAGGGCTCCATCTACGGTTGGGCCGCTTGGAATAAGCTCAAGTGCACCCTTACCCTGCGCAACTCCTCCGGTAAGACGCAGCGCTACATCACCTCCCTGCGTGAGATATTCGATGTGCCGCCGGACTTCCACGGCACCATTTCGCTGAGCAACTCCTACAAGGATCAGACAAACCTGTCCGTGCTGACCTCCGGGCCCATCGACATTGACAAGCCGATTGCGATCGAGATGAAGTCCATGGATGTGGTGGTGCTGGAAGGTAACTGCCGCGCTCTGAAACGCGACGTCGCGACCGAGGGTGAGGAAGAGGCCAAGCCCGCTTCCGGTGAGACCGCTGCCCCGGCCGCAGGTGAGGGGACGTGCAAGGATGCCTCCTGTGGCAGCTGTGATGCCATGCAGCTCTTCATCAGCTACGGCGGCTGGGGCCTGGCAGCCTTCATGCTGCTGTGCATCGTGGTGCGTTTGCTCAAGAAGAAGTAATCTCTCCGCCCCCTCCTCCCCACCGGAGAAGGGGGCGCACTATGTCCCGCCGTGAGCACGCCTACCGCATCCGCCGCCTCCTCGCGCTTGGTCAGCATTGATGCCCTGCGCGGGCTTGACATGGCCCTGCTGGCCGGCGGGGCTCCCTTTCTGCTGCACCTGTTGCAGGCCTGCTTCGGGGATGCCCTGCCGCCGGAGCTGGTCGAGCAATTCCGCCATGCGGATTGGGGGAAAGGCTTTACCTGCTGGGATTTGGTGATGCCGCTGTTCATTTTTGTGGTGGGTGTCTCCATGCCCTTTGCCTTTGCCGGTTATCGGCGGCGCGGCGGCGAGCATTGGCACCTGCGCACCCTCCCGCGCGTGCTGCGGCGTGTGGTCTGCCTCTTCCTGCTGGGGATGGTGGTGCAGGGCAACTTGCTCGCTTTCGATTCGAGTAACATCAGCCTTTTCTGTAACACCCTTCAGGCCATTGCCGCGGGCTACCTCATTGCCGCCTGCTGCCTTTTCCTCGGCGGGGTGCGCAGTTGCGCCGTCGGCTGCGTGCTCACCCTGTTCGGCTATTGGGCGGCCATGCGCTTCATCCCCTATGCCGGGCATGCGGGAGGACGCTTCCTGCCGCATGATAACCTGGCTTATTACATTGACTGCACCCTGCAAGGCAGCTGGCAGGACGGCACGCCCTACACCTGGATCCTCAGTTCCGCAGCCTTCGGCGCACTGACTCTGATGGGCGTGCTCGGCGGGCAAGCCATGCAGCACCTTCGCGGACTCCGCGCCTGCCTCATCCTCGGACTCAGCGGGGCAGGGTGCCTGCTTGCGGCCTACTTCCTGCAGGCGGATACGCCCCTCATCAAACACATCTTCTCCGCCACCATGGTGCTCTACAGCGGCGGTTGGTGTCTCCTCCTCCTAGGGCTGTTCCACCTCCTGTTCGACCTCCTGCCGCGCACCCACTTTTTGGCAGCCCCCTTTCTCCCCTTCGGCAGCAATGCCATCCTCGCCTACCTGCTCACCGCTACCCCTGGCCTTCAAGGCAGCCTTTGGAACTCCCTCTGTCTGCCCCTGTTCTCCGGCTTCTCCCGACTCTTCGGCGACTCCCAACCCCTCGTCTACTCCTCCCTTTCCTTCTTCTCCCTCCTTGCCCTCCTCTCCTTCCTCCGCGCCAAATCCCTCCTCCTCCGTGTGTAATCTTCAGGGCAAAGGTTGCCTACAGCATTCGCAATGAAGGGTCAAGCCTAAAAGGTTATGGTGGTGCCATTTTTCAAGGCATTCCGAGTAAACAGTCTTGATTGAGTCAGTCTGATGGGCTAAAATACACCGAAGTTACCATCATGAGTAAGACACATAAACGCCGTAACCATACGGCCACATTCAAGAAGGAGGTTGTCTTGGCAACCTTCAAGGGAGAGAAGAGCATTCAGCAGATTGCCGCTGAGTACGAGATCCATCCGGATCCGGTGAGCAAGTGGAAGGCTCAAGTTGCTCGATGACGGCTTTAAGCCGTCATCCAAAAGCGAGCAGAAACGCTATGAGGATACCATCGCTCACCTACAGCAGCTACTCGGACAACGCGATCTTGAGTTTTCTTGGTTGTCAAAAAAATGCAAGGAGCCGGGGTTGTAGGGAAACAGCGTTCTCAGCTCCTCGACAAAGATGTTTCCAAGGTGAGTCGCACCCGTCAATGCGAACTGCTTGGGGTACCTCGCAGTAGCAGCTATTACAAACCTCAGAAGAAGG
>JALFWB010000002.1 GCA_022787425.1 Akkermansia sp.
TTATTTCCGCTATAAGCTGACTTCCGGAGTCATTGAGGGGGTGAACTCAAAAATCGCGAAAATCCAATTTCAAATGAGGGGTATAACCAGCGTGAGATACCTATACCTGAAGCTACGGGAATCCACCTGCAGGAGCTTTCAGGAAGCGCTGGCTCCCGTGGGGTGGTCATAAAAACTGACGGAGTGCAGAAAATACGGTACCAGGGTTTCAAGGAAATTCTTCTCGCACCAATCATCGGACTCTGCTATCCATACCAAATCGCCCCTGCACTCAGCGAGACCGCGAGCCCACTGCCTAAAGACGCATCCTGAATTAGATTCATTGAACAAACAGCGAATTTTCTCGGGATAACGCTCGGCATACTCCGTCAGCACCTCACGGCTCCCGTCTGTAGAACAATCATCCAGCAAAAGAACCTCGTAATTCTCATAAGTCTGGGACAAAATGGAATCAAGACGCTGTTTCAACCACTTTCGGTGATTATAACAAGGCACTACCACTGAAACACTAGGTCTGTAACTGCCCGTTCTAATAAACTCTTCTCTGCTTCCAGACATAAAATCAGAGTCAAACACTCTTGGAGGAGATGGACGCAAAATCTCACGGACACGGTGCCTCTTTACTCGGTCTCGAATCAACGAGACATACAAATTAACAAGAAGTTTTCTCATAGTCGACAATTGATTTTAAATTTCGATCCGGTGCATCATCACATCCTACACATGTCTGTTCATCGCCAATCCCTATGCCAAGAAGTCTACAGCATAGTGAATGCACACTCCATGTAAACCATTAATTCTCAACGACTTACATCAAAATCGGGTATTTCAGCCAAATGGAGACCTTGGCCTATAATAGGGTGCCAAGCTATTGATTTTGCAGAAAAAATCGATTATAGGCTTGACTCAGCATTCACTATGCTGTAGCAAGCCCGGGGGAGAAATTACCTATCTATAAAAACGCCTCCTACAGAAGATGGGTTCCCCTTCATCATCCGACAGAAGCTTCATTGGCTTGAAGTCACGATGCAGCGGGCTCATACCATTCAGGTAGCCCGACTCCCCGGATAACGCTCACGATGTTGCGGGGGCTCAGCGGGCGGAGGTGAGTTCCTTTGTTCGCCACCCGGGGAAAACAGTAACGGCACCTGCCGTTGTGACAGATGCCGTCAGTGTCGGAAACGAAGCGGACGGGGCTTGAACCCGCGACCTCAGCCGTGACAGGGCTGCGCTCTAACCAAACTGAGCTACCGCTCCTTTGCCGCTCTCCCCTTCGTCTTGGTTTCCCTTTCGGATGGGGTGCGGGGGCATTATACAGATTTCTTGCAGGCATTGCAAGCTTTTTCTTCAAAAAAAACAGAAAAAAATGCAAAAAAGTGCCAATTTGGGGTATATTGGGGGCCAAATCGGCAAAAATGGGGTCATTTCAGAGGAAAATCCGGGGAGCCTCTTTGGGAAGCGCGAGCATGAAGCGGGAGCCGTAGTACTTGGAGACAATGCGGGAGTCCAGCAGCGTGACGATTCCCTTATCCGACTTGGAGCGAATGAGGCGACCGACACCTTGGCGGAATTTGAGCACAGCCTCCGGGAGGGAGTAATCCCGGAACGGGTTACCGCCCCGAGCGAGGATCTCCTCACAGCGCGCCTCAGTCAGGGGGTTATTCGGCGCCTCGAAGGGAATTTTGGTAACAATGACATGCGACAACGCCTCCCCCGGCACGTCCACGCCCGTCCAGAAACTATCTGTCCCAAGGAGAACACTGCCGACGGTCTCCTTGAAGGCACGCAGCATGCTTGAGCGGTCCATATCACTCCCCTGCACCAAAAGGGGCCAGCCATGTTCGGCGCACACGGGGCGGAGCAAGGCTGCCATCTCCCGCATGATACCGTAACCGGTAAAAAGCACGAAAGCACGGGCATCCGACCGCTCCAGAGAGCGCACGATCCAATCGAAAAGCGCGGTGCGGTACTCATCCCGCGCGGCATCCCCGCTCGGCGGAGAGGGCATACTGCGGGCCACCACAATCTCCATTTGCTCTGCAAAATTGAAGGGGCTACCGATGCGAATGGCCTCTGCTGCCTCCGCCCCGACGCGACCGGAGAAATACTTCATACCATTCTCCCCGGCGGAGAGGGTAGCACTGGTGCAGATGCAGGTGCGGCCCTCCCCGAACAAGCTGTCGCGCAGCACATCGGCCACATTGATGAGCGCGGAGCGCAGCACGATGTACTGCCCCTCAGCCCCTTGGGTCTCCATCCAATAGACGGAATTTTCCTCATCCTCCATCTCCACGAAGGAACGCGCGGTCTCCGCATAGGCCAGTACGCGCCCCGCCGTCTCCAGCAACTCCTCGCGCGTCAAATCGTTCTCCTCGGCACGGGCCATGCAGGTAATCTCCGCCCCCAGCCGCTCCATCGGCCCGGAGATGAGGTTCTCCGTCCAGCCCGGTCGGCGGAGGCGCACCGTGCCCCGGTGTTCCTCCGGGCGGGCATCCAAACGCGCGCAGCGGAAGAATTCATCCGCCGCCGTGCGGGCTTCATCCAGCAGCTGCAACAGGTTCGGGGTCGCCTGCTTCACCAAGGTTCCCTTGCGCGTGCGCGGGTTGTAGAGCCGCAGCAGGTCATATTTCAGCTCCTGCTCCGCCAGCGAGAGCCCCAGCTGCGTGGCAGCCACGTTTTCAATGGTGTGGGCCTCGTCCAGCACGGCGAAATCGTTACCGAAGATAAAACCGGCGGGGGACACACCGGTCTCCGTGTCCTCCTGCGCCTTCGCCAAGGCCATAAGCCCGAAAAAGAGGGTATGGTTGAGCACCACCACCTGCGCCTCCTCCACCCGCAAACGTGCTGCCTGGTAAGGGCAGGAGACCCCGCAGTTGCGCATGGTGCACACATGCGGCTCACTGCACACCTGCATCCACACCTTGGGGGAGATGCGCAAATCCTGCGGCAGATCGGTCAGAGAGCCCTCCCCGCAGTCACCGCGCGCCCAAGCATAGAGCTCGTGCAGCTGCCGAGTCTCCTCTTGGTTAAAGAGGTCGGAAGCCTGCTCCAGGGCGCGGCGCAGGCGGGTGCGGCACAGGTAGTTTGCGCGCCCCTTGAGCAGCGCGGCCTTGAACTCCAGCCCCAACGCGCTGCGCACGGTGGGTATGTCCTTGTGAAAAAGCTGCTCCTGCAGGTTGATGGTGTGGGTGGAGATAACAGCCTTCCGCTGATTCTCCAGGGCAAAGCGCACAGAGGGTATCAGGTAGGCCAAGGACTTACCGACCCCCGTACCGGCCTCTGCCAACAGGGGGCGCGCTTCCTCCAGCGCCATGGCTACCGCGCCGGCCATCTGCTGCTGATGGGGGCGAAACTCATACCCCCGCCCGGAGGCCAGTGGCCCCTCGGGGGAGAAATCCATCAGCGTCCTGTCATACAGGCTCGGCACGGCACAAGGCGGTCGGGGGCTCAGCGCAGCACTCGGTCACTGACGGGGGGCAACTTGATTCCCTCCACCGGCAGATTGACAAAGAACGAGCGCAGGACGCTCAGCTTCGTATTGGCATCCATAAAGTACCAGCGCGGCTTGCGCACCGGCGCATTGCCGGACACCTCATCGCGCACGGCGTAGATGAAACTGCGGCGCTCCACGCGCTGCACGGCACCGTTCGGGGCCTTGGTACTGACCACAAGCGTTGTGGGGATGATGACCAAGCGGCTGCGGTCAGATCCGCCGGTTATATCCTCCGCATTCATGCTGCCGCGCGCATCCTTTTTAACACCCGCTGCCAGAGAATGGGCGGGGATTAACACATACTCCGCCGTGGGGGTGCCCACGGTGTAACGCTCCACCTGCATGCCGCCCTTCTTCATGGCTGCGCCCATGGCGGCGTATTGGTCACGCAGCAGTTTATCATACCGTTGCTCGCGCGCCGCCCGCTCCTTGGGTGTCTCCGTCACATCCTGCATCTGCACGCTGCCCTCCTTCACCCGGTAGTCAACCCCCATCAGAATACGCTGTACCGCCTTGGCCTCCTTGGGATCTCGCGCAGCCAACTGCGCAGCCAGCAACCTGCGCATCGGCGGGTAGAGCGAATCCAAGGCCCACACCATGTCGCAGTTGCGCACGGCCGCACCGTATTCACGGGCCGCCGCACAGGCAGAGCGGGCAGTCTCCGTCCCCACCGCAGCCCCGGCCGACGCCGTACAGAGCACCGCCGCTACAGGCAGAAAAAAGTTTCGGCAACTTGTCATGCCTCTATTATAGCATGCCACAGCTGCGAATTTCAAGCCTTATTCGAGGCATACATCCCCCGTTCCCCTGCCCTTCATGTCAGAAATCAGTCTTGCATGTCGCGGAAAAGTCTGCTATTCTCGTCGCGTATGAAAAAATCCCTCTTAACACTGAGTTTGGGGTCACTTGCCGTTGCGCTTTTCCCCTCATGCTCCAGCACCTCCACCCCCGGTGCGGATTTTGAGGAGGCGACTCCCATCAGCGAGTTGTACTGCGATGAAGGCATGGATGGCCCGTGGATGGATGAGAGTCTTCTTGAGAGTGATGATGACGGCCAGGTTGCGGCAGGCTCCCGCACACCCGAGTATGACCGGACTGACTTTCCCATCCCGGAGCCGGAGGAGACTGTGGCAGACAACGGCGGCACACGCCAGAACCAGAAGAACATAGCCCAAAACACACCGCCGGCAGATGTGAACGACACGGTGCTGGAGACGCCCACCCCGGATGAGGGCTTCGGGCAGGATCCCCTGCTGCCCACCTCCACATCTCAGCCCAAGCCGCAGCCCAAGCCCACGGCTTCCGGCAGCAGCACGCGCACAAGCACAGCGAGCACCCGCACCTCTTCCTCCTCGGCAAGCAAGTCCGGCAGCAAGAAGAGCACCGCCTCTACCAAGAAGCCGAGCAAATCCGGCCGCCGTGTGATGAAGGTAGACAAGCCTGCCCTCATCACTTATAAGGTGCGCCCCGGTGATAACTTGGATACGATCGCCCGCCGCTCCGGCACCACCGTGGCCCAGATCCGCCGCGATTCCGGCATCAAGGGCGACCTCATCCGCCCCGGCCAGACCATCAAGGTACGCTACACGCCCAAGAATTACCGTAGCAGCAGCAAGACGGCCTCTACCTCCAAGAGCAGCAGCACGGCCCGCAAGGCAAGCTCCCACACCCTCAAGCAGGGCGAGACCATCTCCGGCATCGCTAAGCGCTACGGCGTCGGTTACCAGCAGGTTCTGAGGGCCAATGGGCTGACGGAGTCTCAGGCCACCAAGCTGCGCCCGGGTCGCAAGCTCACCATCCCGGCTTCTTCATCTTCCACCAAGAGCAAGAGCTCCTCTACTAAGTCCAAGAGCAGCTCGAAGACCAAGAGGAAGTCCCGCTGATCCTTCACCCCCGCGACGCTGTTCCGCATATGCAACGTTCTCTTCTGTCTGCAGCCCTCGTGGTCTTATCGCTTCTGGCAGCCTCCTGCACCATCCGCAACGGCGAGCTGGATGCCACCTCGTGGGTGGAGGACCGCATCACCGACAAGCAGGATGACCGCGTCATCTTGGAGGCGGGGCGCGGAACAGCCCCGGCAAGCAATCTGCCGGATTTCGCACACACCGGCGGAGCGGCTTCGGCCGCTGCCCCGGTGGCGGGCGGTGCTCTCTACACCGTGCGCAGCGGGGATACACTCTCCGGCATCGCTGCGCGCCATCACAGCTCCGTTGCCGCTATCCGCCGAGCTAACGGACTCACGTCGGATAACATTGCCATCGGCAAAAAACTCACCATTCCGCGCGTGAGCGGCAGTGCCCCCGCCACCGCCCACAAAGCCCCCGCAGCAGGTGCAGGCCGCTGCGTTGTGAAGAAGGGCGACACCGTCTCCGCCATCGCGCGGCGCTACCACCTGAGCACCGCCGCCCTGCTGAAGGCCAACAACCTCACCCCGGCGACGGCCTCAACCATTAAACCCGGCACCGTCCTGCGCATCCCGGCGCACCGCTGACCCCTTCCCTGCCCCGTCAACTCATGAAACCTCACACCTATCTCCTCCCCACCACCCTGCTCACCGCCCTGCTGGTGTGCAGCTGCGCCCCGGAACCCCCGGGCAGTTATTCTTTCACCCGCGTCCCCGGTCAAGTGCCGCAGACACTGCCCCAAGACGAACAGGCGGAGCTGCTGCAGGAGGTGGTCACCGTGCCGTACGATGGCAGCAACCCGCTGCTCATCCCCAACAAAAACGCACCCGGTTACACCAACCCCTACCCCGCCGGAAGCTATGAGCACTTTGTGGCCAAGCCGGCCTACCCCAAGACTTCCGCCGTTTTCTGCAATGAGCCCCTGCTTCAGTCCGCCAACACGGAGAACACGCGCATCGTCATCTGCCTGCCCCAGCAGCGCGCCCGTATGTATGTGAACGGCCGCGTGGCCTATGATTGGCCCGTCTCTACCGGTACGGATGGACACGAGACCCCGCCCGGGGCCTACCGCATCCTGGACCGTGAGACTAATCACAAATCCAACCGCTACGGCAAATTCGTGAATGCGAGCGGTCGCGTCGTCAGCAGCAATGCCGATACCTCCAAGGGCACGCCGTCCGGTCTCACCTTCCGCCCCGCCGGTATGCCGCACTGGAACCGCCTGACTCCGGACGGCGTGGGCATCCACGGCGGCAAGGTAGTGCCCGGTCGCAGGCTCTCGCACGGCTGCATCCGCACGCCGTACGATGTGGCAGCCAAGCTCTTCAATTATACCAAGCGAGGCATGGCCGTATATGTCACCAGCGGCGTCGAGGACTACGCGAAAGGCGGTGCCGTGCGCCCGCAGGACGTGAAGTACCGCCCGAAGGCCGGCAATGACTACACCGACTATTAACCCGCAGGCCCTACCGATACGCACCCTGCACTGTGCCAACCGCACGCTGTATGCGGCGGTCGTGCTCGCGGTGCTGGGGGTGTGCATTTATGCCGCCTTGGCCCCCGGGCCCGCCTACCGCCCGCCCCTAGCCATCGCTGCAGGCATCATCAGCCTGATCTGGGGCGGCGGCTATGCCTCTCTTTCCTATACCATCTCCCCGCAGGGCATCACCCGCTCGATCTTTTTCATCCTCAAACGCCGCTATACTTGGCAGAACCTCGGCCCAGCCGAATTCCACTGTATCGATGCCCCCGGCGAACGCTCCGTCTCCCTCATCTTCAACGGCATCACTCTCTCCGGCGAGCTCTTGGACCCGGACTCCCTCGAGTCACTCTCCGATGACCTGCGCACCGCCGGCCTGCTGAAAAACTGAAGGGAAGTCCGTTCCCCCTAGGTCAATCGAAGAGGCTGTCGCCCTCGGAGGAGCTGCGGATGCGCTCGCGGAGGGTCTCAGCCAAGTAGCGGCAGTCATCGGAACAAATGACAACATCGCGGCGCTGCCGGTAGCAATCCTCTAAAAAACGGATGAAGGCCTGCGGGTCGTTCAGGATGTATCCCGGTATCTCGTCTTGTTCCATATGGCGGCATTATACTCCCTCCTGCGGCACTTGGCAAGCAGATTCCGCAGGAGGGAGGACGGCGGCGCGGAGGGAGCCCTCTGCCAAGGAGATGCGCAGCTCATCCCCGGGGGCAAAATCGGCGGAGCGGCGGGCAAGGCGTCCGTCCGCAGAGCGCACCAAGGCAAAGCCGCGATCCAAGGCCCGGCGGGGGTCGGCAGCCGACAGCGTAGCCTGCAGGGCATCGAGGCGAGCACGGCGCAGGGAGCAGGCGTGGTCAAAGGCGGACCGCAGTTGCTGCTCTGCCGCAGCAAGACGCGCCCCGGCCCCGCTGAGGGTGGCACGGAGAGACAGGGGCGAGAGAGAGGCCGCAAGGAAGCGGAGTCGGTTCCCGGCCTCCGTCAGGCGGGTGTGGGTGGCGGACAGGAACTCGTTTTCCAGCGTATCGAGCCGCTGCACGAAGGGGGCCAGGGTCTCCGTGGGAACGCTCAGGCGCCCCTGCTCGGCGGCACGCAGGCGGAGTCGGGCGGTCTCGAGCGCACGGGCCAAGTGGCGGCGCAGGTTGAGGGCCGTCTGCTGCAGACCGGCGTCCAGTTGAGCCGCATCGGGGGTGGTCAGCTCGATTGCCGCCGTGGGGGTCGGGGCACGGAGGTCTGCCACAAAATCAGCAATGGTAAAATCCGTCTCGTGCCCCACGGCAGAGACCACGGGAATGGGGCAAGCCGCAATAGCGCGCGCCACGATCTCCTCGTTAAAGCACCAGAGGTCCTCCATGGAACCGCCGCCGCGCGCCACAATCAGGTAGTCCACCGGCGGCAGACCATAGGCATCGGGCTTGCTCCATTGCCGGATGGCGCGGGCAATCCCAATCTCCGCGCCCTTGCCCTGCACCAAAACGGGATAAAGGTAAGCCTGCACCCAAGGGGCACGCTGCTCCAGTCGGTGGCGCATGTCCTGAATAACAGCCCCGGTGGCGGAGGTAATCAAGCCCACGCTGCGCGGGAACTCCGGCAGGCGGCGTTTGCGGGCGGTGTCAAATAGCCCCTCTGCGGCAAGTTTGGCCTTCAGGGCCTCGAACTGCTGCTGCAAGGAGCCCTGCCCGGCCGGGCGCAGACGCGACACCGTAAACTGGAGCGAGCCTCGCCCCTCCCACACCGTTGCGCTGCCGTGCAGCTCCACCAGCATTCCCTCGCACAGGCGCACCCGCCCGCAGGCCTGCGCCACACTACGGTACATCACGCACTGCAACTGTGCCGCCGCATCCTTGAGGGTGAAATAAACGTGCCCGCTCTGCGCAGCCCGCAGCGAGCCTATCTCCCCGACCACGCAGGCACTGCCCACGCTACCCTCCACCGCGCTCTTCAAGCGCAGCACCAGCTGGGTTACCGTCAGCGCCATGGCAGGCTCAGCCCAACACGCGTTGCACAACGGCCTCGTTCGGGTCCGCCCAATCGGGGTCGTAGCCCTTGGCGTAGCTGAAGAGGTCGCGGTGGATATACTCATAGTACACCTCGCGCTCCTCGACGGGCAGCCGCTCCCAAATGGCCACATTCAGGGCACGGGCTACCTTCTGCATCAGCTTGAGCGTCAGCTTGCGCCCGGCGCGAGCCTTCTGCACCTGCTTGTGCGTCAGCTGCTCCGGCGAAACCTCTACCAAATCATGATTCTCCAGCCCCCAGCGTTGCATGATGGCATCGATGCGCTGCGGACCGTAGTTCAATTCATCCGGGGACTTTGTTTCGTCTGTACTCATAAATCAATAACCGGGCACGTGGCGCACATAAAAGCCCGAGCAGGGACGGGAAGCCGTATACCAACGCGGGCCTACACCGCGCCCGCTGCCGGTGGTGTCGAAGCGCAGACCTGCAACCGTCAGGAAGACATGCCCATTCTTCACATACACGGTCACCCAATCGCCCGCTCCCTTGCGCCCCCAGCGGAGGAAAGAACCGGAAACGGGATGTGCCCCGCGCTTGAGCATGCCGGCCTCGCGCAACACAAAGGCCACCGAACCGGAGCAATCATATGCGGAATCAACGTGCTTACCATGACCGCCGCCACGGCGATACGGCAGGCCCACGATCTTGTTACCGGCCGCGATGATGCGCTTGACCCGCTTGGGGGCCTTGGACGGAATGGTCGCCTTCCCGTTGCTCTGTATCGTGGCGGTATACCCGGGACGATGCACATACTTGGGAGTGCGCGCGCCGGCACGTACCTGTTGCTGCTGCTGGCAGCTGACAAGAACCATACACACGGCGCAAAGGATTAAGAAAAGATGCTTCATGGCACAATCGGGTTTCCGCCATTCTACCACAATCTCCCCCGCTTGGCAACACCGTACACGGAATTTCAGGATTTTTCCTCTCCCGGCCTCCGGCAGAGGGGGCGGGAAAACACGGGGCAGATGGGCTGAATTCAGAGTGCCTCGAACCCGGGTGTATGCCCCGAGTCTTGAGACTGAAGCATTTTTGAAAAGCGACCGGCAGTGTTTGCCCCGGCGGCGGGTGCTGTGCTAGCGTAGTGCCGAAACAAGACACAGAGCACAATGGAAAGAAACGGAATGGGCAACTCGGCTGACGGCACACAACGGCAGTTTGAGAACACGCCGGGTAGCAGACACTCACGCCCCCGGCGTTTTGAGGGTATAGAGGGGGTAGAGTACCCGGCCCCGCTTCCCGTTCGAACGCGGCGCGGGCTCGATCCCAATACGAGAATGCCGTATCCGGCTCCGCCGCCGGGTAGCATCAGCACCGAGGAAGCAGCGCAAATGCTGGGGTGCACGCAGCGCAATGCCCTGCGACGACTGCACAGCCACTGCCGGCGTTGCTACTTGGTGCGTATCAAGTGTGCCTTGGCCTACTACTGGCCACGTTCCCTCATCGAGGATGAAGTGCGATGTAAAAAATTGTTAGCTAATAAAGAAAATACCATGCCGGAATACGTTACTCCCAACCAAGTTATCATTCTTCTCAATATCAGTAACACCACCCTGCGCCGCTTGGTGGAGCGCGGTCACCTGCGCCGTGTGCCGGACCCCGATCCGCCACGGGGGGAGGCCCGGCGTGAGCGTATTCTCTATTCCTTCAGGGACGTGATGACCCTGGCTCTGCGCATGCGCAACATGCAGCGCGTGGTAACTTGGTACCGCACCGTGTCCCGAGAAATTTTCGTACGAGACTCCGGAGATGACCTGGCGGAGCGGCTGGAGTCGGAGGACGATATATGGTCGCCCCGACGCACCCGCCGCTGATGTCCACCCGCCGCCTGCCCCGAAGGACAGCGCGGCTTTCGACACCGCCCGGCCCCGAACAATCGCGTACCGGGCATCTTTGTACCGACAACCCGATTGCGCAGCCGACACAGAAACACGGTAAGCAGGGAACCCCACTTACCGTGCTCAGTGTTACAAAGAGGAAAATGTGCTTCAGGAAAGCGTCGGCTTCTTGGCGCGACGAACGGCGCCGAAGCGCTTCTGGAACTTGTCGATGCGGCCCTCCGTGTCCACAAACTGGTTCTTACCCGTGAAGAAGGGGTGAGAGTCGGACGTGATACCGCAGGAAACAACGTAGTGCTCCACACCATCGATCACCTCCTTCTTGGCGGAAGTCATGGTGGAGCGGGTGATGAAGCGGCGGCCCGTGGTGATGTCCACGAACACAACGGGGTTGTACTTGGGATGCAGATCTGCTTTCATAATAAAATCGGCGTGCGTTACCATCGCAGCGCGCGGTGGTAGTTTAGCACCTTTCCGACGGCTCGTCAAGCATTCCTGCGCGGTATTACGCATTTTTTTGCAAAAAAGGGTGCTGAGCTATCGGCTGCTCTACCATTTTGCGTCTTACTGTATTTTTTTCTTTACCTGCGCGCGCCTCTGTGCCACAATGGCACCGATATGAAAATGAGAGCAACCCTCATGATGATGGCGGCCACGCTGGCACCCCTGCCCCTGATGGCGCAGGACCCCGCACCGACCGCCCCCGCCGCCGTATGCGCCCCCGCCGCAGAGGCTCCCGCTGTTTCTGCCTTAGCGCACCTCCCCATCACCTCCGACCTGTATGCGGTGATCCGCGACGAGGAGCCGATCACCTCTTTTTTCGGCGGCCGTGGCTCCGAACGCGTGGAGGGAGCGGCCGTGGTGATTTCCCCCGGTATGGCGGAGGTGCTGCAATCGGCCCTTCCGACCATCCGCTTGTGGGCAATGTCAGATATGGCCGGACGGAAAGCCTTTGTCTCCGTCTTTGTGAATGGACCCGATGTCGCGAAGGATTCCCCTGTGGCAAAGGTTTGGCAAACAGTGTCCGATGAAGCTGAGAAAGAGTGGTTCAAATGTTTAACGGACTTCTGGCGCTCAACCCATCTGAAACCTATTTACGCCGCCTTCAGCGTTACCCCCGGTAATGAGGAGTGGCTGCGGGATGAGGTGTTTACCTCGTTCGTGAAGATGATCCAAGATTTCCCCAAGAGCGATGACGAGGTGCACTTCGAGAAGCTGGAGTACAAGGGCTTCCGGGGGACTCGTCTCACCGTTCTGCCGCCGAAGGAGGGAGACGCCCCGGAGGATGAGGAAACACAGCTGCGGGCCGCCTTGGCCGGGCGCAATTTCTGCCTGCTGACTCGTTTGGTTGGTAACACCATGATGGTGGCTGTGTGCGAGGACCCCAAAGAGCTGGTCCTGCCGAGCTCACCGGCGGAGTCGCTCGCCGCGCTACCGGAGCTGCGGGAGCCCGCCGCGAACAGCCCCTTCTTTGTGCAGGCCAATTTGTCCGTGGCGGCTACGAAGGCGATTACGGAAGCTGTGACGCAGTTCTGCGGCGGCCAAGCGGATGCGTGGAAGCGCGCGTTCGAGCTCTATGCCAAAGAATCGCCGGAGCAGGCGGAAGCCATGGCGGCCGGGGCACGCGGGGTGGTGTCTCTGTTCTCGGACTTCGCCCGCATGATGAAGGCGGCGAATGAGAAGACGGCGGCCTCTACCCTGCTGCGCGTGTGGGGCGGGGAGGGTAAGTACCACGGCCTGATTTCGGGCGATGCCTGCGGTTGCTCCTTCGCGCCCTTCGTGCCGAGTCTGGAGAAGAAGGCCCAGTCCCCGGAGACCCTGCTGACGCTGGAGTCCGCGCCCTTTACGTTCCACACGGAGCTGCCGGATCCGGGGCAAACGGCCGAGGCTGCTCTGGCGGTGAGCAAGGCCAGGACTGTTCTCGGCAACAACAAAAGGCCGCCGATGGATTTCTCGGATTCCCTTCTGCCGGATGGCGTAACGCTGCTCCGCGCAGCGCAGAAGGCGCTGGCATGCTTGGGCGGCGGCGCAGTGGTGGTGGATGTACCCCGCACGGAGGCACCGGCGGGCTTGCTCACCCCCCGGGTGGGGATGCTGCTGGGTGTGACGGATGCGGCTGGGTTGGCGGAGGGACTGAAGGACCTCCGCGAGGTGGGAGGTAAGTTGCTCGCGCCCTTGGGGGTGGATCCGGCGCAGATCCACGGGCTACCCATCACGCAGACGGAGCAAGCGGTGGATGCCGCACACCACGGTCTTACGCCCGATGCTCAGAAGACACTGGTGATGGCCTCTGATCCGGAGCTGAGTAAGGAGCTTCTGGCCGCCACGGAGGGCAGTGCTACCACCGTCCCGGGCTTCGCGCGCTTCACGTTCAAGTCTGCCCCCCTCTTTTCCGGCAACCATCAGCTCAGCTTCATACCGGAGGAGATGCTGGGGTTCTGCGCCAAGGTGGAGTCCGCCGAGGCAACGGTCTCCGTTTCAGAGCAGCTCATGAGCCTCCATGTGAATGTTTCCCTGCGCTCCTATAAGGAGGCAGAGAAGCTCTGCCCCGACATGGACGATGAAGAGGATGATGAAGAGGACAATGAAGAGGACGATGATTGGGGCGATGAAGAGGACGGCAAAGGCGACGTGATCGACGAAGACCAAGCCGACAACGACTGATCCCCTTCTCTGCTTTTCAAGCCCCGCCACCACCCCGGCGGGGCTTTTTTTACCCTGCCTCCACCCAAAAAGGACCCGAAATCGCAGAAAAATGGCATTTTCTTGCAAAAATCCGCTTTTTTTTGCTTGCCAAACGCCTCCGTCTGCGCTATAATTTCCCCGCACCCCACCACGTGGGCTTGCAAAAGTGGCTCGGTAGCTCAGTTGGTAGAGCAGAGGATTGAAAATCCTCGTGTCGGCGGTTCGATCCCGTCCCGAGCCACCATTTTTATGCCCCGCCGGTGCCCTCCCTTTCCCCCTCGGGGCGTAGCTCAGCCTGGTAGAGCGCCGGCTTTGGGAGCCGGATGTCGCAGGTTCGAATCCTGTCGCCCCGATTGAATTTCCCCTATGCCGATCCACGGATTACACTGATTCTCACGGATCAAACCGGAGCTATACATAGCTTCAGCAGGCTCGGCTTCCTTTTGTCAATCTCACAGACACTCAGCCACCCCATGTGCACAGCTCCGCTTCCGTGCATTCTGTGTATTCCGCATCCAATTTATGCCCCTCCCTACTACCTCTGCATCGAGAAGTCTTCCAAAGCTTCTGCGCACAACTCTCTCATCCGAGTAATCCCCGGCAAGAAGAGAGAAGAAATAAACCCGGGGAGCTCCGGACTCGGCGTCTCATGTTTTCCTTTGATTAACGTCCGCAACGGGCCGAACGCGTTCTCGGAGCTCCCCCCAACGGGGTTGATTTTAGCAACGAAGTTGGCAGAAGTACAACATAAAATATGAAAAATGCGAAAGAAGTTGCTGTTTCCCGCGTTTGGCGGAGAGTTTAAAGACGGAAAAGCAATCCGATTATTTACCAAGTCAAAACAAAAATCCTCCAATAAGGGCAAAAAAAGTGCCGCGTCCAGAGTGACGTCCCTACATTTAAGAGGAATAAAATCGTCGGCCACCGCGGCAAGACCATTATGGGGGTTCTTGTTGATAAAGTCAAGCAAAATAATGCAAAAAAGAGGAAAACGGCGATATTGATCTAGCGAAAGCGTGGGCGGCGGAATAGAAAAATACCCCGGTCAGGAACCGGGGTCTACCGACAGGTGACACGGGCATCAACCCCAGGCTACTATCAGAGCTACCACCCCACTCTTTCAAGTTGCTGTCAGGACCTTTATATTAGCTCTTTTGTGGCAGAAGTCAACATAAATTATGAAAAATAGCGAAAAATTTGCTATTAAGGGCAGGAAAAGGCTTGCATCACCTTGTTGGGTGGGTATTTGGAGGAACATTATCACTCCCGAAGGTTGTCCCGGAAGGTTCCATGCCGTTACCGGATAAGTTTGATGCAGGGTATGATTTAACGGCCAAGGATATTGCAGAATTGAACGCCAAGCTCAAAAAAACTGAAGGGAATCAATTTCAAAACGCAAGGTCATCCTCATCAGCAATGGACCCAATACAGACCAGGAAATTCGACCCTATCAAAGTCAAATACATTGCAGGGAAAGGGGCGCGAGGATTTTTTGTCGGTGAAAAGGGCTCTTATGGTAACGAACAAGAAATCGTGGTAGACAACAAAAGCATGATATAGGCGCAAAGGTCGTCGGTGAAGTTCCTTACTTTGTCATGCGTGTAGACGGCATTCCCGTTTTCCCTGATTCATTTCCGTTTTCAAAAAAAATATGATAAACACTTGACTTTCACAAAAAAACATCCATAATAGAGCCATGGCAAGATTGAGACCTAAACCATGTGGAAGTACTGCAGTTCGGATTGGTGAGTATGTTTTCTATCACCGAGGAGATGGGAAGCCCCTTGAGTTTTCTAAAAACGAAGAGTGGCTGATGTTTCACGATTGGTATGCTCCAGAGTGCACTCAGTGTAAGACCTGCATCCACGTCAGTGAGTACGCGCTTCAGGGGTGGATAGAGCACTGTTTAGAAAGTGAGGAATACCGTGATTCCTATGAGAAGGCGAAGGAGAAGGCTATAGAATTGGCTCATTTATTCCAGTCGACCAAAATGTACTGCCCTCGCTGGCGCGAGGAGATGGGCGAGATGCGTCCGAGAAACGTTTGTGATCACGGCCTCCCCTGCCCGTTCTACGAGCCGCAGGAAAATGCAGAGGCAGACAAATGACCACATCCCCGCAAGCAGCCCCTGCCCCACCTCCCACATCCACCCTGCGTGGACGGAGCCAAAGGGTCACCACCTCAAACCGCCGGAGTACATCCCCGGCGGTTTTCACCTCCCCGAGGGGCCGATTCTGTGCATAAATGTGTGCATAAGGTTTGTACACACAGAGGGTGAGAACCGATACAAAAGAAGGAAGCAGGATGGCCGGGGTAGATTTATGAATATCTTTCCTTTTCAGATATGGTGAACAGTCGCAATCAGTGCCTCCTGTCTACATTCATGCACTCAGCCACCCCATGTGCACAGCTCCGCTTCCGTGCATTCTGTGTATTTCGCGTCCAATTTATGCCCCTCCCTACTACCTCTGCATCGAGAAGTCTTCCAAAGCTTCTGCGCACCACACTCTCATCCGAGTAATCCCCGGCAAGAAGAGAGAAGAAATAAACCTGGGGAGCTCGGGACGCGGGGCGATCATGTTTACCCTCGCTTATACGTCCTTGACGAGCCGCGTTTCCTCCCGAGCTCCCCCCAACGGGGGAGAGTATAGCAACGGATGGGGCATATGTCAACACAAATCAAGGAAAAAAGTGAGAAAACTGCTATTTACGGCAAAAAGAAGGTCTGTTGGGTACATATCCGGGGAGATAAGTGACTGTTGCTGCGCAATGAAGAGGAAGACATGATCCCCGGAATCAAGGCGTATCAGCATCATAGAAGCAGCCATAAGACTGACTCCATAAAGCCACTGCAATTACTTATCAAATCAAAACGAAACACCTTCAATAAGGGCACAAAAAATGCCGCGTCCAGAGTGACGTCCCTACATTTAAGAGCGATCGTCGGCCACCGCGGCAGGGGGAGAATATATCGTCCGAACGTGAATGTCAAGAAAAAAATCGGAGCAACAGGAAAAAACACAATGGACAAGCCCGACCTCGGCTATCGCTAAGCTCGCAAAGCCCCAATCGTTCGCGTGATTGGAGACCACGCAGGAAATGCAATGAAGTCCAAATAGACTGCCCTGTTCCCGGCATTCCTCACACAGCACCTCCCTCCGAGCCCGACACTTACACCATTCCGGGAAGAAGGAAATAAACCCGGGGAGCTCGGGCCGCGGGGCGAGATGTTTCCCCCTCGCTTACGTCCGTACCGGGGCCGCGGGTCCTCCCGAGCTCCCCCCAACGGGGGAGAGTATAGCAACGGATGGGTCATATGTCAACACAAATCATGGAAAACGTGTTACAAGAACACTGCGGGCAGCATCAGAGCAGCCTTTTCACCCCGGGAATAAGTTTAAGGATGGCCCCCGGAGCGGCGGCCAAGAGGTACGCGCCGAGCACATAGACTAGGCAACGCAGCGTGCCGGTAAGATCGAGATGTGGAAAAATACACTCGCGCATAACGGTGCGGGCGTTTTCCTCCAGCAGCATGACACAGAAGGAGAGTCCACCCAGATAGATGAAGAGCCGCCCCGGGAAGGCATCCGAACGCATACCGGCCATTGTTTTTCGGCAGAGTAAAAAGAGGAAACAGGTGGGCAGAATCACGAGACAATTGTGAAATACCTGTACCCTCGCTTCCTCAACACTCGGCTCAACGTCCAAGTGGTAGCGTGTGATGAGCATTGTGACAGCAATAGCAGCTACGGCAACAGCCCCGAAACTCCACATTCTGCGTTGCGTCCACCGAGCCGGATCAACACAGTGGACAAAGTAGTACCCAAGGAGCGGATACAGGATCCACCACGACAAGAAAGAGGTGTATTTCAGTATATCCGGCTTAACAAATTGCCCGTGATTAAGCAAACAGAGGAGAATGGGAAAAAGGCCCTCCAAGACAAGGCAGAGAATAACCAGAAGCAAGACATGCTGCCTACGCATATTGGTAGCCAAGATGCGCAGGAACGGCAGGAAAAGCAGCATCGCCAGGTACGCATAGAGGAACCAGAAAGTTGAGACCCACTCAAGCTGGGTCACCGTACCTCGTCCCTCCAAAAATTGCAACAACGTAAAGCGCAGATTCATCGGCCTTCCCATACGAAGACTCTGTATATAAAATTGCAGGAAGGTGAAAGCAGCCAGAACGAAAGCGAAACGTAGCACCCGTTTTGTCAACACGCGTCGATAAGGCTCATCCTTACCCAGCAGAACGGCTCCACTCACCATGAAGAAGAGGGGCACGTTAACTTTGCACGCAATCGATGCAAAGAGCCACAACGTATAGTTGAGACCGCCTTCTGCTATCGCGAAGCGCGTGAATCCCCAATCATTCGTATGATTGAAAATCACAAGGATAATAGCAATGAAGCGTATGAAGTCCAAGTAGACTGCCCTATTTCCTGCATCAGTCATGGGGAGATGCTACAGCATTCCTTATGCTGAGTCAAGCGCAAAACAGTTTTTTTCCTGAAAAATCAATAAATTTCGCGTTTTTTTACATCTCACTACCTCCCCCGGTGCGAGTTCTTCACCCTTCACAAGTCCTTGAGTATCAACGATTCATGTGGGGCATGCATAAGGAATGCTGTATGCACTGCCACGGCATTCCGGAGAGCGAACCACCCTCGCCTACATTCCGGGGGCAACATGCCTCGTCAAGACTCTTTCCATACCAAAAACGGTCTGTTTCCAAAACAGGAATCCCCAATATGGCACCTCACTTTCTCCCCCCCTGCTCTAACATCCTTCGCACCTCTTTATCAAAGTCAGAGTCTATAATCTGAGTCTTATTAAAAATATCGTATTCTGCGTAGGCTTTTTCATCCGCCTTATCACGGCTGATGCGCCCTTTGTCCGGCAAAATATCGTAACGACGGAAAGTAAGAAAAGCGTCTACACTTTTTGCGAATTCCTGCATGGTAAAGGTATTCTCACGCTCCACCAAATCCTCGATGTAATCGAAAAAACCCGTAACGGCCCTCTCCAAGCGACGGATCTCTGTCTCCTCCAAGTAATTCTTGGCCACGACGACATCTGACTTCAACACCCGCCCATCCGGTGCATTTTTCCATGTTTTCAGACCCATGTGGTCCTTCGTGTGGTCGGCGGAGTTCCATACAATCTCCGGAGCCGTCATTCCGGTGATGGCGTAGTGAAACTTGTTCTGTACCATGGCATAAAATTGCCGAGTCTCCTTCGCCTGTCGATCGTAATCGATGCTGCATTCCGCAAAAATGTCGGTAATCTGTTGCCAGATGCGGCGCTCACTGGCTCGGATCGAACGAACGCGCTCAAGCAACTCACGGAAATAGTCCTTGCCGAAGGTGACTTTGGCCTGCTTCAGACGCTCATCATCCATCACAAAGCCCTTGCGAATGTACTCGTTCAAAATACCCGTTGCCCAGCGGCGGAAGTGCGTGGCCTTGGCAGAGTTGACTCGGTATCCCACGGAGATAATGGCATCCAAGTTGTAAAAATTGACGTCACGAGACTGCGTTTTTCCCTCCATGGCACCATGCGTAGTGGTTGTTTCATTTTTTGCAACAACCACTTTCTCCTCCAATTCTCCCTCATCAAAGATATTCCGGAGATGCCTGCTGATGCTGGATTTGGTCACCCCGAATAACTCCGCCATAGCCTTCTGCGTGGCCCACAGGGTTTCATCCTTGACATAAACCTGAATGCTGCCCCTCGCCTCGGGGAGTTGGTAAAGCAGTATGTTTTTCTCGTTCATGAAAGCCGGATGGTCGATATGAAAAATCTTACGGAGCCCACCCATAGGGGCAGGTCTATTATTTCATGCACACTTGACCGTGTCAAGCCCTTTCCACCGGTCTATTCCTTGGTTGTTTCAATTTTTGCAACAACCAAGGGATTTCAGCTCTCCAACGGTCAAATTTTGCAGAAAGTTCGGATTTTTTCCACTTTTTTGCAAAAAAACTATTGACATGCGGGGGATACGGGAGTAAAATCCGCCCATCACCTACAATTCCTGTAGGGATTTAAGCATAAACACTTTACCAAGATCAGAGACATGAGCAAAGGATACAAGTTCGAGACACTGCAAGTACACGTCGGCCAGGAGCAAGCAGACCCCGCAACGGACGCGCGTGCGGTACCGATTTACGCGACGACCTCTTACGTCTTCAAGGACTCCGCAACGGCGGCGGGGCGCTTCGGGCTGTCGGTTCCGGGGAATATCTACAACCGCCTGATGAATCCGACGGCGGACGTCTTCGAGAAGCGCATTGCGGCGCTGGAGGGCGGAGCCGCCGCGCTGCTGGTGGCCACGGGTGCCGCCGCCATCGACTACGCGGTGCGCAACATCGCAGGCAACGGAGACCACGTTGTCTCCGCCAACACAATCTACGGCGGCACGTACAACCTCTTCGAGCACACGCTCAAGGAGAGCGGCATCAGCACCACCTTCGTGGACGCCGCCGACCCCGCGAACTTCGAGAAGGCCATTCAACCGAACACCAAGCTGCTGTACGCCGAGACCCTCGGCAACCCGAACAGCGACGTGACGGACATCGAAGCCATCGCCGCCATTGCCCACAAGCACGGCATTCCGCTCATCGTGGACAGCACCTTCGCTACGCCGTACCTCTACCGCCCGCTGGAACACGGGGCTGACATCGTGGTGCACAGTGCCACCAAATTCATCGGCGGTCACGGCACGGTGATGGGCGGCGTTATCATCGACGGCGGCAAGTTTGACTGGACGCAGAACGACAAGTTCCCCGGCATCACACAGCCGAGCCCCGGCTACCACGGCTTGGTGTTCAGCGAGGCTTGCGGCAACATCGCTTACTTGGTGAAGATCCGTGCCACGCTGCTGCGCGACCAGGGTGCCACCATCAGCCCCTTCAACGCCTTCCTGCTGCTGCAGGGGCTGGAGACCCTCTCCCTGCGCGTGGAGCGCCATGTGCAAAACGCCCTCAAGGTGGTGGAGTACCTGAGCAAGCACCCGCAGGTGGCCCGTGTGAACCACCCCTCCCTGCCCACGCACCGCGACCACGCGCTGTATGAGAAGAATTACCCGAACGGCGGCGGTTCCATCTTCACCTTCGAGCTCAAGGGCACGCCCGAGCAGGCGCGGAAGTTCACGGAGAGCCTGAAGCTGTTCTCGCTGCTGGCCAATGTGGCGGACGTGAAGAGCTTGGTGATTCACCCGGCCTCCACCACGCACTCGCAGCTCTCTGAGGAGGAACTGGCCTTCTGCGGCATCACCCCCACCACGGTGCGCCTCTCCATCGGTATCGAGAACGTGGACGACCTCATCGAGGACTTGGAACAGGGTTTCAACGCTGTTAAGTGAGCCATGGCCAACATCAAGAAATCGATCACAGAGCTGGTGGGCAACACGCCGCTGCTCGAGCCGGTGAATTATAACCGCGCGCACGGCCTCAAGGCCCGCCTGCTGGTGAAACCGGAGTACTTCAACCCCGCCGGCTCGGTGAAGGACCGCATCGCGCGCGCCATCATCGAGGACGCGGAGAAGAGCGGCCGCCTGCAGCCGGGGGGTACCATCATCGAGCCCACCAGCGGTAACACGGGCATCGGCTTGGCGGCCCTCGCTGCCGCCAAGGGCTACCGCGCCGTGCTCACCATGCCCGACACCATGAGCGTGGAGCGCCGCAACATCCTCAAGGCCTACGGGGCGGAAATCGTGCTGACGGAGGGGAGCAAGGGGATGAAGGGGGCCATCGCCAAGGCGGAGGAGCTGCATGCTGAGATCCCCGGTTCCATCATCGCCGGGCAGTTCACCAACCCCGTGAACCCCGCTACGCACTACGAGCACACGGGGCCGGAGATCTGGCAGGATACCGATGGGGTGGTGGATGCCTTCGTGGCCGGCATCGGCACGGGTGGCACGCTCTCCGGGGTGGGGCGTTACCTGCGGGAGAAAAACCCCTCTGTGTATATCGTGGGGGTGGAGCCGGCAAGCTCTGCCGTGCTCTCCGGGGGGCAGTCCGGGCCGCATAAAATCCAAGGTATCGGTGCCGGTTTCATTCCCGAAACACTGGACACCAAGGTGTATAACGAGGTGATTACCGTGGATAACGAGGTGCCCTTCCCCACCGCTAAGGAGCTGGGTAAGAGCGACGGCATTTTGGTAGGCATCTCTTCCGGTGCGGCTCTGTGGGCTGCCACGCAGCTGGCCAAGCGTCCGGAGATGGAGGGCAAAACCATTGTCGTGCTGCTGCCGGATTCTGCTGACCGTTACTTCTCAACTCCGCTTTTCGGATGAGCAAGAATCTGAACCTTAACCTCTATCTCGTAACAGACGAGGCGGTGAAATGCCGCCTCGGTCTGTTGGAGACCGTGCGGCGCGCCGTGGCAGGCGGGGTCACCATCGTGCAGTATCGCACGGTGAAAACGGATCGCGACCGACTGCTGGCGGAGGCCCTGCCGCTGCGGGATTTCCTGCGCTCGGCGGGGGTGACTTTCATTGTCAATAACAATGTTCCCCTGGCCGTAGAGCTGGATGCAGACGGCATTCACATCGGGCAGTCGGATATGCCGGTGGCCGAGGCGAGGAAGTTGATCGGACCGGACAAAATCCTCGGGCTCTCGGTCTCCACGGAGGAGCAGATGCGTGCGGTGGATGCGAGCTTGGTCGACTACGTGGGCTGCGGGCCGGTGTTCCCGACCATCTCCAAGATGAACGCACCGAAGGACCTGGGTATCGAGGGCTGGGCACGTCTGGCGGCTCTCAGCCCCGTGCCGGTGGTGGCCATCGGTGGGCTGGATGCGGAGCGCGCGCGCAGCATTCGCGCCACGGGTCACGCCGCCGGCATTGCGGTTGTTTCTGCCATCTGTGCTTCCGATGACCCGGAGCGCGCAGCAAGGGAGTTGTTATGAATGCGCTCGTTCAGGCGGCGGCCCGGGACCTAGAGGCCTTGCGGGCCCGGAATCCGCTGGTGCTCAGTTTCACCAACTCCGTCGTGCAGCAGATAACAGCCAACATGCTGTTGGCATTCGGGGCTGTGCCCGCCATGCTCAACGATGGCGAGGAGGCGGCGGATATGCTGCGCGCCTGTACCTCTGCGCTGCTCATCAACCCCGGCACGCTCTCCCGTGAACAGGCGCGGGAGATGCGGATAGCCGTGCAAACGGCCCGTGAGGTCGGTGTGCCTTGGGTGCTGGACCCAGTAGCCGTGGGGCTGCTGGGTTTCCGCACCCGCTTCTGCAGTGAGCTTTTGACCGAGAAGCCCGCGCTCATCCGCGGTAATGGGTCGGAGATTTTAGCTCTGGCCGGGTACTCTGCCGCAGGCAAAGGGCCGGAGAGCAACGATGCCGCCGAGGCCGCCCTGCCCGCCGCCAAAGAGCTGGCCGCTACCACCGGAGCCGCCGTGCTGGTCACGGGGCCCACGGACTTCGCCACGGATGGGCACAGCGTGCTGGCCTGCTCGAACGGGCACCCCCTCATGTGCCGCGTCACGGGTGTAGGTTGCGCGATGGGTGCCTTCGCCGGGGCCATGCTGGCCGTCAGCAGCTCCCCGCTCCAAGCCGCCGCCTCCACCGCCGCACTCTGGGGACTCGCCGGCGAGCTCGCTGCCGCCGCTGCCCCGCGCCCCGGCTCCTTCCTCACCGCCTTCGCCGACACTGCAGACGCCCTCACGCCCCACGCGGTTCTCACCTCAGCCCGCCTCTCCACCTTCCCCGGCTGACAGCACTCAGTGCTTCTTCTTACCTCTCCTGCAACCTGCGTTCCACAGAATACGGCCCACCTCCTTGTTCTTGGCATAGTCGAGGGCCGTCCGCCCTTTCTTATCCTTCATGGAGACCTTAGCACCGCGCTTGAGCAGGAATTTGAGGATCTCAATATGGCCGCTCCCCGCCGCTGCCATCAGGGGCGTTGTTCCGTCCTCGTTCCTGGCATTCACATTCGCCCCCACCTTCATCAGCCTAGGGAGGAGCCGCACCTCCCCCTGTTCTGCCGCATCAATGAGGGCCTGCCCCGCCAATTCTGCCATGTCTATTACCGGCACGTCATCCTCATCCCCCTCCTTATCGACAACGGCACCACTGCCCTTCGCCGAGACAAGGGCAGCAGAACAGGCGAGAAAAGCAAGGGGAAACAGTACAGCGTTCGTCATGGGAGCATTATAACAAGCGGGCAATGTCTGTCAAGCGGAATCACAGGCCACACCTCAAAGCATCTCAAGCTTCCCCTCAAATCACCGCTGAGGCGCAAACAGACTTCGCCCCGCCGGGGTCATAGCTTGGGTGGCTAAGGTCCACGGATTGCACAGATTACACGGATTGGGTAGCTTTTATTCAGATGATAGGCAAAAGGAAGAGAATAATGAGTTTTAATGGAAAACCAGACGCTTTATCTCAAGACCATTGCTGTTTTCGAAGTTGTAGAGCAAGCCCTAATGCAGCACCGTTGATTTTGTAGGTCAGTTCACCGTCTATAAGCTCGCTGTTCTCCCGATCCATACCTTTGTGTATCACTAAAAAGCTATGTCAATCTCTTTTCCGTCGCAGCCTCCTCCCCCATTCTCACGAACAGCATCCGCACAGTCACTCCCTATCCGTTCGATCTGTGCAATCCGTGGACTGAATTTCCCTCGTCCGGCAGCACTTCTTCTTAACCTTCCAAAAATTCCGCATCACCCCCAAGCAACAGTTACCTACTACCACCGCGGTGGGAAGTCTCGAGCGGGGTCAGAGGGAGCGGCGGCCTTGGAGGGCGTACATGAGGGTGACGGCGTCGGCGTGTTCGAGGCCGGAGCCGGCGGGCATGCCTTGGGCAAGGCGGGTGACCTTGCAATCGAGGCGGGAGAGCTGGTCGGCCAGGTAGAGGGCGGTGGCTTCGCCGTCTACATCGCTGCCGACCGCGAGAATGACCTCGCAGCCGGGGCGGCGACGGATGCGGTCGAAGAGGCGCGGGAGGTCCAAGTCCTCCGGCATGACGCCCTGGAGGGGGGAAATTTTACCGCCGAGGCAGTGGTAGAGGCCACGGAACACGCCGCTGCGCTCGATGGGCAGCACATCCGTAGGCTGCTCCACCACACAGAGGAGGTCCGACTCCCGCTCCGGGTCCGAGCAAGCGATGCAGAGCTGCCCCTGCTCGGCAAAGAAACCGCACTCCGGGCAGAGCGAGACCTGCTGCGCGGCCTCTGCGAGAGCAGCGGAGAGAGCCTGCGCCTCCGTGCGGCCCTGTTGGAGGAACCAGAGCGCGAGCCGCTCCGCCCCCCGGCGCCCGACACCGGGCATGCGTTTGAGGCGCGCGATAAGCTCCTGCGCGGCGGGTGGGTAATCCTGCTGTTTCATGCGGCGGAGGAACGTTGCAGGCGGAAGAAAGGAATGAAGGTGGTACACACCCACAGCAGCAGCACACAGAGCAGCGGCGCGGCCATGTTCAGCACGCCGTCCCAGAGCACGCACATCAGCCCCGGCAGGGCCAGCGCCGTGCACGCCGCCAACATCAACTGCGTGCGCCCTATCCAACTGCGCGCCCGCATCATCACCGCCCCGAAGTACAGCGTAATCCCCAAGCAGATCAAGTACGTGGGCAGCGGGTCCAATAACTCCACCTGCACCGCCTCCGCCTCCATGTAGAAAGGCGGCCCGCAGAGCAGGCGGATCTGGTGCAGCTCGATCCGGTAACAAAGCCCGCTCACCATGGAAACCGTGGTAAGCCCCAGAACAAGCAGGCAGAGCACAAGCCAACGCAGCAGCGCCCGGTCATCCCGAGCAAGCTGCTGCGACGGCGTGCAGAGACGCCGCAGACGGGCTGCGCCCCGGCCCAAGGAGCCCAGCGCAGCCCGCATGGTAGCGGCAGGTTTCACAACTGCTGCGTATCAGGCCTCGAAACGCTGCACAATGATGGAAGCATTGTGCCCGCCGAAGCCGAAGGAGTTGCTCAGGGCCACATTGACTTGCTTGGCGCGGCCCACGTTCGGGCACACATCCAAGTCACACTGCGGGTCCTGGTTCTCGACGTTGATGGTCGGGGGGATGAAGTTATCCTGAATCGCCATCACGCAAGCCATCAGCTCGATACCGCCGGCAGCACCGAGGAGGTGACCCGTCATCGACTTGGTGGAGCTGACAACGAGACCGTTCTTGGCGTAGTCACCGAAGGTGCGCTTGATGGCCTTCACCTCGCACACATCGCCCATGGGGGTGGAGGTGCCGTGCGTGTTGATGTAGTCCACCTGCTCCGGCTTGAGACCGGCGTGATCCAAAGCCATCTGCATGCAGCGGCTGGCACCCTCGCCCTCCGGCAGCGGAGAAGTCAGGTGGTAGGCATCCGAGCTGAGACCGTAGCCGGTCACCTCTGCCAGAATGCGGGCACCGCGAGCCTGCGCGTGCTCCAGCGTCTCCAGCACCACCACACCGGCACCCTCGCTCATCACAAAGCCATCGCGCCCGGTATCATAGGGGCGGGAGGCCGCAGCGGGGTCATCGTTGCGGGTGGAAAGCGCCTTCATGTTGGCGAAACCGGCAATGCCGATGGGCAGGATGGAAGCCTCCGCGCCGCCGCAGATCATCACGTCCGCATCGCCGAACTTCATGATGCGCCAAGCCTCACCGATGGAGTGGTTGGAGGTAGCGCAGGCGGTGGAGATGCTCATGTTCGGGCCGCTGAAGCCGTACTCCATGCTCACCATGCCGGAAGCCATGTTCGTGATGAGGTAGGGAATGCAGAAGGGAGACACGCGACGCGGGCCGGACTTGACGAGCGTCTCGATGTTGGTGCTGGTGGTACCCAAGCCACCGATACCGGAGCCGATCATCACACCCACGCGCTCCTTGTTCACCTTCTCCGGGTCCAGCCCGGCATCCTCCAGAGCCATGGCGGCAGCCCCCATGGCAAGCTGCTCAAAGCGGTCGCAACGGCGCACGGTCTTGGGGTCCTTCTTGAAGTAGGGCGCGGGGTCAAAGCCACGCA
Organism: Akkermansia sp.; assembly: GCA_022787425.1. Taxonomy (GTDB): domain Bacteria; phylum Verrucomicrobiota; class Verrucomicrobiia; order Verrucomicrobiales; family Akkermansiaceae; genus Akkermansia. The sequence continues at coordinate 26,370 of JALFWB010000002.1, forward strand.
CCTCGCCGGCAATCTGCGAGGCAAAGGGAGAGGGATCTATGCTCTCGATGCGGGTGATGCCGGAGCGACCGGCCTTCATGCCCTCCCACGTCTCGGCAACACTATTGCCCAAGGGGGACAAGACACCCATACCTGTAATTACAATACGTCGGTCTGTCATAGCTGTGTGAAGAGTGTAGCCTGTTCCTCGATTGAAGTCAAGCACAAATTCGCATTCCCGCATGCGCACGCGGAAAAAAACGCCCCTCCCTCAATTCCGGCGCACCGAATCGAGGCTCCCTATCCTCTCTTCCGGCCCGGCAATCATTCCGGACGTATCGGGGGTGCGTCACCGGTATAGTGTTTAAGTCCGCTGCGCCTTGGGCGACCCCTGCCCCGTGGCGTAGGGGGCAAAACGCAGGCTTTGAGAAAAGTTTTTTCTGACGGCGGGGATTTTCCGAAAAAAAAGCTTGCATCACGATGATGTTTTGTGCTAAGCTCCCTGCAAGTATCGGAGCATCTTTAATACGCGTATGAGAACACATCATTTACAGATTGTCGGTCTTTTGCTTTCTGCCGTGGCATTCGGTGAACCCGAGCTGCCGAAGCAGGGTGTGGTGATGGAGGTTTGGGACAACATCAAGACCGGGAAGGTGTCAGAGTTGTTGACGGCGGCCTCCAAACGTCCTGCCGATGCCGTATACATCAGAAAAGCGATTGATGAATTCGGAGCGGGTAAGGATAACTTCGGGGCTCGCTTTTCGGCCTGGCTGACCGTGCCGCGCACCGGTGAATATGTGTTTTATATGGCGGCGGATGATTCTGCGGAGTTGCTGCTGAGCACGACGGAGGATGCCGGTGATTTACAGAAGGTGTGCGAGGTGAAGTCCTATGTGCCGCGTCACCAATTCGCTCCGGGCCGGGCTTCCCGGAAAATCCACTTGGTCCAGGGCAAGAAATACGCGCTGGAGCTCAATTACAAGGAGGCTCTCCGCACCGATCATGTGGCACTTGCTTGGGAGGGGCCGGGGGTGCCGAAAGGCATCATAGCGGATGAGTATTTCATTCCGCGCATCAATGATGCGCAGCGCAAGCTGTGGCAGCAAACGATCGCACAGGAGGCGCGCTGTAAGGAGTTGCTGAAAGCTATGGGAGAGCAGAAGCCTGACGATCTGATGCCGTGGCTGAATAAGCTCCCCAAGAAAGATTTGCAGTCTCTGGATGCCGCGTTGGGTAAAATTCAGGCGAGCATCGCTGCGGAGGGGCCTGAAAAAATCCGCAAGGAGATGCGGCCCTATGCTGAAATTGCGGCAGGTGTCAAGGCTTCGCCCGACACTCCGGTAACCAACCCCGTGGCCAAAACCCTGCTCCAACTGGAGGAGGCGTGGCTGAAATCTCTTCCGCACGACGAGTTGGTCAAACTCGGGGCGCACCGCTTGGCTCCCTCGTTGGGTGAAATCGGGCCCGGTGCCAAGGTGTGCAGCGTCTCTCTGAGTTTGAATTCCTCCGGTGATAAATGGCGCGAGGAACATGTATCCATGGGGTTGTATGCTGCACCCGGTAAGCCGGTGAAGGTGACGATTCCGAAGGAGTTGGCTTCCAAGAAATTGTCAGTGCAGGTGGGGCATCACTTCCCGGAGAAGAACAAGCCGCTCATCAGCATGCCCGGTACCACCCGCACCTTTGAGTTGAAGGATGCTACGACCACCTTTGTCACGCCGCACGGTGGCCTTATGCTCCTGCGGGTGCCCAAGGATGTAGAGCTGAAGAAGGCCTCCGTTGTTGTTGACGGTGCCTTGCGTGCGCCGCGTTTCGTGCTGGGCAAGGATACGGATGCGGATTGGGAGAAGCTGAAGCAAGCCCCCGCTCCCTGGGGCGAGCTGGTGAGTGAGCACATCATATTTATTGCCCCCGCCGACGTGTTGCGCAATGTGAAGAACCCCACCGAGGTGATGACGTGGTGGAATGCGAACGACCGTGACCTGGAGGACTTCTACTCCTATTATCCGAAGCTTCCTTTCCGCATGCACTCCGGCTATTACGCGGAGCAGGGTCTCTCTTACTGGCCCTTGCATTGGGAGCCGAAGAACATAGCTTATCTGTTTAACATGGAGGCCATGCGCGCCAAAAACGCCGCACTGTTCCTGCATGAGCACGGCCACCATTGTGATTTCGGGGAGATGGAGCTTTCGTTCTGGGGTGAGTCTACCACCAACTGGGGCGGCTATTACCTGAAAGCCAGAAAGGGCAAGGCCTTTGACTGGAAAGATTCCCATGAGACGCACCTGCAGCGCCTGTTCGATGTTAATGACAAGGGGATTCAGGAAATCATGCAGGATAAATGGTACAAAATCAATACCAAGGGAACGCACCATTGGTCATACCCCATCACCACCATGATGGTTGGTTATGCCGAGGAATTCGGTTGGGATAAGATTAAGGCCACCATCAAGCGTCTGCGTGACAAGGAAGGCCCCATGTACCAGTGGAGCTTCGTGCAGAATGCAGATGCGGACCAAGCCAAGATAGACCGTTACCTGATTGGTTTGTCGGAGGCCGCCAAGCGAGATGTTCGCCCCTATTTTGCGCATTTCAAGATGTTCCCCTCGGACGGCGCCGCTCGCCATCTGGATCAATTGAAACTGCCCAAGTGGGACCTCACCTATCTGTCCACGCAAAAGAAACTCAATACCAAAAAGAACACGCCTTTGTCTATTGAATGCGGTAAAGATGCGTTGCTCAGTTTTGCGCAGAAGCCCGGTATCAAATGGGCTCCTACCTCTCGGCGGGGCGGTAAGGTAAGCTTCAAGGGCGGAGATAAGGCCGTCTACACTCCCAAGGCCGGCTTCACCGGAGTGGATGTTCTGACCTATGAACTCACCAATGAACACGGCAAGGGTGTCAAGAAAACAATTGAAGTGATTGTGAAATGATGTAATCGGGCAGCGGGCTTGGATTTTCACTCCTGCCTGATTGTCCTCGCCGTTCGTTTCTTTCCCTGCACGGGCGCATTCTGTAAGCATCGCAGAATGCGCCCGAAAACTTACCCGGACATGCGCTGATCGGGATACCCGGCCCTGTCTGTAAATGCCGATCAGCTCCTCGCTATTCTCGCGCTTTCATTTACCGATGATTCCGCGCCCTCCCAAAGCCGCATTGCAGCCGCGCCTACTTCGAGCGGAAGCGCCGACAGGGAAAGTACGCAGCAGGAGAATCCTCGGCAAGCGTCATTTTTGGGGAGCTTTCCCGCTGCGGTTTGTCAACAGAAAAATGCGGCGACGTGCACATTTTGTTGGAGAACAATTCCCTTCTGCGCCCCAATTTGTCAACCTCTCTCCCGGAAAATTAATCCCGCGACGTGCTTGAAAACGAGATCAGCATACCCGATTTTGCACGCCGGATTTGACGGAGGGCCGAAAAAACAGGCCTTCGGGCGAGCAAAGGTATTGACAAAAGGGGGGCGCGGGAGTACTCTTTTGGCGCTATGAGTTCTGAATACGTACTTCCTACATACGGTCGCGCGCCGCTTACGCCGGCGAAGGGTGAGGGATCCTACCTGTACGACACGGAGGGGCGACGCTATGTGGACTTCTGCTGCGGGATTGCGACCTGCTGTCTGGGGCATTGCTACCCGGCGGTGGTGGAGGCCCTCTGCAAGCAGGCGCATACGCTGATGCACTGCTCGAACCTCTACCGCGTGGAGGGACAGGAAGAGCTGGCAGAGCTCATTGTACGAGAGATCGTGGGCATCCCCGGTCGCGTCTTCTTCTGCAACTCCGGCGCGGAGGCGAATGACGGCATCATCAAGGTTGCCCGCCGCTTCGGCCACCGCCGCCCGCAGGCGGACGGCTCGCCGCGCTACGAGGTCATCACGTTCAACAAGAGTTTCCACGGCCGCACCCTCGGCTCCATGGCCGCCACGGGACAGAAGAAAATCCAGATTGAGTTCGACCCGATGCTCGTGGGCTTCCGCTATGTGGACTTCAACGACATCGAAGCCCTGCGCGCGGCCATCAGCCCCATCACCTGCGGCATTCTGCTGGAAGCCGTGCAGGGCGAGGGCGGCGTCAACCCCGTGCAACCGGAGTTCCTGCGTGCGGTGGCGCAGCTTTGCCGCGAGAAAGACCTGTTACTGATGATGGACGAGGTACAGTGCGGATTCTGCCGCTGCGGGACCACGATGGGCTGGAAAGCCGTCTGCCCGGAGGTGGAGCCGGACTTGGTGTCCTGCGCCAAGGGCATCGGCGGCGGCTTCCCCATGGGCTGCTTCTGGGTGAGCAACCGCGCCATCGATGACGCAGGCACGGAGCTTTCCTCCATCATGGGCCCGGGCTCGCACGGCTCTACCTTCGGCGGCACGCCGCTGGCCTGTGCCACCTCGCTGGCCGTGGTGCGCGAGCTGCTGGCTCAGAACCTGGCCGAGCGCGCCAAGCGACTGGGCGAGGTGGTAAAGCGCGAGGTGGAGAGCTGGGGCCTTCCCTGTGTGGAGGGCGTGCGCGGTCTGGGCCTGCTGCGCGGCGTGGGCTTGCGCCGGGGCTCCTTCACCGTACCGGAGGGAAGCACCCCCGCCGCCTATGTGAACAACCTTTGCCGCGAGGCCGGCCTGCTGGCCTGCCCCGCCGGGGAGGACACCCTGCGCCTGATCCCCGCCCTCAACATACCGGAGGAGACCCTCCGCGAGGGCTTGGGCATTCTGCGCAGCGTGCTCACCCGCTTGGCCTGATGACAGGCCGCCCCCTGCCCCCGAGGCAAAGCCGGAAATATGGCATGCAGCTCCCGCTGCCGCAATTTCCGCTTGCCCGGGGGCCTTTTTTGTGGCAGAATGGGGGGCATGCTTCACAGGGGATTTTTGTTGATGATGGCTCTTGTTGCCGTACTCTGCTGCACGCAGTGCCAGCAGGAGGCCTCCCTGCGCACGCCGCGCGCCGTGCGCTTTGTTCCGGACCCGCGGGCCATCGTTCCCCGCAGCATGACCAAGCTGGCGCGCGAGGCGAACATCAAGGCCCGCATTCTGCCCCGCAACTCTCCCCAACGCCGCGCCGCCAAGCGACTCAACCCGCGTTTCATCACCATCCACAGCACCGCTAACCACGGTTCCACCTCCACCGCCATGCAGCACTCCCGCGCCCTCTGCAACGGAGCTTTCACGGACCGCTCGTGGCACCTGACGGTGGATCAGTTCATGGTGGTGCAGAACCTGCCCCTCACCGAGACAGGCTGGCACGCAGGCAACGCCGCCGGTAACAGAAACTCCATCGGCATCGAGATGTGCGAGAGTGAGAACACCCGGCAGAATCACTTCCGCACCTGGGAGCGCGCCGCCAAGCTGACCGCCGTGCTCATGAAACGCTACGGCCTGAACCTGCGCCATGTGGTGCCGCACTACCACTGGACGCGCAAAAACTGCCCCGCTCCCCTGCTGGACGGCGGGCGTCCGGGTGTGAAGTGGGCCTGGTTCATCTCCCGCGTGGACTACTACTACCGCTGCATCAACGGCGGTAAGCCCAACCGCTGATTCCCTGCCCCCACCGCCGCTCACCATGCCGCAGGAGCTCCGCTTTTCCACCCACCTGGCGGAAGTGGCAGATGTGCCCCCCGCCTTGGAGCGTCGCTTGCAGGCGGCAGGCTTGCAGACCGTGCAGGATGTGTTGCTGCGCACCCCGCGCCGCTATGAGGACCGCCGGAACTGCCCGCAGATCAGCGAGCTGGCGGAGGGCGAGGCCGCGACCCTGCAGCTGCATGTGTATGCTGCGGGGTGGAAGTACTCCCACACGCGCTATTTTCAGGCCTCTGCCGGGGCGGCGGAGCATCCGGAGGGCCCGCGTATTCTGCTGCGCTGGTTCAACATGCCCTATGTGGCCAAGCTGCTGGCCACCGGTATGAATATCTCCGCCTACGGCAAGGTGCGCTACTACGCCGGCATTCCCACCATGGCCAACCCCGAGTTTGAGGTGACGGATGATGAGGAGGCCGGGCAGCAGTTGGCGGAGGCCGCCTTGGGCAACCCCGTTTCGCACGCCTCCTCCGGGCCGAGCGAGACGGTGCATACGGCGCGCATCGTGCCCATCTACCGCGCGGTCGGCGGCGTTCTCCCCCGCCGCTACAGGGAGCTGGTGTGGCAGTTGCTGAGTGCCCTGCCCCCGGATGCCCGGCCGGAGGGTGAGTATGATATAGCCCCGAGTTACCCTTGGGTCCTCGCCCTGCGGGATCTGCATTTTCCGGAGAGTGAGGAGGCCGCCCGCAAGGCGCGCCTGCGTTTCTCGCTGCGGGAGTGCTTTGCGCGCCAGTTCTGCGTGGCTTGGCGCCGCCGACAGGCCCGCGCCGAGGGTGGGCAGGTGACGGCTACCACCGATGCGTACCTGCACGAGCTGCTGGACAGCCTGCCTTTCTCCCTGACCGCCGCGCAGCAGCGCAGTGTGCAGGAGATACGCGCAGATATGGCGGTGCCTCGTCCCATGAACCGCCTGTTGCAGGGGGATGTGGGCAGCGGCAAGACCCTCGTGGCTCTCTGTGCCATGCTCCTGGCTCTGGAGAGCGGCAAGACCGCCGCACTCATGGCACCGACCCAGATTCTGGCGGAGCAGCATTACAAGAACTTCCGCCGCCTGTTGGCTCACACGGATGTGCGGCTGAGCCTGCGGACGTCGGATCGCGCGGAGTCGGACACGGAGGCGTTGCCGGAGTCCTGCGACACCGAGCCGCACCTCGTGGTCGGTACCCATGCCCTGCTCTACAAAAAGAACCGCCCCGTCAACCTGGGGTTGGTGGTCATCGATGAGCAGCACAAGTTCGGCGTGGCCCAGCGCGCGCGCCTCATCGATGCGGGGGAGAGGCCGGATGTGCTGGTGATGACGGCGACGCCCATTCCGCGTACCCTCACCCTCACGCTGTACGGGGACCTGGATGTCTCTGTGCTCGATGAGTTGCCGGCGGGGCGCGGGCGCGTGCTCACCGTGCTGCGTACCCCCAAGGCCCTGCCGAAAATCGTGCCTTTTTTGCAGAAGGAGCTGGAGGCGGGGCGGCAGGTCTACATCGTGGCTCCGCTGGTGGAGGAGAGCGAGGCCACGGACCGCGCCTCGGCCATCGGCGCGCTGGAGGCTTGGCAGCACCGCCTGCCCGGGGTGCCCATGGGGCTGCTGCATGGGCGTCTCTCCGCAGAGGAGAAGGAGAGCGTGATGCAGGATTTCCATGCTAACCGCAGCTCTGTTCTGGTAGCCACCACCGTGGTGGAGGTGGGGGTGGATGTGCCGAATGCTTCGGTGATGATTATTCATGACGCCGACAGCTTCGGGCTCTCGCAGTTGCACCAGCTGCGCGGGCGCATCGGGCGCGGTCAACATGCCAAGAGTTACTGCATCCTCCTTTCGGATGCCAAGCCCGGGGAGACGGGGCGCGAGAAGCTGGACATCCTCTGCCGCACCCAAAACGGTTTCGAGATCGCGGAGGAGGACTTCCGCCTGCGGGGGCCGGGGGATGTGCTCGGCACGGCCCAGAGCGGCTTGGGTGCCGTGCAGTTCCCGGACTGGATCAGCGACATGCGCCTCATCCACCGCGCCAACCGAGATGCGGAGCGCATCCTGAACGCAGACCCCCACCTGCTCCGACCGGAACACGCCCCCCTGCTCGCCCTCGTGCATCAACAAAACGGCGAGGGCGCCGTCGTTTCCTGACGGGGGTGTTGCGAGACTTCAGGACACTGTGATTATCGAACGGTGAATCGACCGGGGGACGCGGAATTTCGGGAAGGATGGGAAAGCGGAGCCCGGCGGGGGTGGTTAGCGGGTGCGGAGGTGATGGGTGGTGGTAAGGTGGTAGGTTGTTGACGCGGAATTTTTGGAAGGAGCGGAAATTGGATATCATGCTGTTCTTTGACGGAGAATTCAAAGCAAATTCATCATAGGTAGCTATAGAAATTTTGGCAAAAAAAGTCTCAAGGAACCTACTACGATAGACCCAAGAAGTCTCAAGCAAGGCCCCGTATAAACTCCCCTTTCCCTTCATTCCTAAAATTCCGCGTCCTCCCGTAATATCAGCTGCCTACTACCCTCGCGGAGTGAGGTCTCCTTCAAGCCCTGCACATCGTTCCTTTGTCCCGCCTTTCGTTCATTTTGTGTTCTTTTTTCTTGCGCTCTGTTCTCAATTGAATGAGAAGGGCTCTTTGGTGATGGTTTCTGTTATTCCGTTCACAACGCGTTTGATACGACATTTGCGATGATCTCCGAAGTTGAAAATCAGTCCGACTTTCAGGTGGCTTGCACGGAGATAGTTGTAAACCTGTCCCGTATGGGCATCCGAAAGTTCTGAAACGGCCTTAAGTTCGACAATAATACGGCCAAAGCATATAAAATCTGCCCTGTAAGTAGCCTCTAAAAATTCACCCTTGTAGTTTACCTTCAATAGGGCCTCACGTTGAAACGGAATTCCCCTTAATGCGAATTCCCTGGCGAGAGCCTGTTGATACACTACCTCAGAAAAGCCGTGACCCAAGATGCGATAGACCTCAAACGCAGCTCCGATTACAGCCTCCGTGAGTTGACAATCCATCATTTCTTTATGTTTCTCCACGAGCGCAACGAATATCACATGACACCTGATAAGTCAACAAAATTCTTCAAATCTTCCTTCCTCCTAAATTAAAAAAGCACCTGCCGGGTGCCGGGATGGGGGGGGATGCGGAGCCCGGAGAAGATTTCTTGCTGCGGCGCTTGTGGTGAGGGGGTGTTGGAGGGAAGGGGTGGAATTGGGGGATGAATGGGGTTTAATGCAGGGGTGGGTAGCGGGTGCGGGAGGTGATGGGTGGTGGTGAGGTTGTTGGTTGTTGACGCGGAATTTCGGGAAGGTTAAGAAGAAGTGCTGAGTGCTGCCGGCCGAGGAAAATTCAGTCCACGGATTGCACAGATTGCACGGATCGGGTAGATTTTATTCAGATGATAAGCAAGAGGAAGAGAATAATGCGTTTTAATTGAAAACCAAACGCTTTATCTCAAGCCCATTGCTGTTTCCGAAGTTGTAGAGCAAGCCCAGCCTCAATCCGGTAGCCTTCAGGTAATGCAGGATCTGATTCTCGTGTGAAGAGTCAAGTCGAGACACGGCCTTCAGCTCGACAATAATCCTTCCGTAACACAAAAAATCCGCCCTGTAGTATTGTTTGAGTCGGATGCCATTGAAGTAAATGTACAGCCCTCGCTCTTTTTCAAATGGAATTCCCCTTTGCTTCATGCTGATAGCAAGAGCCTCCTGATAGACGGCCTCCAAAAATCCATGACCCAAAACGTTATAGACCTCTAAGGCAGCACCGTTAATTTTGTAGGTCAGTTCACCGTCTATAAGATCGCTGTTCTCCCGATCCATACCTTTGTGTATCACAAAAAATTCTATGTCAATCTCTTTTCCGTCGCAGCCTCCTCCCCCATTCTCACGAACAGCATCCGCACAGTCACTCCCTATCCGTGTGATCTGTGCAATCCGTGGACTGAATTTCCTCCGCCCGTCAGCACTTCTTCTTAACCTTCAAAAAATTCTGCGGCTCCCCCATAAAAACTGCCCCTACTATTACAGCGGTGCGAAGTCTCCCCTAAGCCCTGCATGCCGCCGTGGTGGTAGGAGGGGGGTGATTTTACATTTTTGTAATACCTTTTTGTAGATTTGTAAAATTTGTCTTACATTTTTGTAAATCTCTTCCGGGGGCGGAGGGGGTGGAAAAGTTGTAAGTTGTTGAGAATCAAGGGCTTAGAGATTTTTGAGAAAGTTGGCACGGCGTTTGCAAGAGAGAAGGGTGCAGACTGCGAGAACGAGGCAGCCGCAGAACACAAACCGAACCAAGATATGGCAACAGACAGGAACACAGCACCGGAGGAAGCGTTGGAGGCCCTTTACGGCAGCGACACCTTCGGCATCAAGACGATGGAGAAGTACCTCTCCAAGAGTGCGTTCAAGAAGATGATGAACACCATCCGCCAGGGCGGCAAGCTGGACCCGGGGATTGCGGATGAGGTGGCACAGGCCATGAAGGTGTGGGCACTCTCCAAGGGAGCGACGCACTACACGCACTGGTTCCAACCGCTGAGCGATGCCACGGCCGAGAAGCACGACTCCTTTGTGGAGCCGGACGGCGAGGGCGGGATGATCTGCGAGTTCACCGGCAAGACGCTGATTCAGGGCGAGCCGGATGCCTCTTCCTTCCCCTCCGGCGGCATTCGCGCCACTTTCGAGGCCCGCGGCTACACGGCGTGGGACCCCACCTCCCCGGCGTTCATCAAGCGCACGGCTCACACGGCGACCCTGTGCATCCCGACCGCGTTCTGCTCCTACACCGGTGAGGCGCTGGACAAGAAGACCCCTCTGCTGCGCTCCATGAAGGCGGTGGGCACCCAGGCCGCCCGCGTGCTCAAGTGCTTCGGCATCACCCCCTCCTGCGTGGACAGCAACCTGGGCGCGGAGCAGGAGTACTTCTTGGTGGACCGCGACCTGTATCTGAAGCGTCCCGACCTGATTGAGACGGGCCGCACCCTCTTCGGCTGCCTGCCGCCCAAGCATCAGCAGATGGAGGACCACTACTTCGGCTCCATCAAGGAGCGCGTGCTGGAGTTCATGTCCAGTGTGGACCACGCCCTCTGGGCCTTGGGTGTGCCGGCCAAGACCCGCCACAACGAGGTGGCCCCCGCTCAGTTCGAGATCGCCCCGCTCTTCGAGGCCAGCAACGTGGCCGTGGATCACAATGTGATGATCATGGACATCCTGCAGCGCCAAGCCCTCAAGTTCAACTTGGTCTGCCTGCTGCACGAGAAGCCCTACGCCTGTGTGAACGGCTCCGGCAAGCACAATAACTGGTCCCTCTCCACCCCGGAGCTCGGTTCCCTCTTCTCCCCCGGCAAGACGCCGCACAGCAACCTCGTCTTCCTCACCTTCCTGGCCAGTGTCATCCGCGCCATCGATCTGCATGCGGACCTGCTGCGCGCTTCCATCTCCAAGGCCGGTAACGACCACCGCCTCGGTGCCCAGGAGGCCCCGCCCGCCATCATCTCCATCTTCCTCGGCGACCAGTTGACCGACATCGTGGAGCAGATCAAGGCCGGCGGTGCCAAGTCCTCCACCAGCAAGACCACCATGGAGCTGGGTGTGGATGTGCTGCCTGCCCTGCCCAAGGACACCACGGACCGCAACCGCACCTCTCCCTTCGCTTTCACCGGCAACAAGTTCGAGTTCCGCGCCGTCGGTTCCTCGCAGACCTGCGCTTGGCCCATGGCGGTGCTCAATACCATCGAAGCCGAGACCCTGGACATGATCGCGACCAAGCTGGAGCCCGTCGTCGGCACCCCGGAGTTTACCTCCACCGTCACCGAGCTTATCAAGGAGATGATCACCAAGCATGATCGCATCATCTTCAACGGCAACGGTTACTCCGAGGAGTGGCTCGCCGAGGCCGAGCGCCGCGGGCTGCCCAACCTCAAGGATACCCCGGAGGCTCTCGAGGTCCTCTCCCGCCCGGATACCATCGCTCTCATGGAGAAATACGGTGTGCTCTCCCGTGCCGAGCTCCTCGCTCGCAAGGAGGTGCAGATCGAGAACTATGAGAAGCTCATCGACATTGAGGCCAAGACCTGCCTCAATATGCTCCGTACCATTTATATGCCCGCCGTCAATAAGCAGATGGCTTCCCTCTGCAGCACCATCGCCTCCATCAAGGCCTCCGGCATCTCCGCCGGCCTCGCCGCTGTCACCCAGCAGGCGGAGTCCATCGGTGCCCTCTGCGATGAGTTGCCGGGCAAGGTCGCCGCGCTCGACGCGGCTATCTCCAATGGGTGCCCCCAGCGCATGAAGATCGCCATGCAGGACGCCCGCGACACCGTTGATGCACTCGAAGCCCTTGTGGCAGCTGACCTGTGGCCCGTTCCCACATACGCCCAGATGCTCAACATCCACAGCAAGTAGTACAAACGAGCAGAGCGGCTCCCGCCCTCTTCTCACCGCCTCCCCCGGGTGGGGGAGGCGGTCTTGTTTACTCATCGCGCAGCGCGCCCTTATTTTCACTATGTGAAAGAAAAGGCTCGACTTCTACCGTGCCGGGGCATACAATGGGGGCACAAACCCAATGTTGCTATGACCCGAAGCGAGATTCATGAATTAGGAAGGCGCTACCCGCGCGTCATCCGATGGTGTGACGAGGACGGCTGCTATATCGGCTCCCTGCCCGATGTCTGCGGCGACTGCACACACGGCGATACCCCGGAGGAGGTCGCTGCGAATCTTGAGGAATGCGCGGCGCTCTATGTGGAGAACACTCTGGCGGAGGGGCTCCCCCTCGCGGAACCCGGGGCCGTTCTCGTGCGCCCCACCCGCTTCCGCACGGGCAATGTGGGCAGCAAAATCCGACTCCTCCGGGAGCTGCACGGCATGTCCCAGAAATCCCTTGCGGAGATGCTCGGCATCAGCCTTTCTACCCTGACCAAATGGGAGAACGGTTTGCGCCGTCCGAGCCGAGCCGCTGCCAAGTTGTTGGATATCCTGGACAAGCACCCGGAGTGTATTCACTCCTAGCCCCCTGCCCGATGTGGGCTGAAGGCACAGCACGCGCCGCGCCGTGGGGCTTTCCCACAACGCGGCGCATTCCGCTGCACGGCTTTTAGTTCGAGGGGGCTTACTTCTGCCTACGCCGCCGTGCGCACAGCCCCATCAGCCCCAGCAGGGCCAGAGTAGCCGTGGTGGGCTCGGGGGCGTCGAAGGTCACACTCGTCAGCACGATGGTCTTTTCCGTGCTGTTGTAGACAAGAGTGGAATTCTCCGTGAGGTTGGCTGTGTTGCTGAAAAGATCCTGAGCCTTCACGGTCTTACCATTAGCCGCTCCATCCAGACTGGAAACACCGGTGAACAGGGTCACGCTGTAGGTTCCATCCTCCTGCGATACCCCCATGCTTTGGGATAAGGTCAGGGCCTTCGTTCCATCGGTCCAAAGCGTAAGTGCCTTACCATTCAAATCGACCCCGGTCTCAAAGGTCAGGGCCGTTGCACTGCTCAGGTCCAGTGCAGCATTCACTGTCGCCACCGGATTTTCTGTTGCATTCGTCCCAACTGCATCGGCCAGAGCAAATGTTGCGGCCTCTGCCGCCCCCACCAAGTCACTCACATAGGCCCGTGCCTCAAACGCACCGCTGACCTTGACCGTGAGGTTAGACTCCAAAGTAGCCCCGCCGCTGATGCTCAACGAGGTTGCGTTCAACGTGGTAGTGTTGGAGGCGTTATCCAAGGTTATGAGCGGCAACGTATTTGTTCCGGACGTACGCTCCGAATCTCGACTCATGACCAACGCTCCCCCTTCAACGGAGATACTACCATTAAATGCACTCAAATCTCCTATAAGTTTTTGGGTACCGGCGCCCTGCTTTGCTATGTCGATGTTATTCTCAATGTGACCGGTGAAAGTGTGGACGTCATCATGTGTCTCGATAATCAGCTTAACGGGGCCTCCAGTCTGATCAAGAATATTTCTACCCATATCATAAGCACCTCCCTGTAATCGCACACAATCATAGCCGTTAAATTTTGTATAACCAGTTTCAAGTGCAGAATCCAACCCACCCACCTTCAAACTATTACCGACAACAACGTGCCCATAGTTGTTCCATGTGGTCACAGAAGAATCAGTTCCTTGCCTTTTGCCATTCAGTAGAGTTAATTTTACACCGCCCTTAATTTCCCCACCATTCAATTGAAGAAGTTGATGACACGCAGATTTAGAATCACTATCCCCGGCACGAAGCTCAATACCTGACAGGCAGTCTATCTCATTTATCAAAAACATTCCACTCCTTTGGCTTCCGGTCATTGTCATCTGCAATGCCCCCTCCGCTCTCAACCTATCAATTTCCATCACCGTTGTCGGTGTATACGCTCCTCCGGAGAGCGTTGAACTAGGAGCCCATGTGATTGAGCCACCTTTTTGTGTTACATTCAACTCATCAACCTTACACGCCACAAGCGCATCCACACCCATTTTCCCGGCCAATGTACCGCCATCCAAATGCAGTCTTGAAAGAGACATGACGGGAGCAGAGTTCTCCGTATGGTCATAACTCGTCAACTCAAGATTCAACGTGCCACTCACTGTCCACTCCTTACCACTCGCAGAGACTAGCTGCAAGCCTGTCTCGTAACAACTCATTGTAGCAGTTCCGGCTATATGCAGATTGACATCTTTCAAGGCTCCACCTGAGATTCCGGACAAATACGCCGATGTCTTATCCGAGTCAACCAGCACTGTTCCTTCTCCGCTTGCAGTGAAAGCTGCGGTAGCCTTTCCAATAGACAAAATGCTATCCCTAGCCACGGTGTACGTTGTCGCTGCCGAAGATACATTAAGGCGAGTACCGAACGTATCGTCTGCCGAACCGACGTTGATGGTACCGGCGGACGGATCAGTAGCCAAGGAGTAGCTCACCATGCCCGAATTGGAGGTGTTACGGAACTGAACTGACGCCTTCTCCTTCATGGTCAGATTGATGGCTTTTGAGACGGAGGCATCTGAATGAAGAGCAAGTGTGGCTGTGCCATCCACCTTCAAAAAACCAACGACAGAAGGATTATAGACATCGTATGTACCGCTTCCCTGAAACGTGGCAGAAGCTCCGGAGGCGACCTCCAAGCCTGCCAGTTGAACACTATCTGACACATCGTAGACAAAGGAAGCCGTGTCTTGCACCTTTACAGCACGATTGCCGAGGTTCAGCTGAGCCGTGAGAGAGGTTCCGGTTCCACTGACGGTGAGATCCCGTGAACCGGAAATACTTCCCGGCTTGTTAGCATCGCTCTCGAACACATAGGAGCCACCCGTCACTTTGATTGCCGATGGGTTCACGGTTCCACTGATGGTAACTGTCTGGGTTTCGGTATTGGAAGTAAAATTCACAACAGATTTTTCAGGGCTCGCAGCGTTTTCAGGACTCTCTGTGTCCTTCCAATTCGTTGTAGCCGCCGACCAAGTCCCCGAACTACCATTCCAAGTGGCGGACTGCTCCTGTTTATAGGTAAGAGTCAGGTAGTTACCATTGAGAGAAAGATTCCCGTTATAGGAGACAAAATTCTCCAAACAATTACTATTAACCGAGGAACCGAAGTAGATTAGGTAATATGTTTGTTTCTCCTCACCGTGGGCAAAGTCAAAATAGACCTTGCCTCCGAAATTGGGAACACCGTTGATCGTCAGCATCGTATTTGATTTCGTATCCGGATTTGACAAATCAAAGGAGAAGCGGGCACCATCGGCAAAGGTCAGGTAGGAAGCGTTAAGGGTGTTTTTTGTTCCCGACACACTCAGTACACTGCCGGCAGCGAAGGTAGCACTCCCCAAGGAGGCGATGCCACCTGCCTCCATGGAAAGAGTAGCGCCACGCTCAATCATACTCGTTCCGGAAATCGCCAGGGTACACCCACTCCCCACTGCCAAGGTTCCACCCTTTACCGACAGCCCCGCAGCGGATATATTCAGCCCGAATGAAGCCTTTGCTGCACCGGATTTAATGAGATCGCCGGCAAGGGCAATCAAATCAGCAGCCCCACTATTGGCAGCATTGAAGGTGTAATCCTTTGATACGGCATCAATAGTCATGTTATGTGCCGTTGCCGTTCCGGAGATCTTGATTTCCCCACCGGGATTACCGTCATCATTAAAACGAACATTTCGGGAAGCATCGAAATAACTGTTGTAATAATCACCGTTGACGGAGACCTGCCAACCCGTCGCATCGGTCGGCATGGCCGTTGCCATGCTTCCGGTTCCCTGTCCGGCCTTCCAAGCCTCTCCACCATGCCACACCAAATCGTTCTCAGCATACTGCCGCCCCATATCTTTAAGGGAATCCGGGGTATTGATGGCAGTAAGTTTAGCAACGAGCCAGGATGATTCGGATTTACCTTCGAGATTCACCGTGCACGCCTCGTCCTCGTATAATTTGATGAATCCATCAGTTACCTTCACATAGGCTGTTTTCAACCCGTTCGGATCTCCCACATTGGAATTAGCGTAGATGAGTCGATTAATTTCTCCGGAATCATTCAATCCGAATCCATACAAAGTGAGCGAATGACCACTACCGGTTGTTGACTCCGGAGAACTAATATCCAGCCCTATCAACTGGCCATATACGTTTTGAATAACCTTTCCATTTTCATCCACTTGCACCCCCAACAACTCCTTAATGCTCTGAGTCAACTCCGAAACAGTCTTAGGAGACCTTGTGAGAGTGACGCTGTTGGTTGAGAAAAAGTCTCCGAACACATTCTGCGACTTTGCCTCCCAATTTCCGCTTTTACACACGTCAAGATACGTAGGCAACGCCAACTCCAAACTGCCCGCTATATTGGCAAATGTATCGTAATACCATTTTGTGATGTTCAACGATTGCACGCCAAGCATCGTCTTAGCAGTCTGAGTATCTTGGACTGCGTAGCCATGCTGCATTTTTGTCGAGTCCGAGGCAAAGATACCATAATAGCACTGCCAGTACTGCAACATATTGGCAGCTGTATGAGCCCAGCACATATTGCCGTCTGCCGTCATACCATATGAGCTGCGCGTTGAGGTCTCCCCGGAGGTACTACCCACCAGTTTTTGAACGGCATAGGCATCGATATTATCTGCAGTTAGAGCTTGATTGTTCTGATTGAGAGGATTCTTATACCAATCCGTGGTCGTATCTACTCGAGAGGCCCATTTCCCCAAGAAAGACAAATCCTTTACACTGCCGGTTTTCGTGGCATTCGCCTTCCACGCATCGATAAAAGCCTTTACGGACGTGCTGTTGGCATTCACCAACGTAGAACCCTTTGTACTGTCGAAATAAAACTCAGAGTTCCACGGATTGTTGTAATCCACACCGGAGACGACATACGGATCGGAAGAAGCGAGGGAGGAGGGAGCGAAGGACAGCGCAGCGAGGAGGGAGAGTACAGCGAGGGAAGTGAGTTTCATGAATGAAAAGTGAGCGGTGGCGGGGTTAAAAACAGGCGGAGGGAGCCACCGGAGAGAGGACGGGGGAAAGAACTACCGCGCGCATGGTGAAGAAACGTGTTGAAAGTACAGAGAACGTGTCGATGCTGATATTTTAGCTTACGCGGGGAGGTAAGGGCAAGGAAAAAATGCGGTAGGGGCAAAAAAATCCTGCTGCGGGGGGAGGAAAAGGCCCGCAGCAGGGAAAAGAGGGGGTCAGCGAGGGATCAGGCGAGGCTGCGAATGGCGGCGGACATGAGCTCCGCAACCTTCTTACCGCTCATGAGCATACCGCCGAAGATGGGCCCCATGCGGAAGCTGCCGGAGACGCCGTTGGCGGCCATACCGGAGACGAAGAGCCCGGGGTAGATCTCCTTAGTATTGTCGATGGTGGTGCGCTCGCCCTCGGCGGCGTCCATACTCATCTCCCCGATGACACCGCCGGTGGGGGTAGCGAGAGAGACACCGTTCTTGCGCGCGACGGTGCGGGCGATCTCGCAATCATGCCCCGTGGCATCGAGGACGACCTTGGAAGCGAGCGTGAGGGGGTCGACGTGCAGCCCCTCGCGCAGGACGGGGGTCCAGTTGACGACAACGCCGCCGACACGGCCCTGCTTGTAAACGACATCCTCCACGGAATAGCAATTGAACACGATGGCACCGGCCTGCGTTGCGCGGTAGAGGAGGCCGGCGGTCGCGTGCACGGAATCCACGATGTGCGTACCGTTCCGATAGGGCTTGTGAGCGAGACCGAGCTCATCAATGATGGGCAAAGCCTCATCCTGCACCACGATGTCATTGAACATCATGGCGCCGCCCCACATACCGCCGCCCGGGGAGAGCTTGCGATCGAACAGGGCGACCTTGTGCCCCATTTTAGCGAGATAATAAGCGCAGACGATACCGCTGGGACCGCCGCCGACGATGGCTGCATCCAACTGCAGGCAAGAAGAGAGCTTGCCGAAGTAGGACTCAATAATACCTTGAGAAATGATGGTTTCCACGGGGAACAATGATAGCGCGCGGCGCGGGGAAGTCAATGCGCAAGTATGTCATTGACCGCGTGGGCTGCGGCAGCGATGTTTTTCTGCTGCAAAAGCCAAGAAACGATGACCACACGCTGCGCCCCCGCCGCCAGCACATCGGGAAGCGTGGCCGCATTGATACCGCCGATGCAGAACATGGGCAGCTCCCCCAGCTGCGCCTGCACCTGCGCGATGTGCTGCAAACCGATGGCAGGGCGCCCCGGCTTGGTACCCGTGGGGAAAAGCGGCCCGAAGCCGATGTAGTCCGCCCCCTCCGCGAGGGCATCCAGGGCCTGCTGCGGGCTGTGAGTGGAGCGACCGACGAGCATCTGCGGCCCCACGACGGCACGCACCTGCGCCAGCGGCCCCGCATCCTGCCCCACATGAACGGCATCCGCCCCGAGGGAAGCCGCGAGCTCCGGGTAATCATTCAGCACGAAAACGGCCCCGGCGGCCCGGCAGAGTGGCTGCATGACACGCGCCAGCTCCGCCACCTGCGGCAGAGGGAGCCCCTTGGCACGCAATTGCAGGATGCGCACCCCGCCCTCGAGCAACGCCGACGTCTTCTCCGCTACCTGCCCGGGGGCGGTGTAGCCCATATCCACGATGCCGTACAAGCGGCAGGATTGCAACACATGCTTCATGCCGCCCACTGTAACACAAGCGGGCGCGCTTGGCAAGGCAAAAGCAAGCCCCCTGCCCCCGCACGACGGCGGAAACAGGGGACGAAAACGCAGGGGATGCGAGGCTCAGTGCGCCAGCAGCTCGGTGATGCGGCGGCAGACCTCCTCCACATTCGCGCGGCTGTTGAAAGCCGAGATGCGGAAGAAACCCTCACCGTGGGCACCGAAACCGGCACCGGGCGTGATGACCACCAGAGCCTCCGAGAGCATCTTATCGAAGAACTCCCAACTGCCCATGCCATCCGGAGTCTGCACCCAGACATAGGGCGCATTGGCACCGCCCCACACCCGCAGACCGGCGGCGCGGCAGGCAGCGGAGAGCAGCTCGGCATTGCCGAGGTAGTGGCGGATGAGCTCGGCCGTCTGCTGCTGCCCCTCCGGGGTGAAGAGAGCGGCGGCACCGCGCTGCACGATGTAGCTGGCGCCGTTGAACTTGGTACTGTGGCGGCGGCTCCAGAGCTGCGCCACGGGAACGGGATTGCCCTGCGCGTCCTTACCCATCAGCTCGCGCGGGATGACGATATAACCGCAGCGCACGCCCGTGAAACCGCCCTGCTTAGAGAACGAGCGGAACTCGATGGCGCAGCGGCGCGCCCCCGGGATGGCGAAGATGGACGTGGGGACGGAGGGATCCGTCACGAAAGCCTCGTAGGCACCGTCGTAGAGGAGGATCGTGTCGTTGGCCAGCGCGTAGTCAACCCAAGCCTTCAGCTGGTCATAGGTAGCCACGGCACCCGTGGGATTGTTCGGGAAACAGAGGTAAGCCAGATCCACGCGCTGCTGCGGCACCTCCGGCACAAAGCCGTTCTCCGGCGTGCAGGGCAGGTAAACGAGCCCCTCGTAGGAGCCATCCGGACGGGCGGAGCCAGTGTTACCGTTCATCACGTTGGTGTCCACATACACGGGATACACGGGATCCGGCACGGCGATGATGTTGTCATGCCCGAAGATGTCGAGGATGTTGCCCGTATCACACTTAGCGCCGTCGGAGACGTAGATTTCATCGGCCTCCACCTGCACGCCGCGAGCCTTGTAAGAGACCTCCGCAATAGCCTCGCGGAGCCAAGCATAGCCCTGCTCCGGACCGTAACCGTGGAAAGTCTCGCGCTTGGCCTGGTCGTCCACGGCCTTGTGCATAGCCTCGATGGCGACCTGCGGGAGCGGCTCGGTGACATCGCCGATACCGCAGCGAATGATGGAAGGAGCTTTATCCGGGTTAGCGGCAGCGAAAGCCGCGACACGGCGGCCGATTTCCGGGAAGAGGTACCCGGCCTGGAGTTTGAGGAAATGATCGTTGATGCGAGCCATAGTAGTGCGGCATATGTTGCCACAAGAGGCGGCGACGGGCAAGCCCAAAATACGGCAGCAGAGGGAGAAAGGGCGGAATATGCCGCATTTCGCCCTTGCATCCTGCGCGCAAAGGCACTAGAATGGGGTCCTATGCCAGATGTATCACTCAACCTCGGCGAACGCTCCTACGTCGTACACGTTGCAAACGCCTCCCTGAGCAACCTGGGATTCCGGGTATCGCGCCGGCGCCTGACCGGCAAGGCCGCACTGATAACGGACAGCAACGTCTACCCCCTGTACGGCGAGCAGGTGAAGATGAGCTTGGAGGACTCCGGCTACAGCGTGAGCACGCACATCATGGAAGCGGGCGAGGCCAACAAAACCATGCGCACCGTCGAGATGCTGGCAGAGGAGATGGTACGCGCCGGGCACGACCGCAGCAGCTTTGTGGTAGCCCTGGGCGGCGGCGTGGTGGGCGATGTGGCAGGCTTTACGGCCGCCACCTATTATCGCGGCATACCCTTTGTGCAGGTACCCACCACCGTGATGGCCCAGGTGGACAGCTCCGTGGGCGGCAAGACGGGTGTGAACCTGCCCTGCGGCAAGAACCTGGTGGGGAGTTTTCACCAGCCGCAACTGGTGCTGGCAGACCCCACCACCCTCACGAGCCTGCCGCCGCGCGTGATGCGCGAGGGGATGGCCGAGATGGTGAAGCACGCCGCCCTGAGCCGCCCCGCCATGCTCCGCGCCCTGCAAAACGCCGCCGATGAGATTGACCTGGGCTTTACCCTGCGCACCGTGGAGAAACTGCCCGAACTCATCGCGGACAACGTGACCATCAAGGCCGGGATTGTGGAAGCCGACGAACGCGAGACCTCCGGCGTGCGCGCCTACCTGAACCTGGGGCACACCCTGGGCCACGGCATCGAAGCCGCCGTACCCTACGGCAGCCTGCTGCACGGCGAAGCGGTGAGCCTGGGCATGCGCGCGGCGCTCTACCTCTCCCGCAAGCTGGGCGGACTGAGCCGCGAGGACGAACGCGAGGTACTGGACACCCTGCGCGCGCTGGAGCTGCCCTTGGTACTGCCGCAGGAAGTGGACATAGACCGCGCGCTGGCCCTGACCACCGCCGACAAGAAATTTGCGGGCGGCCGCATACGCTTTGTCCTGCTGCACCGCTGCGGCGCACCCTACCTGGCCGACAACGTGACGCAGCAAGACCTGCTGGCCGCCATGAAGGAGCTGACCAAGCCCTGCTGAACCCTTAACAAAACCCCGAAAGCCAATCATGACAGACCCGAGAACGACCCAACTGGCGCAGAACCTGGTAAAGCACTCCTGCAAGGTGCAACCCGGCGAGCGAGTGCTGCTGGATATGTTTGACACCCCGGACGAGGTGGCCATTCAACTGATACGCGCCGTACGCGCTGCGGGCGGCATTCCCCACCTGCACCTGCACCACGGCCGCGTGACCCGCGAAATGCTCTCCGGCGCCACCGAACCGCAGTACGAAGCCATCGGCAAGTTTGCGCTGGAGGAGATGCAGGCCATGGACTGCTACATCGCCGTGCGCGGCGGCCACAACAGCTTTGAGAACAGCGGCGTGCCCGCCGAGAACATGAGCTTGGCCCAGCGCCTGCTGCGTCCCTCCATCGATGAGCGCGTGAACCACACCCGCTGGTGCGTGCTCCGCTGGCCCACCCCCGCCATGGCCCAAGGCGCAGGAATGAGCACCGAGGCCTTCGAGGACTTCTACTTTCGCTGCTGTCTGGCCGACTACAGCAGCCTGCGCGTAGCGATGGACAAACTGGCCGCCCGCATGATGAGCACGGACCGCGTGCACATTGTGGGCCCCGGCACGGACCTCACCTTCTCCATCAAGGGCATGCCTGCCATCCCCTGCTCCGGCGAGCTGAACATACCGGACGGCGAGGTGTTCTCCGCCCCCGTGCGGGACAGCGTGAACGGCGTGGTGAGCTACACCGCCCCCTCCCTCTACCGCGGCATTCCCTTCGAGGGCGTGAAGCTGCGCTTCGAGAACGGCAAAATTGTCGAGGCCCACTGCGACGGCAAGGATGCCGAGTTAAACGCCATTTTGGACAGCGATGAAGGCGCGCGCTACGTGGGCGAGTTTGCCCTTGGTGTGAACCCGGAGGTGCTCAAGCCCATGCGCGACATCCTCTTTGACGAGAAGATCGCCGGTTCCTTCCACTTTACCCCCGGACAGGCCTACGAAGAGTGCGACAACGGCAACCGCTCCCAGGTACACTGGGACCTGGTGTGCATTCAGCGCAAGGACTACGGCGGCGGCGAGATTTACTTCGACGGCGAGCTGATCCGCAAGGACGGCATCTTCACCGACCCCGAACTGAGCATCCTGAACCCCGCAACCCACTGATAAGGCCATGACCGACCCGAGATTGGAGCAACTGTCACGCCAGGTCGTGAACTACTCCGTACGCGTGCAGCCCGGGGAGCATGTGAACCTGCGCATGCAGAACATACCGGACGAGATGGTGGTGCAGCTCATTCGCGCGGTACGTGCCGCGGGGGGGATTCCCCATGTGGAGCTGGGACACAGCCGCATCAGCCGCGAGCTGAACCGCGAGGCAACCGAGGAGCAGTACGCCTTGGAGGGCCGCTACCGCCTGCAACGCGCGCAGGATATGGATGTGCACATCTGCTTCTATGCGGATGACAACACCTTCGAGACCGCCGACGTGCCCGCCGAGCGCATGAAGCTGGTGAGCAAGCACCTGCGCGAGGCAAGCAACTTCACCGTCAACCAACGCAAGTGGACCGTGCTGGCCTGGCCCACGCCCTCCATGGCGCAGGCGGCGGGCATGAGCACCGAGGACTTCGAGGACTTTTACTTCCGCTGCTGCCTGGCCGACTACGCCAAGCTGAAGCAGGGCATGGAGAAGATCAAGGCCATGATGGAGGCCACGGACCGCGTGCGCATCGTGGGACCGGGCACAGACCTGGAGTTCTCCATCAAGGGGATACCCGCCATCGTCTGCGCGGGGGATTGCAATGTACCGGACGGCGAGGTATACACCGCCCCCGTGCGGGACAGCATCAACGGCACCCTCAGCTACAACGCCCCGAGCATCTACCACGGCATCCCCTTTGACGGCGTGCGCTTCCGCTTTGAAAACGGCAAGATCGTCGAGGCCCACTGCAACGGCAAGGACGCCGAGCTGAACGCCATTCTGGACACCGACCCCGGCGCGCGCTACATCGGCGAATTTGCCCTAGGCCTGAACCCGCATGTGCTCAAACCCATGCGCGACATTCTCTTCGACGAGAAGATCGCCGGCTCCTTCCACCTGACCCCCGGGCAGTGTTACGACGAGGCCCCGAACGGCAACGAATCCGCCATTCACTGGGACTTGGTGTGCATTCAGCGCGAGGAATGCGGCGGCGGCGAGATCTACTTTGACGGCAAACTAATCCGCAAGGACGGCATCTTCACCGACCCCGAGCTGAGCATCTTCAACGCCATCCGCGACTGATGAAAGCGTTTCTCCGCCGGCATTGGAAGCTGTGCATCCTCCTGCTGTTGCTGGCAGCGGCATACCATGGGCTGAAATGGTACGGCCGCTACGGCGCGCGGCAGTTGGAGGTGAACCACCTGAGCATGCCGGCGGAGACCCTTCCGGGCGCGGGGCCCCTGCGCATTGCCTTTTTAGCAGATGTGCATGACAGCAGGGAGCTGCTGGATGAGGCCCTGGATGCCATCGAGCAGGCCAAGCCGGACCTCATTATCTTCGGCGGCGACCTCATTATGGTGAACACCCGCTTTATGCGCACGCGGCGGATGGTGCAGGCCCTGCGGCGCATGAAGAGCATTGCCCCCACCTTCGCCATCCTGGGGAATCAGGATTACGAGAAACAGGAACAGGTGGAACGCGTGTACCGCACGGCGGGCATCCCCCTGCTCCGCAATCAATCCGTGGAATGGCAGAGCCCCGCCGGGCACCGCCTGCGCATCGTGGGACTGGGGGACTACAACGAAGGAGACGAGGCCCCGGAGCAATGCATGGCGGAGCAGGCTGCGGACGATGTGCCGGTGCTGCTGCTCTCCCATGACCCGGAAAGCCGGGAGCTGCTGGCAGACTACCACTGGCACCTGATGCTGAGCGGCCACACGCACGGCGGGCAGCTGGGGGTGCCCTTCACCGAGCCTCGCCGCTTCATCAGCCTGCGCTCGGATATGCCCGCCGGGCTCTATTCCTTTGACCGAGGACGCCGTATTTTCGTGACGCGCGGCGTGGGTTCCACCATGGGCATGCGCTTCTTCTGCCCGCCGGAGGTGAATATCATTGACATCGGCCGCTGAACCGGGGGCCTTCAGCGTTGGAAGGTGCCCACGTGCAGCAGCTCACGCCGCGGGCAGTAGAAGAACCAAGTGCCCCGCCAATCATCTTTCGGCTCGCGGACCCCGTACAGCCCCTTCTCCGTGCGGAAGGATTTGAGGTCCATCGTGGAAAACTTCTCGATCACGTCATCGGAGAACTTCCAGTCGCCCTCCTTATCCATATCCCGCTTGAGGGCGGCGAACTGCTCCTCCGTCAGGTTGAAGCAGTAGCACTCCTCGTAGTGGATGATGTTGATCAGGCGGTGCAAGCCGTAATGCTGAGAGCCGCCGTAGGCAGGAGGGTTAAGCCCGGTCTTTCCGACGCAATCCGGGACTGCCGTCAGATAAGTATAAGCCACCAGCACCAGAGCACTGATGATCGTCACCAACATGAAATAGCTGCTTTTCATGAAAAAAAGGACGCCACATGGTACAGACTCGAGGCCGCTTTGGCAACACTCAAATTCGGCAGCAGGCCTTTTATGACGCAAAGGGACGGCGGAAACGGGCTTTTTTCTTGGCATACGGCGGGATTCGTGGTAAATTCGGAGCCATGAACAAGCGGACATACAAGCATCTGCTCCGCGCGGCAGCGGTGGCAACGGCTGCTCTCGCCCTCGTCTCGTGCGAGACGACGACCCCGGCAACGCGTATTCAGGAGAATCCGGCGATGTTCAGCCAATTGCCGGAGAAACAACAGCAGCTGGTACGCGCCGGGCGCATCGCCCACGGCATGTCGCCCTCTGCTGTGTACTTGGCTTGGGGTGCCCCGCAGAGAAAGGTAACCGTGGGGATGAGTAACGGCAAAACGGCGGAGAAGTGGGTGTACACCACGCCGCGCCCCGTTACCGTGACAAACGATTTCTACCCCTACGGGCCTTGGCGGGGACCATACTGGGATGCCTACCCCTACTCCCACATGTCCACGGCTTGGGTGCAGGAGGAGTCCGGCGGCGTGCTGTTCGAGGGCGGCAAGGTCGTCTCCTGGCAACAACAGCAATAACAGCCTTTCCCTTTGTTTATGAAAGAAGATACCACTCACGCACACATTATCACCCTGCGCACCCCGCAGGCAGAGGTACGCATCACCGACTTCGGGGCGCGCATCCTGAGCTTTGTTTACCAAGGAACGGACTGTTTGTACGGACCGAAAACCTTAGACGACGCAGCGGCGGATGACTGCTACTGCGGGGCCATCTGCGGACGCGTGGCCAACCGCATCGCCGGAGGGCGGTTTGAGCTGGACGGCTGCGGGTATTCTCTGGCCTGTAACAACGGCCCGAACAGCCTGCACGGCGGTAATCTCGGCTACAGCGACCGCATCTGGAAGATTGAATTGCAGACAGAGACGGAGCTGGTGCTCACCCTTACCTCCCCGGACGGCGAGGAGGGCTACCCGGGCTGCGTGCAGGTGAAGGCAACCTATACCCTGCAGGAGAGCACGCTGAGCCTGCGAATGGAGGCACAGACGGATGCACCCACACTGCTGAACCTGACAAACCATGCTTACTGGAACCTGGACGGAGACGGCACGATTGACGAGCGGCACTGCCTGCAGGTGCGGGCGGAGGAGTATACCCCCATGGTGGCGAACATCCCAACGGGAGAGATCTGCCCCGTGGCAGGCACGCCCTATGACCTGCGTCAGCCGGTGCCCTTTGTGACGCGCAACGCCCCGGGGGCTCCCCTGCCCGGCGGCTTTGATGATAACTATGTGCTCGGCGGCGGCCCGGGACTGCGGGAGGTGGCACTGCTGACGAACGGACGGCGCACCCTGCGTCTGCAGACGGACGCCCCGGGGCTGCAGGTCTACACGGGGGACTACCTGCCCCTCAAACGCGGCGGTGTGGCCCTGGAGGCGCAGAATTACCCGGACTCCCCGCACCACCCGAACTTCCCGAGCATTGTACTGCGCCCCGGCAAGACATACTGCCGCACCATCAGCTGGTGCCTAGAATAAGCCGCTCCCCCTTACCCCACAGCACTGCCGCACGCACACGGCAGTGCTTTTTTGCGTATGCGGGGCAGATTTTGCTTCCCTTACGCGCCGCATGGGCGTATAATACCCGCGAACGCACGGTGAACCTCCGCGCGGCAGTAATCAAGATGAAAATCGTTCTCGCATACTCCGGTGGCCTTGACACATCCGTTCTCTTGGTGTGGCTCAAGGAGAAGTACAACGCCGAAATCATCGCCTACTGTGCCGATGTAGGCCAGGCTGAGGAACTGGAGGGCATCGAGGCCAAAGCCTTGGCCACCGGTGCCTCCAAGTGCATCGTCGGTGACCTGAAGGCGGACTTTGCCGCGAATTACATCTACCCGATGTTCCGCGCCAACGCTCTGTACGAGGGCCGCTACCTGCTCGGTACGTCCATTGCCCGCCCCTGCATCTCGAAGGCGATGGTGGATGTGGCCTTGGCGGAGGGCGCGGATGCCATTGCCCACGGTGCTACCGGCAAGGGCAACGACCAGGTGCGCTTCGAGCTTTCCATCAACGCGCTGGCCCCGCAGCTGCAGGTTATCGCCCCTTGGCGTATGAAGGAGTGGCGCGACCAGTTCCCCGGCCGCACGGAGCTCATTCAGTACGCGGAATCCCACGGCATTCCGATTCGCCAGAGCGTCAAGAAGCCTTACTCCATGGACCGCAACCTGCTGCACATCTCCTACGAGGCCGGTATTTTGGAGGATACTTGGTACGATGCTACCAAGGAGGAGGACCGCAAGATGTATGTGCTCTCCAACGCGCCGGAGGATGCCCCGGACAAGCCGCAGTACCTGCAGTGCCTCTTCGAGAAGGGCGACATCGTGGGTCTTCAGACGGAGGGTCTGGCGGAGATTATCGAGAAGGTCGGTGCCTATGTTACCGGCGAGAAGGACGGCTACACGCTGCTGGATCCGCTGGGTGTGATGCTGGTGCTCAACTACCTCGGTGGCCTGCACGGCATCGGCCGCGTGGATATTGTGGAGAACCGCTTTGTGGGCATGAAGAGCCGCGGTATTTATGAGACCCCCGGCGGTAGCATTCTGCTGGCCGCTCACCGCGACATTGAGACTATCACCATGGACCGCGAGGCCCAGAAGGTGCGCGATTCGCTCATTCCGGATTATGCGGCAATGGTGTATAACGGTTTCTGGTTCGCTCCGGAGCGCGAGGCCATCCAGGCGCTGGTGGAGAAGACCCAGGAGACGGTGAACGGCGAGGTGCGACTGAAGCTCTACAAGGGTAACGTGATGTACGCCGGCCGCAAGAGTCCGAACAGCCTCTACAGCTACGCCATCGCGACCATGGAGGGCGATTACACCGATGAGGATTACAATCAGGATGATGCCAGCGGCTTCATTCACCTCAACGGCCTGCGCCTCAAGCAGTTCTCCCGTGTGAACGGTAACAACTGATCATCCTTACAGGGCACCGTCTTGCACCCGGCAGGGCGGTGCCTTTTGCGCGCTGTGGCCCCTGCCCTCCCCAAGCTCTCCTACGTTCTTACCGCGCATAACCGCAGCCGGTATATCCGCGAGGCGGTGGAGAGTGCTTTGGCTCAGGACTACCCGGGGGAGCTGGAGTTCATCTTCTCGGATGATTGCTCCACGGATGACACCTACGATATCATCTGCCGCTGCGCTGCCGACTACACCGGGCCCCACCGGGTGCTCACGACCCGGACTCCGAGGAACATGGGGCTGGCGGGTAACACGAATCACGCGGTATCGCTGGCTACGGGGGAGTGGGTTATCCGCGCTGATGATGACGATTTGGCGGCCGTGGACCGCTGCAGCGTCATCGCCCGGGCTATTGCCGAGCACCCCGGGTGTACCTACGTGGCCACGGGGCTCCGGGCTTTCACCGATGCCACTGCGGACGAGGCGCGGGCGGCATCCTGCATCCCCTGCGGCACCCACGCCGCAGCGAGGGTTGTGTCGCTCGCAGACGGCCCCATCTCCCCGCTCTTCCCGGGGGCAAACTCGCTGTATTCTTACAAGGCTTGGCATATCAGCGTTTATCGTACCTTCGGGCCCTTGGATGAGGAGGCCTACTACGTTGACGATTTGTCCTGCTACTACCGCGCCAACATTCTCGGCTCCGGGGTCTACTTGGACAACGTACCCGCCGTTCTGATGCGCCAAGGCAGCGGCAACCAAAGCCGAGGCGGCGATGACGCCTCGCGCGGCTACCGCGCCATCGTCCGACTGGAGCGTTTCAACGACAAATACTTCAACGTCACTGTCCCGCCCCTCACCCGCGAGCTCGCCGCCTACCGCACCTACGCGGCAACCCACCCCTCCCCCAACCTCGCAGGGCTCCTCAATGCCATTGAGGAGGACATCAACACCCGCAAGCTCCTCAGCACCTTCTGGCGCCGCGGCACCCTCAACCGCATCCGCATCTCCCGCCGCCTCGGCTACAAAGGCCTCTTCTCCGCCATCCGCTGCCTCCCCCTGCCGGTGTTTGCCTTCGTGCTGGCCTTGGGCAGAAGACTGAAACGATAAACTCTATGTCCGAACTCTCTGTCTTCATGCACCCCAGAGCCTTCTGGATCGGCAAATATACCGGAGTCAGTCGCTACGTCTGCGAGCTTATTCAGGGACTCCTCGATAAGGGAGTGGAGGTGCAGTTGCCTATCCTCGATACTCCTAACGGCTACCTCCGAAAGGCGGATTTTTTTCCACTTGTATCGCAAGGTTCGCCGAAGGAATCCCTCCTTTGGAAATGCCTCAGCCAAGTACCGATGTGCCCCGAGTGGGCAGAACTGGCAAGGCGCCAAATGTTGCGAACACAGAGTCTGAAAGCTCTGAAAACTTTTCGATACGACCTTGTTCACCCCACGCATAACAACTCCACGGAGATTCTGCCTCACATCAAAAAAACGCCGTTGGTCATCACGATACATGATATGACCCACGAGCTCTTCCCACAGAGTTTTTCTCCGGCAGACCCGTCAGCCCGTCGCAAAAGAGAATTTGCACGCAGAGCTGACAGAATCATTGCTATCTCCCGCAGGACAAAGGAGGATGCGGTCCGTATTCTTGGGGTTGATCCCGACATCGTTGATGTTGTCTATCACGGCAACTCACTCACTCTTCCACGCATTCCGTTGGCCCACATTCCGCCACTGCCGGAGCGCTACGTTCTCTTTGTTGGAAAACGTGCGGGATACAAAAATTTCGAAAATTTTATCAAAGCTTTCTCAATCATTCACCAAAAAGCCCCGGAGCTTCATTTAATCTGCGTGGGCGGAGGCGCATTTTCCGATGAAGAAAACAGGCTGATAGCAGAGCTCAGACTAGCCTCTTTTGTCAGGCAACTTCCCGCCGATGACGCTCTGTTAGCCACGCTGTACAGCAAGGCAGAATTCTTTGTTTACCCCTCTCTTTACGAGGGATTTGGGCTCCCCCTCTTGGAGGCCTTTTCCTGCGGTGCTCCCGTTGTCTGCTCCGATGCCAGCTGTTTTCCGGAAATTGCGGGGGACGCAGCTCTGTATTTTGACGGAAATTCTGTCGAAAACATTGCCGAGGCAATGGAAGAGGCATTTCTGAATGAAACTCTGCGAAGCAAGCTCCGGAAGAAAGGGACAGAGAGACTCACGCACTTCTCATGGGCAAAGTGTGCGGAAGAAACATTGACAAGTTATCAACGAGTACTATGAAGCAGATCCTCCTCAAGTTATATTACCGCATCCGCGCGACCTTCCTCCGGCTATCGGGGGTCAGACTCGGGAAGGGCTGTACGGTATCCGGCAGCATCTTCATTCGCAAGGCGGATAATTCTGTCATTCGACTGGGGGATCACTGCACGCTTCACAGTCTCCGGCGCTTTAATCCCATCATGAGTACACAGCTCAGTCTCTGCACGGGGTGCCCCGGGGCGGAGATTTCCTTCGGGTCATATTCCGGGATGAGTGGTGGTGCTATCTACTGTGTTAAGAGTATAACAATCGGTGAAAAAACCATCATCGGTGCCGATTGCCTGATTATGGACACCGATTGCCATTATCCGGCACCGAATGGGATGTGGGCCTCCTCTTTTCACGAGGCGGACAGAGGAGAGCCCGTCCACATCGGGAAATCCTGTTTCATCGGTGCGCGGAGCATCATTCTGAAAGGTGTGACTATCGGTGACCACTCCGTCATCGCGGCGGGAAGCGTTGTCAACCAAGACATCCCCCCCTACAGTCTCGCGGGGGGGAATCCCATTCGCATCCGTCCGCTACCGAAACACTGGCTCCCGATTGAGTAAGCCCATCTCATTTTCGGCTTTACAAGGGGCGGGGATTGGGGTAGAATGGGGGAGTTATGAGCGAAGCCAAACAGGAACTTCTCGGGATTTTGTTGAAAAAGTCGATCAAGACGGGGCATTTCATTCTTGCATCGGGCAAGGAGAGCGATTTGTATTGCGACTCTCGCGTGACGGCCTTGGATGCGCGGGGGGCCAATCTCATCGGCCAAGTGGGCTGGGAATTGGTGCGGGACGTGATTTTGAAGCAGCATCCGGGGGCGACGGCCATCGGTGGGATGACGATGGGCGCGGACCCGATTTCGCTGGCCATCGGGATGTATTCTGCCGGGGAGAAGCCGCTGAATGTGTTTACAGTGCGCAAGGAGGCCAAGGACCACGGGCGCGGCAAGCGTATCGAGGGTAACTTCTCTGCCGGGCAGGAGGTTATCGTGGTGGACGACGTCATCACGACCGGCGGCTCCACGCTGAAGGCCATCGATGCCATCGAGGCGGAGGGCGGTAAGGTGGTCGCGGCCTTGGTGCTGGTGGACCGCCAAGAAGGCGGGCGCGAGGCCATCGAGTCTCGCGGAGTGCCTGTGTTCCCCGTGTTCACGCGTGCCGATATCTTCGGCGGCAGATAAGGCACAGCAATGCTCCCGGTCATTGCAGGTGTGGAAGGCGTGACTCTCTCCCCGAGAGAGCGTGAGCTTTTTTCGCGCCTGCAGCCGGCCGGTTATATTCTTTTCTCCCGCAACATCGAGGACGCCGAGCAGGTGCGCGAGCTCACCGATGAGCTGCGGCAGATTTCCTGCGACGCAGGCGACCCGATCATCGCCATTGACCAAGAAGGCGGGCGAGTGGTTCGCACGGCAGCCATCGGAGTGCAGCTTCCGGCTGCGGCGACCTTGGCTCAGACCCGCAGCACGCATAGCATCCGCCAAGCCGCTGCTTATAATGCGCGTTGCCTGCTGTCGCTGGGCATCAACACCAACTTCGCACCCGTCCTCGATCTGGGCAGCGAGCACGCCAATGCCCTGCCCTCCCGCTGTTGGGGAACGGATACGCAAGATGTTATCTCTTACGCCGGTGTATGGAACCGCATGGCCGCCCACTGCGGCATCATGACCTGCGGCAAACACTTCCCCGGCATGGGCGCCGCCACCTGCGACCCGCACAGCGACCTCCCCGTGCTGCACGGCACGCGTGACGATTTTCTGCGCGGTGCCGGCATTCCCTTTACCGCCCTCATGCCCGAGCTCCCCTCGCTGATGATCGCGCACCTGCTCCTTCCGGAGATTGATGCCGATCACCCCTCCTCCCTCTCCCGCACCTTGGTGCAGGGCTTCCTGCGGGATCAGCTGGGCTTCGAGGGCGTTGTCTTCACCGACGACCTGTGCATGGGGGCCATCACACACCGATATACCCCCGAGCAGGCAGTCCCGCTGGCCCTGCGCGCGGGATGCGACCTACCGCTGGTCTGCCACGACAGCTGCGAGCACTTGGAGGCCATTGCCGCCGCCGTACGCACCCTGCCCTGCGAGGTACTGACGCCCGCACTCGAACGCATCGAGCGTTTCCGCATGCAGTGCAGTAGCCAACCGATGATGCCCTACATCGCATGGCGCGACTTTGTGCAGGATGTCGCCGACTTCTCCGCCGGATTTGCCCCTGCGGACGCCGTTCCGGGCTCCCCCGTTCAGGATTATTGACACACGCGGCCCGCGCGGATGCAACATTCGCGGGCAAGGCTGACGTTTCTGCTTGCATGCACGGGCGCGGGGGGGTATAATAATGCGCGTGAAGCTGAACAACCTACAAGAACCGGCCCTGCGCGCCTACCGCGCCATGGTCACGGCCCGCGCGTTCGATACGAAAATTTCCGCCCTGTACAAGGCCGGCAAAATCTTCGGCGGCGTGTTCTTGGGCCGCGGACACGAGGCCATCGCAGCGGCGGAGGGCGTTTTTTTGCGCAAAGGGCAGGATGTTTACGCCCCCTTCATCCGCGAGCAGGCCGGCCGCTGCGCGTGGGGTGACAGCGTGTTAGAAAGCGCACGCGCCTACTTCGGCAGTGCCTCCGGGCTCATGCGCGGACGCGACGGCAATGTGCACTGGGGTAACCCGGCGGAGGGGACCCCTGCCCCCATCTCCCACCTGGGCGCGGGCGTAGCCGTGGTAGGCGGCGCCATGCTGGCCAAGCGCATGAAGGGCCAAACCGGCTGCGTGGGATTAGCCTGCGTCGGCGACGGAACGACCTCAGTCGGGGCGTTTCAGGAGGCCGCCAACATGATCGCCGTTCAAAAATTACCCGTTGTCATCGTTATCAGCAACAATCAATTCGCCTACTCCACCCCGAACAGCCAAGAATTTGCCTGCAAGAGCCTGACCGACCGCGGCATAGGGTACGGCTACACCGTGCACGAATGCGACGGCACGGACTTTCTCGCCACCCTGCAGACCATGGGGCAGGCCATTGCCTCCGCCCGCACCGGGGAGGGACCGCAGTGGGTGGTGGCCAACACCCTGCGCATGTGCGGTCACGGCGAGCACGATGACTCCTGCTACATTCCGCAGGAATTGAAAGACGCCTACGCAGACCGCGACCCGCTGGCCGTGGCCTCCCGCCAGCTGCGCGAGCTGGGCTGGATAACCGAGGCCGAGGACACCTCGCTTGCGGCCGAATGCGCCGAGGAGGTGCAACGCTGTGTGGCGCAGGCCCAAAAGGAAGCCCCTCCCTCCCCCGCCACGGAAAACTGGGTGGCCACCACATGGAACCCCGAACACGAAGAACAATGAGCGTTACCTATATAGATGCCATCCGTCAGGCCATGACGGAGCTGCTGGAGGAAGACCCGGCCGTCTTCCTCATGGGCGAGGATATAGCAGGCAAGTTCGGCGGAGCCTTCAAGGCCACCAAGGGGCTGGATGCCCGATTCCCCGGCCGCGTGCTCAACACCCCCATTGCGGAGGACGCCATCATGGGCATGGGTATCGGTGCCGCGCTCGAGGGCATGAAACCCATTCTCGAGATGCAGTTCGCGGACTTCGGTATCCTGGCTCTTAACCAAATGGGCAACAACGCCGGAGCCCACTACTACCGCACCGGCATGCCGCTGAACCTCACCCTGCGCATGCCCTGCGGCGGCACACCCGCAGGCGGCCCCTACCACAGCCAGTGCCCCGAGGCCCTCTTCGCGCACTTCCCGGGGCTGCACGTGTTCACACCCGCCACCGTGGCGGATGCGTATTTCATGCTCAAGGAGGCGGTCCGCATTCCGGATCCCGTTGTTTTCATGGAGCACAAGTTCCTCTACCGCTGGTTGAAAGCGGATTCTTGGATTGACCCGGAGCCGCTGCCGGTGGGCAGTGTGCGCATCGCCCGCCCCGGTCGGGATGCTACTGTGGTCGCCTTCTCCGCCATGGTGCCGGAGGCCCTGCAGGCGGCGGAGTTGCTGCAGCGCGAGTGCGGTTATGAGCTGGAGGTCGTGGACCTGCGCTGCATCAAGCCGCTGGATGTGGGCGGCATCCTCGGGTCCGTGGCTCGCACGGGCCGCCTGCTGGTGGTCAGCGAGGATTTCCCCTGGGGCGGTGTGGCTGCGGAGGTTATCTCGGCTGTCACCTCAGAGGGCTTCCACCTTTTGGATGCCCCGCCCCTGCGTATCACAGCACCGGACACGCCCATCCCCTACCACCCGGACCTGTGGAAAGCGCACCGCCCCGGTGCCGCCAAAATCGCGCAGACCGCCCGCTACCTCATCACCCTTTAACTGCTTCCGTTATCAGTCATGCCATTAGTTCCGATTCTCATGCCCCAGTTGGGCGAATCCATTGTAGAAGCCACCATCATGAGCCTCAAGGTGAAGCCCGGCGACAACGTTGCGACGGATCAGGAGGTGCTGGAGGTGGAGACAAACAAGGCCGTCATGGGTGTCACGACCACCTGCGGCGGCGTTATACGCGAAATGCGCGCCAAGGAGGGGCAGACCGTACCCGTGGGCTATGTGCTCGGCCTCATTGAGGCATCAGCGGAAGAAATGGAGCGCACGGGCTCGAAAGAATGGTCCGGTGAACAAGCCCCCCCGCCTCAGGAAACGAGCAAGGAGCCGCAGAAGGACGATGGAGCCCATTTCAAGACGGAAGGTGAGTTTGTAGAACACACCCATGCCGCCGGCGGCCTGCCCGTACCTACCCGCAGACGCGGTCCGCAGTACCTTTCTCCCCGCATCCGTTCGAGGATGGATGACTTGGGTATCACGGAAGCAGACCTCGCCTACATCACCGGAAGCGGAGCCGGCGGTCGCGTTACGATTAACGACTTCGAGAACTTCATTTCCTACGTGGACGGCTGGCCCAGCAAGCAAGCCTCGCCCATGCGCATGGCGGTGGCAGGCAGCATGCAGCGCACCTGGCGGCGGCCCATTGCCTCGGCCTCGCGTCCCATCCTCATGGCCCCCATCATGATGCACCGCAAGCGGCATCCCCGCAAACCCGGTTATACGCTCTATT
Source organism: Akkermansia sp. (assembly GCA_022787425.1). Classification (GTDB taxonomy): domain Bacteria; phylum Verrucomicrobiota; class Verrucomicrobiia; order Verrucomicrobiales; family Akkermansiaceae; genus Akkermansia. The sequence continues at coordinate 61,405 of JALFWB010000002.1, forward strand.
TTGCGCGAGCCTTTGCCTTGGCCCTGGCGGAAGCCCCGGAGAGTGCAGGCTACATGGTGGGCGGGAAAATTCTTACCCCGCGTCACATTGATTTGGGTATAGCCGTGCAGGTATCGGACGGTGTGCTCGTGCCTGTCATGCGGCGGCTGAATGAATCCAAGCTGGATGACCTGATCGACGAATATAACATGATTGTCGCACAGGCCCGCAATCGCCGTCTGGACGATGAGCATCGGGGCGGCGGCATTGCTACCATCACCAACTTCGGAGGATTCGGGCTCACCAATTCCACTCCCATGCCGCTGCCCAGCGAGAGCCTCATTCTGGGTATCGGGGCCGTGCAGAAGGTGCCGGTCTGGAGCGATGAGGTGGAGTGTTTCGTGCCCGTCGAGCAGGCACAGATGGTCGCATCCTTCGACCACCGTGTCGTGGACGGCGGCGACATCGGCAGGCTCATGCAGCGCATCGCCTTCTACATCGAGCACCCGGAGCTTCTGTAATCCCGCATGTCAAACACCCCCACCACTGCGCAACGCAGCGTCGGCGTCATCGTCTGCGCCGGGGACTACCCGCGCATGGTCATCGAGGGGGCGCACCGTGCCGGTATGCGTGTGGTCGGGGTCGGTATGCGCGGGGCAGCGGACCGACATACGGCAAGCATGTGCGACGAATATCGGGCCTTCCGCATCGGGCAGGTGGAAGCACCGCTCGAATATCTGCGAACCAACGGGATAAGCGAGGTCATTCTGGCGGGCCAGATCAAGCCGGCTTGCCTTTTCACCCTGAGACCGGACGCCACGGCGAGACGTCTGCTGGCGCAGCTCCCGAGGCGACATGCACACAGCATCTTCGGCAGCGCCTGCGCGGAGGCAGAGAAATATGGTATCCGCGTCCTGCCTGCCACCACGTTTATGCAGGACCACATGCCCGGGGAGGGACATCTTGCCGGTCCCGCCCCCACCCCGCAACAGGAAGCGGATGCACTTTTCGGCATGGGTATGGCCCGCCGTATCGCAGAGCTGGACATCGGGCAGAGCATCGTGGTGCATGATCAGCGTGTTCTCTGCGTAGAGGGCTTCAAGGGCACGAACGAGTGCATCCGCAGCGGCGGCGGCAAGCCCTACCCCGCCACGCTCTGCAAAGTCACGAAACCGGGACACGATATGCGCTTCGATGTCCCCTGCCTGGGCCCCGCAACCATTCGGAACTGCGCACGAGCCAACATTCGCCACGTTGTTTTCGAGGCCGACCGAACCATTCTCTTCCGGCGGCAGGAAATCGAACAACTGTGCCGCGCGGAGGGTATCACGCTGCAGGCCCTCCCCTGCCCGACCACGGAATCCTGTGCCCTGCCGGCTACGAAGGACGATGCGGCCTACGCCACGGAGCTGGCGGGTTGCCTGGCGCGCTTGGGCATCGGGGCCTCGGCTGCGGTCTGCGGCGGCGTGGTGATTGCCGTGGAGGACTGCGAGGGCCCCCTCAAGTGCATTCGGCGCACAGCAGCCTACATGCGCCGCATGCGCCTGCAACGCATGCTCAGTTGGTTGTTAGGCATCATCTTCCGGCAACCGTCCGCCCCGCGCGATCCCATTATCCTGCGCACCGCACCGGGAACAGAGCTCCCGCCGGAGGCCGTTCGGGCAGCCGAGCGTGCGGGTATTCAACTCGGCTGAACCCTCGGCGGCACGGGTATCGGCTCATCGCGATCACTATCCACCCCGAAGGCATCGCGAAGAAGGCGCACGCTCGGCTTCTCCCCGCCGACCAGATACACTTCCACAATATCAAAACGGATGGGTACGTCCCGCTTCAGCAGTCGCAGCCAGTTTCGAGCTCCACGTCGCAGCAATTTCCGCTTATAGGCATCAACTCGGTGAAAGACAGCTCCCATCTCCGGGTTGGTCGTACTCTTCACCTCCACAAAGACCAGAACCTCCTTGTTGCGGCAGACGATATCCACCTCTCCGCCGTTTCCATAGCGGAAATTACGGCGAAGCACCCGATAACCGTGTCTGCGGAGATAGGAGGCCGCGACCAGCTCCCCATAGTGCCCAATGAAAGCCCCCTCCGGCGTTGCATCACAGGTCCAGGGGCAGCGACATCTGTGCAACAGGCCCAAACGAGCGGCGATGGTGCGGAGTAATTCCATAGTTCTGTATAGCAAGCAAATGTTCCTTAGTACCGTAGCCGGCATTCCGAGCAAAACCATAGTGCGGAAAGAGAGCATCCAGCTCCTGCATACGGCGATCTCGCGTTACTTTTGCCAAAATACTGGCAGCGGCTATGCTCAGGCAGAGGGCATCCCCGCGCACGATATTGCGCTGCGGCAGGGGAAACCCCGGTACCGCCAGTCCATCGATGAGCGCGAAATCCGCCGTAACCGACAGGCCCTCCGCCGCGCGACGCATGGCCAGGTGCGTGGCCCGCAGAATGTTCAGGCGATCTATTTCCTCCACCGAGGCTTCCGCCACGCATTTCTGCACACGGTCATCATCCATCAGTGCCGCATAGAGTGCCTCGCGACGCCGAGCTGTCAGCTGCTTGGAGTCATTCAGCCCGGGGAGGGAAAAATCCGGCGGCAGCACCACAGCCGCCGCCATCACCGGCCCTGCCAAGGGCCCTCTGCCCGCCTCATCGATACCGCACACACAAGTATAACCGGCAGCGTATGCAGCAGACTCGGCCTCCATGGTAGGTCCGCCGATCTCACTTTTTTTGCTTCTTGGCATGCTCACGATTCTTTCTTACCTGCTCCAGAATATTCTTGGGCAGCGGTTTCCCTTCCTGTAAGGCGTTCAGGGCCTCTATATCATCCAAATAGCGGCTGATCGGAGTCGAGGGGCCATTATCCTCTCCTTCTCGGCGCAGACTGCGCATCGCCGCCATAAAGGCATCCACGTCGGTTCCGTTGACGTAACCCATGTGGCTCAGCTCAAATCGATCCAAGAATTCCTTTCCCCGCACCATCGTTGCCATATAGGCCGCACGCAGCTCCTTGGCCGGACCCAAGGAGGCGATCAATTCATCCGTGTCAGCCCCTTTCGTCAGTCGCTGCAGCGCACGGCTATATTCCTGAACGATAGGACGATAACCGGGGAAACATTTTTCCTGAAGTCGCAGAAGGCGTCCGACACAAGCCACGGCATGTTGCCTCCAATCCGGCAACTCCTGCAGACTCAGCAAGTCGTCCGCCGACACCGGCTTAGGCGTCTTTGTTGTCTCGTCATACAAGATAATGGTCAATGCCTCCGTTAACTGTTTTTCACTCTCAGTCGGGGTCAACGTTTCCGTGGCGGACGGCAGGGAAAGTGTGGCCAACTCCACAGCCCACCACTCGGTCAGTGCTTGTTTATTGATACCCAGCTCATGGAAATAACGCATGAGGATTTCCCGGGCTGTTCCTTCTTCTGCTGCAGCCTCGGAAAGCAGCCCCTTCAAACGATCCGCGCCGGAGGATTTAGAGAGCAAACTCATCATCAGCACACCGCAGGAGACCTCGTACACCTGCCGCGTAGCGGGATCCAAATCCTGCGGAGAACCGAGATCCAATATATCCTCCGGTGAGAGCATCTCCGCACGTTCGAACAAGTTTCGGTAGAGCCGCCGGTCCACACGTCCGCTTCGCCACAATATTGCCTGCTGAATTCCCGTAATCAGCCAAGGCGGTAGGCCCACACGATCCGGAAATTCCTCCGGCTTCGTCCCCCTCAAAGCATATTCATATAAAACAACAGTGATGAGTGCATCCCGAAATTTCTGCAGATTGATTCCACCCCCCGGATAGATGCGTATCTGAAAGTTCGGCTCCGAACCGATAATGCGAATGCGGGTACGGATGGGGTTTACTTCCGGCAAATCATCCGGACTCCCGATCAGGCGGATCGACACAGAATATTTCCATCCGCCCTCCAGCTTTAACAGCGTATTCAACTGCTTGCGGGTATCATCGGCGAAACCGGCAATAGCCCCCATACGCAAAGCATCGCCTCCGCTCACAGAAAACATCCGAGATTGCGAAACCACAGTCTTATCCTCCCCCGTGCGGGGACGATAATCCGGGTTCAGAACCGGACGCGGAACAGTAAACGGATCATAATCCGGCTGCGGCAGAGGGGCTACCGGTTGTTTTCTCCCGTTCGAGGGAGCCACAATATCGGCCCCGCTGCCTCCCGTCTGAGTTTGAGTCTGAGAAGCGGTATCTGTTTTTTTCGTATCATCTGTCTGCTTCGGGTCATCCGGCATCGGCACCCAACCGGGTGCCGGCTCCTGGTCGTTCACATCACCCGTGTCCTCCAACAGACTCTCATCAATGACATCGTCCTCTTCCTCCCCAGGAGCTGTCAGCATGGGGAATACAAAGGCACAAAAGATGAGTAATTTCCACTTCACTGCTGCATACTACCAAAGTTTATCCAACCCTGCAAGCTCAAAGTGCGGCACAAACGCGGGCATCACTTCTCCTCCGGCTGCCGCAGGATCAGCTTAATCACATAAGTTCCGGTCTCCGGGTCCTCCTGCAGACGCTCGATATAGTCCAACTCCTGCTTACCGCTGATCGTCAGGGCCAAATCCTTCCCCAACCGAATAGATTTGATAAAACGATTCAGCTTCTTCCCCACCGCCTCCGAAGCCAATGGGGTATCTGACGGTATATCACACTCCACCTTCTTGACCAATTTTTCCTTCGTTGCCTTGTAATCCTCATCGGACACAAACTGCCGGCAGCAAGTCGCCAACTCTCCCTCGTCAAAACTGTCACCGTGCTGCACAAGCTCCTGCACACTCTTCTTGAAGCGATCCGCCTCCGCCGTGCTCTTCAACTTGTCGGACACCGCCTTCACCATGCTCGTTGCAAACTTGCCCTTGATTTTGTCTGTCAACACCGGTTTAGCATCCAACAGACCATTCACCAGCAGATTTTTATACGCCGCATCGGTAATCACATATGACTCATTCTTACCGCTGACGTACAGGAATCCCCGCTTGAGGTGGTCCAGTAAAAAACCCTCCGCCCAATCGGACCTTGCCGTCACCCGCGAACTCTCCACCCGCAACACCCCTACCGGAGCATCCAGCGGGCAAATCAGCGCACAAACAGTCTTCCGCCCATGCCAGTCAACATTTAATGTAGCAATAATGAGCCGACACGTCGGCATCGATGGATCACTGACCTCCTCATAAAGGATCTCGCTGAGCTTTTCCGCCGCCGAACGGAAGGTAGCATCTTCCGTCAAACGCTGCATTCGGGCCGCACTCTGCTCGCTCAAGCGATACGGCATCCCCTTCTCCGCAAGGCGCCACACCAGCTCCTCCAAACCCGCTCCCAACACCTCCGACTCCCGAGCCTCCACCCCGCCGAACTCACACGCCTCCGGCTGTTGCAGCTCCTCATTCCGCAGTCTATTCCCCACCGTATGAATCACAATCTGCCTAATCACTCTTTCCGTTTCCTCCATACTCATGCCCCGAGTCTACACCCAAATTCCCCACCCCGCAAGCCCCCTCTGCGGCATACAGAACGAATACTATTTCCTAGAAAGGAGCATCGACAAACACAGACCCGGCTCCGCTGACAAGATGCAGCCCGGTCATCGTCACGCTGCGGTAATTTGTATCATTGATTTGCTCAATGTTATACCCTTGGCAGTTGTTTGACGAATAGATTATGAGCATCTTAATTCCCTGTGAGTTTCGGCGAATATAGTCGATGACGCTCTCGCGGGTTCCCCTATTGATTGTTCCGACAAAGACACCGGGCTTAGGCTCGATAAACCAGCGTTTCATGATACCTCGAATGGCATCGGGACTATCCTGTGCGATGATAACGGTCATTTTTCGGGGCTGAAGAGAAGTTGAAGATCCTTGGGCATTCTCTGCATGAGTGCGGTCTGCTCAATTTTCTGTTTGAGGGTCAACCGAACCCGCTTTTCTATATCGGCGGTGGACTCCGCTACTGTTTCGAAAGCGGCCAGAAAGGAGGTCTCCCTCTTGTAAAGATCGGCGATATCGTAAATAAAGGGAAGTGTGCCAGCGGCATGAATAAACCCGAGAGAAGGGATAAAGCCCATGGAGCAACAGATGGCCGATGTCAGCGAGTACAGAGAGGCATTGGCTGCGGATAATGCCCTGTTGATCGTGTCTGATATATTCCAATTAGATTTGTTGTAATCACGGCCCTTCCATGTGACACCGAAGCGTCTTCCGTATTCCGCATACAGAGCCCGCACTCGTATACCTTCCATGCCACGCAGCTCCTTGATGCTGTATTTGTATACTTCTATATCGGGAAAACGTGATCGGAACATGCGCCGTCCAACCAAGGTATGAAGTTTCTTGTCTGCCCACCATGAGGCATGGATTCGGGACATAGAGTTGTCATGGGTTGGAGTAATCCCATACGCGTAAAAATGCATTCCGTCTTCACCCGTCCAGACCAGTGGCGTGTTACTGTCTGCGCAAGCCTTGACAGCCGCATGGGTAATGCTGACTCCGGGACCGAGAAGCAAACAAGATAACGTTGCGATGGGAATGGGGCACAGCAATCCATCACTACCGATCCACAGGATGCCGGAGTCATCTACCTCCAGCCGCCCATGCTCGAGGTAGATGGGTGTCCAGCGATCCTTTGCTCGAGGCAGTGCCTCTATGGGCGGTTTCTCAAAAAGGGGCATCAGAACGCAAAGAAATCTCTTCCTTCTGCTATAGGAGTAACGTGGCGTACGGCACGCTGTCCATAGCATCGCTCCTCTCGCCCGGATGAATCGGCACGTCCGAAGCTCACGGGGGCGTCATTCCAAAGCTCTGCCGAGGAATCGAATTTTTCGACCTCGGAATAGATTTCCAGCTTGTCATGGTCTACATCCGGGAAAATGCGGTCGCGCGCTTCAGCCGCCGACACAATATCCTCTTGTATAAGCGGTTCCGCAGGAATGCAGCACTTTCGTCCGAACCAGATCCCCCATTTGGGATTCCGCAATGCCTCGGCAGCCTGCTCCAGAAAGGTTTTATTTGCTGATTCCAGAAGCACAATAAACTTTCGATCCAGCCAATACTCGCGTTCCGTTAGTATCGTTTCCAGCTTTTCCCCGTTCTCTGCAGCACGAGTATCCTGAACAGTGTGAAAATCTCTTAAAACACAGCCATGCAGTTCTTCTGGCTTGCATGGCGAGAAGCTGCTCATCAGAATACTGCCAAATTCCCGAATGACGGCCTTTTCCTCCTCACTCTGCTTTTCGACCCCCAAGGCGGCGCAGACCATCCCACAGATGGCGCTTTTTGTGGGTGCCGTTCCCGCAGAGCGACGCTGAAAAAAGCTCCTCATCCCCCATGATTGCATGGGGGATGAAAGATGAATGATGAGAGCATACCTCATAAACTATCAACCAATCTGCTGATGAAATCACTGATGGGCATGCCCGGAATTTGAGCTTCATCGTCAACAGAAAGCCCCCATGTCGTTTTCATCTTGCCGTATTCTTCAAGCAATTTTGCAGTCGAGTCCTCCAAGTACCCCGTCGAGGAGTATACCGGCTTCTCAAAGGCATTCACCAACTGAAGCGGATGCCCGGCCTTGCGGTGCAGTCCCAAGACAAACCCCGGAACGGTAGCTGCATTCATGGAGTTCTGTCGTGCATGGGGAACCGCCACCAGGGCCGATTGGATGAAGGCACGGAGAATTTTCTTGATTTCCTCTTCGCTGACACCCTTCATATTGCTTCTCAGCAGATCCAAGTTAATGGCGATATAGCGATAGTAGCATGCGGAATTAAATTCCAGCACACCGGTCATTCCTGCTCCCATCTCGCCCTCCGGTTGTTTATCATCCAAGGCCGTGTAGAAATCCAATTCGGTGTCAGACTTGTGGGTGGAGATGGCATGGGTGAACATAGCAGCCGCTTCCACATTGAGACTGGGGTCACTTGCCACCATACGCCCGAACAGAGCAATATCGGCAGCATCCTTGCAACTGACCGCCGAGATGGCCTTCTTTACCCCCTTGAGACAATCTGACGGCTTAGCTTTGGGGTTGTCATTGAAGAAGAGGATGGCCGCCTGAACCATAGCATCCAGCTCAGCCGGTGAAAGAAAGACGAGCGTAGTCGCTTTGCACTCAGCCTTCTCCTCGCCTTTTTTACTTTTTTTGTTTTCCTTCAGACTGCTCCAAATGGAAGTAAGAGTCTCTGCCAATTCCTGCGCGTTGCCTGCATAGTCAGCAGCCTCGATGCGCTCCCGAAGCATGTCGCAGAATAATTTCGTACGCATGCCCTGTGCAAAATCCGGGGTCAACTCCTTGAAGAGTTCGCGTTGGCTGCGTTTGAGACATTGGCTGGAGATGCGTGCTCGGCGGGCTCCGCCGAAGATGGCAGACTTGGGGACTCCCAAATCATCTCTGTTGAGACAGGAGACCGGGAATGACTGGAGAATGTGGAGTTCGATAAGTTCCATGATGAGAATGGGGTTAATGTGTGGAGATGATAGGTTGCAGCATCAGTAAACCGAATCCGAATGATTTAGCCGAACCGATGCCTTCGATAAATGTTTTCTGAAAAAGTTCTGAATCTGTTACCTCGAGGACTCCGCTGAATTGCACCGAGCCATGGTGTGCAGCGCGGAGTTGTTTCTTTCGGAAATCAAGCCTCTTTTCTCGAGTAATCAGAAGACTACAGGGAGGATTGGGCCATGCCGCAGAATGAGGAATACAGAACCCTCCGGTTTGGCCTTTTCGTTCCAGCCAATGCAGCAGAGCCTCGTCACTTGTCAGCGGTACCCGCATGGAACAAGGCTTACCCGTTTTCTTGTCGTGTGTCAACCTCTTCGTCGGGTTCGCTCGGAGTTGAAAACGGTAACGGCTGTGCTGCAGAAACTCAGGGGGTACCTCCCTGCAACGAAACAGGCTCTGCGGTAGATCTATAGGCGGCTGGGGTTGAGTTTTCGACAGGATCAACAGCTTGATCCCATAATCTCCTATGTCCACCCTATACAGGAAATCCCGATCATCCCTCCCCGGGAAGAATGTCCAAACAACCTGATGCCAATTGTAGGGGTTCCCGGGGCACAGAATCGCAGCATCATGTCCCCTCATTGTCAATTCAGTCAGATACATGCTCGTCTTCATCGGGGGTGGTAGGTGACGTCCAATACTGGATGGCCCATCTCTCGCGAACTCGATCGGACCAGTACTGCAAATCCGTATAGAGAGCACCGTAATTAACCGGAATATCTGCACTTTTCAGCCCCATCATCATTTCCGGGAGGTGGGAAAGCACTTCCTCCCGAGTACAGGCGAGCAAGCGGCGGAATCTCATGTCCAAGGGAGACGAATCATCCGAATTACCCCTTAATCGGGCCAACCTCCGACATGCTGAGCCGAAGCCATAGTTTGTGTCTGCTGACTCAAGCGGGTGCAACGCATACAACCCGGCTATGGTTTCCACAATTCTGTCACCGATAGCTCCCGGTAGTTGGCCCAAAGACATCCAGCCGCGCATGCGCTGGCTGGGGCGCAGCAGACAGCGCAGTCCGGCCATCCTCCCGGTGTTTTCACGGGAATCTCTCAGAAATATGAGGAGAGTTTCTGATTTCATTGCTTTTTATTAGTTATATATTTCAGTAAACCTTTGAGATGGGGTAGAGTTCGCTTTGATTCTGCCCAAGCACATAATTCTCGGTTCGTGCTGCGTGTAGCATAGGAGTCGAAGGCCGATTTTGCAGACTGTTCTACCCGTTGAGCCCACAATTGTGCGGCCTCTTCCATCTGTTTCACAGAGGTGGCTTGGTTGCACTGATATGCTATATATGTGAGATGGGATTTCAATTCCAGCATATGATCCCAGTAGAATTGAGATGCTCTGTCCAAGAGCTTCTTCTCCTGTTTTGGATCTCCTGTCTTGCCTGCTTGCACCCTATTGATTTTTGTAAGGTATGATTGAAAAGCCTGTTGGAGAATCTGATTTCCCCGTTCGGCGCATTTGACCAATTTTGCCAAGTTCGTTTGATAAGTTTCCTCAAGAAAAAACGAACCTTTAAACGCAAAATCATCACACATAAGATCGAGAATTCTTGCTGTTTTTTGTTTGTCAACTACTAAGGCTCCCACCCAAACGGAGAAGCCGTTCTCAAGCTGTTCATTGTCAAAAAGCTGTGGTTGAAGACGATTCCGTTTTGAGAAATAATGAATCATAGTCGGTAGGCTACGCCAAATTGATCGAGATAAATCGGCACCCACAATTGTGCGCTTGCCGGATTCATCTGTTTTTATAGTCATGCTTTGTTCATAATATAACAATTCTCCTTTCTCTTTAGCCGTGTAACGCAGACCTCGAGCAAGCACGCAGCATCTAAGGTCGATACTAACACGGATGGTTTTGGATACCGGGACGAGACGCCCCAAATACGTTTGTGTAGCATTGCGGACGGCCTCCGAGTCCTGCATATGCTTCGGCATCTGCTCCCAAACAGGAGCGCCGAAGGAAATATTTTGCGGTAGGGCTTCCTTGGGTATTAGGTTAAAATTGATGGTTTCCAAGAGATTTTTCCCAATCAGAAAAAGATGCAATGCGGAAGAGGGTATACACGGGCCGCTGCTGCATGAATCCGGGGATTTTGCACCTGTTTTCACTCCTGCCCAAGTTGCAACGCCTATTGTACCGCCGGGCGAAAAGTTTTGATACGTAAGCAAGTCCAAGGCAATTTGGGCAGCAGAAGGAAGTTGGGGTCTCATTCCTCCAGCGTTATCAAACAAAGTGGAATTGTGGCCGGCAGCACCGGTCATATAAAGTTTAGAAATATCAATTTCGCCCCCCTGCACATCGGCAAATTGCAGAAAAGCCCCCTCCTTACCTACGGGAAACAGCTCAAACGCTGACTCCCACTGCCGGAGATAGGCAAGTGATTTCGGTACGATTTGCTCTCTGCAATCCTCGCGATCATCGATAGACTCAGGTCCATCGAGAGCCCGCTGCGTGATGCATAGCAGCAGCCTCATGACGGAAATCCGCTCGTGTGCCTGCACGTCCAGATCCGTCAGTTCTGCGGCTCTCTCATAGAGGCTTTGCAGACTGCACATCACACGCCTACCGGCAGAGTCCAGTGCAGGTATCCATGGATCTTTTGTCAGATTAAAGGTCATTGTCCGGTTCTGTTACGTCTTCAGCGGCTTCTACACCGATCATCTCGTTCCAGTGCAAAGCTCGCTTTTCATCCTTGTAGCAAATAAATCTCCCGCTGTCAAGGTAAAAGTAAGAAAATATGTGTCGGAAGCTGAAATTTTCCAGACATTCATCGTAGGTGTCCTTATTGACAAACCCTGCCGGGACCTGCACAAGATTCTCCGCAATGCGTTTGGCTACATGAAACTGCCAGCGGTTCGGATTTACAATGATGGGGTCTCCGTACAGCGGAGTGTAGCGGATTCCATCTACCCCCAAGACCTCAGGTTTGCATCGGAGAAGCAGCACAGACTGCCCCTGCTGTGTGCCGTAACGCGTGGTGATTTCCTCCTCCGCATCGGACGCCGTCCCTGCCTGGGGTGAACAGTTCATCTCAGCCAAGGTCTCCATCTTCTCTCTCTCGTGTTTCAGATCCTCCAGCATCTTATCATCCAAAGGAAGCTTCTCTTCCACTTCCTCAGCATAAGTTCCTTCTATCAAGTTGCGTATATCGCCGGGCAAACGGATGCTACCCGGCTTCTGCCATATTTGCAACGTTCTCCACAGCACATAGGGGTGATAGACGAAGGCTGAAGCTCCTATTGCTTTTTGGAATTGAATCATACTGCTCTGCGTTGCATGAGCTTCCTCCATTCCTATGGGAGAGAGGATCTTCACCTTGGGCATCTCGGCATGCCTCCGACAAAGCGGCCTGCTATGTCGCCAGAGCCTTCCTATTCTCTGCAGCAGCATGTCTGTGGGAGCCAATTCGGTAATAAGGTAATCGGCATCAATGTCAATGCTCTGCTCTACCACCTGTGTCGCGACAAGAACGCAGCCTTCCGGACGCTTTGCGTCCCCCTTTCCCAGTCGATCTATCCACTCATTCTCCAGTTCTTCTCTGCGCCAATACGGAAAACGGGCATGCAGCAGACCTATCTCGGGGCCTCCCTCACAACGTTCTGCCTGCAGGAGACGATACGCATTTTGTGCCGATTTCACCGTATTGCATATCCACAATACGCATTGTCCGGCACTTGCATGCTCATATGCCTCCGCAGCGGCATCCTCCGCCCGGGATTCGCTACACTCAATCTGTATTTCCTTATTTCCGGCCGCCGCAAATGAAGCCGTTTTGATTCCCTGCTCTGTTCGAATGCTGATAAGAGGGTACAAGGATGAGTTGGGTATGTCTGCATCGCTGCCCAAGAGTTCTCGAAGTCGTCCTTGCGTGAGCGTTGCGGAAAGCACAATGACAGTCGCTCCCCATTCTCTTAATTTTCGGATCAGAATGCTCACCAAACTTCCGGTGTATACATCATAACTGTGTACTTCATCCAGAATAACTACCTTGCCGGTAAGTCCATAAGACCTCACAAAGCTGTGTTTTACCGATAAGACACCCAGAAGTGCCTGGTCAATGGTTCCGACTCCATATCGGGTGAGAAGTGAGCGTTTTGCCGAAGCAAACCATCGATACAGCATTGTTCCGTCTCTATGGGATGAGGTTTGGTATTCCTCGCCTTCTTTGCAAAACAGACTGTCGCGCAATAACCACGAGTTCCCATGCGCCAAACGCAAGTTGTGAGGTCCCGCCTCGGCTCCTGCTTTTTGTAAGAAATCCAACATTCGGAAGAATATGCGGTTAGAGGTCGTTTGAGTCGGCAAGGCAAAGTAGATTCCCTGTGCCTGTTGATTGGTGATTAGGTGATAGGCAAGCCCCAAAGCAGCCTCCGTTTTGCCGCCCCCCATGGCATCCTCGATAATATAGATACCGGGTTCCCTGCACTTCTCCCAGAGGTACTGCTGCAGCGGACGCGGGGAGGGAGCATGCGGGAATAGCTGCCCCCAGTTCAAATTTCGGAGTAGCTCTGTCCCCGAGCTGAACGCCAATTGCTGCATGGCGTGCTCAGCCCTTATCCCACAGCTCTCAACCCCATCTCCTTCCGCCGTAAAGAAATGCTCGTCAGAGGCAATCCAATCGGCAACAATCATCAGCCCAATGATGATTTCCTTAGCCTCCCCTATTTCTCCCTGCGGCAACTCTCCGTAAAGCTGCTCCATTCGTTGGATGAGCTCGAAGGCATCGCTTTTCCATTCACTTGGTACCTGTCCGTCTGTGGTTCTTTTGTTCTCTATGTATTGGCCGTGGTGTGCTCCCACGCAGCGACTCCAACTACGTGCCCCTTTTACTACACCATATTGTTCCTTGTAGTACTTGCGGATCAGCCATTGGGATGTAAGAGCATGATTGCTCTCATAATCTCTTCTCCATCGGAAAAGTTCGGCTTCTGTTGCATTCCCGTCAGGCCCCCTCCAGGCTGCACACTTTGTCTGAAACCCCGGGGAAATCTTCCCGACATCGTGGCACCCGATTAAAGTGCTTATGCCGCCGGGTAACCTGTTGAGTATGCTCTCGGGAAGCTGTCCGATCAATAGTTTAGCAACCTCGGCGGCAGAACGACAATGCTCCTCTACGCTGCAACCCGGCAAACCTTTTTCCGTTGTTTTAGCCCAGTAGTTTCCCCTCATGACTCTCTCAGATTAGCATATTTCACTTGCGTTTACAAGCGCAAAATGAGCTTTTTTGCTGAAGATAGACATCCTCAGTTTACCTCCCCGGGATGGAATGATCCGTTCATTCGTCTCTTTTCCCTTGACATAACCCCACGCTGATGGTAACATTTCCGCACCGACGGAAAAGACGATTTTTGCTCCAAAATCCTTCGTAAGTCGTTGAAAATCCAGTGTTGTCCCCACGCACGTGGGGATGGTCCTTTCCCCTTGTCGTCATAGGTGTATTCGATTAAGTTGTCCCCACGCACGTGGGGATGGTCCTGTTCCCGTGCAATTTCAACGCGCCTGAAACGCGTTGTCCCCACGCACGTGGGGATGGTCCGCCTCCGCCGCTGCCATCTTGCAGTCTTTTGTGGTTGTCCCCACGCACGTGGGGATGGTCCGAGAACGCGAGGCGGATATATTACGCAAGCCGGGTTGTCCCCACGCACGTGGGGATGGTCCGCGATACCTGCGAGCTTCTCGCTGTTTTCGGGCGTTGTCCCCACGCACGTGGGGATGGTCCGTAGGCTTGGCGTATGGCCTGCTCTTTGGCTTGGTTGTCCCCACGCACGTGGGGATGGTCCGCGTCGCGTCTTCTTGGCGGCTTTCCCTCGGAAGTTGTCCCCACGCACGTGGGGATGGTCCGCGGCTGGCGGTCGCGTCCTCCGTGCTGACGGAGTTGTCCCCACGCACGTGGGGATGGTCCGAGCTCGTGCTTGCGGAGGATTGTGTTTATTCGGTTGTCCCCACGCACGTGGGGATGGTCCGCGTAAACCCTGGCTATGATAATGGTGTCTTGCGTTGTCCCCACGCACGTGGGGATGGTCCGTTAGATGTCCACTCGACCTCGATGCCCTGAGAGTTGTCCCCACGCACGTGGGGATGGTCCGCACTGTGCGCCTCCCGTTCTTGCATTGGATAAGTTGTCCCCACGCACGTGGGGATGGTCCGTGACGCACAAAGATCCCACAACTACAGCATCAGTTGTCCCCACGCACGTGGGGATGGTCCGACCCTTACCGGGCGTGGAATATCAAAATCACGGTTGTCCCCACGCACGTGGGGATGGTCCGGAAGGAGGAGAACGCGCTGACCTCAACGATGCGTTGTCCCCACGCACGTGGGGATGGTCCGTATGCGCAGGCTTGCAGGCTTCGGGCGCACGCGTTGTCCCCACGCACGTGGGGATGGTCCGCAACATTATGCTTGCATATCGGCTTGCATAGTGTTGTCCCCACGCACGTGGGGATGGTCCGCTAGCTAAGGACTCAAATGCCATAAATGCCACGTTGTCCCCACGCACGTGGGGATGGTCCGGGGGCCGCCTCCCGGCGGTCCCCCTGGCTATGGTTGTCCCCACGCACGTGGGGATGGTCCGGCCACAAGCGCGCAGGCGGTCGAGGAAGAGAGGTTGTCCCCACGCACGTGGGGATGGTCCGTAATCGGTTCTGCAAAATACCACGAAGAATAAGTTGTCCCCACGCACGTGGGGATGGTCCGTCGGCCGGCCGGGGGTTTCGGGCTTTCCCCCCGTTGTCCCCACGCACGTGGGGATGGTCCGGCACAAAATAAACATGACGCCCCCCCGCGCATGTTGTCCCCACGCACGTGGGGATGGTCCGCCGATTGGGTTATGTTCTGGGGGCCTGTGCTGGTTGTCCCCACGCACGTGGGGATGGTCCGTAATTTCCCGCAAGATTTTACTATTTTCTGCCGTTGTCCCCACGCACGTGGGGATGGTCCGGTCGTTGACAGTCCGCCCAAGCTCCTGTGCGAGTTGTCCCCACGCACGTGGGGATGGTCCGCTGTAGCAAGGCGCGCTTTGGTCAAGTTTGCTGTTGTCCCCACGCACGTGGGGATGGTCCGCATATCCGATTCAGAGGGTGCCCGCCTGTAGTGTTGTCCCCACGCACGTGGGGATGGTCCGTGATTGATACTATGCTGCAATGACGGGATGCCGTTGTCCCCACGCACGTGGGGATGGTCCGGATTACCAAACTGGCACAGGATGGCACGCGATGTTGTCCCCACGCACGTGGGGATGGTCCGCTGCAAAATGCCCACGCTTTCCGCCGAGATCTGTTGTCCCCACGCACGTGGGGATGGTCCGGTATGCGGTGAAAATTCCAATGCTATTTTTGCGTTGTCCCCACGCACGTGGGGATGGTCCGAAATGAACACCTTGTCCCAGACCATGTTATTCGTTGTCCCCACGCACGTGGGGATGGTCCGGGTGCAGCAGGGCTTTGTCGTCGCTCACCTCCGTTGTCCCCACGCACGTGGGGATGGTCCGCATACCAAGGCGCAGGAGTTCATCCTGGGCTTGTTGTCCCCACGCACGTGGGGATGGTCCGTGGTTCAACAACGAGACAATGCAGTACGGCATGTTGTCCCCACGCACGTGGGGGGTAATGGGCTCGGAAACGAGCGCATCAGGGGTGCATCGGCATGGGGCAGATGAGAGAAGTGATGCTCACTTCTTGAGGCGGGTTTTCCAGTTGGTGAGGAGGGTGGCGAAGTCGGAGGTGGAGGAGGGGTCGGAGGCGTAGGGGTTGACGCGGAAGGCTTCGTCGTGGCGGCCCCAGACGAGGAGGGCGATGGTGTAGACCTCTGCTGCGAAGGTGGGGTCATTGATGCCGGAGGTGGAGGCGAGGTTGCGCCAAGCATCGGGGGACATGCCCTCGCGGAAGGAGAGGCTACAGCGGCTCTTCAAGAGGTCTCGCATGGTGGAGGCGACCCGGCAGATTTCCTGATAAACTCTGCACTCCTCCTCATCTACCCGATATTTAGCGGGTAGCTTCATATACTTCTTCAACATGTCTGCAGCGCGGTCGTATTCGCCCTGCTGCATGGCCTTGTAGGCAAGGTCCAGCTTGGTGCGCATGGCGAGCTTCTCGACAGCGGAGTCGATACATGCGATTTGAGCAGAACAGGCGGAGAAACCGCTCTGCGAGGAAGAAAGAAGGGCCTTGATCTCGCGGTTAAACTGGGGATTCGTCGTACCCCGGGAGGCCATGGCATGGGTGAAAAGGAGCCACGAGGCAGCCCGAAGTTCCGGAGCCTCCGGCGAGGGACGATCATCACTGCGCTCAGCCTTGGAAATTGCGTTATAGGCCAGCTTGAGCGACTCTGCCCAATGACGGTGTTCAGACTGAGAACGATCCAACATGGGTAGCAAGGCCCCCAAGCGTTTGAGAAGGGCCTCCGGGGCCGAAATCTGCTCCGGGTGCAAAAGAACGCAGAGAGCCGCACCGCGCAGGGCCGCATAAGCGGCATCCACAGGATCAGCCTCTGCACTATGAGCCAGAGCTGTCAGAATACTGAGAGCCCGCTCGGCATCCCCGGCAGACAAGGCTTGGCTTGCCTTCTCCGGAGCATTTTTCACGGAGACACCCTCCGGAAAACCGGCGGACGTCCGGGGCTGAGCCGACTCCTCTGCCGACAAATAGGCAGAAAAGCCACTTGCCGCATCACTCAGAGCCCGCTTAACGTCCGGCTCTGCCCCCCAGTTCTCCGGGGAGAGCCCATAATGATAAAGGCAAGACCCTGCCGCCAAGATGGAAGGGTTCTGCACCACCGGAAAAGGCTGAGACGATGAGGCACCCAACGCAGTCGACACCCGCTTCAGATCCATGCAGGCATTCCGCAGCATCAAGGGGGGCTCCTTAACCGCCGCCATCAAGCGCTCGAAACGCCCGACCGCATTCGCCACCTCATCATTCCTGTGGCAAACCACCCGAAGAGCCGCCGCCTGAAGGGCTGCATAAGCACGCACTGTAGCATCTACCCCGGAAGAATCGGCCAAGCTGTCCCAAGCCGCCAACGTTTCATCCGCCTGCCCCTTGCGCATAGTCTCCCAAGCCGAGATAAGCGCAGGTAACCCGGACGGCGTCAACTCCCCCGCAGAAGGCACCTGAACCTTACCCGCCTGCTCGGCGCGGCGCACGGAAGCCGAAGACCAGCACGCCACCAGAACAGCCACCAGAGCCCCTGCCACCAGAGTACCCACCTTCCAAGCGCGATCCCGCGTCTCTCGGCGCTCCGCGTTACCGGACGCCCGGCGAACAGAGGAAGACTGCAGACGCTTCTGCACCTCCGCAATCTCCTGCAGCAAATCCTCGTACCCGGAGGGACGATTATCAGGCAAGTAAGCCGTCATGTGATCCGACAGGTCACACAGCGACTCCTCCACATCGGGGCACACCGAAGAGAGCGGCGGCAGCTTACGCTTGCACTCCAAAATGGGAGCCAGCAGATGGAACGGCGTTGAAAATTTATTCACCCCGGTCAACAAGTGACGCAGCGTCATCCCAAGGGCATAGATATCCGTTCGAACATCCTCCGGTGCCCGCTCCAAGGTCTCCGGTGCGGCATAAAAGGGGGTTGCCCACACGACACCCTCCTCCTCAAAATTATTATTCTCTTGGGAAAGGCCGAAATCCAGCACCTTGGCATCCCCCTGAGGCGTAATGATAATGTTGCCCGGCTTCATATCACGGTGCAACATACCGGCCGCATAGGCCGCGCGCAAGCCCTCCGCCGCCTGACGAACGATTTCCAGAGCTCTGCGCTGCTCCATGGGATGTTTGGGGCTCACCAGGTTCTCCAGATTCTTTCCCTCCACCAGCTCCATGGCGATATAAAAACAACCGCGACACCAGCCGGCAGTATACACAGATACCACATTCTCATGGCGCACCTTCGCCATCAGCGAGCACTCCTTCTCGAAACGCGCGATACGCTCCGGGCGGTCGCGATACGCATCATTGAGCACCTTGATGGCGGCACTGCGCCCCAGCACAGTATCCCGGGCGCGGAATACGATACTCATGCCGCCGATACCTAAAATTCCCTCCACCTCGAAGTGATCGATGTGAGTATGCACACGCTCCTTGTGCCCACACTGCGGGCAAACGGCATCGGCATAGATACCCAAGGCAGACACATCTACCTGTGTACTGCAATGAGGGCACACCCAAATCTCGCTTTCGACGGCCATGGCAAAGGGAAGAGGCCGGGGAGAGCGCATGGCCCGCCCCGGCCGCAGGAAGTGAAATCAGCCTCAGGCCAGCTTGGGCAGAGAAGCCGCTGCCACCGCCTGACCATGGCGCTTGGTCTTCTCATCCGGCACGCAAAGGCGGATGGAAAGCTGCGGGAACTCAGCCTTCAGCACCTCATTGGCCTTATCGATGATGATCTGACCACCCTCACCCGTGGCGACACGGCCCAAGAAGAGGAGGTTACGCACCTCGTAGAACTCCGCGAAGTAGGCAATGGAGTAGCCGAACTCAACGCCGATGGTCTCGTAGATCTTGCGGGCACGCTCATCACCCTCCGCCATAGCGGCCTGAACCTTTTTAAGCTGCTCCGGGAAGGGCATATCACCGAACTCGAAGCCGGCACGGGGAGCCAAGCGAGCCACAGCCTGCTGGGAGAAATACTGAACGCCCACGCCCTTATCCTTGGACCACTCGTCAACGCCGCCATCCTCTTGGTAATCCACGGGCACGAAGGCGAGCTCATTGAGCCAAGGCATGATGTGACCCTCCGGATCCACAAAGCCGGCAGCCAAGGAAGTACCCATAGCCACGCCGAGCACGGCATCATCATTCATGCCCATGGCACCGGCCAAGGCCGTCACCTCACCGTCATTCACCACCTCGAACGGCACCTCCTTACCCTGACGCTCGCTCCAGCGCTTCTGCAGGGTCTTGAACATACCGCGGATGACATTCTTGAAATCCTCCTTGGAAATACCGCGGAAGAGAGAACCCACACGGGGCTCACTGTTCACATACACACCGGCAGCGGAGCCACCGATGGCATCCACCTGCGGCAGATGCTTGGCGGCGCGCAGCAGGGAGTCATCCACACCCTCCAGCTGGTAGTTGGGATCCTTCTGGTGGTAGGGGTCCCACACCACCTCCTCGGAGAACACCACCTGACCGTTGATAACGGCAGCGGCCTTACGGTCAGAACCGCCCAAGTCGAAGCCGATGCGGTTGCCGTCCAAGTTGCGCCCCAGGGAAACGGAGGTCGAGCACTCGGCGGGCAGATCCGCTGCGGAGGCCACCTTCTTCACCTCGATGGGGCTGTCATAAATCTGCGTGCCGATGAAGTCCCAGTCAAACTCACGGGCACCGCCCTTGCAGTAAGTAGCAGCCAACATATCCGCGATGGCATCGTCCCCGGCCACCAGAATGGTGCAGCCGCCCTTCATCCAGAGAAGGAACTTGACGATACGCTCCACATACATGTTGTTGAGCGCAACATTCTCACCCTCATGGGGGAGAACCTTACCGCTCCAGCGGAAACAGGAGCCATCCAGGCGCGTGAGAGCGATGTCGATGGTGTGGCTGCCGGGAGTGGCGGCCACCTTCTCCTCGAACGCCTTATTCCAAAGGACGGGCGGCACGAAGGCCGGATCCAGCACAGGTACGAACTTAGGTTGAATATTCATGGTGTACGGAGGCATTATACACGACTCCGCCCCCGCTTGGCAAGCACAAAGTGGATTTTATGCGGCAAACGGGGTCCCGATGGGATATTTTTCTTGATTTGAGGGAGGATTTGTGGCATGAATAGGAGTAAGCAGCACACTCGGCACCATGGAAAACGAACCACAAGCAAAACCGAACAGATTTTCCCCCAATCCCGCTCCGCAGAAACCGCGGAAGAAATCCAACGCCATCATTCTCATCGTCATTGCCCTCATCGTCGGCATCGGCGCGCTCTACTACGCGGCTGCCCCGTCGGCACCCAAGAAAAAATCGGTGAAGATCGTCAAGAAAGTCCGCAAGACCAAGCCGGTGCCCAAGGAGGAACCGAAACCCATCGAGGAACCGCCGCCGCCCCCCGAGGAAGAGCCGGAACCGGCCCCGCAGGAAGAGCCGCAGCAGGAGGAAACACCCGAGCCGGCTCCGCAGGAGGAAGAAGAGGAGGAAGAGACCGGAGAAACGGACGCCACGGAATTTGACCTGAAGAGCAAGGGCGGTGCGGCCTCCAAAGCCTTCAATGCCCTGTTCAACAAAATGGCCGATGCCAAGGAATACGCCAAGCTGAAAGAGGCATTGCACACGGCCTTGCAGCGAGACTACTCTACCCTGCTGGATGGCTTCGACACTCCCAAGAAGATTTCCTCCAAAGCACCGATACCGGCCCGTGCTGCTGCGCTCTACCGGAGCATGTGCTATTTGGACAAACTGCCGGAAGACAGCACTCCCGAGGAGAAAACGGCGTTCACTGATTGGTTCATGTCCGGTAAGAAGCGACCCATCGTCACCTTTGCCAAGTATTTGGTGTTGCGAGACATCGGCGAGGAAGAAGGGCAAGACATGTTGCTCAACCTCTTTGAATTCCACCTCATTGAGCCCAAAAAAGCGTTCAACGAGATACGCGTCATCACCAACCCCGGCTCGGCCAAGGTAGGGAAGAAATTCTACCCCCATACCAAGCAAGAGCTAAAGAAAGAGATTGATAAAATTCTCAAGACTGCGGCCAAGGGACGTGTACCTGCCGAGCAGCAGGAAGCCATCAACCGCGCCAATGTCTACCGCTTTCTCTGCGGGGTTGACCCGAGCCTGAGCTACAACGTAAGCAGTGCCAAGGATGCCCAAAACGCCGCAGAAGCATGCAAGAAGGCCGGGCACATTGCCCATGATCTGGGCCACGACACAGACAAATGCAACCTGACTCAGGGCGTCACCGACATGGCGGACACGGTTGACGTTTACATGGAGGACCCCGGGGATAGCAACCGCGCTGCCCGTGGTCACCGGGCTTGGGTTCTCACTGCCGGGGCCTCCCGTTGCGGGTTCGGGCTCGATGGCGAATTCTCGGCCATGCGCACGGACTCTTCGGGCTACAAGCGGCTCGGCACGGGCTTCGGCTACCCGAACCGCGGCTTCTTCCCCTCCGAATACATGCTGGGCGATGGGTGGAGTTATTATTACCCGAGCGGCAAGCGTGCTACCAATGACGTAGAGGTTTCGATGTGGCGCCTGCCCCGAAGCATCCGCACGGCCCCGAACTCATCCAAGCTGTCGAGATACCCGCAGGTTCCCATTAAAAAGGTACACGTCCACACGGATGACTCCAAGCCGATAGGACACAGCATAGTGTTTGAACCGGACTATTCGAAAATGCGAATGGAGAAAGGACGTCCCACGGGCACATACTGGGTGCGGATCAAGGATCGCTTCCACTCCGACGAATACGTGGTCGATTTCTACTGATTTGAGTCGGCAGGCTGCCGGTTCAGCAACTCCTCCAGACGATGACTCCACGCAGCGGCCTCCTGCTCTGAGGCTGCTGCGTTTTCACCGCTGCGCAGGGCGCGGATGAGAGCCGCAATGGCCGGCGCGTAATCCTGCCCGGCGGCAATGCGCAACTGAGCCAGCCCGGCCTCCGTATCCTGCGGCATGGGATCGCCTGTCATGAGCATGAGAGCGTAGACATAGCGCGACGACGCGTCCCCGCCCTCCGCTGCTAAGGCATACCACCGAGCCGCTTCCCGACGGTTTGCCGGGATCCCGTGCGAGCCTTCGATCAGCAGGTAACCCAAATCACGCGCCGCAGCAGCCACGGCACGTCCACCCCCGGCCAGTGCGGCTTTTTTCAACCACTCTGCGCCCTCCTGCACCCCCTCCTCCGTCTGCGCGAGACAATGGCCCAAGCGGTACTGAGCCTCCGGAATACCGGCCTCCGCCGCTCTGCGCCAGTGCACCAAGGCAGCGGTCACATCTTTGGCCACGCCCTTACCCTCATACAGAAGTGCGCCGATGAATACATCCGCCTCCCGGCTTCCTTGCTCCGCAGCCTTACAGAACCAGCGGTAGGCCTCCTGAGCATTAGCTTGCACCCCCTTGCCGCCCTCCAAGTAAATACCGGCCAGATCCGTCTGAGCCTGCAGATAGCCGGCCTGAGCGGACTTCTTCAGCCATTCGAGTGCACCTGCAAAGTCAGATTCATTCTGTTCAACCCCGGGCTGCAGCAGCCGACGCGCTTGCTCATACATCTGTGCTGCCGTCTCAGGCATCACAGGGGAGTCGCCCTCACCGCAGGCATTCAACAAAAGGGCAATACACAAAGCAGCAGTCCGTTTCACCATGGCCAAACTATACAGGAGCAGGCACGCGGTGTCAAGTTCTTTCCTCTGCGGAAGCGTCATCATACGCTTTTCCGCCCTGAAAAGTGTCATAATTCCGGCAATTCGCTCTATTTATGTTGCAATATAAGATTTTTCATCTATAATAATCTCTAGCAAAAGCACTAAACGAAATGAAACGCGAAAATCTCTTCATGCTGACTCTTCTCCTCTCTGCCGCAGCCTTCATCCGGGTTCCGGCCGAGGCACAATCCGGTGCTGCATTCAGCGGCGAGGAGATCCGCCTTTCCACGAACAGCCTGGGCAGCGGAGACATCAGCCTTGATGACGGCGTTATCTGGCCCTCCGAACACCGAGATACGACAACACTGCGCAAACGGCACACCGAGCCCCACCTCCCGCATTGTACTTACTCGGACTTCCTAACCCTTGCTGCCATCTACATCGCCAAGAACAGTTACCTCATCCCCATTCGCAGACGTAGGGAAGACGAGTGAGCAGTCATTTCCCGCTCAGAGGGCGCAATAAGGGCTTGCGATACGCCGCAAAGCAGTGTAGAATGAGCGCATGAGCGAGCTTGATGATTTATTCGCCTTTTTGAGCATTCCGAGTGTTTCCGCCTTGCCGGAGCATGCCGCCGATGTCGAACGCTGCGCGGACTTCCTGACCGCTAAGCTGAGTTCCCTGGGCTTCACGGCCCGCAAGCATCTTACGGACATCCACCCCATTGTGGTGGCCCACAGCCCCAAGGTGGAAGGCAAGCCCACCGTGCTCATCTACGGGCACTACGACGTGATGCCCGTGGATCCCATTTCCGCTTGGCAGAGTGACCCCTTCACCCCCACCGTGCGGGACGGTCGCGTATATGCTCGCGGCGCATCGGATGACAAGGGAGAGATCATGGCCCACATTCTGGGCGCGGAACGCATCATCCGCGAGGAGGGAGCCCTGCCCCTCAACGTCATTTACCTGCTGGAGGGCGAGGAAGAGCGCGGCAGCGAAAGCCTCTTCCGCTTCATCAAGGACCCGGAGGTGCAGAAGGAGCTAGCCTGCGACATCATTGTGGTGAGCGACACCGGCATGGCAGCCCCGGACATCCCCTCCTTCTCCTACGGGCTCAAGGGACTCTGCTGCTTTGAGCTGGAGGTACACGGCCCCTGTATGGACCTGCACTCCGGCATTTTCGGCGGGGCCGTTGCCAACCCCATCACCACCCTGTGCGAGATGGTGGCAAGCACGCACGATGCCGACAACCGTGTGGCCGTGGAGGGCTTCTACGACGGCGTGGCCCCGATTCAGGATTGGGAGCGTGAGAGCTGGCGCCGCGTGCCCGGTATGTCGGATAAGGAGCTGGCCGACCTCACGGGCGTGCCCGAGCTGCGCACGGAGACCGGCTACAGCGGCGCGGAGTGCGTCTATGCCCGCCCGACCCTGGAGCTCAACGGCATCTCCGGCGGTTATGAGGGCACCGGCTCCAAGACCGTGATCCCTACCCACGCCATCGCCAAGATGAGCTGCCGCTTGGTACCCGGCCAGGACCCGGAGGCCGTCTGCCGGAAGGTGGAGGCCCACTTCCGCAAGGTTTGCCCGCCCTCCGTGCGCATGAAGTTCACCATGCAGCACACGGGTGAGGCCTACCTGAGCGACCCGAACTCCCCCCTTGGTAAGGCCGCCCAGCGAGCCCAGCAGGAGACCTTCGGCAACCCGCCCGTCTTGGTTCGCGAGGGTGGTTCCATCCCCATCATCGCCGAGATCTCGAAGGTGCTGGGCAAGGACGCGCTCTTCCTGGGACTTGACCTGCCGGATGCACAGATTCACTCCCCGAACGAGAACATGCGACTGGAGATTTTCCACAAGGGCATCGAGATGGCAGCCCGCGTGCTCAAGGAGATGGCGAAGGCCTGATCGGATATGGACACCCCCCTTGCGGCAGAGATTTGCGCCATGCACAAGAGTTTCCCCGGGCACTGGGGAAAGGGTGGCGTCTATGCCGTAAAGGGGGTGAGCCTGAGCATTCCGGAGGGTAGCGTGTATGGGCTCATCGGCCCGAACGGCTCGGGAAAAAGCACGGTGATGAAGGCCTTGGTGGGGCTTTTGGCTCCGGATGCGGGTGAGTGCCGCGTCTTCGGCAAGCCCGCACGCCAAGCCGACAACCGCAGCTTGGTGGGTTTTCTGCCGGAGAACCCCTACTTCTACAAATTCCTCACGGGCGAGGAGACTGTGCACTTTTACGGTAAACTCTGCGGATTGAGCGGACGAGAATTGAAAGACCGCACGGCGGAGCTGCTGGAGACCACAGGGCTGACCGATGCCGCCAAACGGCGCGTGGGCGGCTACTCCAAGGGCATGCTGCAGCGTCTGGGACTGGCTCAGGCCCTGGTGCAGCAGCCCCGCCTGCTGGTGCTGGATGAGCCGACAGCAGGGGTTGACCCCATCGGTTCGCGGGCTATTCGGGACATCATCATGGAGCTCCGGCAGCGTGGGCTCACGGTGTTCCTCTGCTCTCACCTTCTTGAACAGGTGCAGGAGGTTTGCGACCGAGTGGGTATTCTGTACCAAGGCAACATGATTGCGGAAGGCACGGTGGCAGAATTGACCAATGACCGGGCACACACCGAGGTATTGCTGCACGGCGCAAAGCCGGATCTGTTGGACAAAATACGCACCCTTGCCGGGGAGGCGTGGGTGGAGGCACGGCCCGCCCGCAACTCTCTGGAGAGTGTCTTCATCCGAGGCATCCGTGCCAAAATGCGGGAAATGGAGGAAAAAAGCGGGAAAACAGTGAAATAAAACAGAGCCCCGTCGCGTATTACTGGGCAGCCTTCATGGAGAATATGAACAAGAAATACGCACTCATCCTCATCGCGCTGGCCATGGCCGCGCCCTCTGTTTCCACGGCTCAACAAGCCGCCCCTGCCCCCGCCGCCCAAGAGCAGGTGCAGATCGGCGAGTTGCTGAAGGAGGACCCCAAACTCATCACGGGCAAGTTGCCCAACGGCGTTTCCTACATGATCCGCCCCACAGCCGAGCCCGCCGGCCGAGCCTGCCTGCGTATGTACGTCAACACCGGTTCGCTCAATGAGACGGCGGAGAACTCCGGTGTCTCGCATTTTTTGGAGCACCTCGTCTTTAACGGCAGCCGCCACCACAAGCGCGGCGAGCTGATTCCGGCCATGGAGAAGCTCGGTCTGGGCTTCGGAGGAGATGCCAACGCCTACACCAGCTTGCTGCAGACCGTCTTCATGCTCGACCTGCCCAAGCTGGACGAGAAGACGGTGGATTTCGCCTTCACCACCATGCGCGACTTTGCCGATGGTGCCACGCTGGAGCCCTCGGCCATCGAACACGAGCGTGGTATTGTCATCAGCGAGCTCAAGGAGCGTGACTCGGAGGCCTACCGCGCCACCCTGCGTTCCTTGGATGAAATGACGAAGGGCTCTCGAGTGGCCCATTTCATGCCCATCGGTTCCAAAGATGTTATCGCCACCATCACCCCGGAGCAGGTGCAGGAGTATTACCGCACCAACTACACAGCCGACCGCATCACCGTTATTGTGACCGGCGATGTGACACCGGAGCAGGCTCTCGGGTGGATCAAGAAGTACTACGGCGACATGCCGGCGAAGGTTGCGCCGAATAACCGGAACATCGGCAAGCTCACCGACCTCGGTCCGTCCGAGTGTGTCATTCCCAACCCGGAGAACGCCAACACTTCCCTGACGCTCTGCATCTCCGACCACTATGTGCAGAAGCCGGATACCGTGGAGCAGCACATCAAGGATGCCCCGCTGCATCTGGCAATGGCGATGCTCAATAACCGCCTTTCCAAGCTGGCGCGCAAGCAGGACGCGCCCTTCATGGGGGCCTCCACCGGTCAGGATAGCATCTGCGAGGCGGCAGATATCGTCCAGGCGGGCTTGGCCTGCACCCCGGAGAAGTGGCAGCCTGCTCTCACAACCTTGGTGGAGGAAATCCGCAAGGCTTGCGAGTTCGGGTTCTCTCCGGCGGAGCTCAAGGAGGTGATGTCCTTCGGGCTCATGGCGGCTCAATCGGCCATCGACTCTTGGGACACCGTGCCGGCGGAGGCCATGGCGAGTGCTCTGGTGGAGTGTTTATCCGAGCACACTGTTGCGAATGATCCGGAGGAGTCCATGCGAGTGCTGACCCTGGGATTTGCAGCGGTGATGCAGGACCCGGATTCTTGCCGCCGTGCCCTGTCCGAGGCCTTTGACATGCAGCGGGTGAAGTTGATTGCCGGAGGTCATCTGGCGGAGGGCCTCACCCCGGAGGCTCTGCGCGCGGCCTTCAACGAGGCCCTGCAGGCCCCCGTGCAGAAGGATGCCGAGCAGGCGGAGCTGAAGTTTGCTTACGATACCATCGGGGCCCCGGGCAAGGTGGCTCAGTCGGCGACCATCGAGGACCTCGGTGTCACCACGCTTACGCTCAGCAACGGGGTTCGCGTGAACCTCAAGCCCGTGGATTTCGTGAAGGGCTCCATCGCTGTTTCCGTGGATGTTGACGGCGGTTCCCTGGCCCTGCAAGGCAAGCCGGGGCTGGAGACCATGGCCGGCGCGGTGATGAGTCTGGGCGGTCTGGAAGCGCACTCGGCGGATGACCTCAAGTCCATCTTCGCGGGTAACAAGGTGGGATTGAGCTTCGGTATCGGCCATCGTTACTTCAACTTCAGCGGCAGCACGAATGCGGCGGATCTGGAGCTGCAATGCAAGCTGCTGGCTGCGGGCATCCTGCACCCCGGGTTCCGCACCACGGGTGAGGAGATGCTGCGCCGTGCCCTCCCGGCTCAATACAACAAGTTCAAGACGACCACCTCCGGTGCTTATTCCTGGCAGGCCCCGCGCCTCCTTTTCGGTAATGACTCCCGCTTCATCACCCCGACCCAAGAGCAGGTGGAGGCCTGCACCACCGAGGACGTGAAGGCGGCCCTGACGCCTTACCTGCAGCAGGGGGCCATGGAGGTTTCGCTGGTGGGTGATTTCCGGGTGGAGGATGTGCTGCCCATTTTGGAGCGGACCTTCGGTGCCATGCCGCAGCGCAAGGCGGAGTTCACCCAACCCACGGAGGCTCAGCAGACGGTTGCTCTCAGTCCTTGGGGCAAGTCCGAATTCCTGCGCTATGATTCCCGTCTGGAGAAGACTATCGTCACCCAGGTGCGCCCGGCAGGTGATGGTATGGACCGGCATCGCAATCGCCGTCTGACGGTTCTGGCTAACATTGCCCGTACACGGTTGTTCGATGATATTCGCGCCAAGCTGGGTGAGACGTACTCGCCTTCCGTGCGCGTGAGCACCAACCGCGACTACAAGAACGCCGCCTTCATCACCACAGCCAGTGCGGGTGTGGTGGGCAATCGTGAGAAGGTGCACGCGGCCATGACGGAGACCCTCAACAAGATCGGTAACGGGGAGATCTCGGAGACGGACTTCGACTGCGCGATCCGCCCCTACATCACTCGGGCTGAGAAATCCCTGCGTGATGTCGATTTCTGGCAGGCCGCCGTGGCTCATATCCAGACGGACCCGGAGCAGCTCGGTCTGGTGCGTGATATGATCAGCGATGCCAAGAGCATCACGATCGAGGAGATCCGCGCCTTGGCCAAGGAGGTGTTCGGCAGCGGTCAGGTGAGCTCGTTCTTCACCGTGCCCGCAGAGCAAAAGGAGGAGGGCAAGTAATTCCACAGCTGTTTATCATATGAAGACACTCCTTCTCGCCGCACTGGCAGCCTCCGCGCCCTTGGCTTTCTCCGCCCCGGCGGACAAGGCCAAGGCTCCCGCTGCCATCGACCTGCACAGCAATTACGTCGTTGTCATCAGCAAGGCTACGGCCGCCAAGCCGGAGTGGAAGCAGGTGGCTCAGGCCTTGGTGAAGAAGTACAAGGGGGCTGTCCTCTGCGAGGTGGACAAGCTCACGGAGTCCGAGTTCACTCTTGCGCTGCGCCGCAACAAGGCGCGCTATGCTGCCTATGTTCTCCGTCCGGAGGAGGCGGGGCGTGTGGTCAGCAACGCGGTCAACCGCGCTTCCCGTCGCGTGGACAGTGACCCATACGGGGATTGCATTTCGGGCATCATCACGGGCTTTACGGCCAAGGATGCCCTGCGCATTGCCGAGGCGCGCAAGCCCTTGGTAATCAAGCGGCTCCTGGGCACCACCAACGTGGGGGCGCCGCGCTTTGAGCACAGCTGCTGCATCACGGACTGGACGGGCGCACCCATCCTAGAGCAGACGGGCTACACGGAGCCGAAGCAGACGACCATCGACCCGAAGTCGCCGGAGGGCCAGAAGGGATTGCAGGGTATTTTTGCCGAGCAGCTCAGCACGCAGAAGCCGCAGCTTATTGTGACCTCCAGCCATGCTACCCAGTTCAACCTAGAGATGCCGTTCAGTCGGGGGCTCATCTACCCGTCCAACAATCGCTTCTATTTGGCAAACCAGAATGAGCAGATGATGGAGTTTGTGATGGATGGTCTCAGCCCTGCCATGCGCGGTCAAACGGACGCGTTGGCGAAGCTGGCGGCCCGGCACAAGGCGGAGTCCATCAAGCCGGACGGTACACCGCGTGTGTGGCTGGCTGCGGGTAACTGCCTCTTCGGGGATGCGCACAATTCGCCGCACAGCATGGCGGTGACGGCCCTCTCTGCCTACACCTGCAATCAGGTGGTCGGTTATACTGTACCTTCTTGGTACGGACGAGGCGGCTGGGGGACGCTTTCCCTGCTGTTGGAAAATGTGCAGGGTACGACCTTGGCTCAGGCATGGTTCCTTAATAATCAGTACATCATCCATGACACGCTCAAGAATTTCCCGGAGCTGATGAAGGTGCGGCTGAACGACCCGGAGATGTCCGCCCGCTTCCAGAATGCCGTTTTGGCCAGCGGCGCCAAGCTCTCCGAGGCGAATATCAAGGATGCGCTCGGGCTGCCACACGACCGTGATGCCGTCACACTCTACGGCGACCCGGCATGGAGCGCTACGGTGGATGAATCGCACACTACGTCGCCGCTCAAGGTGACTTGGAAGAATCCCAAGGAGTTCACCATCACGGCTTTAGGCGACCACAAGGGGCGCTGCGCGGTGTGGTTCCCCCGTGCGGAGACCGGGGCCGGTGCTACCGGTTGCGATGCCGCCGATGCTGTGTTCACCAACGACTTCATCATCTTCCCGCAGGTGGAAATGAAGAAGGGTGAGTCCCGCACGGTGCGTATCCGCTGAGAAAATTCGCTTCTCTTCCTGCCCCCGCCGCAAAATCGTTCTTGCAGCGGGGGCATTTTTGTGCTATATTACGACTGTAAGCGGCTTTCATCATGAATCACGATTCAGCATTTCTTTTCCCTTCCACTCTGCTCGGGCGCTATTGGACCCAACACGCCCGCTTTGACCTGCTTTTTGATAAGGACGACATTCGGAAGATGCTCGGCCGCCGCTTCGGCTCGCTCATTTTCTTGGATCCCGCTGTGGCGTTCGGCCCGGCTTGTATGCGAGCCAACTCGCAGGAGGACGATGCGCTGACGTCCTTCTTCCTGCGCCACCTGCATGAGATTCGTTCTGAGTTCACGGTTTTCGTCACCACGGCGGACATCCTGCAGCCGGAGGCGGATGAGAACACTCCCGTCATCACGGAAAGCGATGATCCTTTCGTGCAAAACCGCATCAAACTGCACAATGAAATCAACCTGCACTTCGGTCGCGTGCTCAATGTGCACCTGACGGAGATTGCTCACCCCTCGCCGGATTTCAACCCGATGATGCACAGCATTCTCAACCCGCCGGAGGGCACGAGCAAACTGCCCCTACCCCCTCTGGAGTTTCATCAGCTCTACTTCCCCACCCGCATCAAGGGCGATGTGGAGCGCTGCGTCCCCCTCGGTATCTCCCGCATCATCCCGGCGGCGCCTCCCCTCACCACAACGGAGATCGTTAAGGCTCTCAAGCCCGAGCTCCTTGACCGACTGCCCGACCCTGCCCCGGAGGATCCGTTCGGCTCTCGTCGCACCTCTGTCCATTCTTTCCAGTGGCTGGATCCCAAGGATGGATACCTCGTCTCCAAATCAGATCAGCTGACCCTGCTGGAGTTCTACTATGGCCTCTGATGCAGCCCCCGCAGCCGGGCACACAGGCGGACAGTTTCTGCGCTTCGTCATCGTCGGCGTCCTCGCCACCGGTGTCCATTGGGGTGTCTACCTGCTCATCAACACGCTATTCTCCATCTCCCCGGAGAACGAGACCGCCTTGGCCGTCTCCTATGGTCTCGGTTACATCATCAGCTTCATCGGCAACTACCTCGCCTCCCTCAAATGGACCTTCAAGACCCGAGGCAATGCCAAGAAAGGCATCGGTTTCGCGCTCTCCCACGCCATCAACCTCGGTCTCCACGTCTCTTTCCTCAAACTTTTCCTCCACCTCCGCGTCGGCGACCTACTCGTCTCCCTCACCACCTACCTCCTCCCCTCCTCTCTCCTCTCGCTGCTCCCCCTCCTCTCCGACCCCACCTCCCTCACCCCCCTCCCCGTCTTCCTCATCGTCATCCCCATCAACTTCCTTCTCGTCCGCTACGCATTGAGGGATTGATTACAAACGGAATGGGGAGGGCCGATTTCAATGACCCTTCTTCCGCCTGTAGAATCAAAGATTTCCATAATCCCCCAAAAAATCCAAATAACAATTATGGTGGTACCAATTTTCAAGACATTTCGAGCAAACAGGCTTGATTGAGTCAGTCTGATGGGCTAAAATACACCGAAGTTACCATCATGAGTAAGACACATAAACGCCGTAACCATACGGCCGCATTCAAGAAGGAGGTTGTCTTGGCAACCTTCAAGGGAGAGAAGAGCATTCAGCAGATTGCCGCTGAGTACGAGATCCATCCGGATCCGGTGAGCAAGTGGAAGGCTCAGGGGCTCAAGTTGCTCGATGACGGCTTTAAGCCGTCATCCAAGAGCGAGCGGAAACGCTATGAGGATACCATCACTCACCTACAGCAGCTACTCGGACAACGCGATCTTGAGCTTTCTTGGTTGTCTAAAAAATGCAAGGAGCCGGGGTTGTAGGGAAACAGCGTTCTCAGCTCCTCGACAAAGATGTTTCCAAGGTGAGTCGCACCCGTCAATGCGAACTGCTTGGGGTACCTCGCAGTAGCAGCTATTACAAACCTCAGAAGAAGG
>JALFWB010000050.1 GCA_022787425.1 Akkermansia sp.
GCAGTAATGTATTGAGCCGAGCGCTACTAACATCCGATAGACCTCATATCACCCTCGGTGATACGCTGATTGAATGCTTGAAGAAAGACCTATCACAGAAACACAAAACGCTGCGCGGATGTCAATCTGCCCGACAGGGCACCACCCCCACCGAAGAAATCCCAGCAAGAAGAGACACCCGGGAAAGCTGACCGAGAGCTGCAAGAGACGACAGCAGCGAGCGCATCAGAACCCCGGTGGTCTTAGCCTGATGGTCCCACCCGGTCCCATCCCGAACCCGGAAGTGAAACATCAGCACGTCGATGGTAGTCGGGCGCTAGGCCCCGCAAGAGTAGATAGCTGCCGGGAATAATGAAGCCCGCGTTCCGAGAAGGAGCGCGGGCTTCACTGCGTTTGGGGCAGGGGAATATGTCCACGGATTACACGGATGACCACGGATAAGAAGAACCATGCTGCTCTCAGTCAAGACTTCGCACCGCTGTGGCAATAGTAGCCGAGAGGTCAGACTAATCTCGCCTGAGACCACCTCGGCGGCACGAAGTCTCTCACCTGCGCCGTCTGGCTCTCCCGTGGCTGTCTATTGCGGAGGGGCGGAGCAGGGGCCGGGGTTGAAGCAGGGGTGAGGCTCGTCATCGGAGTAGAGCGGGGTGCCGGGCGCAGAGGTGGGCTCGTCGGGGAGCTCGGCTTGGAGGCCGAGTCGGCGGAGCAGTTCCAAGTCCTTCTCCGGGGCGGCGTTCGGGGCCGTGAGGAGGCGTTCGCCGAGGAAGAGGGAGTCCGCGCCCGCATAGAAGCAGAGGGCCTGCCCCTCCGGGGAGAGCCGCTCGCGGCCTGCGCTCAGGCGCACGTGGGAGTGCGGCAGGGCCAGCCGCGCCAGGGCGACCATGCGCACGGTCTCCAGCGCATCCGGGGCATCGGGACGCCGACGGCTCATGGGGGTACCGGGGATGGTGATGAGCGCGTTGATGGGGAAACTCTCCGGCTGCGGGTCCAGCGAGGAGACGGTTTCCAGCAAGCGCAGGCGATCCTGCACCGACTCCCCCAGCCCGATAATGCCGCCGCAGCAGAGCTTGATGCCCGCCCGGTTGATATGCCCGATCGTCTCCAGTCGGTCCTCGTAGGTGTGCGAGGTGACGATGCTCGGGTAATACTCCCGCGAGGTGTCCAGGTTGTGATTGTAGGCAGACAGCCCGGCCTCCCGCAGGGCCTCGGCCTCCGCCTCACCCAGCATGCCGAGTGTGGCGCAGACCTCCAGCCCCAGGGCCCGGACAGCCCGCACGATGTCCAGCACCTCGTCAAAGCGCGGATCCCCCAGGCGCACCCCGCGCCACGCCGCCCCCATGCAGAAGCGGGTGGCGCCGGCCGCCTTGGCCTCCATGGCGCGGTTGATCACCTGCTCCTTCGGCATGAGCGCCTTGTCTGCCACAACCCCCGTGTGGTGGCGCGCGCTCTGGGCGCAATAGGCGCAGTCCTCCGAGCAATTCCCGGTTTTCAGCGAAACGAGGGTGCAGACCTGCACCTTTCCGAAACTGCGGCAGCGGCAGTGAACCGCATGCGCGCGCTCCACCAGCAGAAGCAGCGGGAGCTCCGAGAGTGTCTTGAGTTCATCGTAGGTCATACCGTGGTCATGGTGAGTTTTTTTGTTTTAATCATATTAAGCCTATAGGAAATAGACTAATCCTAAACCTCCCCCGGGTCAACCCTTTTTTGCGGCATCATACCGCTGACCTCATTCTGCCACAGCGCATCCGTGCTCATCCGTCAGATCCGTGGACTGCTTCCCTCATGGTTCCCGGCGCGGCGATTTGCGTTTGCAAAAAGGGGGCGGGCGTGTTACAATGGGGGCAGATGAACAGATGGTTCAAGAAGGGACTGTATTTCTGCTGCCTGTGGGTGGTCTGTGCCGTGTTGGTCGGCTGCGGGCGGGAGGAGCTGCCGGTGATCAACGCACCGGAGGATTTAGCGGGGCGCAATGTGTCCACCATGACGGGGGCGGTGTTCGACCGGGTGCTGATGGAGCACATCCCCACGGCCAAGCCCTATTATGAAAGCGGGATGGCCAACGGCCTGCAATCCCTCAAGAGCGGCAAGTGCGATGCCATCGTGAGCGATGAACCCGTGGCACGCGACCTGATGCGCGAGAACAGCGGCATCCGCATCCTCTGCACCTTGGCCCCGGAGGAGTACGCCTATCTCTTTGCCAAGGACAACTCGGAGCTGTGCGAGGCCTTCTCCCGCGCCATCCGCGAGCTGGAGGCAGACGGCACCATCCGCAAGATCGATGAACGCTGGTTCGGCAACGATGAGACGGTGAAGCTGCCCCCGAACCTGCCGCCGGACACGGGGAAGGGGACCATCGTGGCCGCCACCAACTCCGGCTTCCCGCCCTTCAGTGTGGTGGTGCAGGGGCGCATGGCGGGGTATGACCCGGACATCTTGGCCGAGATTTGCCGCCGCTTGGGCTATGGTCTGGAGTTTAAGGACATGGAATTCTCCTCTGTCATCCCCTGCGTGGTATCCGGTAAGGCCGATTTGGGCTTCTCCGGCATCAGCGTCACCCCGGAGCGCAAGCAGAGCGCCCTGTTTACGGAGCCCGTGTACAAGGGCGGCACGGTGCTGATTGTGCGCGATGCGAGTGCCGGCGCGGCGGAGGGCACTTGGTGGCAGGGCGTGAAAGACAGCTTTGTGCGCACCTTTGTGACGGAAGCCCGCTGGCAGATGATCCTGCGCGGACTGGGAATCACCCTGCTCATTGCTCTGTGCAGCATAGCGGCCGGCACGCTGCTGGCCATGGTGGTGTGCGCCATGCGCCGCTCCCCCCATGCTTGGCTGCGCCTGCCCGCGGCGGCCTACATTGCCGTGATGCGCGGAACCCCCATCGTGGTGGTGCTGATGATCCTGTACTACATCGTCTTCCGCAGCGGCGGCATCGGGCCGGTGCCGGTGGCCATCGTGGGCTTTGCGCTCAACTTCGGCGCCTACTCCGCGGAGACCTTCCGCTCCGGCATGAACGCCATCGACCCCGGGCAACTGGAAGCCGCCGCGGCCATGGGCTTCAGCAAGTGGCGCTCCTTCCTCTACATCTCCCTGCCGCAGGCCGTGCGCCATGTGCTGCCCGTGTACAAGGGGGACATCATCTCCATCATCAAGGACACCTCCATCGTGGGCTACATCGCCATCCAGGACCTCACGAAGGTGAGCGACATCATCCGCGGGCGAACCTACGAAGCCTTCTTCCCCCTGGTAGCCACGGCTGTCATCTACTTCCTGCTCGCCTACAGCATCTCGGAGCTGGTGGGGCTGGTAGAGCGACGCATCGACCCGCAGCGCCGCCGTGTGTCCCTCGACTTCATCAAGGATACCCCTCATGATACGCATTAACCACCTTTCCAAGAGCTTCGGCGGCGTGCCCGTGCTGCGCGATGTCTGCGCGCACATCCGCCGGGGGGAGGTCATCTCGATCATCGGCCCCAGCGGCACCGGCAAATCGACCTTCCTGCGCTGTCTGAACCGCTTGGAGACCCCGGACGGCGGGGAGATTCTGATCGACGGCTGCAACATTCTCGCCCCGCATGCGGACGTGTTGGCCCTCCGCCTCCGGATGGGCATGGTCTTCCAGAGCTTCAACCTCTTCTCCCACCTCTCCGTGGTGGAGAACATCATGCTCGGCCCCGTCAAGCTCCTGCGCCACACCCGCGCCGCCGCCGGGACACGCGCCATGGAGCTGCTGGAGATGGTCGGCCTGCGCGACAAGGCAACGGCCTACCCCGCCCAACTCTCCGGCGGTCAGAAACAGCGCGTGGCCATCGCCCGCACTCTGGCCATGAACCCGGAGATCGTGCTCTTTGACGAGCCGACCAGTGCCTTGGACCCCACCATGGTCAGCGAGGTGCTGGCGGTCATTCAGCGCCTCGCCTCCTCCGGCATCACCATGCTGGTGGTCACGCACGAGATGAAGTTTGCCCGCGATGTCAGCTCACGTGTCTTCTACATGGATGAGGGCGTGATTTACGAGGAAGGCGCCCCCGCTGACATCTTCGGCTCCCCCAAGCGGGAGAAGACGCGCGCCTTCATCCACCGCCTCAGCACCTTTCGCTTTCACTTTACCCCCGCGCCGCAGGACGCCCGCACCCTCAACGCGCAGTTCACCGCCTTTGCGGAGGCTCACCTCATCCAGCCCTTCCGCCTGCACAACCTGGCCATGCTCATGGATGCCCTCTACAGCACCGTGCTGCCGCCCACGGAGGCCGGTATCGACATCACCGTCAACTGCGCGGAGGCCACCGGCTACCTCGACCTCGAGTTCCGCTACCTCTCCCCCATCACGGACCCGCTCTCCCGCCATGACGAGGCCGGGGACACCTTCCGCCTGCTTACTCGCCGCCTCTGTGAGTCCTGCATCTGCGCGGATAATGCCATCCGTTTGGTGCTGAAATGACCTTTCCGCGTAAAAATTAGCCTCCGAATGCAAAATTCTGCTTGACTCTCCCCGCCTTTTCCTGTAAACTGCTCCCGCAACTACACATCGGCGGGATAGCCAAGTGGCCTAAGGCAACGGTTTGCAAAACCGTCATTCGTGGGTTCAAATCCCACTCCCGCCTCTCCCGATAGCAGTTGAGCCCCACGGAATAACCCCCGTGGGGTCTTTTTTTAAGGGGTTTGGCTTGCGCGACCTTGCATGGCCTTGTAGATTGTCGGTGCACCTTTTGGGTACACAAAAACGAGGGCTCAGTTACACAATGAGTTTCATCCCTGCAATGAAAGCCGGAGCAAGCGAGGCGCGCTGATAGGGCGCGTCGCGCGGGAGGAATTGTGGGTGAGGTTCAAGAACGGAGCGATTAACGCCAAGGACGCCGAGATCGTATGCAACATGACCAAGAACATACGGCATGAAGAGCGCATTGAAGAGATCCAGCGGAGGTGCTGCATGCTCCTGGAGAAAGGGAAAGGCTGGGACTACATCGGCGCGATGTGCCAGCTGATGGCCAACAAGGAAAGCGTGTTCATGAAGCAAGGCTTGCTGGACTTCGGGGCCGACTTTGAGCAGGACTTGGACCGCGCCGCGAAGTATGTGGAGCTGAACCTGAGCCAGCTGAACGCGGCGATACGGCGAATGAAGCAAGGCGCGAAGCTGGGAGAAAAGGAGCGCGCGCAGGCGATGAGGCTGGGCATCGACGTATCCATGAGCGAAGGCAGCGAGCAGTTGCTGCAATTGCTCAATGACATGAAGGCCAAGTTCGAGTACATCGGGAGCCACCCTGATTTGGTGGCCAGTGCGAGCATGTGGGACGGCAAGACCGACCCCGACCCCGTGGGGCAGATGATCGAGAGAGCCAAACGCGAGCGCGAGGCCGCGGAGGCCGAGAACGAGATGACGGATGAA
The DNA here is from genome assembly GCA_022787425.1 of Akkermansia sp. Taxonomy (GTDB): domain Bacteria; phylum Verrucomicrobiota; class Verrucomicrobiia; order Verrucomicrobiales; family Akkermansiaceae; genus Akkermansia. Next base: position 5,381 of record JALFWB010000050.1, read on the forward strand.
GAGTGGATGGAGAAGAAGGCGCGAGAGGAAGCGGCAGCGATGACGCCGAGTCTGTTTGCGATGGAGCGGAGAGTGCGCACTAGTGCCGACGCTATACGCGAGCATGTGAACGGAGCAGACGCGGACGGCAAGCTGAGGACGCACGGGCTGGAAGGATTGAGCGAGGACCAAGCACTGAAACGCGCTTTTGAGCAAGCAGGCGAGAACCTTCCCCTGCTGGAGAAGCTGGTGAAAGCTGCAGCCGAGAAGCTGGGAGGACGCGCCATGATGAGACCCGTGAACAAAGAGAACGGGCTTGCCACCAAGAAGCCGAGCACCGCGCGCGACAAGGCGAACCGAGACTACGGAGGAAAGATTGAACGCGTGGTGGACCTGATAGGCGGTACGGTAGAGCTACCGATGAACGGAGACTATGCAGCAGCCGTGGAGACCGTGCAGAGCATGCTACCTGAAGGAGCCGAGGTGGCTAAGGTAAAGAAGCTGGGATTTACCACGGACGCGCCGAGCTACAAAGACGTGAAAGTGTCCGTACGCTTTCCTAACGGAGGCATAGGAGAGATCATCATTGTAGACGCCTTTGTGAACGATGCAAAGTTCAACAGGGGAGGACATGTGATCTATGAGATTGTGCGGGAGTTGGAGCCGTATAAAGAGAACAATGCCAACGTAGCAAAAGCGCTGGAAGAACTAAAAAACTTGAGCTCAGCCGTATATGATCATTTCACTGACGAAGCAAGTCTTGAGCGAGCAAAGTCTTCCGCTTCATCAGCGTTAGAAGGCCTCCAACCTGATTTAGGAGTGAAAAACTTTTTGTTGAGTTCTTCTGTTGCAGATATGGTGAAGTCGCCTGAATTAATGTCGAAGGTCATTAAGCCTGCTTCAGTCGTTTCTACTGCAACGCCAAGTTTCTCATTGATCCAGAACATATCCGGTGATGATGTAGCACAAAACGGCGGGAATGTCAACACAAAAAATAGTTTTGCGATGACAGCCGATAAGAACCTTGCAGCGGTGCACAGCCTGAGCCCGGAGAAGTTCTTGGCAGCGGTAGAGCTGGGCGGAATGCCCATGCCGAGCGTGGCAATCACGCGCTTGGACAGGCCGTATGAGTGGGGAGGAGAAGGCGCGATCAACCTGATAGGCAAGCCCGAGATGGTAGACCCGAAGAAGCGGAGCAAGGTGTACATGCACGACGCGTACACCGGGACCATGCCGCCGGTGAAGTACAAGCGCAAGAATGCGGCAGCGGCGGAGCGGTTGAAGCAGGACGCGCTGGACAAGTTGGCAGTGTATGGCATGGGCGAGAGCGACGGCTTGCGGCGCGGCATCTTCTCCGAAGACGAGGAAGTGGTGGACGGAGACGCGGCAGACTGGGGCTACAACCGAGCGATGATGGCCTACTGGGCGATAACGCAGGCCGGGTATGCGCCGAGGCCCAAGATGACCGAGAAGCCAGGGCAGATGAGCAAGGACAAGCACAGCGCGCTGAAACCCTGGGTGGCCAAGCTGAAGAAGAAAGACATGAAGCCCGAGGACTTTACGGCGGACGAGCTGGAGGAGTTCCGAGGGCTGATGGTGGCTTACTACGAAGGGAAGAAACTGCGAGGAGCCGCCAAGGAGTACCGCGAGATGGAGGCATGGAGACTTGCGAGGTGCGCCCGAGAAGAAGCCGACAAAGTGCGCAACTACTCCACCGCGAAGGTACCGGACGGCTTGGAGAACGGGAAACGCTTTTACGAGTACGCGAAGAAGCACGCCAAGGCATACAGCGCGTGGTGCAAGGCCGAGGCGCAGAAGTACCTGGGCGACAAGGTGTTCCAACGCAAGTACGAGCGGAGGAACTGGAGGGGTGATGTGGAGGATGAATGGTGGGGGCACGAGAAGTACACGCTGGGAAATGTGCTGAAATACCTACGCGAGAACAAGGCGCGCGGGGAGGAGATGAGCAGCATTACCCCCGGAGTATTCCTTGCCGGGGTGGCCGAGGAAATGCGCAACATGCGCGAGATAGGGTGGGCGCGCGAGCGCGTGATAGGGGCCGAGGAGTACAAGAAGGCCAAAGATGAGTATGAAGAAGCATTCAGCGCGTTCTACGACAAGGCTTGCGAGATAGGCAGGGAAGCCGGAGGCGGGTATTTTGACCTAGCGGACGCCGCGATGTACAATCTGCTGGAGCTTGTGCAGGGCGGAAAGCGCATGCCGGCGAGGGAGTCTGTAGCGCGCGCGCTGGAGCAGAGCGGCGGCAAGTGGACCGAGGAGAGCGTGGATGCAGCGATGCACCTGCTGGACAAGGCACTGGGCATGCCCTCCGACTACATGGAGGCGGTACCGCAGCGTGCCGTGAACATGAGCGAGTGGGAGTATGCCGTACTGCCCAAGGGACTGAAGAAGAACAAAGAGGTGACGGAGGCCCTGAAAGCGAACGGGATACAGCCGATATGGCATGACGGCACCGAGGAAGGGCGGAAAGCCGCGCTTGCCGGGCTGGTGAACGAGCCGACGGTGAGCTTCAACATTGCCGGAGCAAACGAGCAAGACGCCTATGCAGCGGAACGTGCCGAGATTGAACGGGCCGCGAGAGAGAACGGAACGTGGCTGAAAGCACCCAACGGGGAGGACAGCAAGCTAACGCCGGAGCAGTGGACGGCAGTGCGGACGCGGGCCTTCAAGCGGTGGTTCGGAGACTGGGAGAAGGACCCTGAGCATGCAAGCCGCGTAGTGGATGAGAACGGCGAGCCGCTGGTGGTGTACCATGGGACGCGGCGAGGCGGCTTCCGAGTCTTCCGCACGGAAGGCCGAGGCAAGACCAGCGACACGGGAGCCTTCTTCTCCAGCAGCAGAGACAATGCCGAAGGCTACGCCATGAACGAAGACGGCGAGGTACCCAAGGACATGCTGTACGAAGTATTCCTGAACATACGGGAACCCGAGACCGTGGACTTCAAAGGCAACAACTGGAACCGCGTGCCCGATAGACCCGTTGGCTACATCGTGAAATTCAAGAGTGGCGATACGGAATGGTACGACAACCGAGAGGAAGCCGAGAACGCCGCCGACATGTACGAGAGCGACCCCGGAACAGTGGAAGAAGACTGGGGAGATGAGGACAACTCCTACACCCTGGACGACTTGGCCCGCGAGGTGCGCGAGGAGGGCTACAGCGACGGATTGATTGCCGAGAACATCATCGACCATGCCGCCACCGGACGCCGAGTGAGCAAGGAACCGGCGACTGACTACATTGTGTTTGACCCGAAGCAGATTAAGAGCGCGACGGATAATGTCGGGACATATGATGCAGGGAATGCGGACATCACGTTCAACTTAACAATCGGGAAGGATAGGATATGCCGCACGCAGAAGGAGGCTGTAAAGATGGCAGGAAGGAAGGGAAGCGGAAAGCCACTTCGCCTTGTCAACGAATTTCTTAATCTTGAGGCAGAGCTTACCAGAACGAGCGAAAATAAGTTCGGGCATGGTGGAAGCAAGACTGTATCTGTAGCTCAACTCATGAGCGAAGGTTTTGACGAAGAAACCGCACACATGATGCACTGGACGGCTTGGGGAAATGTATCTGATTTGTTCGCCAACGCAGAACGGATGAAGTTCGTAAGGGCATATAAACGCAAGGAGGAAAGAAAAGGGTTCATCCATATTTTCTCTCCGTTTACCTTGGAAGGAATTGAGAAGGAGCTCGAGGCTGAGATCCAGATCATGTTGCACCAGAAGAGCAACTTGAAACCGACGGCTTATGTGCTGCAAGTGGATGTAAAAGAAAGAAGCCGCATTCCCCAATCAAGCAATGGCGGCGAACCGTCGGTAAACTCTAGGAATGCGGCTGATGATATTAGAGCAGATTTTCCGGAGTTTGTCAACACGGAATCTGCAAATAATACGCTAGCCATGACGCGCGGGGCAGAAGACGCGCTGGAGATACTGCGCAAGCGCGAGACCGAGCGCGAAGGCGAGCGGCTGATACGCGAATGGCAGAAACAGTGCGAGCTATGGAGCCGACTTGGCGGAACTGATGACGCCAAGATCGGGAAAGGGAGCCGCATTTTCGGCGAGATGATGGCCTTAGTTAGTGCGACCAAGGGGGTATTGCCGCCGGAGTATACCCGCATGCGCGGGCTGGGAATGAGCCTGCAATGGGCGGAGATTTATGCCGACATGGCCAACAGCGGCGAAGTACCCATGCGCGGAGAGATGAAGGACATTGTAGTAGATGTCGAGGGCGCATTCAAGACTTATTTTGAACATGTCCCTGATTTTGGGATTATTTCATCAGAGGACATGGTAGAAATGAGCGAAGAAGTGCGTGGCAGGCGGCATCACTCCACGGGGGTGTCGGTGTAGCGTATCGGGCCGTGGGGAATCTCATCACCTATGCATACCACGAATTCCGTGGACACCGGCACAGTCCCGGTAGGAGAATCCGGGTCGATGACAATGCCAGCCAGATGGTCCACATGGCGGAAATGCTCGATGATGCTGTCAAAACTGCGGTGGTTGGAACGCAGACACACCAAGCGGATATCCTTCAAGTCATCGGGAATATCGGGATGCTCCGGGATATATTCCTTGGCAAGGTAGACGGCAATGTAGGTTCCCCGGCCCGGATATTCCTTCATGAGCATGCGGGAGCGACCGGCCCGGACACATTCCAACTCGCCGGACCGGGCGGTAGCCAGGTAGCGTTCCTCCTCCTCAGGGGTGAAGCGCAAGATTTCCTGGGTATACACCTCGGCATCCCGCAAGGCGGCCAGGAAGGCAAAATAGTCATTCTGCTCCCCGGTTCTCAGGTATTTCTGCTTGAGCCCAATGATTTCGGAAATGGGGTGCACCTCCTGCTCCGGCTCCTCGGGGATGATCTTCAGGATATCTCGCACCATATCCGGCTGCGAGAAAATGTCGAGAGGCTCCGTAGTGGGGTCCAGCACAATGCCTACCTCGGCAGATTCCGCCATGAGTAGGAAATCCCGGCAGGGCATGGCCAGTACACGGGTTTCCGGCGGCAGGTCCGCTGCACGGGCTGTCTCCATATCACAGAAGAAGGGAAAAAGCGGCTGCCCGCCCTCCGTGCCGAAAGGAACGGGCACATAATCAGGCTGTTCTCTCTGCTCATACCGGATGCAGGGCACATACACCGTGGCGGTGCGCATGGCCTGCAGCAGGGCATAGAAGTTCTCTTCCGTATGCTCGGCACGCATAGCCATCTTGGCATGCCGGAGCCGGGTGTTGTTTCTCGGTTCGTTGCTATCGGTTGTATTCATTTCAGTCAATGTGCGTTAGGGGATGGGTGTATGCCGGTACTTGTCTTACAGCATGTCCAACACAATTTCGATGCGCGCGCTGCGACCACTACGTTTTTCGGCTTCTCTTGCAGCTCCTTCCGGTGACCGCAAACCGCGCCGGGATGAGAATTCTCCATCTCATCTCGCGACCTTTTGGCTGATACGGCCTCAGCTGGCATCTCGGCGTCCTCATATGCACATAAACATCAGTCCCTCCGCAACTGTATTTAACAATATTCATCGCTCAAAATCAAGAAAAACTATGTAAAAAGGCGAAAAACTTACGGAGTGCCTATTCTATACCACGCAATGCTCGAAAACTCCGTTCACCCTTGACACAAAAATACCCCGGTCAGGAACCGGGGTCTACCGACAGGTGAAACGGGCGCCAGCCCCATGCTACTAATACAAGGCTACGCCGTGCCAAGTAAAGTTGCTGTCAGGGTCTCCATACTAACCCACCATCCCTACGCTCGTCAAGCAAAAAGAAACCCAAATTTTCCCAAACAAGAATTTTCCCTTCAAAAACGTCCACGGCTCCCACAGGTTTTTACAGATAATGCCCCGAAAATCCCCCACATTACCCATCTTCACCTCCTCTCGACAACCACGGCGGACCGAAGTCTCAATTCCCCGACCGAATTACTCCTAAATTCCGCACACAAAAAAGCCCGCGACTCTTGTGAAAGAATCGCGGGTCTCTCTCTCTTCTAACCCAAAGCCGGTTGTCAGGATTGAACTGACGACCGTCCGATTACAAATCGGGTGCTCTACCGCTGAGCTAAACCGGCGAGGCAAGCACATTCTAGCGCAAGAAATGTGCCTTGGCAAGACTTTTTTTTGTCAGCATCAGAACTTCCAGCCAGCCTCGAAGCCGAAAGTGAGCTGGGCGTTGGAGATCGTCTTGCGGCCCGTGATGTGACGGATCTTGTTACGATTGCTGCCGGCCCAAGCGAGCTGGACCCAGGGGGTGAAGTAGAGGTGAGCATCGCGCCCGAAGGAGCCGGTCTGGGAGAAAGGCTGCAGGGCCACGCGCACGCGCACGTCATCAATACCCTCCACGTTTCTGCCCCAGTAGCCGAGGGAAGGAGCGACACCGACCGAGACCTCCAAATCCGAACCGATGTTACCCGCAGCGATCACATCCGTGAAGCGGTAACCGCCCTCGATGTCGAAATAGCTGCCCGTGAGCCCCTGGAAACCGAAGCCCCAGAGAGCGTGGCCGAAGAAGCCCTTACCGTGGTCATCGAAAGTCGCGCAGAGGAAGAGATCCTGTGTCGTGTGGTTAGCGTCACCGCGACCCTCCGTCGCCATAAAGCCCTCGAAGCCGGCGCGGCGGATGGTGTAGCCCACCTCCACCAGCAGGTTCGGGAAGATCTCCTTGCCGATAGCGGCTTGGAAGCGCAGGGGGGTATCCTTGCCAAGCGGGGTGGGGCTGCCCCAAATGAGATCCGCCCCCGCAGCAATGCGAGCCTGCAGCCCCCAATTCAGAAGGTTGTCGTTCGGCAGTGTGTATGAGGCATCCAAGGAGCTGAACCCCCACTTGCTCAGTCCGTGTTCCACGCCCATACCGCGCACATTGTAGTGGCTGGTAAATGCATTCAGGCTGATGTAGCCCTTACCGCTGCGGCTCGTGGTCGTGAGCGGAGCAGGGGCCCCGGCGTCTGCCGAGGAATCCGCAGTGAAGGGATGCTCACCCTCCGTGTAGAGCGGCGGCGCGGGATCTGAACCGAGGTCGTTGCTGTACTCCACAGGGCCGGTCGGGATGAGCGGGGGGACGTCATCATCAGCCATCACCGGCAGAGAGAACGCGAGAAGGAGAAGAGGAAGTTTATTCATACGCGCCTATTATAATAAGAGGGCGCGCGCATGGCAAGCACAAAACGCGTGTACGGGCTCTCGATGTCTCAGATGGCAGTAAAAAACGGGCGAAAACGGGGGAGGAAACGCACAAAAAAGAGGCAAAGTTAAAAAAAAGGCTTGCCAAATCAGGAAAATAGGGTAAAATAGCGCACCCCTTCATGCGTAGGATTACGTGCACAAACGGGGTATTATCGGGTACGCCACCGGAGAATTGGCAAGTTTCCCTCAAGGTGAGAGGGGGCATGTACGATACCGGGAGCGCCTGACAAACACAAACTCATAGGAAACATGCCGACCATTAATCAGCTCGTCCGCAAGGGACGTATCGTACCGGAAGAGAAGTCGAAGTCTCGCGCTCTTCACAGCTGCCCGCAGCGTCGCGGTGTCTGCCTTCAGGTGATGACCCGCACGCCCAAGAAGCCGAACTCCGCTCTCCGTAAAGTGGCCAAGGTTCGCCTGACGAACGGCGAAGAAGTCATTGCCTACATCGGTGGTGAGGGCCACAACCTGCAGGAGCACTCCATCGTGCTGGTGCGCGGTGGTCGTGTGAAAGACCTTCCCGGTGTGCGCTACCACATTGTGCGCGGTGCACTGGACTGCTTGGGCGTAGATAAGCGCCGTCGCGGTCGTTCGAAGTACGGTGCCAAGCGCCCGAAGGCCGGTGCCGCCGCTCCTGCCAAGAAGAAGTAAACCCAACCCTTAACACAAGAACAAGACTATGGCTCGTCGCAAACGCGTCTACAAGAAGATTGAACGTCGTGACTCCCGGTACGATTCCGCGCTGGTGGGTCGTCTGATCGGCAAGGTGATGCTTGCCGGTAAGCGCTCTCTGGCGGAGAGCATTGTGTACAAGGCAATTGACCTGGCCAACGAGGGCACGGACACCGTGAGCCCGCTGGAGGTGCTGACCCGCGCCATCGAGAACGCGAAGCCGCGCGTGGAGGTGAAGAGCCGCCGCGTGGGCGGTGCGACCTACCAGGTGCCGTTGGAGGTGGCTCCGGAGCGCTCCGAGGCTCTGGCCATGCGCTGGATCATCAACTACGCGCGCAGTCGCAAGGGTGTGCCGATGGCGAAGGCCCTTGCCAACGAGATCAAGGAGGCCGCTGCCAACCAGGGTGCTGCCGTTCGCAAGCGCGATGACGTGCACAAGATGGCTCAGGCCAACCGCGCCTTTGCTCACTTCCGCTGGTAAGTAACCCCACCCGGAAGTTTTTGCGTAATCTCTGAACATAACACCATTCATATTACTTTTATCATATGGCTAATGTAAGCAGCCCTGACCGTAAGGCCCCGCTTGAGCGCTACCGCAACTTCGGTATTGCCGCTCACATTGACGGTGGCAAAACGACGCTCTCCGAACGTATCCTTTTCTACACCGGCATGATCCACAAGATCGGTGAGGTGCATGACGGCGCCGCAACGACCGACTGGATGGAACAGGAGCAGGAGCGCGGTATCACCATCACCTCCGCCGCCGTTACGACCAATTGGAAACAGCTCCCCTCGGAGGGCTGCTGCAAGCTTTTCGAGAACGAAAACTTCCAGCTCAACGTGATTGACACCCCCGGGCACGTAGACTTCACCGCTGAGGTGGAGCGCTCTCTGCGTGTGCTGGACGGTGCCATCGTGGTGTTCTGCGGTGTTGCGGGCGTACAGCCCCAGACCCAGACCGTGTGGCGCCAGGCCACCAAGTACAACGTGCCCCGCATCTGCTTCGTGAACAAGATGGATCGCGTGGGTGCGAACTTCGACAACGTACTGAACGACATCCGCACCAAGCTGGGTGCCAACGCCGCCCCCATCCTCATCCCCATCGGCTCCGAGGACTCTCTGCACGGCCAGATCGACGTGGTGAACCAGAAGGCCATCATCTACGCCGACAACGACCGCATGGGCTCCACCTACACCGTGGAGGAGCTGCCCGCCGAGCTGAAGGACAAGGCTGCGGAGGCCTTGGAGGACCTCAAGAGCCGCGTGGCTGACGTGGACGACGAGCTGGCCGAGCTTTACCTGATGGAGGAGCCGATTGACGCCCCGACGCTGAAAGCCGCCATCCGCCGCGCCTGCATCGCCAACAAGTTTGTGCCCGTTGCCGGTGGTTCCGCGTTCAAGAACAAGGGTATTCAGGCCCTGTTGGACGCTGTGGTGGACTACCTGCCCTCCCCGCTGGAGGCCAAGGCCGCCGTGGTGACCTCCACCGTCTCCAACGGTCTGGACGAGAACGGCTACGAGACCTTCGAGACCAAGGTGCTCGAGCCCTCCGATGACGACAAGCCCGTGGCCCTTGCGTTCAAGCTCTGGGCAGATAAGTTCGTGGGTTCCCTCGTCTTCATCCGCGTCTACACGGGTGTTATTCACAAGGGCGATACCGTGTACAACCCCCGCACCCGCAAGCGCGAGCGCGTCGGCCGTCTGCTCCAGATTCAGGCCAATGTGCACACGGACGTCGACGCCGTGTACTCCGGTGATATTGCGGCCATCGTGGGTCTCAAGAACGCCACCACGGGTGACACCTTGGCTACGGACGACTTCGATTACACGCTCGAGCCCCCGACCTTCCCGGACACCGTGATTTCCATGGCGGTGGAGCCCCTTACCAAGGGCGACCAAGAGAAGATGTCCAACGCGCTGCAGCGCCTCTCTGCGGAGGACCCGACTTTCCGCGTGAAGACGGACGAGGAGACCGGCCAGACCATCATCGCCGGCATGGGTGAGCTGCACCTGGACATCATCGTGGACCGTCTGCGCCGCGAGTTCAAGGTGGAGGCCAACACCGGTAAGCCGCAGATCGCCTATCGCGAGACCATCACCAAGAGCGCCGACCGCGTGCAGGGCAAGCTCGTCAAGCAGTCCGGCGGTCGCGGCCAGTACGGTGATGTGGTCATCGCCATGCGCCCGGGTGAGCGCGGCACGGGTCTCAAGATTGCCAACAAGATTGTCGGTGGCGCCATTCCGAAGGAGTACATGAACGCCGTGTACGCCGGTCTGAATGAGGCCATGAACTCCGGCTGCGTGGCCGGCTATCCGGTGGAGGACGTGGAAGTGGACGTGATTGACGGCTCCTACCACGAAGTTGACTCCAACGAAAACGCGTTCAAGATGGCGGCTATCTTCGCGATGAAGAACGCCTTTGCCAAGTGCGGCCCCGTGCTTCTGGAGCCCATCATGAGCGTGGAAGTCGTGACCCCCGCCGAGAACCAGGGCGACATCATGGGCGACCTCAACCGCCGCCGTGCCGCCGTCAACAACATGGAGCACCGCGGTACGGAGTGCATTCTGTCTGCATCTGTTCCGCTGGCGGAGATGTTCGGCTACTCCACGGACATCCGCACCCTCTCCAAGGGCCTTGCCTCCTACTCCATGGAGCCCTCCCACTTTGAACAGGTTCCCCCGAACCTTGTCGCTCAGATCGTCAAGGCACGCGGTGGTGCCGCCAAGTAAGTAACCAACCTATTATTAACCGCAAACATAACCGCACGTTCATGCAAAGTCCCAAAATCCGCATTCGTCTTCGTGCCTTTGACAGCCGCGCCATCGACCGCTCCGCTTCGGAGATCGTCGAGACGGCCAAGCGCACCGGAGCTAAAGTCGCCGGACCGATTCCTTTGCCGACTCGTATCGAGAAGTTCTCTGTGAACCGCTCGGTCCATGTTAATAAGAAATCTGCCGACCAGTTCGAAATCCGCACCCACAAGCGTCTTCTGGACATTGTGGAGCCGACCAGCCGCACGGTTGAGGAGCTCAAGAAGCTCAACCTGCCCGCCGGTGTGGACATCACCATCAAGATCTAGTCCCCACGATCCGAACCACTAACACAGATTGCACAACATGTCATTAGGACTTATTGGTAAAAAGGTTGGCATGACCCGCGTTTTCAACCAGGAGACCGGGGCCATGATTCCCGTGACCGTCATCGACGTGACCGGCAACACCTTCGGCCAGATCAAGACGGAGGAGAAGGACGGCTACACCGCCGTACAGGTTGCCTTCGACGCACAGAAGGAGAGCCGCCTGAGCAAGCCGGTTGCCGGCCACTTCAAGAAGCTGGGCATTGCCCCGACCAAGCTCCTCAAGGAGTTCCGCGTGGAGGCCTCCGAGCTTCCGGCAGAGGGTGCCCAGCACCCCGGCTGCGAGCTCTTTGAAGAGGGCGCTTGGGTGGATGTCATCGGCACCTCCAAGGGCAAGGGCTTCCAGGGTGTGATGCGCCGCCACAACTTCCACGGTTCCCCCGCGGCCCACGGCTCGATGATGCACCGCCGCACGGGTGGTGTGGGCGCCTGCGCCACGCCGTCCCGCGTGTGGAAGGGCCAGAAGATGCCCGGCCACATGGGTAACGAGCGCAAGACCGTTCAGAACCTCAAGGTCGTTCAGGTCCGCAAGGACGACAACGTGATCCTCGTCTCCGGGCCGGTTCCGGGTGCCAAGGGCTCCTACGTCGTCATCCGCGCGGCAAAGAAGAAGATTGGCAAGTAAACAAAAAACGAACTAGGAGAACCTATCTATGTCCGCAACAGAATTCACCATTGAGGCAGCAACAGCCGCCGGGATCGCAACGGTGGGGAGCGACAAGGGCAGCCAGGCCGTGCATGACTTGGTGGTGGCCTACGCCGCCAACCGTCGCACCGGCTCTGCCAACACCAAGACCCGCGCCGAGGTGGCCGGGAACAACCGCAAGATGTACCGCCAGAAGGGCACGGGTAATGCTCGACACGGCGATCGTCGCGCTCCCATCTTCGTGGGTGGCGGCGTCGTGTTCGGCCCGCGTCCCCGTGATTACTCCAAGAAGGTGAACAAGAGCACCCGTAAGCTGGCCCTGCGCCGCGTGTTGGGTGACATCATCTCCGGTGGCAAGGTCGTGACCGTTCCCTCCTTCAGCGTTGAGGACGGCAAGACCAAGAGCTTCGTTTCCGCTGTGGCAGGTATTGCCGAGGGTAAGAAGATCCTCATCGTTGCTGAGTCTTTCGATGAGATGACGAAGCGCGCCGGCCGCAACGTGGGCGAGATCCTGCTCATGACTGCCGCAGAAGTGAATGTGGAGCAGCTGCTGCATGCCACGAAGGTGGTGTTTGTTGAGTCTGCTCTGCCCATCCTTGCACATCGCACCGTAACCACCAAGTAACTATGAACGACATCTACGACGTTATCAAGCGCCCGCGTGTCTCCGAGAAGGCCGTTGTGCTGCATGAGAAGACGGGTGAAATCGTGCTCGAGGTTGCCGTGAAGGCGACCAAGTCTGAGATCAAGCGAGCTGTTGCCAAGGCTTTCGGCAAGAAGGTGGCAGCGGTACGCACCGCGAACTACGACGGCAAGGCCCGCCGCACTCGTACGAAGGATGCCGGTGTTTCCCCGGCATGGAAGAAGGCCTATGTACGCCTGGCCGAGGGTGAGACCCTCGACTTGGTCTGATCCGTCAACCATTTAAATCGTAAGCTATTATGTCACTTAAGTCATTTAAGCCTACCACCCCTTCCAACCGCTACAAGGTGCTTCCGTCCTTCGACGAGATCACCAAGTCCAAGCCTGAGAAGGCCTTGCTTGAGCCGATCCGCAAGAGCGGTGGCCGTAACAACAACGGCCGCATCACCACCCGCCACATCGGCGGTGGTCATAAGTTCCATTATCGTTTGGTGGACTTCCGCCGCACCAAGCAGGAGGCTGCCACGGTGCTGGCCATCGAGTATGACCCGAACCGCACCTGCCGTATTGCTCTGATCCAGTACACGGACGGCACGAAGAGCTACATCTTGGCTCCGGTGGGTCTTACCGTGGGCATGACGGTGCAGAGCGGCAGCAACGTGGCTCCCAAGGTGGGCAACGCGATGCCTCTCAAGAACGTACCGCTCGGCACGGCTATCCACAACATCGAGGTGCGCCCCGGCACCGGCGGCAAGATTGCCCGCTCTGCCGGTCAGCAGGCCATCCTCTCCAACCGCGACGGTGAGTACGCCCTCGTCAAGATGCCCTCCGGTGAGATCCGCAAGTTCCGCGTGGAGTGCCTCTGCACCATCGGTCAGGTGGGCAACACCCAGCACATGAACGAGTCCTCCGGTAAGGCCGGTCGTACGCGTTGGATGGGTATCCGCCCGACGGTTCGCGGTATGTGCATGAACCCCGTCGATCACCCCAACGGTGGTGGTGAGGGTAAGTCCAAGTCCGGTGGTGGTCGTCAGCACCTCAAGTCCCCGTGGGGGCATGTCAAGGGCCAGAAGACCCGCCGCATCCGCAAGCCCTCCGATGTCTTCATCGTGCAGCGCCGCAAGTCCAAGTAAACCTAACCATCAACTCATTTAACGACAATGGGACGTTCCCTCAAAAAAGGACCCTTCGTAAGCCAGCCTCTTCTCGACAAGGTAGATGCCCAGTTGCAGAGCGGTGACCGCAAGCCCATCAAGACCTGGAGCCGCGCCTCCATGGTGATCCCGGACTTCGTGGGCCTCACCTTCCTCGTGCACAACGGCAAGAGCTTTGCCACGGTGTACGTGACGGAGAACATGGTGGGCCACAAGCTCGGTGAGTTTGCCCCGACGCGTATCTTCAAGTCTCACGGCGGTCTCGGCAAGAAGAAGTAAGATAACACTCAACCAACCATGCGCATCTTCAGCCCGGTCATCTGTGTGCTCACCCTCGCCCTCGCGGTGCAGGGGGGGACGACTGCGGCTGCCGGTGCGGATGGGACGGAACACAAGCTCGCACAACTGGAGAAGCAGGTGGAGGTGCTGCGCGAAAGCTACGCCCTGGCCAGGGCAGATGCCGACACGGCGCGCCGCCGCTTAGCGGAGATCCGGGCACGTATGGAAGCCTTGGGCGGTGCCGCTCTGGGTAACGGCGAGGAGAACCTGCTGGACACTGTTGCCCGGCTGGAGGCCTCCCGGACCGAACTGGAGCGGGTACGCACGGCCTCGCAGCGCCTTGCTGCGGCGGTTGTGGCCTATGCCCGCAACGCCATGGTGGAGGATGAGGCCGCCCGCTCGGAGCTGGAGGCTGCTCTCATCGAGCTGGATGTCGCTACCGGCCTGCGCGAAGCGCAGCTCAGCCAGGTAGCCACCGGTTTGGATGACGCCTCCGTCATCAGCGTTGACCCTGAGTCCGGCTTGGTCGTCATCAATGCCGGCCGCGCCGCCAAGGTTCAGGTGGGCATGCCCATTCAGATCACCCGCGGGGACCAGGTCGTTGCCCTTGCAACCGTTACGGACGTGCGCAAGAACGTGGCCGGTATGCTGGTGCAGCAGCACCTCAACCCCGCCCTCCGTGTCAGCGTGGGCGACCGTGTTTCCGTCAAAACAAACGATTAATTCTTCAACAAATACCATAACAATGGAAGTGAAAGCAGTATACAAGAATGCACGCATCTCTGCGAAGAAGATGCGCGATGTAGCCGCTGCCGTTCAGGGTATGTCTGTATCGCAGGCTACCGACGTGCTCAGCTACTCCCCGAAGAAGGGCGCTTATCTCCTGAATAAGACGCTCAAGGCCGCCGTGGCCAACGCCGAGAATAACAACGGCCTCTCCGCTGACGAGCTCGTGCTCAAGAGCGTGCTCGTTGACGAGGGCCCGACTTTCCGTCGCACCATGGCTCGCGCCCGCGGTTCTGCCAATATGATCCGCAAGCGTACCTCCCACATCACCGTCATCCTCGCCGGAACCGAGGCATAATCATCACAAACTGACATAACACTATGGGTCAAAAAGTAAATCCTATCGGCTTCCGCCTCGCCGTTACCAAAGACTGGCGTTCCAAGTGGTATGCTACGGGCAAGGACTATGCCACGAAGCTCCACGAGGACCTCAAGATCCGCAAGTTCATCAAGGAGAGCACCTCTAAGCTGAACAGCGACAAGGGCTCTGCCCCCGCTATCTCCCGTATCACCATCGAGCGCGCTTGGAACAGCGTCCGCGTGACCATCTCCACCGCTCGCCCCGGCCTGCTCATCGGGCCCAAGGGTAAGAACATCGATGACATGACCAAGGAGCTCAGCAAGATTTGCAGCGGTGCTCAGGTTAAGCTCGACATCATGGAGATCCGCCAGCCGGAGCTCGATGCTCAGCTTGTGGCCGAGAACATTGCCACGCAGCTGGAGCGCCGCGTGGGCTTCCGCCGCGCCATGAAGCGTGCCGTGCAGGTTGCCATGGACTTCGGTGCCGAGGGTATTCGCGTTCGTTGCGCCGGCCGTTTGGGCGGTGCGGACATCGCCCGTGCCGAGCAGTACCGCGAGGGTAAAGTGCCGTTGCAGACGCTGCGTGCCACCATCGACTACGGCTTTGCGGAGGCTCGTACACTCTACGGTGCCATCGGTATCAAGTGCTGGATCAACAAGCGTCCGGAGGCTCAGGGGACGACTTCCGCTCCTGCTCCCCGCCGTGATCGCGGTGACCGCGGTCCGCGCTCCCGCCGCGATAACCCGCGCCGCGACGCCTAAGCCCCATTCGTCATCAACCTTTAACTATAGGAGAGATAAGACATGCCTTTAATGCCTAAACGAGTCAAGGGTAACCACCGCAAGATGCACCGCGGCAACCGCGGTGGCAACGCTACCAGCGGTGATTACGTCGCCTTCGGTGACTTCGGCTTGCAGGTTCTTACCCGCGGCTGGATCACCAACAACCAGATCGAAGCCTGCCGTATTGCCATCAACCGCTACCTGCGTCGTCGCGGTCGCGTGTTCATCCGCATCTTCCCGCAGAAGTCCTTCACCAAGCGCCCGCCGGACACCCGTATGGGTAAGGGTAAAGGTGCCGTGGAGGGGTGGGTGGCTGTCTGCCGCCCCGGCAACATCATGTTCGAGGTCGGTGGTGTGACGGAGTCCGCCGCCCGTGAGGCTCTGCGCCTCGCCTCCAACAAGCTGGGTATCCGCACGCGTTTCGTCTATCGCCACGGTGTTGAACCCAAGGCTTAATTCCGTGTAATTCACCTCTAACTTACAGTTATCATGCCTGTCAAGAAAGCCAAAGACTTCCGCGGGATTCCCGCCAATGAGCTTGCTGCCCACATCCGCGCCCTGCGCGAGGAGTACTTCAACCTGCGCATCCAGCAGGCTGCCGGTCAGCTTGAGAACAACCAGCGTATCCGCATCGTCCGCAAGGAGCTTGCCTGCGCCCTGACGGTTCAGGGCGAGGGGGCTGCCGCTGACGCCAAGTGATAAATCCATACGAACCCACAAGGACTTTATATGAGCGAAGAAAATACCACAGCTAAGCCCCGGGGCCTTCGTAAGACCCGCGTCGGCGTTGTCGTTTCCACCAAGATGCAGAAGACCATCGTCGTGGAGTACGTCGCCCGTGTTCCCCACCCCGTGTTCAAGAAGATCGTCAAGCGCAGCAAGAAGTTCTATGCGCATGATGAGAATGAGACGGCGAAGGTGGGCGATAAGGTGCGCATTCGTGAAACCCGCCCGCTTTCCGCGCTCAAGCGCTGGGAGCTCGTGGAAATCATCAAACACTAAACCGGAAAGGACATCATTACTATGCTCCAGATGGAATCCCTTGTTCAGGTTGCCGATAACACCGGCGCCCGCACTGCCAAGATGATCGGCGTCATCGGTAAGGCCACCTTCCAGGCTCACATCGGTGACATCATCACCATCCACGTCCGCGAGTCCATCCCCACTGCCTCCATCAAGAAGGGCAGCGTGGTGAAGGCGGTGGTCGTGCGCACGGCAGCCCCCATCCGTCGCGATGACGGTTCGGTGCTTCGTTTCGACTCCAATGCGGTTGTCTGCATCGATAAGGACAACAACCCGCGCGGCACCCGTATCTTCGGGCCGGTGGCTCGCGAGCTTCGTGAAAAAGGCTTCATGAAGATCGTTTCCCTCGCCCCCGAGGTGCTGTAAGGCGGAAGCACATTTGTTGAAGTTACTCACTTCCGTTTTGCACCCCCGATCGGTTCGTCCGGTCGGGGGTGAAGCGTTGTCGGGGCAGGGGAGGGGGTAGAATTGCGTCAGTCTGCAAGATACGGCTTGCCCGGACGGGCTCCATCTGCTAGAATAGGGGGCATGATAACGACAGAGTATCCTTATGGGGAGGAGTTCCCCATCATCCGGGTGGATACGCCGCTGTGCACGGCGATGGTATCGGTGTACGGCGCGCAGGTGATGAGCTGGGCCCCCAAGGGGCAGCAGCCGGTGATTTTTACGAGCCCGCAGGTGGTGTATCGCCGCGGGAAGGCCCTGCGCGGCGGGGTGCCGCTCTGCTGGCCTTGGTTCGGTAAGCACCCGCAGGACGCCTCCAAGCCCTCGCACGGCGTGGCGCGCATTTCCGCTTGGCAGGTTTCCGCCACGGAGGAGCTGGAGGACGGGCGGGTGCGTTTGGTGCTGGCTCTGCCGCCGGCGGAGGAGGGGCTGCCTTCTGCCGCATTCATCATCGAGGCCGGGGAGGAGCTGCTCATGAGCCTGATGACGCTGGATGTACCGCACACCATGCCTTTCTCCGCTGCCATGCACACCTACTTGGCCGTGAGCGACTACGAGAAGGTGGCGGTGACGGGCTTAGAGGAGTGCGCCTTCACGGAGTTTGCGGAGGACGCCGTGCCGCACAGCGAGGATCCGCTGATGCCCAAGGGGCACATCGACCGCATTTACCACCCCGTGCCGGAGCAGCAGGAAATCACCGTGCACGACCCCGCGTGGAAACGCAGCATCCGCATCCTGCGCAGTGGCTCCGGCTCCTGCGTGGTCTGGAACCCCGGCGCGGCCTTGGCCGCCGGTATGGGTGACTTGGGCTCGGGCAACGAGCGCGGTTTCCTGGCCGTGGAGTCGGCTGTGGTGCCTGCGGAGAACATCATGCTGCGCTACGGCGAGACGCATGAGCTGGTGACGCGGATTCAGGTGATACCCGTGGCGTGATGCCGAGGCGCTTTTCCAAGCTGCTGCGTTACCTGTTTTTCGCCGTCATCGGGCTCGGACTTCTGTGTGCCTTGGCTGTCGGCACGGCGGAACTCTGTACTTACTGCGCTGCGGATGGGCGCTGCCGTGACCGGGCGGAGAACTGCTCTGCGGGCGGGGTGGGGCTGGTGCTGGGTTGCGCACGCTACCTAGGGCCGGGGCGTCCGAATTTTTACTTCACGGGGCGCATGCAGGCGGCGGCGGAGCTCTGGCGCAGCGGCAAGGTGCGCTGCCTCATCGTTTCCGGGGATAACCGTTTCCGCTGCTACAATGAGCCGCGGGAGATGCGGCGGGCACTCGTGGCCCTCGGTGTGCCCTCGGATCGCATCGTATGCGATTACGCCGGTCTCTGCACCTATGATTCCGTGGTGCGGGCGCACCGCATCTTCGGCGCGCAGCAGCTGGTTATCGTCAGCCAGCCGGAGCACGCCGCGCGGGCGGTGGCCATTGCGCACTACCTGGACATCCCGGCGGAGGGGCTGAACGCGCCGCTGAAGCCCACCACACGCTCTTCCCGTTTTCGCCATTTCGTCCGTGAGCGCGGGGCGCGGGTGGCCATGTTATATGATTTGATTACCGGGCGCACCCCGCGGCATATGGGGGCGCCGGAAACTTTACCGAATTAATGTTATGAAGGGATTGATCTCATGCTGTGCCATGGCCGGTATAGCCGAGTGGGTGTGCTGCCCGGGCGCTGCTAATCGCAGCCTGCTGGCGGCTCTGGCTAATTGTCCGTTTATCCACCGTTGGACGCATGCGGACGACCGCGCGGCGGCGTACTTTGCCCTCGGTCGCAGTCAGGCTACGGGGCGTCCCGTTGCACTCTTGGCCGGCAGCGGCAGCAGCGCGGCGGCCATGCTTCCCGCCGTGGTGGATGCCTATTACCAGCGTCGCCCGCTCCTCATCATCACGGTGAACGGTGGCATCGAGCATGAGGGGATGTTCGGTACTCATGCTGTCGGTATGGAGCTCTCTCTGCCCTGTGCTGTCAGCGACCTGCCGGACCTCTGCGCCGCTCTGGCGGATGGCTTCCCTGTGCACCTGTCGCTGAACATTGGGGAGGGGGTGTCCGTTGCCGGTGACTACTCCGGGGTGGAGGTGGCGGAGGCACCGCCTGCACCGCGCTTCCGGGGCTCGCTGGTGGCGCTGTCGCAGATGTTGCGCTTCCGTGCGCAGGAGGGGCTGGTGCTCATGCTCGGCGCGCTGAATCCGGATGAGCAGGAGCCCGCGTTGTGGATGGCCTGCACCCTGCGCGTGCCCGTGCTGGCAGAGGCGGCCAGCGGCCTGCGGGAGGAGCTGCATCCCTACATCCTGCACGGCGCGGAGCGTTTTCTGGCGAAGAACCCGCCGCGTTATGTGCTGCGCTTGGGGGATATCCCCACCCACCCCTTCTGGGCTGAGCTGGAGTCGCTGCCCGGGGTGGAGGTCTTCTCCGTCACCCGCACGGGCTTCGCCGGTCTGCGCCGCCGCAGTACGGTGGTGGAGGGCGAGCTGGAACAGGTGATGAAGGCTCTGGGGGATGTGCCGCATGTGGGGGATGTGAACCGCCTTCTGGCTAACAGCCGCCACGAGTGCGCCCTGTTGCAGGAGCGCATGCTCGCCGCGCCGGAGAGTACGGAGGCCTTGGTGCATGCGCTCTCAAACCACGCTTGCATCGCGGATGTTATCTTCATCGGTAGCCCCGGCACCATTCGCGCGTGGAATACCTATGCCCAGACCCGCGTGCCGACCGTTTACGTGCGCACCAATAACTGCGCCGGTGGGGCGGATGGTACCATCTCGGCATTCCTTGCCAACGCAGCGGATGCCTCATGCGCGGTCTGCCTGACGGGGGATATCGCTCTGCTGCGGGACTTGGATGCAGCAGCCATCGTTCCCCAGCTCGCCCCCGGTAAGCGCGTGGTCGCTGTCCTCAACAATGAGGGAGCCTCCGCCGCCCGCACCCCGGGCATGAGCCCGGAGCTTCACCGCCTCGCCGTCCAGCCCCCCAACATGGACCTGGAGGCTGTCGCCCGCCTCTGGGGCGCAGAGTACTACACCATCCGCTCCGAAGCCGATTTCGAGGTCTTTGACTCCCTCGAAGACAACGCCTTCGCCCTCCTCAACATCATCCCGGAGATCTGACACCGTCGAGGCTCCCCGCCGCCGGGGTGGTAAAGGGCGGTGGGGGAAGTCCTCGGCTTCCATGGATGCAGAGACGGTCAAATGCTGTGGGAGATATTCCTGAGCCGCCTACTATGTATTTGCCTTGAAGTCTTACCGAAGAGAGGCACAGAATTCTCTTCCGTTCCTTCCGAAAATTCCGCGTCAAAAAAACTTTACCTTACGACTACCAAGCCATAGGCAGCCGGCAATTCCCCTCCTTCCGGCTCTGCTCTCCGTGTAAATCCGTGTAATCTGTGGATCACCCCACCCCGGGGCCGTTGTTCTTTCGTCAAACGACCCCGAGGTGTGTTTATTGTCGCATCAGTTTGTGATTCCCAACTGCTCAAGAGCCTTCTTCGCGTCTTCATTCCCTTGTTCAGCGGCTTTCTTGTACCATGTGCCAGCCTCGCCTTCGTCCTGAGTGACACCTCGACCCTCCCGGTACATTTCGCCGAGGTTGTATTGCGCATCGTCATTTCCTTGCTCTGCGGCTTTCCTGAACCAAGCAACAGCCTGTGAGTAATCCTGTGGAACTCCGTGACCTTTCTCATACATCTCGCCGAGATTGTTTTGAGCAACGTCATTACCCTGTTCAGCAGACTTTTGATACCATGCGACCGCCTTCTTGTCATTCTGCGGTACACCTCGACCTTTCCGGTACATTTCCCCGAGGTTATTTTGTGCACAGCTATCTCCCTTCTCGGCAGCCTTTCGATACAAGGTAAGTGCCCTCTTGGCATCTTTCGGAATAATGATACCCTCATCATACATCAGCGCGAGATTGTATTGAGCCGGAATGTATCCTTGCGCAGCGGCCTTCTTATACCAAGCAACGGCTTGTTTGCCATCCTGTGGCACGCCCTGCCCATTATTATACATCCAACCGAGGTTATATTGAGCAATGTCGTTTCCCTGCTCGGCGGACTTCCTATACCAAGCTACAGCTTGCTGACTATCCTGAGGAACTCCCCGGCCCTCATAATACATGATGCCGAGGTTGCACTGTGCAAAGCTATCTTCCTGTTCGGCGGCCTTCCTATACCAAGAGACTGCCTGCGTATCATCCTGCGGCACGCCTTGACCATGACCGTACATCCAGCCGAGGTTAAATTGTGCATCGGCATGTCCCTGTTCGGCAGCCTTCCTATACCAAGTGACGGCTTCCTTATCATCCTGAGGGACACCCTTCCCGGTTTGGAAGATGAAGCCGAGGTTAAATTGTGCATCGGCATGATCCTGTTCAGCCGCCTTTTTGTACCAATCGACCGCCTTCTTGTCATTCTGCGGCACGCCCCGACCCTCATCGTACATGACGCCGAGGTTGTATTGTGCATCGGCGTAATCCTGTTCAGCCGCCTTTTTGTACCAATCGACCGCCTTCTTGTCATTCTGCGGCACACCCCGGCCTCTTTCATACATCTCGCCGAGTCTGTTTTGAGCACGGGGTTCTCCTTGTTGCGCAGCCTTTTTGAACCAGGCGACCGCCTGCTTGATATTTTGCGGTACGCCCAGCCCCTGATCATACATCCAGCCGAGACCGAATTGAGCATCGGCATCTTCTTGCTTCGCAGCCTTTTTGAACCAAACAACCGCCTGTTTGTCATCCTGTGGTGCACCTCGTCCGTTCTGTAGCATGAAGCCGAGGCTGTATTGAGCAGTGGGGAGTCCTTGCTCCGCAGCCTTCCGGAACCAAGCAACCGCTTGCTCGTCATCCTGTTGAATGCACCACCCGCTTTGGTACATGACTCCCAGGCTGTATTGAGCAACGGGGTGCCCTTGTTCTGCGGCCTTCCGATACCACAAGATTGCTTTGTTATCATTCTGTGGAACTCCCTGACCGTCGGCATAACTCAAGCCGAGGTGACATTGCGCCTCAGCGCATCCCTGCTCGGCAGCTTTTCGATACCATGCGGCGGCTTCTTTATCATTCTGCGGGATGCCACGCCCGGCTTGGTACATGACTCCCAGGCTGCATTGGGCATCGGGGTGACCCTGTTCGGCAGCCTTCTTATACCAAAAGACCGCTTGTTTGTCATCCTGCGGCACGCCCAGCCCCTGATCATACATCTCGCCGAGGCTATATTGAGCCTTGGCAACTCCCTGTTCAGCGGCCTTTCTGTACCAAGATGCCGCCAGTTCGTCATCCTGTTGCGCACACCACCCGGTTTGGTGCATGACGCCGAGTTTGAATTGTGAAACGGCATGTCCTTGCTCAGCGGCTTTCCTGTACCATGCAGCCGCCTGCATGTCATCCTGCGGCACGCCCCGGCCTTCACCATACATCAACCCGAGGTTGTATTGCGCCTTTGCAAATCCTTGTTCGGCGGCTTTCCTGTACCAATAGGCCGCGATCTTCGTATCCTGCGGTACACCGTGACCCCAAAAGTACATCCAGCCGAGGCTGTACTGCGCGTAAGGATCTCCCTGCTCAGCTGCCTTCCTGTACCACTCAGCGGCCTGAGCGTGATCCTGAGGAACGCCATGTCCCCAAAAATACATTTCAGCGAGGTTGTACTGCGAGGGCGCAAACCCCCGTTCGGCCGACTTCCTGTACCATTCGACCGCCCGGGAGTAGTCCTGCGGCACTCCCTCTCCCAGTTGATACTTTCGGCCAAGCCAATCCGGCGCAGCGATATCTCCCAGCTCGGCAGCCTTGAGGAAGTATTCAAATGCCCTTTCGTCATTCTTCTCGACACCTCGGCCTTCGCTGTACATCATGCCGAGTTCGAAAAAGAAGTCAGTCTGATTTGCCTCATTGGCCTTACTCTGCCAATCGAACCCCTGTGAGTCATCCATTGTCGCCATCTTGATGCGGTATGTTTGCTGTTTCCTGACCTCAGATTACACGCTCCTATCGTCTCCGTGCACGGAGATAGCCTGAGCAACTGCCTCTATACTATCACGATATACAGATGGATTCAAGTGTAAATGTGAGGAGGAAGCAAAAAATGTGAACCTGTGTGCATTCGGCGGGGGGCAGCGGATGACTCGTCCGCTCCGAGGCGTCAGCTGAGGTGCATCGAAAGAGGGGAGAGTAGGGGGCAGAAACAGGGGGATTGCTCCCACCGGAAAGCGTATGCGAGGGGAGGGGGGAGGGGGGCGAAAAACGATTTTTTTGCTCTGAACGCAGAATTTGGTTGCAATTACGGCCCGAATGGTGTATGCTTGCTTGCGGTTAAAGCAATAACTCTTATGTCAGACAGTATCTTATCCCAAGTGAAGGAAATCATCGTCGAGCAGCTCAGCGTCGAACCGGAGAAGGTGACTCTCGATGCCAAGTTCATCGAGGACCTCGGTGCCGATTCTCTCGACAACGTGGAGCTCATCATGGCCTTTGAGGAGAAGTTCTCCGTGGAGGTTCCGGATGATGTGGCCGAGACGCTCAAGACGGTGAAGGACGTCGTGGAATACATCGAGAAGCAGCAGGCATAACACGCTATCGTTTTTCCGGGCGGCTCCTCCTGAACCTTGGTGGAGCCGCTTTTTTTTCAACCGCCCCCCACCTGAGAGCATGCACAGCGATTACTTCCGATATGTGCTTGAGCAGACGCGCGTGCTGTATGTGCCGGATCGGCGCATTGACAGCTTCGGGGAGACTCTGTTCAATTTCCGCCTGCTGACGGAGCCGATGGACAGTGTGGGGCAATGCCGCATCCGCAGCGGTCGGGTGGAGGCACATAAGCCCCGTATCATTCGGCCGGACAGGATGATGGGGGCGGAGCTGGAGGGATTCAGCCCCGAGGCTCGGCGATTTTTCGAGTGGCTGAAGGCGCATGGGCGCGGTTTGGGGCACCTGCAGTATGGGTTCTGCATCTCGCGCACCGAGGTGCATGAGGAGCTGGTGCATGAGGATATTCGGGAGGTGGCCGACCGCCTGACAAAGGATGCCCTCCACAGTGGCGACAGTTTTCGCGCCGTGATCTCCGGCATTGACGATGCTTGGGAGGTCTCGCTGATCCGGTTCATGATCGAAATGATAAAGGAATCCAATGAAATCAACCTTTTTGATTATAAGCGCCGCGGTCTTCTGTAGTGCGCTTCTTCCGGCCGAGGAGGAGAACTACTCCCTGTGGCCGCGCCGTCCTGCGGAGCTCAAGCAGGCAAGGATCCTGATGAATGAGCGGCAGTACGATCGCGCGGAGGAGCTGCTGGCTCCTTACCTGAAGCAGAGCGGTATCGCAGGGCGCGAGGCGCGGCAGATCCTCGGCTCTCGGAATGTGGGGCGCTACCTCAGCCGGGAGCATCCGGGGGCGGAGGTCTATACCGTGCGGGGCGGGGATACCGTGGCCAAGATCGCGAAGGCGCACAAGTGCCCGCAGGATATCCTTCTGCTGCTCAACGGCATTGTGGAACCCTCCGCCTTGCGCGTGGGACAAAAGCTTGTGGTGGTTCCTATGCGCCTGCGGATGGTGATCAACCCTCGGCAGCGCGAGTTGTGTGTGTGGGACGGGGAGAAGCTGGTGGCAGATTACGCCCTGACAGACGTGAAGGCTGCCGCCGGAAAGGGCAATGAGCAGACCACGCTCAAGGCTCGGGAGGGCTACGTCGATGGGGCAAAGCTGCCCGCGTCTTCGCCCGGTCATGCCGCAGCCAACCGTGTGCTGTGCCTGGAGAACGGGCTCTGCATTGCCGGGGAGGAGAACCCGCGTGGTAAGACCATCCGCATGAACCAGCGGGACCTCAATGAGCTGGCACTGCTGCTGGGTGTGGGGGCGGAGGTGCAGATCCTGCGGGAGGATCCCAAGCCCGGGCAATAAGCCCTCAGCGTTTCCGCCGGGGGCGCAGGCCTATGTAGTTGCGCACGGGCTTGAGGTTGCTCTGTACCCGATGCCCCTCACATTGCAGGGCGGTGGAGGAGCCGCCGTCCAAGTTCAGGGCGGTCTGCACGCGGAAGCCCCGCAGGGCCCCGGGGCGGGCCAGGTGCTCGGCCAAGGATTTCAGGGTCATCGGGGTGGAGATGCCCAGGCACCAGTTGCCCCGCCCATCCGTTGCGATGAAGGTGCGGCAGGCCGATTTCTGTGCATTCAGTCCTGCAATGGGTCGCCCCGCTTCTACCAAAAAAGGGCCGCCCTGTACGGCCTCTCGCATGGACCCTGCCGGAATGCTCAAGCGGTGGCTGCGCTCCAGCCTCAGAGTCTTGCCATCGTCATACAGCACACCCGCCACGGAAAATCCCTTGGTCGCCAAGCGGGAGACCGTTTTCCCCTCATGCCGCACCAAGCCGAGGGGCACCCCGGCCTCCCCCGCAGCAAAATACCCCCCATTGCTTCCCGTGCGGCATCCGTTTGCTGCCAACGCCGCCGCCAAACTGCCATACCTCGGCTTCGCCAAGTTTCCCTCATCCATCACCACCAACTCCGTCTCCCCCGCCCGGAAGCGATACACCTCCAACTTCTCCTCCCCCGTCAACCATGCCGGCAGCATCGTCTCCTTCCTTGGTAGACGCACCGTCTCCTGCTGCGCCGCCACTGTCATCACCCACCCTACCATGACGAACCAAAGCACAAATAACCTCATGTCGCCATTCTACCACATCCTTAATTCCACCGCAAGCCCTTTCCTTTTCCCCTCATTCCGTGTTTTCCGGGTGGAACTCGATGATTTTCCGGCAGTATGCCAAAGGCGGGGCTTGCGCAGAGGGGGGAACTCTGGCAGAATAGGCAGAGAGAGTATTTAACATGGAAGCCGTAATATCAGTACTGAAAACCGTTGGGCTCATCGTGCTTGTGGTCATGTTCTTCAATGTCATGATTTTCGTGCACGAGCTCGGCCATTTCTTAGCGGGCAAGTGGCGCGGGGCGTATATCGACCGCTTTCAGATATGGTTCGGAAAGCCGATATGGAGCAAGAAAATCGGCGGAGTGACCTACGGCATAGGCTGGATACCGGCAGGCGGCTTTGTATCGCTGCCTCAGATGGAGGATATGGAGATGGTGGAGGGTGAGGCCGTGAAGCCCGATGAGGAAGCGCGGAAGAAGATGAAACCCATGAAGCCGCTGGATAAGGTGATCATTGCCGCTGCCGGGCCTATCTTCTCCCTTCTGCTGGCCTATTTCTTTGCTGTGTTCGTGTGGGTATTGGGCAAGCCGGAGGCCGAGTTGCCCGGAACCACGATTGGTTACGTTGTCCCCAACACGCCGGCGGCGGAGGCCGGTCTGCTGCCCGGTGATAAAATAACGGCTATAGACGGAAAACCCGTTACCAAGTGGATGGGCAACATGGAAGGGGTGCGCGAGCTCATCGCCCTGAGTGAGAACGAGAAGATCCGCTTCAGCATCGAACGCCCTGCCGGTGACGGCCGTGTGGAGAAACGGGAGATTGATTGCGGTTACAGACTCCCCGAGACCTCTTGGTGGGAGCGCACCGGCCTGCGCCAAGTCGGCGTGGCACCGAGCAGCCCCACTCTTGTTAAGTCGGTTCTCCCCGGTTCCCCTGCGGAGCAGGCGGGCCTTTGCCCCGGGGACACAATCGTGGCCGCTGAGGGCAAGCCTGTTTACACTCCCGCCGCCTTGGATACGGAGAAGGGCGTCACGCTGCATTTGACGGTACGCGGCAAGGATGGCACGGAGCGCGCAGTAGAGCTTACGCCCGCTATCCCTCCGAACTGGCAGGGGAAGGAAGGGGCCTTCCCGCTTTCCGGCATTGTCTGGGCTGCGCGGCTCAAGACTTCTATGGAGCATCCCACGCCCCAGGCCCAGGTGAATGAGAGTTTTGCTCTGATGTGGAAGACGCTCAAGAAGATCGCCGCGCCCAAGAGCAACATCGGGATGGAGCATCTCTCCGGGCCCGTGGGGATCGGAACCTATTTATACGATATGCTCACGGCACCGAGCGGCATTCTGCTGGCTCTGTGGTTTGCTGTGGTGCTGAATGTGAACTTGGCGGTGCTCAATATCCTGCCCCTGCCGATTGTCGATGGTGGTCACGTGGTGCTGGGTACGTTGGAGATGGTGCTGAAGCGGCCGGTGCAGGGGCGCATCCTGACGGCGATTCAGTATGCGTTCTTCTTTGTGCTCATTGGTTTCTTCCTCTTTGTTACCTTCAAGGATGTGGGTAGTGCCGTGGGCGGTAAGTCCCCGGAGAAACTCCCCACCCCGGTCTTTGCAACTCCCGCCCCCTAATCCCATGCGCATCCTGACCCTCGCCAGCGGCAGCAGTGGCAACGCATCCATCGTGCAGAGCGGCAGTACCTGCATTTTGGTGGATGCCGGCATCAGTGCGCGGCGCATCACCAAGCACCTGTCGGAGCTCGGCATTGCCCCGGCTTCCTTGTCCGGCGTGTTGATCACCCACGAGCACCTCGATCACGTCTGCGGGCTTGGTGTTTTGGCTAAAAAACACCCGCTGTGCGTCTATTGCAGCCGCTACACGGCGCAGGATTTGAAATCCGCCGCACCCGCTGCCCGCTATACCTACATTGAGCCCGGTTCCCCCATCACCATTGGGGACATCACCGTGACTCCCTTTGGGGTGAGCCACGATGCCTTGGATCCGCTGGGCTACCTGTTCGAGCATGAGGGGCGCCGCTTGGGTTACATCACGGATACGGGTTGCATTACGCGCGAAATCCTTCTGCGCGCTCGGGACCTCCACGCTCTGTATCTGGAGTCTAACTATGACCCGACCATGCTGCGCGAAAGCGGTCGCCCTCTCTCACTCATCGAACGCATCGATAACGCCTTCGGACACCTTTCTAACGAGCAAGCCGGTGAATTTGTGCGCACCATTGCTCACCCCGGGCTCCGCCACGTCCTTCTCGGCCATCTGAGCCGCGAGTGTAACACCCCGGAAAAGGCTCGATCTGACATGGCGGCGGTTCTTTCCGAGTTCCCCGAGCCCCCGCAGCTTACTGTTTGCCCCGCTGCCGATCGCACCGATTGGGTGGAGGTATAACGAAAACCGCCCCTCGGCTGCCGTGTTTTCCGTGAATTCCGGCTCGCCGGCGCGTGAAATTTCGGCAGAGGTGGCATTTCGTGCTTGCGCTGTCGGTGCGTGTGTTGTATGATGATGGTAACCGAAATGATGACGATGACAACCACACTGCTTATTTCCGGCATCGCGCTCGCGGCAGCGGTGCTCGTGCGTTTCTGCTACCGAGGCTCGATGAGAGTAGGCGGCACGGCGTTGCTTCTGGGCGCGGCGATGCCGTTGCTGCTGACATCCTGCTCGGAGGAGGAAGAGGAGCCCTGCCCGGTTTACGAGGCTTTTCAGGAGTCCATCGCACAGAAGACCAAGGCGGTGAAGGCTCTCGATAAGGCCGATGTTGTCCTGGAAACCGTTGGATTGTCCCAAAAGATCGAGAGATCCTGTAAAGCCCTTCAGGATGACCTGACGGCCTACCGCGCCCACCTTCTCCGCTGCCCCAATGAGCATTGCATGGCGCAGGCACAAACGGAGGTCAAGAAGTGTGATGAAGTTATCCGTGCCCTGCAGGAGCGGCGTGATATCCACAGCCTGATCGACCTCATCAGAAAAATAGGTCTCCTCATCTACGGACTTTGAAGCCCGGGTGACGGTGTCTTAATCCAGCGCGTAGCGCGCGGCGGAGAGGGCCATGAAGGCAGCGGTTTCAACCCGCAGAATGATGGGACCGAGGGAAATGGGGGCGTAGCCGGCAACAGCGGAGGCGGTGTACTCGGCAGGGGAGAAATCGCCCTCCGGCCCGATGAGAAACACGGCGGCGCGGTGACCGCCTGCGCGGGCTGCCTCCAGGGTCTCGCGCATGGGGCGGGCCGTGGGGGTAATGGCGCATTGCAGCTTGAGGACCGGTAGGTCCGTGCGCTGTAAGAAGTGGGGGAAAGGTTGCGGCGGCTCTACCATGGGGATCCGGTTAACGCCGGATTGCTTACAGGCCTCCAGCACGGTTCTCTGCCACTTGGCAGCCTTGGCGGCGGCCTCCCCCGCGCCGGGGCGGGCGATGGTGCGCTCCGTTACCAGCGGGATGATGCGGCAGGCTCCGAGCTCCACCGCCTTTTGGGCTATGAGGTCCATGTTCGCTCCCTTGGGAATGGCGATGGCCAAGGTGATCTGCGCCACAGGGGGCAGTTCCGGCAGCAGTCGCAGCACCTTCAACTGCATGGCGGAATTTCCCTCTGCCTGCACCAGTTGAGCCACGGCTGAGTGTCCCTCGCCGTCGAACACCTCCAGCTCATCCCCCGGGCGCAGGCGCATCACGCGCAGGGCATGGCGCGCCTCCTCCCCCTCCACCGGCAGGGAGGGGGTAGCAAAATCTGCGCCGGGGGTGTAACAACGGTGCATCGTCGTGCGGCTTAGGCGAGGTATTTACGGGCACGCGCAGAGAATTCCGCACACTCCGGCTGATTGTCCTCCTTCAGCGTTGCGGAGAAAGCCTCCAAGGCCTTCTTCTGCGAGCTGCTGAGGTCGGAGGGAATTTCCACCTGCACCTCCACCAGCAGGTCGCCGCGCCCGGAGCCCTTGAGAGCGGGCATACCTTTATCACGCAGTCGGAAGGTCGTGCCGTTCTTGGTGGCGGCAGGCAGCTTCAGTTTCGTGGGGCCATCCAGGGTCGGAACGGTGATCACGCCTCCGGTCAGGGCCAAGGCGAGCGGCACGGGCATCTCGCAGTGCAGGTCGTTGCCGTCACGGGTGAATACTTCGTTGGGCTTCACCTCCAGGAACACATAGAGGTCCCCGGTCTCGCCGCCGTGCACGCCTGCATCGCCGTTGGAGGAAGAACGGACCTTGTTGCCGGACTTCACGCCGGCGGGGATGTTCAGGGTGATCTTCTCATCCTTGTGTACGCGACCCTCACCCCGGCACTTGGGGCAGGGGTTGCTGATGGTCTGTCCGGCACCGTGGCAGGTGGGGCAGGTGCTCTGTTGCACGAAGAAGCCGCTCTGTCGTGTCACGACGCCTGTGCCGTGGCAAGTGGGGCAGGTCTTGAAGCCTGCCGTGCCGTCCTTGGAGCCCGTGGCATGGCAGGCCTCGCAGGGAACCAAGCGTTCGATTTCGATGGTCTTGGTGCAACCATGGTAGGCCTCTTCCAGCGTGATGTCCAAGTCATAGCGCAGGTCGCCGCCGGGCTGCCGGGGATCCGCCTTGCGGCGGCCGCCTCCGAATCCGCCGAATCCCCCGAAACCACCCATGCCGCCGAACATTTGGGCGAAAATATCCATGGGGTCTGCAAAGCCGCCGCCACCACCGCCGGCACCGTTCATGCCGCCGTTCTTAAAGGCTTCGTGGCCCATGCGATCGTAGGCGGCGCGTTTGTCGGCATCGCTCAGTACCTCATAGGCCTCGCCGATCTCCTTGAATTTCTCCTCGGCCGCCTTGTCATCCGGATTGCGGTCCGGGTGATACTTCATGGCCAGCTTGCGGTAGGCCTTCTTGATCGTTGCATCGTCAGCGTTTTTGTCCACGCCGAGGATCTCGTAATAGTCCTGTGCCATTGTCAAATCGCGGGTGCGGGGTTAGTCCTTCTTCTCCTCCGTCGTTGTTTGCGGGGCGGCAGAGGTCACCACATTCACGGGACGCAGCAAGCGGTCCTTGAGGCGGAAACCCCGGCGCAGGATGCGCAGAATGGTTCCCTCCGGTTGATCGGATGGCTCGCTGGTGATGGCCTCGTGCAGGGTGTGGTCGAACATCTGACCAACCTCGCAGGGGATGGGTTCTACACCCTGTCCCTCCAAGAAGTCATGCAGCTGCTTCTGCACCATGCTCATGCCCACGTAGATCATGGAGGACGTGTCCTGCCCGGCCATCTGCATGCCCATCTCGAAGTTGTCGATAACAGGCAGAAGCTCCTCCAGCAAGCCTTGGTTGGCGTACTTGGCGAACTCGGCGCGCTCCTTGGTGCAGCGTTTGCGATAGTTGTCGTACTCGGCAGCGGTGCGCAGGGCGGTTTCGCGCCACTTGGTCAGCTCGTCCACGGGCTGTTCGGGGGTCTCCTCTGCGGGGGCCTGCTGCTGTGCGGATTCATCAGGGGCCTGCGCGGTCTCGTCGGCGGGAATGTCCTCCTGCTCTTGCTCTTTCTTGATTTCGTCTTCGTTCATGGCCGTATAATACCCCCAAAGGGCCCTCGCGTCAATCACCCGTTGCGGCATACCGTCGGAAAGTCTCTTAAAATGACAAAGTGACCTGGCCGGAGAGCTTGACACGGCCCCCAGGCTGTGCCACAATGGGGGCATGAAGAAGCTGTGTAAGATCGTGCTCATTCCGGTGTTGACGGTTCCGTTCTCCCTGCTGTTGCTTGTAACGGCCTTTTGGTTGGTCTGCACGGCGATGGGCTGCTCCCCCGTCAATCGCTTGGTTTATCCCGGCAGCCTGCACGCCATGCCGGATGAGGTCTGCGGGCACGAGCAGCAGCACATCACCTTGCCCGCGCCGGACGGCACGCCGTTGGCGGGCTGGTTTTTCAACCGGGGCGCGGGCAAGCCGCTTGTGATGATGTTCGGCGGTAACAATATGAACGTGGGGGCTTTCACGGACATTGCAGCGGCGGACACCGCCCGCTCGTACCTGCTGCTGAATTATCGAGGCTACGGCAACAGCAAGGGAACCCCGAATCAGAAGGACATTGTGCAGGATGCCTTGCATGCCCTAGAGCTCAAGCAGGAGGAGCTCGGCAACCCGCCGGTGATCATCGTGGGCTACAGCATCGGTACGGGGGTGGCCTGCCAAGTGGCCTCCGCAGGGAGCGTTGCCACGGCCAAGCTGATTTTGATTTGTCCCTTCGATTCGCTCACCTCCGTGGCCACCGGTTTTGTGCCTCTGCTGCCTCACCTCCTGCTCTCGGATAGCTATGATTCCGTTGGGGCTGTCTCGAGTCTCTACTGTCCCATCAGCATTCTGCGTGCGCAGTTCGATGAGGTGATCGCCCCGAAGCACACGGATCGGCTGATCGAGAGAATCACGAAGGCGAGAATCACGAAGGTGCGTGAACAAAATCCGGCCGTCTTCACCTTCCCCGCCGGACATAACAATATCTTCTCCGCACCGGGCTTCAACGAAACCCTCCGGCAGCAGATGGAGCTGCGTCCCCTCTGAGAAGGGTGGGCCGATTCGGCCGCAATTCGGGCTTGCAAGCGGGGCGGGCATGCCGTATACTGGGCACATGCCTATTTCCGATGAGCTGTTTGAGCGGGCCTGCCGGGTGATACCGGGCGGGGTCAATTCTCCCGTGCGTGCCTTCCGCCGCTTGGGGCGTGCGCCTTTCTTCGTAACAGAAGCCGCCGGGGCTCACCTCCGCGATGAGGACGGGCGGGAGTACATCGATTACGTGGGCACTTGGGGGCCTGCCATTCTGGGCCACGCGCCGCAGTGTGTGCTGAAGGCCGTGCAGGAGGCCGTGCCGCGCGGGCTGGGCTACGGCATCCCGACGCGGGTGGAGGTGGACATGGCGGAGACCATCTGCCGCTTTTTCCCGAACATCGAGAAGGTGCGCATGACCAACAGCGGCACGGAGGCCACCATGAGTGCCGTGCGACTGGCGCGCGGTTTCACCGGGCGGCCCTACATCATCAAGTTCGCGGGCTGTTACCACGGCCATGCGGACAGCCTGCTGGTCTGCGCCGGCAGCGGGGCCCTGACCCACGGCGAGCCGGACAGTGCGGGGGTGCCGGCGGAGTATGCCGCGCTGACGCTGGTGCTGCCTTACAACGACACCGCCGCCGTGCAGGCTGCCTTTGCAAGCCACCCGGGGCAGATCGCGGGTATCATCGTGGAGCCTTACCCCGGCAACGCCGGTTTCTACCTGCCCAAGCCCGGTTTCCTGCAATACCTGCGCGACATCACGGCGAGGGAGGGGGCCCTGCTCATTTTCGATGAGGTCATGACCGGGTTCCGCATCTCGCCCTCCGGGGTGCAGGGGAAGGAGGGCATCTGCCCGGACATCACCACCCTCGGTAAGATCATCGGCGGCGGTCTTCCCGTCGGGGCCTTCGGCGGGCGGCGGGACATCATGGACTGCGTGTCGCCCCTCGGGCCGGTCTACCAAGCCGGCACGCTCAGCGGCAACCCCGTGGCCATGGCCGCGGGGCTCGCCCAACTGCGCGAGCTGGAGAGCACGGACGCCTACGCGCGGCTGGAGGCCCTCGGCGCGCGGCTGGAGGAGGGGCTGCGGCGTACCCTGCACGACCTGCACCTGCCTCTCACCTTCAAGCGCAGCGGGTCCATGTTCTGCCTCTTCTTCACCACGCAGGATGTGGTGGATCTGGATACCGCGCAGACGGGGGATTTCGAGATGTTCCGCCGTTACTTCCTCGCCATGCTGGAGCAGGGGGTGTATGTGGCACCCTCGCCCTACGAGACCGGGTTCATCTCCACCGCGCACACGGAGGCGGACATCGATGCCACTGTGGCGGCCATGGATCGTGCCCTGCGCGGTGCCGTCGGTCGCTGACGCACCACGCGGCGGCAGGTCGCAAATACAGGCTTGAAATCTGCCGCTGCTCGTGTATAATACCCCCAACTCATTTTTCATCATATATGCCGGACGCACGATTCTCCCCTCTGCCGGGTTTCCGCGACTTTGCGCCGCAGGAATACGCTTTGCGCACCTACCTCTTCAACACGTGGCGGCGCGTGGCGCATCGCTATGGTTTCGTGGAGTGGGAGGCCCCTACCATTGAGTCCACCGAGCTTTACCTCAAGAAGTCCGGCGGTGAGCTGCCCACCCAGCTCTTCCGCTTCACGGACCAGGGGGAGCGCGATATCACCGTGCGCCCGGAGCTGACGGCTTCCCTGGGCCGCATCGCTGCCGCCTACCAGCGGGAGTACACGAAGCCGCTCAAGTGGTTCGAGATCGGTAGCTGCTTCCGCTACGAGAAGCCGCAGAAGGGCCGCCTCCGCGAGTTCGTGCAGTTCAATGCGGACATCCTCGGCGAGGCCGGTCCGGAGTCGGATGCGGAGCTTATCGCGCTGGCCGTGGATTGCATGCGCGAGTTCGGGTTCACGCCGCAGGATTTCGAGGTGCGCATCAGCGACCGCGAGGTGTGGCTGCGCTATGCCGCCGAGCATGGGGTGCCGGAGGAGAAGACGGGGGATTTCCTGGCCGTCATTGATAAGTTCGAGCGAGACCGCCCCGAGTACTGCCAGGAGAAGCTGGATGCCTTCGGTATGCAGCGCGCGGATTTGGTGGAGTTTATCGCTAACCCGCCTGCCGGTTGCTCGCCGCGCTATGATGCCGTGCTGGCGGAGCTGACGGCCCGCGGCTTGCAGGATTATGTGAAGCTGGACCTGTCTGTGGTGCGCGGCTTGGCCTACTACACCGGCTTGGTGTTCGAGATTTTCGACAAGGGACACACCCTCCGCGCCGTGGCTGGCGGCGGTCGCTACAATGGCCTGGTGAAAACGCTCTCCGCGGGTGCTGTGGATATGCCTGCCACGGGCTTTGCCATGGGCGACGCAGTGATTGCGCACCTCATCGAGTCCTGCCCCGCTGCCCGCGCCCTGCGTGATGCCGCCACCAAGCCCGATTCCTGCGATGTGGCCCTCATCCTGGCCGCGCCGGAGATGCGCCCCGCCATGCTCTCCCTGGCCTCCGCCCTCCGCGACGAGGGTATCCGAGTCGACCTCCCGCTCTCGCCCGCCAAGATGGGTAACCAGCTCAAGCGTGCCGAGAAAATCGGGGCCACCTACGCCGTCGTCATCGGCTCGGAATACCCCTTCCTCAGCGTCAAAACCCTCGCCACCCGCGAATCCGTCACCACAGACATCGAGGGTCTCACTGCCCTCCTCCTCAACAACGGTATCGAGGACTCCCCCGACGAGGAGTAAACACCGCTTTTCTCTCCCTTGCGGCGCGCCCCGGCCACCCCGCCCGGCGCGCCGCATCCCTTTTGCCCGAAAAGGGAAGGGGGCGTGCTTGTTCACGCCTTCCCTCCCGCAGATCAGCACATATATGAGCTCACCTAGGTAATTCCTAAAACAGCGCAGTTGATTTCCTCTCCATCTCTATAATAACTTAACGACTACCGAAGGCGCGTATTAGATCAAAAAGCCCACATACATCCCTCATATCCCGCATTAGTTGGATAATTTCATCGGCTTGCCGGATTTCCGTCGCTGCACGTTCACGGCAGTGCCTTGTAGAACATGTGAGTAGATGCATGCGGAACGCCTCTAAATCCCTTTGGAAATCTATAAAGGCGTTCCTTACATGATTCGAAAGACCGGCTCCTTGAAGGAAACCATCGAGTTCAGTGAATTCCCCTATCGCTTTCGCTCGTCTCTCTAGGGTATATTGAAAAGTATCATAAACCGAGCATGTATCCGACAGAGACCCCAATTTCGAGTCTGTGTCAGACTTGTCGGAACAGGACCCGAACATCAACGGTGATAATACACCGATGACAAGAAAGGGAATCCCTATCTTCCGATGTGGACGACGTACCGCGTACGCAAGGATGCTCGCAAGAACAAGGATGCCTGAGACCAGAAGTGTTGTTGAGATGAATTCCATGGTTATGAAGTTTGCCCGAGTCATGAAAGTACACACGAACCGGATGCTCGAAGTATACGAGATCTTTGATGTCGAGTCAAGCGTAAAAGCATTTTTCTATCTTAAATTTTCTATTGTATTTCTCGCAATCTACTACCTACGGGATGCCGCTTGCCATGTTATTCCGATACTCTCCGCTGCTATTTTCGGAGAAACTGAATGGGGGATAGGCATTCATGGTGACACTTGATTGGTAGAATTCAGGGCTTATTCGATTGATTTTGTATTTACCGGCCCTTCTTCTCGGGGGTTGCTCGGCCACTTGCGTACATGCTATCAAGGTTGCAGGAAGCAATAGCGTGTCCTTGTGCAGCTGACTTTCTGAACTAGGCTGCCGCTAGCGCGTCATTTTTTTGAACCCCTTTGTCCTCCAGATACATCTCTCCGAGATTATTTTGGTGCTCCGTCAGTTTTTATGACCACCCCACGGGAGCAAGTGCTTCGTGAAAGCTCTTGCAAGTTGTTTCTCGTAGCTTCAGGTATAGGTATCGCACGCTGGTTATGCCTCTCATCTGAAATTGGATTTTCGCGATCTTCGAGTTTACTCCTTCAATGACTCCGGAGGTCAATTTATAGCGGAAATAGCCCAAGATGGCTGAGGCCTGCTTCCTGAGAGTCTTGGCCATTGCGATGAAGTTTTT
>JALFWB010000008.1 GCA_022787425.1 Akkermansia sp.
GAAAATAGGCGTAAAATACTCCCATATTATGTTTCAAAGCGCACGAATAGCAACCTTTGTGTATATTCGTTCACTTCGTTGATAAAATAAGGCCCTTTCGTGGGATCAGGTCGTTTTTCGGAGACTTATTGGAAGTCCCCATGCGTTTTTTCTGTTTGAAGGCGGATGACGCTTGCGGCGGTGTCTATGGACTTCCAGCGCGCTTGCACGCAGTCCCCTATCCGCTGTCCGGAGGTGGAGACGCAAAAAAGCACGATGTCTTTCCATTCTTGGGGCACGCTGTGATAAATCTTTGCGATTTCCGCAGGGGTGAAGGCTTCTCGCCGGATGGGTTCTTCTGCGTCAGGTGCTATGGTGACGCCATGGGCAGGGTTGCGGGCCAGAAGTTCGGCGTTTATGGCGGCATTCAAGGCGGTTGAAATGTGTGTACGGTATTGGCCTATCGTGGTATGTCGTACACGCGGCCCCTCACTGTCCACAAAGGCTTGGATGTGTTCCCGGGTGAGACGGTCAAGGCGCATGTCTGCATCCCTGCCAAGATGCTCCAAGAAGCGGGCGTATGCGCGCTGCGCATTGCTGACGTTCTGCGCCTTGCCTTTTGGGGTGAATGTGGTTAAGAACTCGCGAACGGTGGGCATTTTGCGGGCCGTGCCGCCGGCGGATCCAAGCTCACGGAGGACGTCAATCCGCTTATTAAGGGCCCGCTGCTCATCGGCGGAGGTGCCGGCTTGTCTGCGGAAAATGTCTGCCTGCGCCGTGTAGAGAATGCGGCCGCGGTACACTGCTTCGTAGCCGTCTGCCACGGCTTGCGCTTCCTTGCGGGTCTGTGCTTCCTTCTTGCCCGCTTGGGTGATGGGTATGAATGTGGACTTGCGGCATTGCTTGCGGCTGTCCGCTGCGTCCTTAATGATGGCGACCCATGAAGTCGCCCCGGGTCTCTTAATTAATCCTGCCATAATTGCTGAATTGTGGGGTTAATGTCTGCGGTTTTGGTCATGTACACCCATGGGCGGCATTTTGTACACCCATTGCGTACACCCAGACTATACCACCCTACGCAAGCCCCCGCAAGCCAAAACCCTTGAAACTAAAGGCCCCACGGGGTTTAATCCGTGGGGCGCAAATGTTAATTTCAGTAGCCCCGGTAGGAATCGAACCTACATTTAAGGTACCGGAAACCTTCGTCCTATCCATTGAACGACGGAGCCATGAAGAAGTACGAGGGGATTATGGCACAGGAGAGAGGGAGAGTCAAGGAAAAAGGGTGACATGGTGATTTTTTTGCAGAAGAGATGAAATTTGGATTGACTGAAAGGGCAGGATGGAGTAAACTTGGGGTGCCTTGCCGGACCGGGTGGTTTGGCGTGGTAAGCAAACTTAACGATACACATCATTCACTATGGCTAAATACGCTATTAACGGTTTCGGACGCATTGGCCGCAACGTGCTGCGCGCGATGTCCCAGACCGAGCTTGAGAAGGTTGTTGCCATTCACGACCTTACCCCGATTGAGACCACCGCTCACCTGCTGAAGTTCGACTCCACGCAGGGCAAGTTCAAGGGCACGGTTGAGGTGAAGGGCGAGGACATTCTGGTGGTGAACGGCCACGAGATCAAGATCCTCGGCGGCATGCTGGGCCCGGACCAGCTGCCCTGGAAGGAGCTGGGCGTGGACGTGGTTCTGGAGTCCACGGGTCTGTTCACGGCTCGTGAGAAGGCTGAGGGTCACCTGAAGGCCGGCGCCAAGAAGGTGCTCATCTCCGCTCCCGCCAAGAACCCGGACCTGACGTTCTGCATCGGCATCAACGACAACGAGTACGATCCTGCCAAGCACAACATCGTGTCCAACGCTTCCTGCACCACGAACTGCCTTTCCCCGATGGTGAAGGTGCTCAACGACAAGTGGGGCATCGAGAAGGGCATGATGAGCACGATCCACTCCTACACGAACGACCAGCGCATTCTGGATCTGCCGCACAAGGACGCTCGCCGCATGCGCTCCGCCGCCATCAACATCATCCCCACCACCACCGGTGCTGCCAAGGCTATCGGTGAGGTGATTCCCCAGCTCAAGGGCCTGCTCAACGGTGCTTCCTTCCGCGTACCGACCCCGACGGGTTCTCTGACCGACTTCGTCGCCATCCTGAAGAGCGACGTGACGGTGGAGGAGGTGAACGCTGCCATGAAGGAGGCTGCTGAGGGTCCGCTCAAGGGCATCCTCGAGTACTCCGAGGACGCTCTCGTGCTCCAGGACATCGTTTCCAACCCGCACTCCTGCATCTTCGACTCCGGCTTCACCTATGTGGTCGGTGGCAACATGGTCAAGGTTTGCGGCTGGTACGACAACGAGTGGGGTTACTCCAACCGCGCTGCCGAGGCGATGAAGAAGCTGGGCGACTCCCTGCCCTGCTGCTGCTGCAAGTAAGCACACCGCTGCGGTACTACCGCATTTTCGCACGGGGTCGCCTGACGGCCCCGTGCTTTTTCGTGCCTCGGTGAGGAGAGGCATCGACATTCAAATCCATGGGGAAGTCACAAATAATACTTGACTGTGCGGAGAGAAGTGGTAGAGTAAAGGCATGGATATAGAGATACGCGAGTTTATCGGATGGGAGCGGCCGGCCGTGGACAGTGTGGCCGAGAAGCTGCTGGAAATGAATGTAAGAGAGAGGTGCAGCAGCCTTGTTATCATACCGACGCAGGAGAGCGGCAGAGCCCTGAGGGAAAGAATGGCGGAGATGTGTGAGGGCGGCGCGGTACTGATGCCGCGCATTCGATTGGTGACACAGCTTCAGGAGCATGATGAGAGCGTGGCGGATGCTGCAGAAACAGAGGCTATTTGGGTAGAAGTACTACGCACGAGCGCGCCGGATCAACGATGGTCGAAACTCTTCCCTGCGGTGCAGGAGTGGGAAGACAGGCGTGCAGAATGGCGGCGCAGTGTGGCGCGCAGGCTCATGAAGATACGCGCGGATTTAGCAGAAGCAAACAGAACACCGGAGGAGGTGGTGGCAGAGCTCAAAAAAAATGGTGCACCATGGGACCCGGAGGCATCAGATCGCTGGCTGCAGCTCTGTGACTTGTTCCGCTGCGTAGATGAGGCCACAGAGGCGTACGGAAAGAAACCGGCGAACACGCGGACGGAGCCGACACTGCCGCCGGGTACTAAACAGGTGATTTTGGCTGGGCTGCCTCAGGTATCGCCGTCCACACGAATCCTACTCCGTCGCATGATAGAGGAAGGGGTGCGCGTGCGGGTTTGGGTGTGCGCGCCGCAGGATCAAGCGGAGCACTTTGATGCCTTCGGAGAGCCGTTGAGCAGCTATTGGCAGACATGTGTTATCGACATACCCGATGACAATCTGCACGTTACCGTTGACGAATACGCCATGGCAGCCAAGGCCTTGGACTGTGCAGCCGAGGAGCGGCAACGCATCGGTGGTTCCGAAAGCAACTATACAAGCCGGGAGATTTCCTTGGGCTCCTGCGATGCACGATTCACCCCTGCCCTGATAGCCGAGTTCTCTCGCCACGGACTCTGTGTGCTCGATCCCGCCGGCCGCCGTGCTGCAGGGACAGCCCCCGTGCTGCTCGTGCAACAGCTACTGGAGGCAACACGCAAGCCAGACCGTGCAGAGCCCTTCCTAACCCTGCTCCGCAACCCTATTCTCATGAGCATTGCCGGACTGCGGGACTCGACACGCTTTCTCGGCATCTTGGATTGGATCACCAGAACTTTGTACCCCGACAGCAAGGAGAATCTGTATAACTGCTTCAAAAAACAAGAAATCCTCGTGGATTTTAACTGTCCGTTCCGGAATGCTGAGGATTTTGTACCCTACATCGAAAGCGTGGAGCAGGCGGTTCAGGATGCTATCACAGGCAAGTTCGCAGAGCTTGCAGAGCGGCTTGGTGAGCACCTCGAAGCAGGAGATGACTCCACCCCCTACGGTAAGATGCTGCGCCGGGTGGGCGAATGCTACCAACGAGTAGCCTGTCTCATCAAGGCCCACCCGGGATTGAACTCGGCAGAGGAAGGTGCAGGGCTGCTGCAGGACGCACTGAGCAGTGTTCCCGCCTCCTCTACCGAGCGCGAGAAAACAATGATGAGTGCCAGCGGATGGTTAGAGCTCATCTTCTCCCCCGGCAATCATTTGATACTCACCGGACTGCATGACGGCTGCGTACCGGAGGCCTCCTCGCCCTGTGCGTACCTACCCGACAGCCTTCGCGAGCAAATGGGCATGGACTGCCGCGCACGGCGCACCGCCCGAGACAGCTATCTGCTAACCCTATTACTGAACAGCCATCGGTGGACAGACATCATCATCGCTCGACAACTCAGCACCGGTGACCCGGTCTCGGCCTCGTCCCTACTCATCCGCTGCCCGGACCGCATCCTGCCCAGCCGCATCAGCAAACTCTTTAGGGAGATTGAAGCCAGCCGCCTGATGCCGGCCTTTGAGCGCGGAGAATGGTTCATACGAGACCTCTCGGCCGTGCCGGAAGAGAAGCGCACTCTAGTAGATGCCAACCACCCCAATCCCTGGAATTCGGGGGGCACACAATATAAGAGTCGACCATTCTCTCCCAGCACACTGGGCAATTTCCTCTACAACCCCCTCGCCTTCTGGCTCAGGGAACTTTATGGGTTGGATACGGGGAAGACCTTCGATGACACAGACTCAGAGTTACGCTCGAACGATGCAGGAACCATTCTCCACAGCATTCTCGAGATCATCGGCAAAAAATTCCGCAAGGCCGGCACACACACGGAAGAAGAAATTCGCGAGGCTTGCATGGAACTTTTAGATGCAAGCCACAGGAGAATCTTCGGAGACACGGTATTTATTAACAGGACTCGGCAATACAAGAATATGCAGAAGGTGCTCAGCTGCTTTTCGAGCATATACCACAAGGACCTGCAGGCAGGTTGGATCACCTACGATACCGAGTTCCAAGCGAAGTTCTCCCTGCCGGATCCGGAAACCGGTGACTCGTATGATTTCTCCATGCGCATTGATCGTCTGGATTATCATCCCGTGGAAAAGCGCTTCCGTGTCATCGACTACAAGACAGGCAAGACTGCTGCACCCAACGAAAAACACCTGAAAGATATTAGAAAAGACCAATACCTCTACCATCGCTACCTCCCCTGTTTCACGCCACTCTCCATCAAAAATAACAATAATGAAATACTCTGCGCTTGGACAAACCTTCAACTACCCCTGTACGCAGAATATGTGAAATGCGATATAGACGAGGCGCAGCATGCGCTCCCGGAAGTCGCCTACATGAACCTTGATACAGAGAAGGGCACGGCTGAAATGAAATTTTGGGAGGGCTATGGGGAGGAACTCCACGCAAGCGCGATGCTGTGGACGCGCCTTGCTGCCCGACATCTCCGCAATGGCACCTGCCTGATAAGCAGCGAAATGCTCAGCGAATCGAAGTCCACCTTCTATACAGGCAGAATCTCAACCAGTCTCCGAGACTTGGCTCCGGACGGACTGCGTCGGCTCCTCAACATCACTGATAACTGATTACCTTATCTGATTATGAAAAATTCTTATCCGGTAACAGGAACCCTCATTTCCGCCTCGGCAGGCACAGGCAAAACCTACCAACTGGCCCTGCGCTTCGTGGCGCTGCTGTGCTTGGGCGTTGACCCCACCTCAATTGTCGCCCTCACCTTCACGCGAAAGGCGGCAGGCGAATTCCGCGATCGTATTCTCTCACGACTGGCAGAGGGTGCCTCCTCCCCGGAGGGCGCGGTTAATCTGGCCAATGCCGTGCTGGATTTATGGCGCGGAAAAAATGGCATCCCGGCACTATTACCCGAGGGAAAAAATATTGACGACATGATCGCCGGTACCCCGATGAAGCGTGCCGCAAACCGGCAACATTTTTTCTGCCAACAGCTCAAGGAGATGGTGGGTTGCTTCTCCCGACTGCAACTCTGCACCATGGACAGCTTCTTCACCAAGCTCGTGAACCTTCATGCTACGGAGTTAGGCATCGGTGCTCCCGGAATCATCACGGAAGGAGCCGAGAGAGAGGCGCGGGAGTTGGCTATTCGCGACCTGTGCCGCAGGATTGAGACAGGTGATGATGACAGCATCCGGGATTTCTGGGAGGATTATGACACAGCCGTCAGCTCCACAAAGACTGACACGGTTGCAGAATTACGCGAGCTTATTGCCAAATATCACGGCATCTACCTTCAGAATAAGGATGATGAACCGTGGAAACAGCCCCTACCGGATATTCCCGAGAATGAAATCCGCCCGTTACATTCTGAGGAAATCAACAGTGTAGAGGAGAAAATTGCGGCACTGTGTGCTGATAAAGAGATGAGGCTCGGTCTGAAACCGGATCAAATCAGGAACATTACCAAGAAGGTTCGGAACGCCGACTTCTCGAGTCGTGAAAAAATCATGGAAGCCATCAACGCCCGGGCAAATCAGGATCAGCCCCTTGCTCAGATGGCGCGCGAACTCTTCCGGCGGGAGCGGCTCGATTCCCTCTACCATGTACGGCGCGGCACATGTGCCGTATTTGCCCTGATGAAGCGATTTGAGGAATGCTACGAGCGCGAGGTGCGCTCCCGGGGGCTGTTCTCTAACGATGACTACACCCGCAAGGCCATGCAGCTCATCAACAGAAACGAAGCAGCCAATGACCTCACCTTCCGTCTGGATGGTGAAATCAAACACTGGATGCTCGATGAATTCCAGGACACAAGCCGCATGCAGTGGATGACCCTCAAGCCGCTTCTCGAAAACAATGTAGCAAACTGCGGGGATGTGGACCGAAGCATCTTCATCGTCGGCGATGACAAGCAGAGCATCTACGGCTGGCGCAATGCCACACCGGAGATATTCCAGAGCTTGCAAACGGACAACAGCGAGTTGGGACAGCATCTCCGCAAGGCTCAACTGACAGTCAACCGGCGTTCTGTTCAGGAGGTACTCGACTTTGCGAACCACGTTTTTTCTCGAGAAGAGGACCGTAGCCAATGGCCACCTGCCGAGGCATACAACAAGAGCGAGCACGGCTATGTCTCCATGAAGCGTCTGCCGAGTGGAGGAGGCATGGAAGATATGGATGAAGCCATCTCCGAGATCATCGGCGAGCTGCCCATCCGAAACAAGCGCATGAGTATCGGTATTCTCTGCCGAGACAACTCGACGTGCGAGGAAATCTACCAACTCCTCCGCAGCAGATATCCGGAGCTGCCCACCATTTTGATTAACGATATACCCATCGGAACGGACTCCCCGCTGGGGCAGACACTTCGCGCTCTCTTCAAGTGGCTTGCGCACCCGATAGACACCTATTGCCGATCCGTGGTAGCGGCCTCTCCGCTGAAGGCCTATGCCGAGGGGGGGCGGCGGGATCTCCTGTTGCACATGATAGAGGAACAGGGGGTTGCCTCTCTGTTGACAGACATCGAGCAGCACTTGCGCAGTCAAGGCACGGTTCTGAGCGACTTCCACAGCGAGCGCCTGCGGGACTGGATGACGGCGGCGGGACAGTTCGATGCTGCAGGCGGCGGCACCCTCGATGATTGGTTGCGTTTTATCGAGGAACAGAAGCGCAAGGAAAATCCGCCCCGAGGCTGCGTACAGATCTCCACCATGCACAAGAGCAAGGGCTTGGAGTATGACGCAGTGATCCTCCCCTACAAAAGTGGCGACCCCGGTTTTGACATCCTCTCGGGCGAACAACCGAGCATCACTCAGAATAAGATTGCTGTCGTCACGCGTCGGGCGGATAATACCCCGGAGAGCGGCTTGAGCAATCTTCTCCTTCCTCTCTCTCGTCGTTCGGAAAGAGGGTCGAGCAGTTCGGCTTCCAAAAAGGAACCGAGGCTTCTGTTTTGCGAAGCAAGCCGGGAGCTACAGAAGATGCGGGAGGCCGAGGAGGACAAAATAATCACAGACAGCAAAAACCTGCTCTATGTCTCGCTGACACGCGCACGTTATGCAACCTATATTCTACTGAAAGACTCGTCTGCTAAGGGTAGGGAGAAGGACACAGGCATCGTTGAAGCGATGTATGAGACACCCGGGGGTAATCCGAGATGGTACGAGGAAATCGACTTCGAGGAGCGTCTCGAAACAGCTTCCTCCGAGCGAGGTCCCCTGCCAAAGGGGATGCAGCGTAGGAAACGCTGTATGCCGTCGGCCCATGAGGAGGAGCCGAAGCACCGCAGAAACAGAGGGCATGGGGTCGACCGAACCGAGGCCTTGGCCTTCGGTACGCGAGTGCACGCCTGTATGGAACAGGTGCTGTGTTGGGAAGGCGAGACCGCTGCCCCCGCTTGGTACCGTGAGCCCGGCGATGAGGCAGAGCAAGCCGCTGCCCGTGCCCTGCAAACGCCTGCCAT
Source organism: Akkermansia sp. (assembly GCA_022787425.1). Lineage (GTDB taxonomy): Bacteria > Verrucomicrobiota > Verrucomicrobiia > Verrucomicrobiales > Akkermansiaceae > Akkermansia. The sequence goes on from JALFWB010000008.1 coordinate 8,393, forward strand.
CCGCGCCTTCTTCGAGCTGACCCCCGGCGACTGTGCTTTCAACGAGCAGCCCTTGGAGTCCGTCACCGACCGCGAGTGGACCTCCGGCATCATTGATCGCTTCGTTGTGCGTGCAGACGGGCGGGTGCAAATCATCGACTACAAAACGGACGCCGACCCCTCCGGCCTCGACCGCTACCGCGAGCAAATGAACTGCTACCGCCGCATGCTAGCCTCCGCCCTCAACCGCCCGGAATCCGATGTCAGTGTCACCCTTATCTCCATTCCCCGAACAGGCGAGCCGAGCATCATTCCCCTGATTGAGTGAAGATGCAGGGTCTCCCCTTAACTAGGGCTTGTCAAGCAAAGCAAAAACGTGTATACTTCTTCCGTTCATGAGACTATGGTGGTGCCAATTTTCAAGACATTCCGAGTAAACAGTCTTGATTGAGTCAGTCTGAAGGGCTACAATACACCGAAGTTACCATCATGAGTAAGATACATAAACGCCGCAACCATACGGCCGCATTCAAGAAGGAGGTTGTCTTGGCAACCTTCAAGGGAGATAAGAGCATTCAGCAGATTGCCGCTGAGTACGAGATCCATCCGGATCCGGTGAGCAAGTGGAAGGCTCAGGGTCTCAAGTTGCTCGATGACGGCTTTAAGCCGTCATCCAAGAGCGAGCGGAAACGCTATGAGGATACCATCGCTCACCTACAGCAGCTACTCGGACAACGTGATCTTGAGCTTTCTTAGTTGTCAAAAAAATGCAAGGAGCCGGGATTGTAGGGAAACAGCGTTCTCAGCTCCTCGACAAAGATGTTTCCGAGGTGAGTCGCACCCGTCAATGCGAACTGCTTGGGGTACCTCGCAGTAGCAGCTACTACAAACCTCAGAAGAAGGATGAAGACGGAGAGAATAAGGCCAAGAAATGATAAAGGCTGCGTATCAGGTGGATCCATGTCTTGGAAGAAGGAGGCTACCAATGCTTCTCCGGAAGAAATACGGTCTGAACATTGGCACTAAAAAGCTGATGAGACTAAAGCGGGAAATGCAACTTCGAACCATCTATAATAGGCCACAGAAAACATTATACGGAGCACATCCCGAAAACGTGAAATACCCTTATATTGTAAGGGATATGGGATATTTGCATCCCAACGACGTATGGAGCAGCGACATCACTGTTGTAAAAATCAAGAATAAACATTATTATATTTGCGCTGTCATGGTTTGGGCCGGCCGCAAGATCCTCGGGTGGCGCATCGGACCGAATATGATAACCGATCTATGCCTCGAGACTCTTGATAAGGCTTTGGAGAGTGGTCTGCTTCCACGGGTCTTTAACACGGATCAAGGTAGTCAGTACACATCTCGAGAGTGGCAGGCAAGAATAACGGGGCTCGGCGTGCAGATCAGTCTTGACGGACGAGGCAGATGGCAAGATAATGCACAGATGGAACGCTTTTGGAGGAGCCTGAAGCATGAATGTTTTTTTATTACATGACTTTGAGAGCATGGAGGAGGCTGATGAGGTGTGTGGTAAATGGATAAAATACTATAACGAGGAGCGTCCGCACCAGGAGCTTGGGAACCTATCTCCCGATGAATGGCTTGCGGAGCAACTTAAATCACCATTCATCGGGGAGGAAGCGGAGAGAGAGGAGCGGGAAGAGGCACCTCTCTCTCCGAGAGTCCCCTCGCTCCGCGCGGAAACTTTCGGAGAGAGAGGCGAAAAAAAAGGCTTGACACAGACGATAAAAAATGCAACGATACATTCAGCCCCGTTAGTCTGAACCAGAAAGACCTACTCGGTGTCGAGAAGGGGATACCACCTTATACTTACACATAATAAAGAGATGAATACGACAGTAAATAATCCTGAAGAGGGGGACGTCGCTAAGCCTGATGAATGTCCCACAGCGCCTCCTGAGGTGGAAAAGGCCCCGAAAAAGCAGTGGAGTTTTGAGGAATTGTGCGACAAGTTGCAGCGCTTTTCCATTCGTACAGCTGCGTGGTCAGCGGCGGGAACGTTGGGAATCGCGTTGTTGTGCGGTTTGGTGTATCTGATTGCCATGTGGGCAAACTAACATTCAAATAATTAAGCTACTATGAAGATGATACCACATGAAGAATTTCGTCTGGCACGCATTTATGTGCGAGTCATGCGTGTGATTACTAACGTAGCGCTGTTTCTGTCTGCTATAGCAGGTGTGGGGTGGGCGTGCTACGTCATTGTTGCAGCTATATCTGATTTCTGGAACCACAGTGAGAATCGTGAGGAGCTGCGACAGCGCGTATTGGCCATACCGGCTGAACGTGAGCAGCGTGTAGCTGCTTTGGCCGGGGAGGAAGCGCAAGAGGCCCAGCGACTTGAACAGGAAATTGAGAGTTCTAATTCCAACTGGCAGGCCGAGGCTGCGAAGTTCAATGAGCTGGTGAAATCTACTGCCGATATGGTGAAAAAGGCTGAGGAATCTGCCCCGTCAGCTGTGACCCTGTCGGTAGATGCTATGACGACGCCCGAGGCCTGTGCTGCTGCTCAGCCCGGTATACAGCAGGCTGAGTCTGCAATTAGTGGCATGAAGCAGTCTCTTTACGCAGGTATGGAGTCTGATATCGCTGCCATGGAGAGAACCGTGCAAGGTGAAAAGAGTAGATTGGAAAACGAAATCCGTAATCTGCAGCTGGAAAATGAGCGACATGAGGCAGAAATCAACCAGATTAAAGCCAAGTACAAAGATAAGCGAGAAGTAGTCACTGTTTATCAGCAGAAGGATGCCCTGTTGGCCGACCATTGTGTGTACGATTTGCGCGCAACTCAGGGCGAAGATGTGGCGAAACATGCTCGTGAACTGTCGTCTGTCGGTTTCATGTTACCGGCTCTTGCAAACCGACTTGTTACTCCGAATTATCTGCTGTCTAAAGATATGGCGAAACCTCTCTATACTCGCGCATCACGTCTGTCCGCTTGGTTACCGATGCTGGTGGCCGGTGGTACAGTTGAGGAGCGAAGTGAGGAGGAAATCCCCATGACCCCCCTTGTGTTGAGCGAGGACGATAGCAAGCGCGTGGCGGCTCTGTCTGATTTGTGCGATGCCAACAATATTAATATCAGAAATTTGAACAGAGAACTGAGTCAGTGTGAAACAGAGCTGCAGAATCTTGCTCAGACTCGAAAGGATATCGAGGCGACAAAGTCGGTTGTGCTCAGCAATTGGAAGATTGATCCCGCCATTGGTATGGTTCGCTCTGCTCACAACAAGGTGAAGACCGCGGTCAATAATCTTGCAACGTTGCGAGAGACCTATCGCAATAAGAAGTCTCAGCTTATCACTCGTTATGAGGATGAGGTGAGGAATTGCCATAAGCAGGAGGAATTGTACTGGAAGACTGATTGTGCTACGGTGATGTTTACGATTCGTACTCAGCTGTGGTTAGCCGCTGTGCCGATTATTTCCGGCTGGCTACTCTGGGTGATTCTGATGACGATTATCGATTTTGCCGCAGCTATATTGGTTGGCGCCCTGCGTGCTCAGGCAGCGCATGAGTTGCTCGAAGAGAAGAAGGAAGCCTGAGATGGAATATAATTCTAAAGCCTTTACTAAGATGAAAAATACATTGTGGATAACGTTGCTCGGAGCTTATGCCATGTGTGCTCCGATAGTGAGTGCGGTGTCGGAAGAGGAGGAAGAGTTCTCAGCCCCCCCCGTGCAACAGGCTCGCCCTAAGCACCCTGCGCGTGTGGTGGAAAGCGAAATGAAAAAGGATGCTTTGGCCGTCCCTGCTGATTTGCAAGCTCTGGTAACCCGTGTGCAGGCTCTGGATACGGAGGCATTCGATGAATTGTTGAAGTCAGCTGCCGACAAGTCTGACTGGCCTATGAGTGTGGTGCTTCGTTGTCTGACTATTGCAGCGGGAGCCGGTCACGCCCCTTCTCAGGTGGAGCTGTTTAAGCGTAGTGTGGGGCAGGAGCCTTCCATAGCCTCATTTTGGCTGATTGAGGTGTCTCATTCTGATGATGCTGACGCGTTGAAGGATTGTGCTGACTGGATGCTCGCTAATCTGAATCGCGGGGCTCAGAATCAGGCCCTCAGGCTTGCCAATAGAGCTGAAAAGCTTAAGAATGGTGAGACTCTGGAACTTGAAAAATCTCTTCTCAGTATTGAATCTGAGTATCGGGACGGTACGTATCCCTCGCTTGCTCCGGGGAGTCAGCTTGCTTTTACTTTGGAACGTGCCACCCAAATTAGAAAGTCAGCCCCGCAGTCTTCGGCTCAATCGCCTGCGCCTGAGCCTCCGGTCAGCAGACCTGCTCTGGAATCTATTATCACTCCCGATTACCTGTATGGGTACATTCAGTCGCGTGCAGATGGTAATTACGGTGCGCTGAGTGCTTACTTCGCTGATAGCGTTGAATATAAATATTCGAACTTCTCGGTTGTGTCTCGCAACAGAGTCATGGAAGATATTCAGGAAGGCTGGAATCGCTGGCGTGGCAGAAGTTACAGACTGATATCAGCCGGCAGGGCTGGCAATCGAGTTGAGGTCGTTTATTCGTTTAACCTGCGTGAAAATAACACCAATAAGAGCGCGTCCGGTTATACCAAGGAAATATGGCATGTGAATGAAAATGGGCGCATCAACTACTGGAACGAGCAGATTAGCAAAAGGTCTGCGCCGTCGTTGAGTGCCGGTTTTGAACCGTTGTAATGAAAACGCATATGAAGTTAAGTTATCTATTGAGCGGAGCAGCATTGGCATGCTTAACCGTTTCTGCCGGTGCGGAAACTACGGTTACTCCTTCTACTGTAGGTGCCACGCCGAAGTTGGTGACTGCGGCGCAGTCGCAGGACACTCAGTTCTCGGCATTGGTTCTCAATGCAATTAAGACGGCTATGCCGGAGAAAGGGAAATACGGTGTCAGCAGGGAAGCCGCCTCGAATTTGCGTAAAGCAGTTGCCTGGAATGAAGAGAAAAAAGAACTCGTGGTGATGCCCTCGGTGGCTAAGCCTTCTTTCTGCTCCGGTGCTTGTTATGTGCTGCTGATGCAAACGCTCAAGGATTGGCAGAACAAGGGTGAGGGCAAACTTCCTCCCGAAGCTTGGAAGTTGATGGCGGTCAAAGCTCAGGCTGATGGCGTCGGAATATGGGGTAGAGCTAATGCTAATGGCCCCGGTATTGCCAAGCTGGTGCATGATTTGCAAGCCGGTATCAATTTCGTTGACCCAGCAAAAGCAACTCCGGGAGATTTTCTTAAGTTCTTCTGGAACAAGGAAATCGGAGCGAAAGAGTTCGGACACATGGTCGTTTTCCTAGGGGTGGAGATGATAGACGGTGAAAAACATATTGTCTATTGGTCTGCCAACAAGCCCGAAGGTTACAGTGTAAAGAAGGTAGCTGCCTCTAAAATGCACAATCTGCTGTTTACCCGTATTACAACCCCCCAGAACTTCTCGAACGTAACCCGTTTGCCACAAAAGGACGAATGGCTGATGAGTATGGTGAAAAAATCATACACATACGAGGAAGTGTGCAGAAAAGTTAGTATCAGCGGAGCCACAAAGTCGCTTAAACAAAAAACGAGCAAGCGTAAATAAACCTCGACACTGATTTCATCAGCATTCATCGGGCCCTCCGGAATGGTGGGCCCGATGTCGTTCAAGAAAGAATGGGGGGGTATTGATAAAGGCCATTCCTGAGCCGCAACAGCTACACTCAGTCTGCTGGCTTTGGCTGCACTGGCTGCACGCCGCTGTCGTCGCAGATACGGCCTGACTTCCTCTAATTAAGGGTGATGCAAGCCTTTTTTCTGGATAATCTCTGCCTTCAGAAAAATTCCTTCTGCTAAACCTGTGTTTTTGTGGGTTACGCAGCGATGTTCGGGTTTGGCTGAGGTGCTGCTGCCTTAAGCACCTCGGCTATGATTTCGAGCTTCTCCGGAGATATGTAGGCCCTGCCGTAGTTACCCTCCCATTCATCGGAAAGGTCCATGAGCCGGGCCGTCAGCAATCTTAGCAGAGATGCTTCGGAAGGGAAGACGGGAATGAGTCTCGTGCGCTTCTTGAGTTGGCTGTTGACGCATTCCATTATATTGGAGGTCCTGATGTACCGCTGCACCTCCGCCGGGCAATCGATGATGGTGAGGCATTGCTCGATATTCTCCTCGAGCCAATCCGCGAGCTTATCCTGCTTCTTCTCACGGAAGAGGGAGACCGCCATCGCGGTTCTCTCTTTGCTGCTTCTCGATTGCCGGAATTGAAAATAGCGTGGATCTCTCCCGCGACGAAACTTTTGAGTCGCTTACCGGTAGCATAACTCTGCGCGTTCTGTTGAAAATGGAACTGACAGCGTTGCCATGGCACTCCGGTGAGCGTCTTGGCGACGGCTCCGCGGATACCGGCGTGGCTGTCACTCACAACAAGGGCGGGCCGATTCATTCCTCTTGCCATCAGGCTCTT
>JALFWB010000003.1 GCA_022787425.1 Akkermansia sp.
GTGTATAGGTTCGGAGGGGTTCGGAGGGTCTGCGGATAGCTTGTACCGCGTGCCGCATTTCTTGCACCGTTCCCTTGCGGCATTATAATACCACGCGTGCAGACGGCATGCAAGCAAAAAGCCTTGAAAAATAAGGGAAACTCAGTTTCCTTTTAGGGGGTATTTTTGCGAAAAAAATCATATCGAGATTATCGCAATTATTACGAAGCGAAGTATGGAAGATGATGTTGTTTTCATATCCCTCGTTATACATCCATTGACTGTTTATGTAAAGAAAAAAAATGTGACATTAAAAAGCCCCCCTGCGCAGCGGGGCGCAGAGGGGCGGTTCGGGGTTTACGGGAGAGAAGGGGTTAGGCCTGAGCCTCTTCCTTCTTCTCCGGCATCTTACCGGTGGTGAAGTACTTCTCGATTTCCTCGAGGGTACGGCCCTTCGTCTCCGGGAGGAAGAAGGCAGCCGTGATGAAGTAGATGACCGTGCAGCCGGCCAGCGTGAAGAAGACGCTGGAGTAACCGCAGGCACCCACCCAGGGCAGGAACACGCCGGCGATGGTCGTGGACACACCCTGGTTGATGAGCAGGGCAATGGCCATGCCGTTGGCGCGGATGCGGTTGGGCATCAGCTCCGAGAGAGCCAGCCAGACGCAGACACCCGGGCCTGCGGCGTAGAAGGCGATGAAGATGATGAAGAACGCCGTCACCAGGCTACCCGTCACCACGTTGGGCTTCATACCCACCTCGGCGCGGGTGATGGAAAGCTCCTGCAGGTCACCCGGATTGGGCGGCGTGCTCCAGAAGCACAGGGCATCCAAGAAGGTATGATTGGGCGCGAACTCCGGAGCCAGAATGACGCGGTCACCGTTACTCTCCAGCTTCTGCAGCGTGGCGATGAGGGTGTCCTTCTCCTCCTGCGTACCGTTGAACTTCAACTCACCGGCACGCACCTTGTCCGAGAGGTTGGTGATACTGGTCTTAGCCTTCGTGGTAGCCTGACCGGCAGCGAGCCCCTTCTTGAACTCAGCCTGAGCCGCCGCCACATCAACGGGAGCCATGGCGGCATCCGTGTAAACCGTGTCGGGCTTGTCCGTCTTCTTCAGCAGCTCGTTAGCCTTGGCAGTCTCTGCCTCACGGTCGAAGAACTCGCCGATCTTCTGGTCCGAGGCATCGCCCTTCTTGTAAGTAACGATGAGTTGCACACCGGGAGCAATGGCACCATCCTTCATCAATTCCGGATGAGTCGCCGCCACCGTCTTGGCAATCTCGCCCACGGAAGCCTTCGCGTAAGCCTTATCCGTCACGAGTGCCTTCACAGCGTCCGTCACGTCAACACGCTTCATCTCCACAGAGAGGAAGGTACCGCCCACACCGACGAGACCGACGATGATACCCAGCGTACCCATCTTGAGGAGGAACTTACGGCCCTTCTTATCCACGAGGGACACAGCCACGATGGTCATGAGCATATTGACCACCTTGATAGCGAAGTCCGCCCAGTTGGCCGCCGTATTCTCAAGGCCGGACTGCTGGAAGACCTTGACCGAGTAATTCAGCACGGAGTTAATACCCGTAGCTTGGGTGCAAGCCAAAATCACCACAGCCAGGATGAAGGGGATCACATACTTACGCTGCAGGAGGGAATCGCCCTTGGCGGCCTCCTTCATGGCAGCCTTCTCCTCCGCCTCCTTGGCATCGGCAGCCTTCATTTCATCAAGAATCTCCCTCGCCGCATCGATGCCGTTATTGGCAGCCAAGGAGATACGAGCCTCATCCTCCAGACCACGGCGATACAGCCAGCGCGGGGACTCCTTGAGGCGGAAGGCACCGAGGAAGAGGATGATGCCCGGAATCGAGCAGCACCAGAAGATGATCTGCCAAGCAGCCTCCTTGGAGCTGTCGGAAACCGTCACGTCCGTGGCGGCACCCACGCAGTAGGTGGTCACCAAACCGATGACAGCAGCGAACACCAAACCGATCGTCAGCAGGAACTGGAACATGCCCGTACCCTTGCCGCGAGAGGAGGCATCCAAGCACTCGGCCAGATACATCGGCACCACCACACCGACCAAGCCGGCGGAGGCACCCTGCAGGATTCGGCCACCCATCAGGGCACCGAACTGATTGTCCGAGAAGCAGATGCAGGGAATGGACAGCGTAAAGAGCAACGCTGCGATGATGATTACTTTCTTGCGCCCCAACCACTCTGCCAGCATGCCGGCGAAGAGAGAGGAGAGCACGGAACCGAACAACACAGCAGCCACCACAACGGAGAGCTGAGACTGCGTGTACGTCGATGTGGCCTCAATGTACGGCAAAGCTGCGGCAATGATGCCAACATCCACACCATACAGAAGCCCGCCCAATCCTGCCATAAACATCAGGAAGCGGGCGTAGCGCTTCACTTCCGCCGGAAGCGAGCCGGTAGTAACGTCTGTACTCATAGCGGGGCTATTATACCATTTTTGCCCGCCGGTGCAATAGAAAAATCTGACTTCGCCCCCTCCGGAGTCGGTTTTTCCGTCCTGAGCCCCCGGCAAAAGTCGAAGACAGGTCCCCCCTCCTCAGCGAACCGGGGAGGGGGGCAGGAATGTTCTTATTCGGTAGGCTCCTCCGGGGAGGGCTCACCCTCCTGTTCGGAAGCATCATCGGTACTCTCCTCATCATCCGGAATGATGAGCGAGATGTCCTGAATCAGGTCATTGGCATCCAGCGTGATGAGCTTCACACCCTGGGCAGCGCGACCCGTCTCCCGGACATCCGCCACCTTGATGCGGACGGATTGGCCGCCCGTGGTCATGATCATCAGCTCATCCGCATCGGTGACCGTGGTAGCGGAGACCACCTTACCGGTCTTCTCCGTGCAGTTGATGGTCTTGATGCCGATACCCGCGCGGCTCTGGATGCGGTACTCGGAGAAGGCCGTGCGTTTGCCGAGCCCGTTCTCCGACACCACGAGCAGGTGCGCCGCGTCATCGTGCACCACCGCCAGCGCCACCACATAGTCACCCTCGCGCAGCTTGATACCGCGCACGCCGATGGTGTCGCGGCCCTGGTTGCGCATCTCGGACTCATTGAAGCGGATGCTCATGCCGTCATGCGTGACCAGGATGATGTCCTGCGAGCCGTCGGTGAGCTCCACGTTGACGAGAGAGTTCCCCTCCTCCAGATTGATGGCGATGATGCCGGCCTTACGGTAATTGACAAAGTCATTCAACGCCGTCTTCTTCACCGTACCGTTGCGGGTAGCGAAGACCACGTTGCCGGAATCCTCGGCGAAGGTCACATCCTTGCCGGACTCATCCACACGCCGCTCCAGGCGCAGGATGGCCGCGATCTTCTCCTCCGCCTGCAGGTTGAGCAGGTTCTTGATGGAACGACCCTGGGCACTGCGCGCCGCCTCATCGATCTCGTACACGCGCTCCACATACACGCGGCCCGTGTTGGTGAAGAACATGATGTAGTCGTGATTCTGCGCAGCGAAGAGGTGCTCCACGAAGTCCTCGCGGTCCTTCTTGCTCTTGGTGGAAGCCACCTTCACCCCCTTGCCGCCGCGGCCCTGCAGGCGGTATTCGTCTGCGTTGGTGCGCTTGATGTAGCCGTTGTGCGAGATGGTCACCACCATGCTGTCATTCGGGATGAGGTCCTCGATGGCCATGTCCCCCTCGTAGGGGATGATCTTGGTGAGGCGCGGGGTGGCATGCTTGGCCTTGATGGCGCGCAGCTCATCCTTCACGATGCCGAGCACGCGGGCCTCGTTGGCCAGGATGTCCAAGTAGTCCTCGATCTGCTCCAGCAGAGCCTTGTACTCATCGGAGATCTTATCACTCTCCAGCGCAGTGAGCTGGTAGAGGCGCAGATCCAAGATGGCGTTCACCTGCCGCTCCGTGAAGATGTAGGAATCCCCTCGGATGGAAGGCTGGCTGCGGATGAGGATACCGAGCCCCTTCGCGAGCTCCGTCGGGAAGCGGAACGCCATGAGACGTTGGCGAGCCTCGTCGCGGTTCTTGGAGTCGCGGATGATGCGGATGAACTCATCCAGATTGGCTAGGGCGATAAGGTAAGCCTCCAAAATCTCCGCGCGGTCCTCCGCCTTCTTGAGCAGGAAACGCGTGCGGCGCACCACCACCTCGCGGCGGTGCTCCACGTAGAAGTTGATGGCATCCCGCATGGTGAGTACCTTGGGACGGTTCTCGTGAATGGCCAGCATGTTGATGGAGAAACCGGTCTCCAGGCTGGTGAGCTTGTAGAGCTGGTTGATGACCACCTGCGGGCGGGCATCGCGCTTCAGCTCAATCTCCACATAGTCCGTCAGGTCGCGCATGCCGGCGATGTCCGTGATAATCTTATCCCGCACCAGCTCCGCGATGCGCTCCTGCACCACGGCGCGGTTGACGCCGTAGGGAACATCCGAGATGTGGATGAACTCGCGCCCGTTATCATTGGTGACCACCTCCATCTTACCGCGCATGAGCACGCTGCCGCGCCCCGTGCGGAAGTACTTGTCGATACCCTTGGTGCCGAGAATGTAGCCCCCCGTGGGGAAGTCCGGCCCCTTGATGTAGGCGCGAAGCTGCTCGGCGGTGATGTGCGGATTGTCGATGAAGGCGCAGATGCCGTCCACGACCTCGCCGAGGTTATGCGGGGCCATGTTCGTGGCCATACCCACGGCGATACCCGTGCCGCCGTTCACCAGCAGGTTCGGGAAGGCACTGGGGAAGACGACCGGCTCCGTGAAGTTGCCGTCGTAGTTCGGCTGAAAGTCCACCGTGTCCTTGTCCAGGTCATCCATCAGGGCCATACCCATATGGGAGAGCTTGGCCTCCGTGTATCGGTAGGCAGCGGGCGGGTCACCCTCCGGCGTACCGAAGTTACCCTGGCCGCTCACGAGCACATCGCGCATGTACCAGGGCTGGGCCATGTTCACCAAGGCCCCGTAGGCGGAGGAGTCGCCGTGCGGGTGGTACTTACCGATGGTATCACCGACGATACGGGCGCACTTGAGCGTTCCCTTGGTGGGCACCAGACCCAGCTCGTGCATGGCGTAAAGCACACGGCGCTGGGAGGGCTTCAGCCCGTCCCGCGCATCCGGCAGCGCGCGGGAGATGATGACGGACATGGAGTAGTCCAGGAAGCTCTTGGCCATTTCTTCCGCCACGTCCACCGGGCGGATTCGTGTTTCATTCATTGCTTATGGAATTGGTAAAAGGTTACGGGAGGGGTTACACATCCAGGTTGCGCACATTGAGCGCGTTGTCCTCGATGAAGCGGCGGCGGGGCTCCACCAAGTCGCCCATCAGGATGGTGAACATCTTGTCGGCGGAGGCCATGTTGTCATCGTCCAGGCGCACCCGCAGCAGCTCGCGCTTCTCGGGGTCCATGGTGGTGGCGTACAAGTCCTCCGGGTTCATTTCACCCAGACCTTTGAATCGGGTGATGCTGACGTTGCGGCGGCCGATGTCGAGCACCCGCTCCAAGATGTCTCCCACATAGAAGATGGGGGTCACACTGCCCTTGCTGCCCTCCTCGATTTCGAAGACGGGGGCATCATCGTTCAGCAGGCGGTCGGCGGGGATGCCGAGCTCCTCCAAGCGGGCCATGATGCGGGAGATAGCCTTGGCCTCGTGCAGCTCGTGCAGCAGCGCGCGGCGGCTGGGGCCCTCGCGCACGGGCAGCGGGTTGGCGGCCAGCTCTTCCTCCGTGGGCTCGCCGAAGAGGAAGAGGTCCGGGTTCTCCTCGCTGAAGGCGGAGAGGCTCTCCATGGTGTCGAAGTAGACAACCTCCTCATCATTGCCGCAGCGCACCTTCACCAAATACTCCGGGAAAGCACCCGTGGCGGCGCGGTGGCGCAGCAGGTCCTTGAGATTGCCGCCATGACCGGCGACAGCACCCTCGAACTTCTGCAGGTTGATGAGCGTCTCGAGAATGCCCATGAGGGTGTCCGCATCGTACTCCTTGGACTTGTCTGCCGTGCGCAGCGTGATGTCCCCGGAGCCGAGGGAGATGAGCTTGCGGTTCAGCGATACCTCATCCTGAATGTACTGCTCCTCCTTGCGGTACTTGACGCGGTAGAGCGGCGGCTGGGCGATGTAGACATAGCCGGCACGGACCAACTGCGGCATGTGGCGGCAGAAGAGGGTGAGCAGCAGGGTGCAGATGTGCGCGCCGTCCACGTCGGCATCCGCCATCAGGATGATTTTGTGGTAGCGGGCCTTGCTCAGGTCAAAGGAACCCTCGCCCTCCCCGTCGCCGATGCCGGCGCCGATGGCGGTGATGATGTTCTGGATGGTCTCACTGCCCAGTGCCTTATCCAAGCGGGCTTTCTCCACGTTGAGAATCTTACCGCGCAGGGGCAGGATGGCCTGGGTGCGGCGGTCGCGGCCCATCTTGGCAGAGCCGCCTGCGGAGTCACCCTCCACGATGAAGAGCTCACTCTGCTCGGGGTCGCGGTTGGAGCAATCGGCCAGCTTACCGGGCAGGCCGCCGCCGACGGTCATGGCACTCTTGCGCACGCTCTCGCGGGCCTTGCGGGCCGCCTCGCGGGCGCGGCTGGCGATGAGGCAGCGGTCGATGATCTGGCGGGCCTGCTGCGGATTCTCCTCAAAGTAATCGCGCAACTCCTCGTACACCACGCTGCTCACCACGCCTTCGATCTCTGTGTTCACCAGCTTGTCCTTGGTCTGGCTGGAGAAGCGAGGGTTGGGCATCTTGATGCTGATGACGGCCACCAGACCCTCTCGCACGTCATCGCCGGTCAGGCTCGGGTCCTTGTCCTTCAGCAGGTTGTTGGCCTTGGCGTAGGCATTCACCGCGCGGGTGAGCGCACTGCGGAAGCCGGAGAGGTGCGTACCGCCGTCGCCGTTGTAGATGCTGTTGGCGTAGCAGAGGATGTTGTACTTGTCGCTGTCATTGTACTGCATCACCACGTCCACGATCACATCGTCCTGCATCGTCTTGCCGTCGTAGTCAACCTCGATGTGGCGCACACCGTTCATGACGATGGGCTCCGGGGTGATGAGGGTTTTGTTCTCATTGAGCTGGTGGACGAACTCTCGGATGCCGTCCTTGTAGAAGAAGGTCTCCCGGCGCTCCGGGGTGGTGCGCTCATCCACCAGGGTGATGACCAGCCCGGGGTTAAGGAAGGCGAGCTCGCGCAGGCGGCGGCCCAGCATATCGAAGACGAATTCCGTGGTGTCCGTAAAGATGGTCGGGTCTGGCAGGAAGGTGATGGTGGTGCCGGTCTGGTTCTGCGGGCAGGTGCCCACCACGTGCAGCTTGTCCTTGGTCTTGCCGCGCTCGAAGGTGATGACGTGCCTCTTGCCGTCGCGCCGCACCTCGGCCTTGAACCAATCGGAGAGCGCGTTCACGCACTTGGCACCCACACCGTGCAGACCGCCGGAGTACTTGTAGGCACCTTGTCCGAACTTACCGCCGGCGTGCAGGTTCGTGAGTACCAACTCCACCGCCGGTATGCCGAACTTGGGGTGAATGTCCACGGGAATGCCGCGCCCGTTGTCCGCTACGGAGATGGAGCCGTCCACGTGCATGAGAATCTCGATGTGCGTGCAATAGCCGGCCAAGTGCTCGTCAATGGAGTTGTCCAAGACCTCAAAGACACAATGGTGGAGACCGCGCTGATCCGGGTCGCCGATGTACATGCCCGGGCGTTTGCGCACGGCTTCCAAGCCCTCCAACTTGTCAATCTGGGCTGCGCCGTATTCCTGCTGTGCCCCGGTGTCGACAGCATCGGTCGCCACGGGGGGAGTTTCGTTTTCACTCATATGTGCGCCTATTATACGCGCACGCGCGCATGCGTCAATTATAATGTGCGTCAGCGGGCGGAGTTTACGTCCCGCAGGGGTACAGAAATACTGTGGGCAGAAAAAACGCTTGCCAAAGTGCTTTGTTTGCTGTAACCTTGCCTGCGTCCATCAACAAGAACTCAGCATGAAGCATTTTCATTTTCTCGGTATTTGCGGTACGGCCATGGGGGCTCTTGCCTCTGCCATGGCCCGCAGAGGCTATACCGTCACCGGCTCGGACTCCGGGGTTTATCCCCCCATGTCCACTTTCCTGGAGGAGGAGGGCATTAAGATTTTTTCCGGGTACAGGCCGGAGAACATCCCGGCGGAGGCCGATGTCATCGTTATCGGCAATGCCGTGAGCCGTGGAAATCCCGAGGTTGAGGCCGTGCTGAACCGCAAGCTGCACTACATGAGCATGCCGGAGGTCATCAAGGAGAACTTCCTGTGGGGGAAGCATAACTACGTTGTGACCGGCACCCACGGCAAGACGACCACCACCTCGATGCTGACCTGGGTGATGACGAGCGCAGGTCTGGACCCCGGCTTCATGATCGGCGGCATCGCCCGCAATTTAGAGCGCGGTGGCTATATCTCGAACTCCGACTACTTTGTGCTGGAGGGGGATGAGTACGACACCGCCTTCTTCGACAAGCGCAGTAAGTTCCTGCACTACCTGCCGGAGGTGGTCATCATCAACAACATTGAGATGGATCATGCGGACATCTATGCGGACCTGGAGGCCGTCAAGCTCTCCTTCCGCCGCCTGCTGCGCAGCGTGCCGTCCACGGGTCGCGTGTTTATGAATGCGGATTGCCCGAACTGCCGCTCCGTGCGCGAGGCTGCTGCCACAGAGCTGCGCATGGTGCCCATCACCACCGTGGGGATGGGAGAGGACGCCGATGTGCGGATTGTGGTAACGGAGACTGCGCCGAGCGGGAGCTCCTTCACGGTGGACGGGGAGCCCTACCGCATCCCGATGGTCGGGGAGTTCAACGTGCGTAACGCGGCCATGGCCGTGTGCGCGGCTCGTACCGCCGGGGTGGAGCCGGAGGCCATCCGCCAAGCCTTTGAGTCCTTCGAGGGCGTGGCACGGCGCCAGGAGGTGCGCGGCTGCGTCAACTCCGTGACGGTGGTGGATGACTTTGCGCACCACCCCACGGCCATTGCCCAAGCGGTCGCGGGGCTGCGGCAGCGTTTCCCGAAGAGCCGCCTGTGGTGCATTTTTGACCCGCGCAGCAACACAACGGCGCGCCGCATTTTCCAGCATGAGCTGGCCTCTTCCATCGCAACGGCAGACCGGGCGGTACTCTCCCCCATCGAGCGCGCCGCACGCATCGCGCCGGAGGAGCGCTTGGATGAGGATCTACTCCGCAGCGAGGTGGAGGAGCTGGGTACGCCCTGCTATGTAGGCAAGGACGTGGGGGACATCGTGGACTACGTTGTAAGCCATGCCCACCCGGGAGACGTTCTCTTGGTGATGAGCAACGGCGGTTTCGGCGGTATCCACAACAGGCTGCTGACGGCCTTGGCCCAGTGCTGAGGCGGGGCAGGCTGCCCATTCTTTTCAGCCCTCGGATGCATGCGCGCTCGGGGGCTTTTTGCGGGCATGAAAAACCCCGCTGACCGCAGCCAACGGGGTGAAAAATCTTACCGGGATTCCCCGGCCGGGCATCAGTAGCCGTCCGGACGGAAGGTGGAGGGGTTGCCGATGGAGAGCATGCCGTGCATGCCCGAATACAGGGGGCCGTACTGCTTGTAGACGGGCTGCGTCACCTCGTAGGTGCGGCCGTTCTTGCCGTCCACCTTCACGATCAGGCGCTGGCCCTTTTTGTTACCCAGGGAGTCCGTCAGGGCAGCACCGGCTGCAGCACCGGCCAAGCCCAGGCCCACGGTGGCAACTTTCTGGCCGGAACCGGAGCCGATCATATTGCCGAGCACACCGCCCATCAGACCGCCGGCGATGGCGCCGACGCCCGTGGCCGTGCCGGAGGTGCGGATGGTGCAGTCCGTAGCACTGATGATGGTGCCGCCCACCACCTCAGTCACCGTGTTCGCCTGGCGCTGGGAGACGTTGTTCACGTTCGCCATCGTGGCGCAGGAGGGTACAAGAACCGTGCCGGCCGCGAGGGCCAGGGTCATCATAGCGTGTTTGATCTTCATGAGAATTTGTCTTCGTTTGTGTTGACTCAGAGGCGAGAGTTCGACCAAGCTCTATTATCCCCCTCTGCGGCGTTACTCTATCACACTTCCCGCCCCTCGTCAAGCCATTCTGTCAAACATACTGTCACTTTTTTCTGCCCTACTCCGCCGATGAGAAAGCAAAGGCGGAAGCTGCCGAACAGGGGCAACTTCCGCCGAAAAAAGGGACAGGATGGTGTCCTTCCGCCTTCCGAGGGATCAGTGGCGGAGCGAGAGGCGCTTGATCAAGCTCTGGTAGAGCTCGTTGTCCGTGCGCTTGGCGTAATTGAGCAGACTGCGGCGCTTGGACACCATCATCAGCAAGCCACGGCGAGAAGCATGGTCATGCTTATGCTCAGCAAGGTGCTGAGTGAGGTGAGCAATGCGCTTAGTCAGCAAAGCTACCTGGAAACCGGTGGAACCGGTATCCTTCTCGTTAATTTTGAAGTCGTCGACGTTGATTTCGCTCATATTACTACTTGGTTTTGCCCCGCCCGGCAACACCTGCAAAGGCCGGCGCGTCGCGCGAAGCGGGGAGAGTATACCACAATCAGCGGGAGATGCAAGCCGAATTTCACGTTTCTCCGCAAAAAGATGAAAAAAGTGAGTCAACGGATGGAAAATAGCTTGACACCCCGGCCGGATATGCTAACCTAAAGGCAATCAAATTCGACACATGAGCAAATTCATCGACTACGTATCCACCCTCCTGAAGGCCTTGGACCTGCTGCCCAACTTCAACACGCAGACGGGAATCTTCTGTGCGATGGCGTGGATTGCCACCCTGATCGCGCTGCTACTCTTCGCCATCTCCTTCATTGCCGACTTGGGGGATAGTGATGCGGATGCGGGGAGCGGGGACGGCGATGCCGGCTGGTTCTCCGTGCGCGCGGTAAACGGCTTCCTGTTGGGCTTCGGCTGGGCCGGGTTCGTGGCCAGCAATCACGGTTGCGGTGTTCTGTCCGCCATTGCCATCGGCTTAGCGGTCGGTTTCATCATGTTCCTGCTGGTGGCTATTCTGATGCGCTTTATCAACGGTCTGAAGTGCGATGGCACGTTGCAATACACCACCTTGGTGGGCATGACGGGCACGGTGTACGTAACCCTGCCGCCCAATGGTGAGCCCGGCGGTCAGGTGCAGGTGAACCACCCCGGGCAGATGCTGACCATGCAGGCCGTACAGTACGGGGACAAACCGCTGTCGGCGCAGACGCGTGTGGTCGTGGTGGATGCCACCTCCCAGCTCCTGACGGTGCGGCCTTTCACCGCTGAAGATCTTCACAACCATAACACAACAAAATAATGATACCATACTACACCCCGCTGCTGGCAGCCTCGCAAAGCGAAGGCTCGGATACGTCGGCCATCATCGCCATCGTCGTTCTCGTTGTCTTCTTGGTCAGCGTCATGGCGTGGCTCTTCACGCGCTACAAGATGTGCCCGTCGGACAAGATCCTGATTGTCTACGGTAATGTGGGCGCAGGTCGTTCCGCCAAGTGTATTCACGGCGGTGCCACCTTCATCATGCCCATCATCCAGAGCTACGCGTTCATGGATCTGAACCCCATCAACATTGATGTGCCGTTGAAGGGGGCTCTCTCCAGCCAGAACATCCGTGTGGATGTCCCGTCCTCGTTCATCGTGGGCATCAGCACGCAGCCGGAGATCATGCAGAACGCCGCCAGCCGCCTGCTGGGCCGCACGCGCCAGGACATCCGGGATCTGGCCTCGGAAATCATCATGGGCCAGATGCGTGTGGTGATCGCCTCCCTGACGATTGAGGAAATCAACGCCGACCGCGAGAAGCTCATCAAGGGCATTACCGGCGGTGTGGATGTGGAGCTGCACAAGGTGGGTCTCTACCTCATCAATGCCAACATTACGGATATCCGTGATGCTTCCGGCTACATCGCCGCTCTGGGCCAGGAGGCCGCTGCGCGCGCCATCAACGATGCCATGATCAAGGTGGCCGAGGAGACTCGCCGCGGCGAGATCGGTAAGGCGGAGGCCCTGCGGGAGCAGACCGTGCAGGTGGCCATGGCCAACGCCGCTGCGGTGGAGGGTAACAACGAGGCCCAGATGAAGGTGGCGGACTCAAACGCCAAACTCAAGGTGCGTCAGGCAGAGGCACAGCGCATCGCCGTGGTGGCCGAGCGTGAGCAGGCTGCCCGCGCTGAGGCAGCCGGCTATGTGGCTAACCAGGAGGCCGAGTTGAAACGTGCCGAGCTGGAGCGCGCCAAGCAGACCGCCAACGAAATCGTGGCGGCGGAAATCTTGAAGCGCAAGCAGGAGATCGCCGCAGAGGCCGCCGCTGCCGTGCTGGTGAAGGAGCAGCAGGGTAAGTCCGATGCTCTCGTGATCGCCAAGAAGGCAGAAGGTGAGGCCGCCGTCCGCTTGGCGGAGGGTGAGGCCAACGCTCTGCTCCTCAAGAAGAAGGCAGAAGGTGATGGCTTGGAGATGGTGGGTCGCGGTCACGCCGCCGCCATTCAGGCTGAGCTGGAGGCCAAGGCGAGTGGTTTCCGCCAGATTGTGGCTGCTGCGGGGGATGCCCGTGCGGCTTCCGGCCTGCTTGTTACGGAGCAGCTGCCGCAGATCGTGGAGACCCAGGCGGGAGCTATCCGCAACCTGCGCTTCGACAAGGTGGTGGTCATGGGCGGCGGGGATTCCAAGTCCGGCTCCGTCGGTGGCTTTGTGCAGAACCTCGTGACGGGCACGCTGCCCCTGCATGAGCTGGCCGCGGGCGTGGGTGTAGAGCTGCCGAATTACCTCGGCAAGGCTACCCCGGAGGCCCCGGCCCCGCAGGAAAAGGCCTAACCCCTACCCCACTTCTTCCCGAGCCGCAGGATCCCTCTCCTGCGGCTCTCTCTTTACCCCACCGGGAAAAGGAAATCCCCCTTCCCGTAACTGAGCGGGAAAGGGGATTGAAGAGTTATGCCCAAAGCGGTGTTACTTGGAGCCCTTCTTTTTCTTCTTGGAGGAGGACTTCTTCGTACCCTTGGAGGGCTTGGAGTCGGCTGACTTGTAGTTCTTCACAAAGTCCTTCTTGGTGTAGAAGCGCACGTAGTCGATCTCGAAGGTGCAGGGGTAGCCGGGGTCCTTGGCTTTCTCCGGCCAAGTGCCGTTGCCGCCGAGGGCGGTGTTGATGATGATGTAGCAGGGGGTGCGCAGGGGATTGTCTCCGTTGGGGTAGTCAGCATCGGAGATCTTGACGCGGCCCACCTCCTTGCCATCGATTTCGATGAGCATCACCTCCTCGTCCCACTGCAGGGCGTAGGTGTGGAAATCGGCGCTGTAGTTGGGGATCTGCGTTGTGCGGATGACCTTCTGCTCCTGATTACCGCCGTTGCGACCCCAGCGGAAGATGGAGTACACGCGGTTCGGCTCCTGGGAGATGTGCTCCAAGATGTCAATCTCGCCGTTGGCGGGCCAGCCGTAGCTGTTCTCGTGCATGGTCCAGATGGCGGGCCAGACACCGGGGGCCTTGGGGATGCGAGCGCGGAACTCCAAGCGACCCGGCAAGGAGAAACTCTGCGTGCCCTTGGTGGTGACGGAGCCGCTGGAGAAGGGCTGGGTCTTCTGCTGCTCGAACCAGCTGGAGCTGCCCTCCTTGTACTGCGGATTCGGGGTCTCCTTGTGTTCGGAGGTAATGACGAGCTTACCGTCCTTCAGCGATACGGCCTCCTTCACATAGGCTTGGGAGGCGCCGCGATTGCGCACGATACCCTCCTCATACTTCCACTTCTTGAGGTCGAGCTTGCTGCCGTTGAACTCATCGCCCCAAGCATACACCCAGCCACCCGGCAGGTTTTTGGGACACTCATCCTTCCCCGCTGCCCAAGTGAAGGGCAGCAGGAGAAGAAGTGCGGTTGTCAATGTCTTCTTCATCGTTGTTCGGGGTACAAGATTAAACGCTGTAGTTACCGGGCTCCTGCGTGATGGTCACATCGTGCGGGTGGCTCTCCTTGAGGCCGCCGGGCGTGATGCGCACGAAGCGAGCATGGTCACGCAGCTCCTGAAGGTTCTTGGCGCCCAAGTAACCCATGCCGGAGCGCAGGCCGCCCACCAGCTGGAAGATCACGTCCGCGAGCATACCCTTGTAGGGCACACGCGCCTCCACGCCCTCTGCCACCAGCTTACCGCTGGAGTTCTGACCGTAGCGGTCGCCGGAGCCGGCACGCATAGCACCCAGGGAGCCCATGCCGCGGTAGGACTTGAAGTTGCGGCCCTGGTAGTGCAGCAGGGAGCCGGGGCTCTCCTCGCAACCGGCCAGCATGCCGCCCATCATCAGCAGGTCGGCACCGGCGGCCAGAGCCTTCACGGCGTCGCCGGAGTAGCGGATACCGCCGTCGGCAATCACCGTCACACCGGCGGGACGAGCCACCTTAGCCACCTCCTGAATAGCCGTGAACTGCGGCATACCCACGCCGGAGATGATACGCGTGGTGCAGATGGAGCCGGGGCCCACACCTACCTTGATGGCGGAAGCACCCGCGGCGATCAGGTCGCGCGCACCGTCTTGCGTCACCACGTTACCGGCCACCACGGGCTTGCCCAGCTCAGCCAGCTTCTCGATGACATGCAGCACGCGGGTGGTGTGGCCCGTCGCGGCGTCGATGAACAAGGCATCTGCCCCGGCCTCGACCATAGCCTGTGCGCGGTCCATGAACTCCGGGCCCGGACCCACGGCAGCACCGCAACGCAGGCGGCCGAATTCGTCCTTCGTGGAGTTCTGGAAAGCGTCGCGCTTGCGGATATCCGTGTCCGTAATCAACCCGGCAAGCGTACCGTCCGCATTCACCAGCGGCAGCTTCTCAATGCGGTTCTGGTACATCACCTTGCGAGCCTCCTCCGGTGTGGTGGTGGAAACACCGGTCACCAGACGCTCACGCGGGGTCATCACATCCGCCACCGTCAGCGTGTCCAGGTCATGTCCGTCGAACACGCGCATATCGCGGCCCGTGATGATGCCGACCAGCACGCGGTCCTTCGTGATGACGGGGAAGCCGGAGAAGCCGTGGCGCTCCATGATGATCTTCACCTCGCTGAGGCGCATGTCGCTCGTCACCGTGATGGGATCCGTGATGACGGCGTTTTCAAAGCGCTTGACGCGGGCCACCATGGCGGCCTCCTCCTCGATGCGGTTGTTGCGGTGAATCACGCCCATACCGCCTTCGCGGGCCATGGCGATGGCCATGTCAGTCTCCGTCACCGTGTCCATGGGCGCGGACAGAATCGGCAGGCGGAGGGAAAAACCTTTGACCAATTGGGACGAGGGGTCAGCCTCACCCGGGAGAATGGTGCTCAAGCACGGAAGCAAGAGAACATCGTCGAATGTAAGTCCAAGCTGAATTTCTGCCATGTCGGAGGATATAATAGCCCGGCCGTTTTTGCAAGCATAATTTCTGACTTCCCTGCAATTTTTTCGGGAACGGGGGGCGCGCAGTGCGCGAAATGCCCTTGACCCGGCGATGGAAAAGTGCTAGGATAGCGAGCGTATGAAGTGCCGTCTCCTTACCTTGGCCGCCTTGCCCCTGCTGTTGAGCTCCTGTGCCCTATTCCGCAGCAGCGCGCTTCCCATCACTGTGCAGGACGCGCGTACATCCACCGCCGGTCGGGTGCTGCCCCCTGCCCGGGTGGACATCTTCGGCGTTTGCGGACCGGAGGAGAAGACCGCCGCCATGGCCACCCCGGTGGATGAGTACTTCAGCACCCTGGGTCTGGAGACCCGCCCCACCGAGGTGAGCGTGCTTTACCCCTCCCCCGGCAAGCCCGCCCTCATCTACCGCAAGGACCCGCACCTGACCCTCTGGCCGAAAAGCGGCGCAGACACCCTGATCGCCGTGGCCAGCCAGCCTATCCTGCGGAACCAGACGCACCGGGATGCGCGGATGCTCTGCTTCCCCTACCGGGCATCGGACTACCCAAGCGGCACGGCCTCCCTCTGCCTCACCCTGGCCGATGACGGCCTGCACATCGCCCCCTCCCCCGAAAAACTCCCCGCCGCTCCCGCCCAACCCGCCACCCCGCAGCAGGGGGATGCCATTGTGGAGTAAGCATCGACTGCGGCAGGCTTGAATACGCCCGCAGAGAGGTCCACAGACGGCAGTTTACTCTTGACACGCCCGCCGGTAGGTGCTTTAATGACAGGCATGAGGATAAAGTCCCTTCGATTGACAAATTTTCGAAAGTTCCGGTCTCTGGATCTGAGCTTTCGGGACGGACTTTGTGTGTTGGTCGGCGATAACGGTGCCGGAAAGTCGACCCTGTTGGAGGCCATAGCCATCAGCCTCTCACGCTTCTTCCCCTTTTGCCCCTTCAATCCCCGCTTGGCGGCTAAGCCCCTCTCCGTGTCCTGCATTACCCAATGGTCTAAGGAGCGCCGGGGGAAGATTATCCCCGTGCAGGCGGACTGCTGCTCCGTGAGCTGCACCGTTGTCTCGGACGGAGATTCAGCGGAGTACACCCTGACAGCCGCCCTCCGGAAGGACACCTCCGGGGTGTTTGTTCCGGCCTTGAGCAGCGAGGAAACCCGTTCCAATGCGGCACCGGCCATGGCTCTCAACGTCGGTGCAGAGTCCGGTCGGCCCATACCCGCTATTGTCTTGTATGGTCCCCACCGCGGGGCGCAACAAGGGGACAGAAAACGCTTTACCCGCAAGAAGATTGACTGCACCAATCCCTTTTCTGCCTACTTTCGTGCGCTTGAGCCGAGTTTGGACTTTACCTCGTTCCTGGAGTGGTTCAGCGAGGAAGAAGCTGCGGAGTTCCGCATGCAGCGCAGGGATAAGGGTTATGTGAGCGCAGAGTTGCAGGCCGTTCGAGAGGCTGTTGAGCGCGTGTTTGCGGGAAGCGTTCGCTACAGAAATCCGCGATTTGAGGCGAACCCCAAACGTTTCGTGCTCTCGGAAATCGGGGACGACGGCGTGGAGACGGAGCGTGCGTTTGACCAGTTATCCGATGGGTATCGCAGCATGATCGCCCTTGTGGTGGATTTTGCCCGCCGCCTGGCCTTGGCTCACGCTGCGGTCGATATGCGGCAAGGGGTCTCCCCGCTGGATGGTCCGGGCATATTACTGGTAGACGAGATCGACGTACACCTGCATCCCGGGTGGCAATATCACGTTTTGGCGGACCTCCGCCGCTGCTTCCCGAATGTGCAGATGATCATCACAACCCATTCGGCTGAACTGATAACAGGGGTTGATGCACGGGACGTGTACATTCTGCAGGACACGGAGAACGGCCCGGAGATCCACACCCCCAAATACCAGACGGCCGGATGGGGAACGCCCCAGGTCAATGCCGGGGTGATGTCCGTGTCCAATACTCCCGCTCTGCCGATCAACCGGGTAGATGAGGAGCTGCGCGCCCATGTGCAGGCAGGAGATACGGAATCGCCCCGCTTTACCGAGCTCTATACGGAGTATGTGCAGCATTTCGGCAAGGAACATCCCTTGGTACGCCTGATGGATAGCCGCATTCAGATCGCAATGCGGAGAAAAGAACACTGCGCGGGCAAGTAAAAGGTCAAGGACAACGGATACTTATGCACCGATTGGATGAACACCGAGAGTTGGAGCCCAAGAGCTTGGCCTCAGTCGGTCGGCGTTTTCCGAACTGGGGAACATTTTCTGTCTCACCGGAGGGGGACGAGCTGCGGCAGGCAAAAGCCTTGGCTCAAAAGGGGCTCTGTGGCTACTGTGAATGCGCCCTGTGGCACGATGGGGTGCTGCCGAAAGGGGGTTCCCATCTCGACCATTTTATTCCCCGGAGAACAGAGGAGGGGAAAAAAATGCTTTTTTCATGGGATAACCTTATTCTTTCCTGTGAGAGAAAGAGGACATGCGGTCGAAGAAAAGATGACAAAGGGGTGAACAGAGCCAAAATCCTTAATCCCCTGCGGGATGACGTAGAGACCTATATCACCTTTGTCCTCAATGCTGCATGGGAGGTGTGTGCAGTCCCTCGACCCGGACTCTCGGAGGAGGATAAGGAGCGAGCTCAGTATAACATTGATGTTGTCTATAATCTGAACGACCCCGGCTTGAAAAGTGACAGGATGAACCGATTTTGCGCGCTCTGTGCACGAATGGAAGAATGCGCTTCATCGGCCGAGGCGGGTGCGGAGGAGGACGATATGTACCGACAATTGCTTGATGATATTCTCGCCGGCGAGTTCCCTACCTCCATGATGGATTTGGCAAGGGAACGCATTGAGATGGGTCTCCCCTTTGCTGCAGAGGGTGGTTTTGACCGGTAATTCGGTGGGGAAACGCCTTGCTTTCCGGGCGGTTTTGTGGTATACTCCCCCGCAACATGCGACGCAACATTCCGGTGGGCCCGGTCATGGCCGCAATTTTGGCGGGCAGCCTTCTCTTCAGTGGCTGCACCCCGCCGTCCCCGGCGTACCCTTTTTCCCGAGCGATCACGAAGAAGCGCGACACTCTGTACACCGAGTTGCTGGCCCTGCTGCCGGAGGGTCAGCGCGACCTTCCTGCGGCGCAGCAGGAGGCCCGGTGGCTGGCCGACACCGCTTACAAGGCCGCGGCCGGTATTTCTCGCGTGAATAACTCCTCTTTCCCCGGATGGGCCGGCAACTTTTTCATCAATATCAACATGCAGAACCGCGGCCTCTGTTGGCACTATCAGCATGATATGTACCGCGAGCTGCGCCGCCGCCCGCTGCACTTCTTCCGCATCGGCTGCTGTGTGCGCGACCATGGCTGCCTGACGGAGCACAACTGCGTATATCTAACCCCCGTTGATAACGAGTGGCCGAAGGTTATGGTGTTGGATGCCTGGCTCTGGAACGGCCGCCTGACGGTCTCCCGCGGTTGGGAGCTGGACCAAACGGACTGGGAGGATCTGCCCGCCATCTGTTGCAACCTGCAGGAGTATTACCCGGAGGGGCACACGGCCCCCATCGAGCACTGGGCTGTCATCCGCTCCCCGCAGGGAATGGATGTGGAGGTGGCTGCCACGCCGGAGGTGCGCCGTTACCCCATCTACCGCGCCATGTTGCGTAACATCAACCGAGGCGAAAAAGAGCACCCGAACAGCCCTACCAATTATTGACAATGCCGCGCTTTCTTCTCCTCGTTCTGGCCGCACTCCCCTTTGCCGGTTGCATCAACATCCGCACCGCGCAGGAACTGCAAACCCCGCAGGCCCTGCAACAGAGTGCCGATCTGGCGGAGCAGCTTCTCAGCCTGCTTCCGGCGGAGCAAGCCGCTACACCGGAGGCCCGGCAGGAGGCGCGAGCACTGGCGGATGCCGCTTACCGGGGCTCTGCCGCCATTGCCCGCATCAACCGTCCCCTCTTCCCCTGCTGGCTCAACAACCGCATCATCAACTCCCCCTTCCGCCTGCGGGATCGGGGCCTCTGTTGGCAATGGCAGGAGGATTTGTTCCGAGAGTTGCGGCGCACCCCCACCTCCTTCTTCCGCTTGGGCTGCTGCGTGCGCGACGCCGGGAATCGGCATGAGCACCACGCCGTCTACTTGGCCCCGGCGGGGGCTGAGTGGCCCTGCGTGCGTGTGCTGGATGCCTGGCGCTACCAAGGCCACTTGGCCGTGCTCACTCCCCTCGAGGTGGCGGAGGATGAATGGGTTGACGAGCCGCAGACCGCGCAGTGGCTGGGGGCTTACTTCCCTGAGGGGCATTCCCTGCCCATGGAGCAATGGGCCCGCGTGCGCTCCGATAACAGGTGGAACTACCGGGAGTACTTCCCCATCTCCGACCGCCGGGGTCAGAATACCAAACAGTACCGGGAAATGACGCAGCGCATTCGGGAGGGCCTACAACAGCGCAACGGCAAGCCCACGGACTACTGAGACAACTCAATAACGGAGGCGGCCGTCACGTTTGATGGCATCCCAGCCGCCCTCGAGGACGTAGATGGGGGCCTCGACCAAGTCGCTTTCCTTGAGGCGGCGAGCGATATCCTCCGCAGCCGTGCAGGCACCGGTGCAGAACACCACCACGGGTTCACCGAGTTCGGCGGCCTGTTGAAGGCGGTCCAAGGCCTCATCGAACAACTTATCGAATTCTCCACTGCGGATGGGGAACATGCGCTTCTCCTGCAGCAGCAGGTGGCTCAGCTCGAAATCACTCTCGCTGCGGGCATCAATCCACACCACCTTACCGACCCAGCGCAGGAACACGGTATCCAAGCACACGCGGTCCGGCGGCAGTTTCTCCTGCACGCAGGCGGGCAAACGCTTATCGCGCAGGAAGGCGGAATCCACCCAGTACAGCACGAGCGCCAAGGCCACAATGGCCAAGCCCAGCCGCAGGACCTGTGTAAACGTATCACGCATGGGAGATCACTTTTTCACGCGCAGGTAAATGACTCGCTGCACATAGCGGGGATCCGCACTGCGCAGGCGCAGCACCAGGCGGTTCATACAGCTCTTGGCCGTGCTCTTGGGCGTGATGTACACAGCATACTCCCGCCCCTCCTTCACTTTCTCCGTGCGGTAATCGAAGTCATGCCCCGTGAGCCCCGCCTGCTCCACCGCTGTGACGGGTGAGCCCTTGGGCAGGGTGATCTGCAGGCGGCGCGTCTCCGCCGCTCCTCCGAGTTTCCAGGTGATCGGATTCTCACTGAATACCACCACCGGCGGCACGCGGAACTTCATGGTGAGGCGCGTCACCTTGCCGTCTGACGTGGTAGCCTCGATCTGCTTCTCCACATCGGCATCGAAGTTGCTCACATCCACCACGGCGGTCAGCTCGGAGCCCCGAACCGTTGTCTTCGTGCAATCGCAGAGGGGCTTCACCTTGGTGACAGCCGAGCCGTCCGTGCGATACACCACCGTCACGCTGCGCTGCCCGTAGCTCAGCGATATCTGCTGCACAGGCTCCGGGAAGCCCGCCCATGCGGGCAGAGCCGCCGCAAGCATGACCGACAGACACCTTCTCATGCGTCCTCCTTGGGTTGAGCCGATTCCTCGGGTTGAGCCTCCGCCGGGGCCTTTTTCTCCGGCATGAACGAGGCGATCAGGAACAGCAGGGCCGAGACGCACACGCAGGCATCCGCCACATTGAACGCGGGCCAGTGGTAACCGCCGGGCCAGTTTTCCGAAGTAATCCACGGGAACCATACGTCCAGGAAGTCCACCACATACCCATTCGTCAGGTTCTGCACAAAGCTCAGCTTCTCCGCCCCGGGCAGGAAGAAGCCCTGCAGGAGGCGGTCCGTCATGTTACCGAGCACGCCGGTCATGATCAGGGCCCAAGCCGCGCGCAGCAGGCGGGTGTTGAAGAATCCGCGCCGCAGCAGCACCACCAGCAGCACCAGGGCCAGCACCTGCACGCCGAAGAACACGAAAGGCGCCCAAGCGGTACCGTTGCCGAAGCCGAAAGCCACTCCCTGATTGTGCACACGCACGATGGAAAAGCCGATCCAGCTGCAATCATCCACCACCGAAACGGAATCTAAGAACAGCCCCCACTGCGGCGGATTGAAGCAGCAGACGATGCTCCACTTGGTCGCTTGGTCCAGCGCATAGAGCAGCAGCACCGTCAGCAGCAGCGCGAGGCTCAGGCGGGTCTTTGTACTTGTCTCTCCCATGGTCTTTCTCACTTGGGGTTAGGATCAGGCGCGGGCGGCCATGGCGTCGGCACAGCGGGCGCAAAGCCCCTCCTCGTTCACGGCCGGCTCATAGCGGCGGCAGCGCGGGCACATGGCATACGGGGTCTTGGTCGCCTCGGCAGCCAAAGCCTCGCCGGTGCACACTTCCACATCGGCCACGATGAAGTACTCCTTCGCGAACTCGCGGTCACGCAGCAGCTCGAGCACGGCGGCGTCCTCGTCCGCAGGCAGGGTCACCCGCACCACGGCCTCGTTGTTCTTGTTGAAGGCCTTGGCCTTGATCTGCGCCTCGATGGCCACCTGAATGCAGCCTTTGATCTGCTGCAGGCGGTCGAACACCGGGGTGAGCCCGCGGTTGTACTCCGCCACCTCCTCCGGGAAGTCCTGCTCATGCACGGAACCCTTGCGGCCGGCGTGCTCCCAAGCCTCCTCGCAGGTGTACACCAGCACGGGGGCCAGCAGCTTCACCAGTACATCGAACACGCGGGCCAGGGCAAATTGCTTGCTCACGCGGCGCTCGCTCCCGGCGGCATCGCAGTACAGGCTGTCCTTGGTGATGTCGATATAGAGGGCGGACAGGTCGTTCGTGCAGAATTGGTTGATGGCCATGAAGACCTTGCGGAACTCGTAGGCATCATACGCAGCTCGCACCTCGCGGATGAGGGCGTTGCTGCGCTCCAGAATCCAAGCATCCACGGGCTGCAGGGCGGCGGGTTTCTCCCCGGCGTAGCCCTTGAGGTTGGCCAGCAGAATGCGCAGCGTGTTGCGCAGGCGGCGGTAGGGGTCCGTCACTTGCTTGAAGAGATCCTCACCGAAGGGAACCTCGTTCTGCCAGTCCACGGAGGCGACCCACAGGCGCACGATGTCCGCACCGTACTTCTCATAGAAATACTTGGCGTTCGTGGGCTTCACATAGGTACCCTGGGCGCTCTTGGAGATCTTGCTGCGGTCTTGGTTCACCACAAAGGCGTGGGTGAGCACCTGCTTGTAGGGGGCAGTGCCGCGCCAGGCGCAGGAGAGCATCAGCGAGCTCTGGAACCAGCCGCGGTGCTGGTCCGTGGCCTCCAGATACACATCGCAGGGGGCGGCCAGCTCCGGGCGGCCCTCCAACACGGCCACGTGCGAGCAACCGGAGTCAATCCACACGTCCAGCGTGTCCCCGCCCTTGCGCAGGCCTGCGGGCAGGCCCAGCCGCTCGCAGAGCTCCTCCGAGCTCAGCTCAAACCAGATATTCGTGCCCTTCTCCTCCACCAGGTCGGCCACCTTGCGCACGATGTCGGCGCGCAGCACGGGCGTGTCTGCCTCATCGAAGAATACGGGCAGCGGGATGCCCCAGGTGCGCTGGCGGCTGATGCACCAGTCCGGTCGGGCCTCCACCGTGCTGTAAATGCGATTGCGGCCCCAGGCAGGCAGCCAAGCGGTCTTGTCGATCTCGCGTAGGGCCAGAGGGCGCAGCTTCTCCATACTGATGAAGAACTGTTTGACGGCGCGGAAAATGATGGGGGTCTTAGAGCGCCAGCAGTGCGGGTACTGGTGGGTGAACTCCTCGCGGCCCAGCATGCGACCGCGCTCGGTGAGCATGGTGATGACGGCCTCGTTGCTCTCGAACACGTGCTTGCCCACCAGGGAGGGTACGCCGCATTCGGCGGTGTAGTGGCCGTCGTCATCCACGGGGGAGAGCACGGGCAGGCCGTACTGCATGCCCACGTTGTAGTCGTCCGCACCGTGGCCGGGGGCGATATGCACCGCGCCCGTACCGGTCTCCTTCGTCACGAACTGGGCGTTCATCAGCAGGGCCTCGCGGTCCAGGAAGGGGTGGCGGGCCTTGCGGTTCTCCAGCTCGGCACCCTTGAGGGTGGTGAGGGTCTCCTGCAGCACCCAGCCGGTCTTGGCGGTGAAGAGCTCAACGGCCTCGAGCAGCAGCAGGAAGCGGCGGCTCTCGCCGTCCTTCTCGAAGCGGCCCACGATGTAGTCGAAATCGGGGTGTACGGCGATGCCCAGGTTGCTCGGCAGGGTCCAGGGGGTCGTCGTCCAAATCACCACCTCGCAGTCCAAGTCATGCACCTGCCCCTCCATCGGGAAGGCCACGAAAATGGCCGTGGAGGTGTCTTCCATGTACTCCACCTCGGCCTCGGCCAAGGCGGTGTGGTGCGCGTAGCTCCACTGCACGGGTTTCATGCTCTGGTAGACAGCGCCGCTCTCCACCAGCTTGGCAAACACGCGCAGCACGGCGGCTTCGTACTGCGGCTCCATGGTGATGTAGGGGTGGAACCAATCGCCGAACACGCCCAAGCGGCGGAAAGACTCGCGCTGCTGGTCGATGTAGCCGCGCGCAAAGTCCGCACAGCGGCGGCGGATCTCTGCGGGGGCCAAGCCCTGCGCTTCCTTCACCACCTTCGCCTCAATCGGCAGCCCGTGGCAGTCCCAGCCCGGGATGAAGGGGGCATAATACCCTGCCATCGTCTTACTCTTGACGATAAAATCCTTCAGAATCTTGTTCAGGCCCGTGCCCATGTGCACATCGCCGTTGGCAAACGGAGGCCCGTCGTGCAGGATGAAGCGCGGTGCTCCCTGCGCCTTCCGCCGCTCCGTAATTCGCTCATACAGCCCCTCGGATTCCCATTTTTTCAAGCGCTCCGGCTCCTTCTTCGTCAGGTCGCCCCGCATCGGAAAGGTCGTGTCCGGCAAAAAAATCGTCTCCTTGTAGCTCTTAGCGTCTGTGCTCATACGCGCGCCAATATACCCCCACTCGCCCCCGTTGTCAATACCCTATCATTTCATCACCCCGCTTTTCTCTCTTTTGAAAAAGAATTCGGGCAGTGCGCGCAGCAGAAGCCGGTAACACCAATTCCTTTGCTCATCAGGAGGGAGAAGAAAAAATAGCCGGAGGGGGAGATGTGGCTTCTCTGTATCCCATAGGGATTACTGAGGAGGGGTCATCTCCCTCGTAAGAATCACCCCATCACCTCTTTGTTCATAAGGTGATGGGGTAATCTATTCTCCATTTAAGTATATCACCCCACAGACATACATGAAGAAGGCCATAACAACACTCTCAGCCGAGTACATACAGAAAGGGGGATGCGTAGATCAGCAGTCTATTGAGCAATTGCAGAGCAAGATACCGTCTGTTCTGGCAACGTGGTTAAATAACAAGGGACTGGAGCTCTTCTTGGAGAAACAATCGGAGCCCGGAAACCAGCTTTTCGATGCACGGGCAAGGGAAATATGGACTCAGAAGATTCAGGCTCCCCTTTTCAGCCCAGAAGCTCCGGAGAAGCAAAAGGAAAAGGGAGACACATTCTATCTCCGGTACGGCCTGACTCATCCTATCAGAGGTAACGCGAGTATAACATCAACTCTGAGGGCAGAGTATGAGTGCGGAGGTGATCCAAAATGGACGCTCGAGCCTGATGGCGTTTTGGTGAAGGGATGGTTGCACTCCAACGAAATCCACATGGGGTACAACCTTGGGTTGGGGAACTCGGAGGTGAACCTCTCAGGGGGCGTTCAGTGGACGAATCGAAATCCGGTCTATTTTGCTGCTCTACAAAGCACGTGGCCGTACGGCAATACGACAGTCACTGTGCAGTCGGCCAAAGGGGGGAAAATGCAGATCGGCGTTCAACACAGTAAATCCTCTGGAAATTCCAAGTTCGAATTCTCAGGCGGTGTTGAAAGAAATGGTAAGAAGAACTCATTCCATATTCAACTAAATATCAGTACGACATTCTGAGCAGAATAACCGTTTCCGAGAGTGTGCGCAGGATTTCTGCGCACACTTTACCCCTCCCAATGATAACAATCAGCTAATCCACGAGAGAATCGAGAATGCGCTGCGCGGACTCACTCTCAAGATAGGCTGCCTTCTTAAGCCAATCTATTGCCTCCGCTCGATCTCCACCGTGGGCCAGCAGCCATTGCCCCAAATAGGACTGAGCAGCTGCCATTCCTCGCTCAGCTGCTTCACGCAACATCGCCATGGCGAGGTCGGTAGAATCTGTATCGTCCTCCTCCAACATCACCATCGCGAGCAGAAAGAGCGATTGAACATCACCGTTTGATACACCTTCCTGAAGCATTTCCTTGAATTTTCGGGGATCCTCTTCGACTAAAAAGCCTATAGCCCCCGTGGCCGATAAATCTCCCAACTGCGCAGCATGCTTCATATATGATACGTGCGCCTGCAAGTCATAGTTAAGAAAATAATAATGAGTTCCTAGAGCTGCATAGGCCCGTGCACTTCCCTGTGATGCAGCATTTTCAAGAAGTTCCCATGCATACTCCGTAAGGTATGGCCCTACGTCTACCGACTTCTTTTGAGCGGCAAGCAGAATAGCCTGCCCCTGAAAAACATCTCCTCGAGGATCACCTCGATACATGTATCTACTCATATAGCATGCTCCCCGCCAGAACTCCATAGGGATTTCCCACGGGCATCCGGCACAGTATATCTTGGCTAATAGAAGGTCTGCTTTTCGGCAGCCTCCCAGATTAGCCATGTGGGCCAGTTCAAGCATACGCTTCGCATTGAACGGTTTTACATGGCCGTTCCGGTATCCGAGGGCGAGTGCGTAGGCAGCCTGCGGATCACCCTCTTTCACTCTACTCTCCAGGGACGGAATCAACTCCGGAGGAACAGACATATAGTCAACGTCGGCGCGGGCGGAAAAAGAGCTTCCTATCAGCAGACAGACGATACACAGGAGGCGAAGGAATAGACAAGGCTTTTTCATGGGAAGATTATGGAACGTTAAAACAGTTACGTCAAGCCAATTCTAATTTTATGACAATAATTCTTCATTCCGTAATTAAGTTCTTCATTGCATCATTAAGTGCACCACCCCCAAGACATAGGTTACTATTGCTTTCTGTAACCAATGCGGTAATATCCCGGTAACGACCTCAGTGAGATGAGGACCGTGGAATTTTGGGAAGGAGCGGAAACTGAAGATCAAGCTGCCCTTTAACCAGACTTCAACGTTGCCTTATCCTATCTAGCTACAGGAACTTTATCAAAAAAGGAATCTACTACTGCGGCGGCAGGCAGTCTGCACGGAGCTAAGCACACCGGTCAGTTTCGTGTCTTTCCGGAAATTCTGCGTTCACCCGTACTCGCTTCCTTCAGTTACAGGGGTAAGAAGTCTCGGCTTCCTTTCCCGTGTCGGTGCGGATGCTCATTCATCGATGTCTTCGCACGGCAGAACAATAAAAGCAGCACAACAGCCGTGGCAAGGGTCGTCGGTAAAAGGTTTGTAATTGGATGAAAACAGGAGGTACGAATTCCGTATTTTATAGGGAAAAGCGTAGATATAGCACGGGGATAACAGGGTAGCAATTTGTTTCCCTTCCGGGGATATGACAGCATACTCGAAATAATGATAACAACGGTATCTGTCTTTTTTGTCAACGATCCCGGAAAGAAGGAGAACATTATCTCCCAGAGGCTGGGGAGTGAACTTCGCCTCGCTGCATTTCCGGTATTTCCGGTATGTGTCCAATGGATAATCACACGTGCTGGGTACTGTTTTTTCTGACACAATCTTACCGCTCGCATCTGCAAAGACGATATACCACTCCTGATCCTGAACCTTTCTGGCATGAGGATACGACTCCTCAGTACCTTCTACAGGGGCAAGAGAACCGCAGAGCCAGACGAAGACACTCATGTCTTCCGTCATGTTACGTTGATACTCCTTGAGGATGGGTTTGTTCGAAATGTCCGCGACAACGGAGCTCTGCCCCGCCGAGTGAAAGATGAGCTTACCGTTTTCCTGCGTGTAATACAGGCCTGCAGCCTCACGCTCCTCCCAAGCCTTCTCTACAGAGGGAGGAATGACATTGGATTGGAGCACCTTGGCCTCCGGCCCAATGCTTCCGTTTGCTATCTTCTGTTTGAGTTCAAGATAGACAGGTAACTCTTCCGGATTATCGGCAGACACCTTGTCTCTCACGGTGTTGGCCTCCCGGACTGAAGCGATTCTTTTTCCGTCAGCTCTGTAAAACTGAATGTTATCGCTAAAATCATACAGTGCAAAATAATTCTTGTACATAACGGCCTTTTCGAGATCCAGATCACATACTTGTCTCGACATATCATCACCGGCGTCAGAGCCTCCGAGTATAACATCCATCTGGTCCTGCTCGATAAAGGTAGGACACATCGATTCCCACGGAATAACAAAAAAACGAAGGTACCCGCCACTGAACATAGCAAGGAAATAATCCGTATCCTCTGAGGCAAAAATGTAGGGGAAAGAGTTCTGTCCGAGAAGGGGAAGATAGTGACGCTTTATGTCACCATGCATTTCCAGCGTGATGACCTTGGGAGCTGCCGGCGTGGCTTGGGATGCCGCAGGAGGCGTGGACTCTTCTTGGGCTGCAGCCACGGAAAGATAAGAGAGGCAGGCGCAGCCGGCGAGGAGATGACGGAATGAACGGATGGTAGAAAACATGGCGTGGTAGAGGGGTATATTTTCCCTCAAGCACGGAATGTATCATTTTACCGAGTGGACGTCAAGTACCTTTCTCGTCAATTTGTCTTATGTCATATGGTGCATTTAGCCTTGCAAGAAGCAGTTCGCTGCGCTGAAAGTCTCGCAGACCCTTGCGGGCACAAGACTGCGGCCTCGGGAAAGTCATGTCTCATCGGGCAAGGGGATGTTTTCATCTCCCTAAAGTTTAGTTTTCTTGATTATTTTTCAGACAATTCAGAAAAAGATGACAAGCAACAAACAGTTTTCACAAATCATTGAAACAGAACGAGCTGCAGACGATTTGATTTGTTATAATATGGTACGCGAGCGCGCGGTAGGTGATATTTTTCTTGTCAATCGGGGCGGTATATTGTATCTTCGTCACACGACTATGTGTAAAGAGAACAAGAACTTGACGCGATACACGTTGGAAAACTCGACCTTTGAAGGCTGGAGGATGTCATTGTGCCGGAACAAGGTGGTCTTAACGGTGTATTTTCCGGATCGCGATTACGGTGGACCGGAGGCGTGTCGAGCGGCAGCAGCGGCGTTGCGTGATACAATTTTAGAGCGGATGCAGAATGAACCCGGAGGCAGCGTACTGCGGGAGTATCGCCGCAAGTTCAAGAAAGAGCGGGCACGAGCAAGCAAGCGTCGGCAGAAGAAGGCGAAAGAGGTAGCCAGGAAGCGCGCCCGCGAACGACGAGCGGCCGCGCGTGCGGCAAGAGAGGCCGAAAAGGATACGGAGCTGCGGGTGGCGGAGTAATCCTCCGCCCCGTTGGGCCGCAGAACGCCCTCCGCGCACGGCGTCTCCGGGTGCTCCGTTTAAGAGGGCGCCATGCCCTCCCGCGGAAACACAGGCTTTCTCTCAGTCGGGGGAGGAAGTGCTGAGTCGGCGGCTCATCCCAAGACGTCAATGCCCAGCTTTTTCAAATCCTCATCGCTCAGCGCGCAGGGATCCGGTGCCACCCAGTGCCCCGGAGCGATGAGCTTGGGTGTCAGGTCCATGCCGGCGGTCATCTCCACGCGGGGGTGGTTGATGCGACGACCGAAGGCACTGCCCGGCAGCGGGTCGATGGGAGAGGGAACATCCCCCGTCATCACGATGGGGGCCGGCTTGACGGTGGGATCCGGCGGCGGGATGGCGGAGATGAGGGCCTTGGTGTAGGCATGCCGCGGGTGCTTGTAGATGAGATCCGCCGCACCCATTTCGACCATCTTGCCCAAGTACATAACGGCCACGCGGTCCGATATGTGTTTGACCACCGAGAGGTCATGCGAGATAAAGAGGTAGGAGAGCTTCAGCTCGTTCTGCAGGTCCAGCAACAGGTTGAGCACCTGCGATTGCACGGAGACATCCAACGCGCTGACAGGTTCATCGAGAATGATGAGCTTGGGGTCCAACGCCAAGGCACGGGCGATGGCTATACGCTGCTTCTGTCCGCCGGAGAACTCATGCGGGAACTTCTCTCCACTCCCCTGCGGCAGTCCCACGATGTCCATAAGCCAATCCACACGTTTGGCGCGACTGCGGCGCGAGCCACGCTCGGCAATGACCATCGGCTCCGTGATGAGGTGACGCACGTCCATCCGAGGGTCCAAAGAAGCGGCGGGGTCCTGAAACACCATCTGCACCATGCTGCGCATGCGACGCAGACGCCACTGAGCGCGGTGCGTAATATCCTTGCCCGCCAAGCGAATACTCCCGCCCGTTGGCTCCAAAAGACGCACCAGGCAGCGGCCTATCGTGCTTTTGCCGCACCCACTCTCGCCCACCAAACCCAATGTCTCCCCGGGGGAGATGGAGAAACTCACCTCGTCCACCGCCTTCAGCGTGCCCACGGAGCGCCCCAGCACCCCCCGCCGCACGGGGAAGTACATCTTCAGTTTCTCTACTTCTATAATCGGTGCCGTGTTCATCATCTCCTGGGGAACCTCACTCACAGCAGTATAGCACACCGGGCCGCCCCTCCGCAAGCCTCAATTCTACCATCCCGCCCCCTTTCTCGGATGCGGTATCTCCGTTCAAGGATGCCGCTGGGCGATACCGTGCATGATGTCGTCCGCGATAAGACGCACGGTTTCCTCAAGAATGTTGCACAGGTGGCTACCGGCGCGGTAGTCTGCAGGGGCAAAGAAGTCAACCCGCCGCTGATCGGATTTGAGGGCATAACACTTCCGGAAGGCGGTCAGGGAGGGATCATCAGGATTATACACAGCCACGCTGTGCCCGCCTTGCTGGCGCATGACGGTGAAACAGGGGACGTCCGTGGGGCCATCACCCACGTAAATCATGTTGCGGAAAGGCACGGGCCGCAGCTCGGGGTCCACATGTTCGTTGACGTCCTCCGTGTAATTGAGCATACCTTTGTTGATGCGGAAGAGGAACTGCGTCTTCATGGTATGGGAGATGACGCGCTTGGGGAAGTCGATGGCGCCGTTGCGCTCGCTGAACTCGCAGGCAAAGACGGCGCGCATGAAGGGCCGGACGGCGGAGCCATCGATGATGCTCTTGATTCCACCGGAGATGATGTAGTACTCGATGCGGATGCCGGCGTAGCGGTGGGCGTCCGTGAGCACGCGGTCGGGGAAGGTCTCGAAGAACTCCGGCAGCCCGCGGTAGAAGACGATCTTGCGGCCCAGCTCCTCCAAGCGACTGTTGGTCACACCGTCGATGCGCAGCTCATCCAACAGCTCCTTGAGGTAGCTCAGCTCGCCATCCCAGCCCTCCGTCAGGCAGCGTTCGTTACATTTCTGCCAGAAGCGTTCGGCATCGATCCCGAACTCGGGGAAGATGGTATCCTCCTGCATGTTGTGCGGGCTCAGTGTCTTGTCAAAGTCGAAGATGAGGGCTATGGTTGTTTGCGGAATCGGCATGCTTCCATTCTACTCCACAGGGCCCCGCCTTGGCAAGCCGTAAAACGCCCCCTTCCCCATTCCTGAGGTCTGTTTTTGCACTTTTTTCCGTAAAAAGGCGAATTTCGGGTTGCAAAATCGTCCCTTTGGGTGTACAATACGGCGCATTTTTGGCTAATACTTAAAAATGCAAAACTATTAAATCAAGAAATAAGAACCATGTCACCGCAAACATTATTCTGGATTGTTCCGGCAGCTTCCTTGGTGGCGCTTGCTTTTGCCGCAAAGTTCTACTGCGGCATGAAGAAAGCGGACGAAGGGACAGACCGCATGAAAGAAATTGCCGGCTATGTGCGTGAAGGCGCAATGGCCTACCTGAAGCAGCAGTACAAGATAGTGACCCTCATCTTCATTATCTTGGCCATCGTCTTCGCCGTGATGGCATTCTACAACCTGCAGAACAAGATTGTGCCCGTCGCTTTCCTGACCGGCGGCTTCTTCTCGGGTTTGGCCGGTTTCATCGGCATGAAGACGGCTACTTATGCCTCCGGCCGTGTGGCCCAGGCATGCCGCGATGAGGAGGACGGCCTCAACAAGGGCCTTCAGCTCGCGTTCCGTTCCGGCGCCGTGCTCGGCCTTACCGTGGTGGGCTTCGGCTTGCTGGATATTTCGGCTTGGTATCTTATTCTCGACAATACGGGCCTTATCGAGGCCGAGGGTGTCTCCAAGCTCGTGGAGATTACCACCATCATGCTGACCTTCGGCATGGGTGCCTCGCTGCAGGCTCTCTTCGCCCGCGTGGGCGGTGGTATTTACACCAAGGCGGCCGACGTGGGCGCGGATTTGGTGGGTAAGACGGAGTACCACTTCAACGAGGATGACCCCCGTAACCCCGCCACCATCGCGGATAATGTGGGTGACAACGTGGGTGACGTGGCCGGCATGGGTGCGGACCTGTATGAGTCCTACGCCGGTTCCATCTTGGCTTCCGCCGCTCTGGGTGCCGCCGCTACGGCTGTTGCGGGCGGTTCGTATGATGAGGGCCTCAAGCTGGTGATGGCTCCCATGATCATCGGTGCCATTGGTACCATCCTTTCCGTGCTGGGCATCTTCACTGTGCGCACCAAGCAGGGTGCCACGCAGTCTATGCTCATGGCAGCCTTGAACAAGGGCATCAATTTCTCCGGCGTGCTCATCGCGCTGGCGGCGGCCGGTGTGCTCTACACGCTGGGCATTCAGAACTGGCTGGGTCTCTGGGGCTCCATCGTCATCGGCCTGCTGGTGGGTATCCTCATCGGTAAGGTGACAGAGTACTACACTTCCTTCGAGTACAAGCCCGTTAAGTTCATCGCGGAGAACGCCACCACCGGCCCCGCGACGGTCATTATCTCCGGTATCGGTGTGGGCATGATTTCCACCTGCTGGCCGGTAATCTTCATCGTGCTGGGCACCATCGGTGCTTACATCTGCGCGGCCGGTGCATTCTCGGCAGACAGCATGAGCATGGGTCTTTACGGCATCGGTA
The DNA here is from genome assembly GCA_022787425.1 of Akkermansia sp. Taxonomy (GTDB): domain Bacteria; phylum Verrucomicrobiota; class Verrucomicrobiia; order Verrucomicrobiales; family Akkermansiaceae; genus Akkermansia. The sequence goes on from JALFWB010000003.1 coordinate 32,431, forward strand.
TCGCTGCCGTGGGTATGCTTTCCACCCTGGGTCTCACCCTGGCTACGGATGCCTACGGGCCCATCTCCGATAACGCCGGCGGCAACGCCGAGATGAGCAACCTGGGCGAGAGTGTGCGCTCCCGCACGGATGCGCTGGATGCCTTGGGCAACACGACGGCTGCTACCGGTAAGGGCTTCGCCATCGGTTCCGCCGCTCTCACGGCTCTCGCGCTTCTCGCTTCTTACATCGAGGAGATCAAGATCGCGGCCGATCGCGTGGGCGAGTTCAGCCTCAACTGCTTCAGCGAGACGCTGAATGCTCATCAGCTCACCATCGCGGGGCAGACCAAGGATGTGATGAATCTGACCATCGCGGACTTCATGCAGCTCTTCGAGGTGAACCTCATGAACCCCAAGGTGCTGCTCGGTATCTTCATCGGTGCCATGCTTTCCTTCCTCTTCTGCGGCCTTACCATGAACGCCGTGGGTCGTGCCGCCAAGAGCATGGTGGAGGAGGTGCGCCGCCAGCTTTCTGACAAGGATGTGTTCGAGGGCCGCAAGAAGGCGGACTACGCCCGCTGCGTGGGTATCTCCACTCAGGGTGCTCAGCGCGAGATGATCGTGCCGTCCATGATCGCGGTGATCGTTCCCATCGCCACGGGCCTCATCATGGGTGTGCCCGGCGTGTTCGGCCTGCTGGCCGGCGGCTTGGCGGGCGGCTTCGTGCTCGCTATCTTCATGGCTAACTCCGGCGGTGCTTGGGATAACGCCAAGAAGTACATCGAGACCGGTGACGCCCCCTTCTGCGGCAAACACACCGCCATTCACGATGCTTCCGTGGTCGGCGATACCGTCGGCGACCCCTTCAAGGACACCTCCGGCCCCTCGCTGAACATTCTCATCAAGCTCATGAGCATGGTCTCCATCGTCACGGCCGGCCTCAACGTGGCCTTCTCCCTGCTCTGATGCAGGCCTGAACAGCCCTTTTCCTCACCCCGCCCCCGCTCTCACGCGGCGGCGGGGTTTTTGATGCCCCGGCAGAGGAGGACATCACATGACAGGGACGCTAGGAAGCGAGTGGAACAAATGAAACGAAAGGAAGTTGGTGGGGTGAGATAATGCTTGGCAAGGAGGCGGTGAGCGGGTAAAATGGGGGTGTGGAGATCTGCTTGCGAGTGGGGGAGGATGGGGGATGTTGTCTTGAGCCGAGGGGGTGTGCGCCCCGCTTGGAGCGGGCTTTTGTGACATCTGTCGGGGCGGGGATGCTGGATTTACTGAGGTTCGGGGTGCCGATGGGAGCAGCACCGGTGCTGCAGTGGCTGCGGGATAAAGCAAGAGAGCGGCTGGTGCTGTATCTGCGCGCGGCAGGACGGGGAGAAACTGCCGCCGAGGTCATTCCGCCGACTGCCGGAGAGGCAACAGTTTGGCTGGAAGGGATGCCTCCCCTAGCGGGACAGGCCATGAGCACCGGACTGCTGACCCGGTGGTTCAGCAGTCTTGCCCCGGCTTTAGAGCGAGCAGCGGTGAAGGAATGCTGTACACCCGTGGAATGGCTCTGCAAGCTGGGAGAAGGGTGGCAGCAGCTCGGTCGTCTGTGCTTTCACCTAGCGGAGAATGCCGGCGAGGATGCCCTGAACCACCCCTTTGCCTTTCTGGCAACCTTTGTCCACAAGGTAGGTCCGGATGACAAGCCGCGCCATGCCCCTCTGGGCTTGGCAGCACGCCTGCTGGCCAATGACCATGCAGCCCTGGGAGACCTTCTGCGCCCCCTTAGAAAACTGGCAGAAGAGGATGTATTCTGGGCCCGGGTTATCAATAGCGGCGATGTCTACAAACCCTGCGCTTGGGGACCTCGGCAGGCCTACGCCCTGCTGGAAGGCATGCCGAGGCTGGAAGAGATCGGCATCGAGGTACGCATGGTCAACCTGTGGAAAACTCGTCCTCCTAAGGCCGAATTGACAGTCACCATGAATCCCGATGAATCGGGAGGCAAACCCGGAGGAACACCGTCCATCAACATCAACTCTCTGGTGCGTTTTATTCCGCAAATTGCCTTGGGAGACCGCTACCTGACCGATGAAGAGGTGGCAGAGCTTCTATCCGGCGAAGATGGTCTGGTACGCTTTCGCGGTGAATGGGTACGACTGGATCGCGAACGATTGGGAAAGCTGCTCGATACCTGGAAGCGAGCTACACGCATGGCCGCCGGGGGGATTCCCCTACTGACGGGGCTGCGCTACCTGCTGGGCAAACGCAGTGATGCCCTCCCCCAGCTACCACCCCCTGAGGACGGGATCCGCCTGCAACTCGGCGAACGCCTGACCTTGGCCCTCAGCAACCTACACTTCGGCAATCTCCGACCACAGCTGCCCGATGCCCTGCACCATATCCTGCGCCACTATCAGGAAGAAGGTGTGCGCTTTCTACTAAACGTGACAGAAAGCGGCTTCGGGGCCTGTCTGGCGGATGACATGGGACTGGGCAAGACGCTACAGGTAATCAGCTGGCTGGTGCATCTGCACAAAGTCGGCGAATTAGCCCACGGAGCCGCCCTGGTAATTACCCCGGCCTCCCTGATCACCAACTGGCAGGAGGAACTGAGCCGCTTTGCCCCACAGCTCAGTACCCTGATTCTGCACCCTTACGCCCTGAGTCGCACAGAACTCGATACCCTGCATCGCGCCCCCGAACGAATGTTGGCTCGAGCACATGTTGCCCTGACAACTTACGGCATGGTAACACGACTCGAGCGGCTCCCGAACTGCTCCCTCCCTGCCCTGGTTCTGGATGAAGCGCAGGCCATCAAAAACGCCGGTTCTCAACGCAGCCAAGCGGTACTCCGACTTCAATCCTCTGCCCGTCGTCGTGTAGCACTGACCGGCACCCCCGTGGAAAACTCCCTGATGGAGCTGCACAGCATCTTCAGCTTCCTCACCCCCGGACTACTGGGCAGCGAGAAGGAATTTGCCGCCATGGTACGGGAAATGGGGAGCGACTACACCCCCCTGCGCCGCTTGGTACGCCCCTTCATGCTGCGCCGTCTGAAGAGCGACCCCACGCTGCTGCCGGAGCTACCGCCCAAGACCGAGCAAGCCGCCTATTGCCTGCTTACCCCCGAGCAAACACGCCTCTACGCCCGAGAGGTCGAAGCCCTGCGCGCCGTCCTTGCCGAGCCGGATCCGCAGACACGCCTGACGCTTGTCTTACCCATTCTCGGCAAACTCAAGCAGATTTGCAACCACCCCGCCCAGTACCTGGGAGAAAGCTACTACGACCCTGCTCTGAGCGGCAAAATGCAACGTCTGGGCCACCTAGCCGGCAGCATCGCCGCAGCGGGAGACTGTTGCTTGGTATTCACCCAATACCGCAGTATCATCGAACCCCTGCATGACTACCTGGAAGGCATCTTCGGCTCCCCGGGTCTCTGCCTACACGGCGGCACCGGACTGGAAGAACGCCGCGCCATGGTGGAAGCCTTCCGAGACCCGAGAGGTCCCCGCTTCTTCATCCTCTCCCTGCGTGCCGGGGGCACCGGACTCACCCTCACACGCGCCCGCCACGTCATCCATTTCGACCGCTGGTGGAACCCCGCCGTGGAAAATCAGGCCAGCGACCGTGCCTACCGCATCGGACAGAAAAATCCTGTGCTAGTTCACCCACTCATCTGCCGAGGAACCATCGAAGAGAACATCCACCGCATGATTGCACGCAAGCAATCCATGGCCGATGCTCTCCTCTCCGGAGGTTTGGAAAAATTGTTACTCAATCTTTCTTCCGAAGAACTACTGGAAATGGTAGGAAGGGCGTTTTAATGGTCATTTTATGACCATGCGCTCCAAATTTAACCATCGTTCCTGAACCATCATAGCCTCAAAAGTCCTCAAAAGGCCCCAAAAACGGTGTTTTTCGCCACATTTCAGACTTGGCACGGAATTTGCATAAAAAAGGGTAGCGAAGCACCACGCGATCCACTATTATGGCAAAGATATACAAGTACGATTTCGAGAAACTCAAGACCGTCCTCAACAAATTGAGCGACGAAGCACGCGCCGACCTTCTGATGGACATCGTAGACTCCCAGATGCCGGCCCTGCAGGAGTGCAGTCACGCCTTCCCCGATGACGACCCGCTCCTCAACTCCCTCTCCATGGTCATATCGGATCAGAGCATCAAGATCTACCTCAACGTCTGCTTCCCCATGTCGGGACTGCTGAACTTGGAGGCAGAGCTGGAGCTGACCCCGGCCGGGCAGAGCAAATGGCGCAAACTCTCCGCCTGATGCGACCGGGATGCTAGCGACGCGCAACCAAGCAGACTCGTCCGGAGTCCTGCTGCAGATGGCACTGCGCGTCCTGCAACCCGGCCCCGGAGGCAAAAGCGACCAGCTCCGCCGGCGTATAAACACGCATACCCTTGATACGCCGAGCGGCCTCCGGACACCGATCGGGGTCGCAGCAATCTAGGCATATCATCAGGCTTCCGCCGGGCTTGAGTACCCGAGCTATCTCCTTCAGGTCCTCCGCCGGGCAAGGCCAAAAATACAGCGACTCACTGCTGGTAACCACATCAAAGGTATTGTCAGCGAAAGGAAGAGAAGAGACACTGCCCTCAATGGCCTCCACCATTCCGTCACGCACCCCGCGACGGTTTACACGCAGTGTCTCAGCAACGGATTTCGGCGAGTAATCCACGCCGGTGAGGTGCAACTGCGGCTCGAGCTCATGCACCATGCGCAGCAGCCCACCGCCGCCGCAGCCAACGTCCAGCAAACGCCCGGTGTGAGGCAGATCGACATGCTCCAAACCGAACTGCCAGAGTGGCACATGCTCGCGGTTCATGTTCAAGAACACCAAGAAACTCCCGAAGAACACCCCGGGCTTAGCGTAATTCTGCTTCCACTTCCAGTACATACCCCGCATTCATGAAAATACCCCCGGGGTCTTGAGAACTCCGGGGGCAAAAAGTTCAGCGTGTCCGGTCTTACACAGAAGCACGGATGATAGCCGCGAAGGAGTCAGCCTTCAGCGCGGCACCGCCCACCAGAGCACCATCGATGTCCGGCTGGCCCATCAGCTCCTTGGCATTGCCGGGCTTCACGGAACCACCGTACTGGATGCGAACCTTGGCAGCAGCATCGGCGCCGAAGGTATCGGCCACCACGCTGCGAATGAAGGCATGAGCGGACTGGGCATCCTCAGCAGAAGCCGTCTTGCCCGTACCGATGGCCCACACCGGCTCGTAGGCGATCACGAGGCCCGCGACCTGCTCCGGGGTCAGACCCTCCAGGCCGTCAACCACCTGGGTCTTCAGCACGCTCTCAAGCTGACCGCCCTCGCGCTGCTCGAGCGTCTCGCCGATGCAGTAGATGGGGACCAAGCCGGCGGCCAAAGCCTTCTTGATCTTCTTGTTGATGTAGGCGTTCGTCTCACCATGGTACTGACGGCGCTCGCTGTGACCGAGCACCACATAGCCGCAGCCCAGCTCCTGCAGCATGGCCGTGGAAATCTCACCGGTGAAGGCACCGTTGTCGCGGTCGCTCACGTCCTGAGCGCCCACGCCCAAGCACTTGCAGCCGTTCAGCGTTTCCATCACGGCCGGAATCGTTACAAACGGGGGAACGATCACCTTCTCCACGCATTTGCAATCGCAAAGTTTCTCCTCCTTGAACGCCGCCAAGAAAGCCTTAGCCTCCTTCGGGCCCATGTTCATCTTCCAGTTCGCTGCAATAATCGGTGTACGAGACATAGCTTTATCGTCTGTTGTGACACCCCCAGATTACCCCCGCACGGGCGATAAGTCAAGCATTTTTTACCGCATGGGAGTAAGTTCTCAGCGAATTGCCCTCGTGCTATTTTACGCTTGACAATATAAGGGGGTCAACGTAGGATAAAGCAAGCAAATTGTCACCATGTTCTCTTTTCTCTCTAAGCACTACATTGCGTCTTCCTTAATTTTTCTTTTTCTCTGCCTTACCTTGTTCTTCGGTTCTGTACCATCGATGAACAATGATGACTTTCAAATAGCCTTTTGCATAAACGGCGGTGGCGAAACAGCAGGCTCATTCGGAGTATACGTTCACACATTGATCGGCTCACTCTGTACACTACTGTTGAATTTCTCGACTTCTGTTTGTTGGTATTTGGTCGTCCTTACCACAGTCAACATCGCTGCCTTTTTTTCCGTTCTTCTGTACACCATGAGAGAAATAAGGAGTGATCATTCCCCAAAGGCGTACCGAGGCATTCTATATTCTTTCCTCGCCGTTACCCTTCTATACGGATGTCTCGACTCACTCGCCACGAATCAATACACTCATATTGCTATTTTGACCGGAGGCAGCGGTATTCTTTGGTTTTCCTGTTCCCTGCGGACACCCCGCTTTTCGATTTTCATCATTCCTGCAATCCTCCTTGTAGCACTCGGCTGTATGATGAGAGCGGACTCCGTCTTCTCCGTACTCTTCCTTTATATCGCCGTTTGCCTTACTTTCCTCATCAGAGATAGGTTTCGTCTACTCAAAAACCTCAACTTCATCATCGGCTCTATAGGTATGCTTGCCGCCATCATCACACTGAACACGATAGACCGATTCACCATAGAAGGATCTCCGGAATGGGAACAGGCTTACGCAGACAGAAAAACGATGGTGGAAATTGTTGATTATCCGGATAATTCCGGTCTCAACAAAGACGAGATATGCAAGGAAAACGGAATCTCGCCTCTCGAGTTCAAGCTCTTAAAATCCTTCTTCTATGTACCTAGATTTCAGGACAGCAGAGAAACACGAATTGCCGAAAGGATACACAAACGAGATCGTCGTGGTTTATTCGGTCTTGAGACGACTTCTGAGATCGGTTTACTGACACCCAGCATTAAGAAACTGTTTGAGCCCTTTTCGTCTCTCATGATGCTGACGAAATGGTGCATATTCGGCATGACATGTTTTCTATTCGTCATTACTTTCTGCAAAAAATCCGCTAAGAACTGCCTACCTATGATTATAGTAGTCATAGGCTATATCGTGACACTCATCATGGTAGGAAGATGCACAGGAAGAGTAACAAATCCGGTCTTATTTATTGCATCCGTATGGGTGCTTACCCACCTCCCCCGACATGCACCATTTCTCCAGAAAAAATGGGCAGTAGCAACTGTCTCCATCATTCTACTTTGTGGCTGCGCCTTTACTTTTCGACACACACTTGGGCACAGATTCTGGAACGCACGGGCAGAGGCGCATGAATACTGTGCAGCGCGACCGGAAAATTTGTACATCACCACCAACCAGCAAGGGTGCGGATTATTCCCGGTGGGATTCACGGGGTACAGCATGGATTATCTGCACAAGACGAATGTGCTGCCGGTCGGGGACGGCTGGATGTTCTATACTCCGGCATACCGGGCAGCCTTGGCGGCTCGCAAGATAGAGAATCCATACAGAGAATTACTCAAGGACAACGTCTACGTCATCACCTTCCGGCAGGAGGACAAGTGGGTACTGAAACAGCTGAGTGCCCTGCACGAATTGTACACCGGGCAGGGGGTGGAATTCAGCAAGGTGCATGCCATAGGCGAGCACAGCTTCTGGAAAGCCCATCAGCTCCCCAATGCAGCAAAATAGGCTGCACACTGCCGAGGTGAAAGCGCAAACTTCCGAGCGAAGAGCTTGCCACTGCTGAAGGCGGACGGCCAATCATCGGGGAGTAAGTCGCGTGGCGACTGATCATTCGGACGTTGCCAGAGGAGAAAGCGCATGTTGTCCCCGGAGCAACTCGATAGGTAACCTGTGCGCGCCAAGCAGGTCTGGATGTAGAGCTCGTCGCTGCAGAACGTGTGGTGGAAGAAATAGCGGAAGAATGGGTGAGTCTTGCTGAACTGCATAATGCGCTCCACGCAATCCCCGGTCAACGACCACCACTGAGCCCCACCGTAAAAAGGCCGGAAAAGATAATACCCCGGACGGCGAAGGCGCAGGCGAATCCACTTGTTCGTATACCACCAAAAGTAGCGGTGGGAGGCATCGTATTTACTCACCATGCAGCGCGGATACCAAGTTCCCACGCGAGAGAGCCCGCCATCTCGCCCCCAACGAGGCAGTGGCAAAGGCATGCATTCAATGAGCTGGCGAGCTTCACGCGCGTATGTATCGAGAGTTGCATCCAGCCGAGAGAGAGGCATGCAGGGCAAACACTGCCCGCTGAGCAGATGAACATAACGAAACTTCTTCCCGGAGTCAACCGCAGCCGCCATCAGCTTCAACGTTGCCTCCACCATTCCCCATCCACCCCACTGCACCGTTGCAGGACGCGGCAACACCTGTACCGCGTCCCCCTGCTCGATTTCCGGCGCAATACGGCTCTGAGCATCCACATGCACAAACACCCGATGCCCACCCCTGCTCACATAGCGAGCCAAGGCATTAACCTGCCACGGAAGATGGTGGCACAGGATAAGATAAGCGTCCGACATGCCTTTTCAGGCTACCACAAACGCCCGAAGGAATCAACCCATAAGACCCGTGAAGAGCGATTTTTTCCGCATTTCAACGAATTCCGGGGGACAAAATTCATCAAATCTCATAGTTTTGCTTGACGAATGCGAAAAATGGTGTATAATGCCGCACCGCTTAATCTTAACCGCACACAATCTTATGTCCAGAATCTGCAATATCACACTTGCCCAGCCGCACAAAGGCCGCCGTATTCATCGCTCCGGTCTTGCCAAGAAGAAGGGCGGTATCGGTCGTCACGTCACCAAGACCGTCAACCGCACCGTTTACCCCAACCTTCAGGAGAAGCGCATTTGGGTTCCGGAGCTCAACGGCGGACGCGGCGGTTACATCCGCATGAAGCTCTCTTGCAAGGCGCTGCGCACCATTTCCAAGAACGGTGCCTACAACACCTTGAAGAAGGCCGGAATTCTTTATTGATTTCCCACTTTTTTTGAACGGGGTGGCCCGTTCCGGTGTCTTAGCCTAAGAGACCGTGATCGAGCCACCGTAAATGGTATCGGCACGAACGCGGAGATCCGGGGTTTCCCCGGCAACCAGTCCAAAAAGAAAACTAAACATACAACAATGCCATCTACGCAAACTAAAATCGCGCTTCGTATTAACGACGACAACATCAACCACCATCTCTGGAACAACAGAGGGGTTTGGTGGTGCCACGTTACCGTCCATAAGCCGGATGCCACGGCAGAACGCCTGAGATTCTCGTTAAAAACGCGGGACATTGAGAAGGCGCGCACCCTGCGAGACCGTATTTTTGCGGATATTCAGCGCCACTTCGGTATTGCGACCTGAGAGTCTGCTTTACCGAAATACAGAAAGTTATAGGAGAGACGCACGGAGCCCCATGGGTTCCGTGCGCTTTTTCTCTCGGCAGGAACGACAAAAAAAGGGATGCTGGCACAAATTGGACTCGCCCGCGCCGCAGATTAGGTGTATCATATCGGCATGAGCATCACGCTGCGGAAATATACCGGAGGCCCGGTTGCATGCAATTCCTACCTCGTGGGGGGGCCGGAAGGCTACGTCATGATAGACGCCCCGCTCGGGGCAGCGGATTGGCTGGAGCGGGTACTTCCTCATGGCGAAGCCCCTGCGCATTTGCTCATCACCCACCAACACTTTGACCACGTTCAGGGAGCCGCTGAGGTGCAGCGCCGCACGGGATGCAGCATACACGCCTTCTCCCCTTACTCCCGCGAGCTGACATTGGAGCTTCTGTTCGGTCGGGAAGCGGCAGTTGATCCTTTTACGGTGAACGACACCATTGACTGCTGTGCAAGAGCAAACTGGGGCGGGCTGACGTGGGAACTCTGCCACATACCCGGCCATGCCACAGACGGAATGGCCTACCTGCTGCATGAGCTTAAATCCATGTTCGTAGGGGACATTCTCTTTGCCGGCGGCATAGGGCGCACGGACTTTCCCGGCGGCAGCACCGCCACCTTAGTGCAAGGAATTCGACAGCAGCTCATGACCAAGGGAGACGGCTGGGCTATTTACCCCGGTCACGGGCCGCAAACCTTCACGGAGGAGGAGCGGGACACCAACCCCTACCTCTGAAAACAAGCATTTCAAACGGAACAAACGACAACGATGACATTCGAAGAACTGGGGCTTCCGGCCCCGATACTGGAAGCCGTGAAGGACTGCGGCTATGAGAGCCCCACCCCCATTCAGGAGCAGGCCATTCCCATCGTTCTGGAGGGCAAGGACGTTATCGGTGCCTCGCAGACCGGCACCGGCAAATCCGCAGCCTTCGCGCTGCCCCTGCTCAGCAAGACGGAAGCCACCGGTGTACCCCAAGTGCTGGTGCTGGAGCCCACCCGAGAGTTGGCTGACCAGCTGGCAGAAGCCTTCCGCACCTACGCAGCCCACACCAACCATAGGATAGGTCTTCTGTACGGCGGTGTCGGCTACGGAGCCCAGACCGAGGAGCTCAAGAAGGGGGTTGACATTGTAGTAGCCACTCCCGGACGTCTGGTAGACCACTTCTACCGAGGCAACATGAAATTCAAAGCCATCCGCCACTTGGTGCTGGATGAGGTAGACCGCATGACGGATATGGGCTTCCTGCCCATTGTTCGCAAAATCGTCAACCTCTGCCCCTGGGAGGGACGTCAAACGCTCTTCTTCTCCGCCACCATGCCGCAGATCCTGCAGGGATTTGCCAAGTGGTGCCTGACCGACCCCGTTGAAATCGCCATTGCACGTCGCGAGGTAGCTGCCACCATCTCCCACGCCTTCTACCCTGTAGGCATGGACCAGCGTGATGAGCTGCTTCTGGCACTGGTGAAGGCAACAAACTTCAAGAACCTCATGATTTTCACCCGCACCCGCAAGGAGGCAGACACCGTCTCTCGCATGCTGGCCAATGCCGGCTGGGGCAAGGAAGTGGCCGTCATGCACTCTGACATTCCCCAGAAGGAGCGTATGGCCGCACTGCGAGGCTTCAAGGAAGACAAATACCGCATTCTGGTGGCAACAGACGTGGCAGCTCGCGGCATCGATGTCAATGACGTCACCCATGTTATAAACTACCGCGTCCCGGAAAATCCGGAGGATTATGTGCACCGCATCGGACGCACGGGGCGGGCGGAAGCCACAGGCGATGCCTTTACCCTGTTGACAGCGGACGAGGTAGACTTTGCCAAGAGTGTTGAAAACTTCATCAACAACAAAATCGAGCGGCGCAAGCTGGAAGGCTTCCCATACGCCTACACCGCCCTGCTGGATGACAGTCCGGCGCGACCCGTCATCCGCAAGCGCCCCACTCCGCCGCGCCGTCGCCGATAAGCCATGCGTATTCTGGGCATAGACCCGGCTATCCGCAACACCGGCTACGCCATCCTGGAGGGGGATTACCGCTCCGCGCAGACACCGGAATACGGCACACTATCCCTGCCGAGCAAGCTGACGCAGAGCGAATGCCTGCTGCGGATACACGAACATCTCTGCGAGCTCATCGAGCGACATAAGCCCGATGAGCTCGCCATCGAAGGCATCATCTTCGTACAATCACATCGCACGGCCATTGCCATGGGATCTGCCCGCGGAGCCGCCGTACTGGCCGCTGCTCGCCACGGACTCCGCATCATCGAGTACCCTCCCTCCTGCGTCAAACTGGCCACTGTGGGCAAGGGCGGTGCCCTCAAGCAACAGGTAGCCTTCATGATGCGCGCTCTTCTGCACCTGCGCGAGACCCCTCCTCCGGACGCCGCAGATGCACTTGCCATCGCCTACACCCACCTTGCCGCCGCAGACCCCGCTCGCGCACACCTTTTCCGGGACAGACGCTATATCTAGCTGTCTAGCCAATTCCTACCCCGCACCCCCGTCATCACTTCCCCCCCGGTCTCCTTCTGCAACGAACAGACGTCCAAGAGGGCAGGAAGGGCAAAAAAAGGGGATTTTTTTCAAAAAAGAGCAGGGCATACAAAGAATAGGATTGACATTCAGAGTGTATTGATGTGTACTAAGGGGAGCGGCAAGTGTATCTGAATGTCTGATCCTGTACCAGAAGTTGCCTTTTGGGGCAATGCGAAGCACAAACTGGACCCGAAGAGTCGGGTCGCAGTACCTGCGGAATGGCGAACTGCCCCGGGCAGCTCGCTGAGGATGCTTGCCGCCCTGAGCGAGGGCTACCCGGTGCTCAAATGCTACACCGAGGCAGGATTTGCCGAGAAGATCGCGAGCATTCGCCGGGAAGCCAAAGAGCAAGGGGTAACACCGGTAAAGATCGACCACTATGTCGGCGTGATCACCGGTCAATGCTTCGTGGGAGAGATCAGCTCACAGGGCAAACTGCTCATTCCCAAGGCCCAGCGAGAGCGTCTGCGCCTTGAAGACCTCGTCTCCATTGTGGGACGCGGTGCGTATTTCGAGCTCTGGAATCCGGATGAATTCGCCATCGTAAGCAGTCCGGAGGCCATGCAGCAGATTGAACTGGACAAGATGTTCGGCATTCTTACCTGATGAGCTACTCAAGAGTCACATATTCTGCCCCGGTCGAGGCAACGGGCATCTGTTACCGAGTGTTGATATGGGAAGACGGGCTACTGCCGGAAGAAGCCTTGGCTTCCCTGCGGACGCAACGCGCCGAGTTGTTAGCAGCCATGCGCGATGCCGGGCTCAAGGGATCCCGCGGCAAGCTGGCCGCTTTGACAGCAGAACTGAAGGAGCTGAACAAGCGCAGCATTGAAGCCCCGCTGGCTGCTCTACCCGCTCAGCCGGATTTTTTCGCGCGCGCGCATCAGGCAGGCGCGGTTTGGAGCCGTGAAGCCGGGGTACAGGCCTTCTGCATTGCCCCAGGACATGCTGTCATCCTTCTGCGCCCGACCGGTGAGGAGGGGATCGACAGTACGCTCTCCCGGCTGACATCCGCCACGCCGGACATCACTTGGTGCTCCACACCCCTCATCGAGGCAATCTCTGATGCCGAGGCTGCGGAGATTGCGTCTGACTATCGCAATTCTGTCGACCGGGAAGAAGAGAGTGACAACGAGGACACCTCGGCTGCCCCCTTCCACCACATCACCGTACTGCGGAATGAAGCCGTTTCGGCCCTGCAGGCAGCCCCCGGACGCATTCTCGTGGATGCGACACTGGGCGGCGGCGGTCACAGCGAGCTCATGCTGGAGCGCGGTGCAGAGGTATGGGGCATCGACCAAGATCCTACCGCCCGCAAAGCAGCTCGTCGGCGCTTGGCCGCCTACGGAGACCGCCTGCATGTGCTGGCCGGAAACTTCCGCAATGCAGCGCAGATGCTGCAGGAAGCCGGGGCCCCGCTCGCCGATGGACTGTTGGCGGACATCGGTATCTCCTCCCCCCAGGTGGACTGCGCAGAACGCGGCTTCTCCTTCAACGCTGATGGTCCGCTGGACATGCGCATGAATCCATCAGCCCCGCAAAGCGCGGCCGATTTGGTCAACAACGCCACGGAAGAGGAATTGGCCGACATCCTGCACCGATACGGCGAAGAGCGCGCCGCACGCGCCATCGCTCGTCGCATTGTGCAAGAGCGCAGCAAAGCCCCTCTGACCACCACCAAGCAGCTCGCCGACCTCATCGGAAGCGTGCTGCCGCGCAAAGGCAAACAGCACCCGGCCACCCGCAGTTTCCAAGCCCTGCGTATCGCCGTCAATGACGAACTCGGTGCCTTGGAGGACTTGCTGCACAGTGCCATGGGTATGCTGAAGAGCGGCGGACGCTTCGCCGTCATCACCTTTCACAGCTTGGAGGATCGCGCCGTCAAGCACTTCTTCGAGCAAATCACCCGCCCGGAGATTGACCGCCCGGAATGGCCGGCACCGCGTCCCAACCCGGACTGCACGGCTCGCCTCATCACCCGAAAACCCATCATCCCGGGCGAGGCCGAACTGGCTGCCAACCCACGCGCCCGCAGTGCCAAATTACGCGTTGTAGAAAAACTTTAACCCACCTTACCACATATGCCGGTATCCAAGAAATCATCACATGAAATTCCGTTTTCCTTCCTTTGCTGGATGGTCATCTTCACCGTTGTCACAGCTCTCTGCGGCGTCTGCTACGCAACGCTCAAGAATGAGCACGTTGCCGTGCGCACGGAGATCAACAAGATCGAGCGAGAGATTGCCGAGCGGCGCATGAATACCAAGCAATACCAAGCCAAAGCCACCGGCGTGTGTAACCGCTGGGCCATGCGTGACAAGCTCGCTCAAATGGGCTCCGACCTGCAGGACATCGATCGCAATCAGATCGAGACAGCCCGCAGTATGGGGCAGACTGACATTCACACCGCCTGCAGGTAAATCAATCCTAACCCCGGCTCCGTCATGAAAACGAAAGTTCCCTTCGCTTCCCGCTGCATTTTGCTGGGTGTTGCAGTCGTTGCGGCCTCACTCACCCTGACATGGCACTTGGTCGCCATGCAGGTAGAAGATGCCGACAACCGTCGAGGCATGGCTGCCGATGAATTGATTGAGGTGGAGACAATCCCCGCCCAGCGCGGCATCATCATGGATCGAAACGAAGAGATCCTGACGAACAACATCTCCGGTGCTGAACTTCTGGCAGACCGTAATCACCTGCGAGATTTCTCCCTTGTGGTCGATGGCTTGGCTTACAATCAAGCACTTAACGACCCGAGATGGGCCACCGCTGCGGACAAGGCCGCCCGCAACAAGATCGTCCGTGATTGGGTCAATCGCCTCACCAAGAACGCCGAGGTTGACATGACACCGGAGGAGCGCCAGATTGCCCGCGCAAAAATTGACCCTAAGGACACCAAAGCCCTGTTCATGATGGACTACGACCCCGCCATCTGCGAGCAGTATTATCACCTGCACGACAAGCTGGTGGCGGATGTTCTGTGGCCCTTCTTGGCTAACGTTGAGATGCGTGATAACGATGAGGAAACAGCCGAGGAACCGCAAACGCCCCCCCAACCCAAGAGCAAGGGTAAAGGAAAGGGCAAGTCTCGTCAGGCCAAGAATCCTCCGCCTGCGCCGCCTGCACCCAAGCGTTTCATGACGCGCGAGGACATCATCGAAATGATTGCTCAAGATAAGACCATTGCCGCCAACAAGGAGGCAGTGGCCCGGGGAGAAGCCCCCAAGCGCCTCCGCATGTCCATTAAACTGGCGCGGGGACTGAATATCGACACGGCTGAAAAGATTCGTCAAGCTCTGGCGAATGCTCACCTGCGCGGCATCGTTGTCCAGACAACTCGTCGTCGTTCCTACGTCACCCCCACCCTGCTCAGCCATGTGATCGGGTACGTTGACCACGAGAACAAAGGCGTCAGCGGAGTGGAATCCGTGTTCAACAGCTATTTGGCCGGTTGCGATGGGCTGCGGGAATACCGCCACAATGCCCGCGGCCAAGTACTCTCCGACCTAAACGACCGCTATCTGCCGCCCAAGCACGGCCTCAATCTGCGCCTGACCATTGATATGCGTATACAGTCCATTTTGGAGCAAGAGCTGGACAAGGGCATGCGCTATTACCATGCTTCCCGCGGCTGCATGATTGCCGTAGACCCCAAAACAGGCGATATTCTCGGCATGGTGAGCCGCCCGGCTTTTGACCTGAACACCAAGGAAATCATCACCCCGAACGGTAAATTCCGCCGGGGCGAGCTCAAGGATCGCGCGGGTAATGTCATCGGTGGTGACTTTAACTTCGCCTGTCAGACACGTTACGAGCCGGGCTCCACCTTCAAATCCATCACCGTGAGCGCGGCGGTGGATACAGGCGTCTTCGGCATCAACTCAGTTGTCTCGGCAGCACCCTACGTTGTCGCCGGGGCTCGTCCCATCACGGATGCTCCCTTCAATTACGGAGCACTCAGTCTCGCCGGGGGGCTCAAGAAGTCCAGCAACCCGGTCAACGCACGCGTGGCCATCACCTGCGGATGGAAGCGCTTCAAGGAATATTTGGATCGCTTCGGCGTCACCCAGCCCACCGGCATTCCGCTTCCCAGCGGTGGTTCATGCCATGTCTCGAACGGTGCCAACCCTGTCAACCTCTCCCGCATGGCATATGGTTATGCCATCTCGGTCTCCCCGCTCCACATGGCCATGGTCTATTCCACCATCGCCAACAAAGGCGTACGCATGGCCCCCCGACTCATTGACAAGGTTATCACGGCCGAGGGGGAGGTGTATGATGAGTGCCCCCCGCAAACCGTTTGCCGGGTCATGAAAGAAAAGACCGCAAAGGAGCTGCTGGGAGCCTTGGAGAGTGTCACCGAGCGCACCGGGCCCGGAGGACGAGGCACGGCCACGCGAGCCGCCATCCCCGGCTTCCGCATCGGCGGTAAGACCGGCACCGCCAAGAAAGTCGGTGCGCATCGACTGTACACCGATAACCTTTACACCGTCTCCTTCGCCGGCATCCTGCCCGTTGACGACCCCAAATTGGTCATCATGACGGTCATTGACGAACCGCACCCCACCGATTGTAACCCCGGCGGCGGCACGGTGGCAGCCCCCATCTTCCGCGCAGCGGCCCTGCGCATTATCGAGCTTCTCAACATTCAGCCGAGCAATGCCGAGGAATACGAGAAATTCCGCAACGAGCAGCGGAGTGAGCAAGCGGCACAAGCAGAACAACCCAAAAAACCGAACAAGCATGCATAACAAGCAACTTTTCACCATACTCCCCGGTGCCGTCTGTACCGGAAAACTGAAGAAGCCGCTGAGTCTGCTGACCGATGACAGCCGCCGCGTGATACCCGGCAGCTGCTACATCGCCGTAAGGGGGACTCAGTTTGACGGACACACCGCCATACCGGACGCGATTGCCGCCGGTGCAACGGCCATCGTAGCCGAGCTCCCCTGCCCTCCCGATCTCGCTGAGAGCGGGATCTTCTGGGTTCAGGTTCCGGATACGCACGAAGCAGACGGACTGCTGATGAGCGCGTGGCATGATTTTCCCAGCGAGCAGTTGGTGATGCTGGGTGTGACCGGCACCAACGGCAAAACGACCATCAGCTATCTGACCAATGCCGTGTTCCGCACCGTGTGGCAACGTGCCGGGCTCATCGGCACCATCATCTGCGATGACGGCGCCACTCGTTCGGCCTCGCACAATACCACACCCGGCTGTGCCGAGTTGCAAAGTCTTTTGGCATCCATGGTCAAAAACGGCTGCCGCGCCTGCGCCATGGAGGTCTCATCCCATGCTTTGGTGCAGTGTCGCACTGCCGGCACCAACTTCCGCGTCGGTATCTTCACAAACCTCACCCAGGACCACTTGGATTTCCACAAGACCATGGAGGCCTACTACGAGGCCAAGAAACTCCTCTTCACCCGCATGGCGGAGTGGGATCCCAAGTCCGTGGCCGTCATCAACATCGATGATGCCTACGGACGCAGACTGGCGGGGGAAATGGCCCCGCGCATGAAGGTACGCACCTTCGGTACGGCCAAGGATGCCGACTTCCGGGCCGTACCCAAACTCCTCTCCCTCAAGGGCAGCCAATATGAGCTGAATTACCGGGGGAAGAGCTACTTGGTGCGCACGCCGCTCATCGGGGAATTCAACGTCTCCAACAGCTTGGCAGCCTTGGCAGGTGTAGTAGCCGCCGGAGTCAGCATTCGGGATGCCATCAACTGCTTGGCCCAGAGCCCGCAGGTGCCCGGTCGCATGGAGCTGGTGAGCAGCGTGAACAATGTCCAATCCTTCGTAGATTATGCCCACACCCCGGACGCCGTGGAGAACGTCTGCCGCACGATGAAGGCACTCTGCCGCTCCGGCAGACTCATCACGGTATTCGGCTGCGGCGGCGACCGCGACCGCACCAAGCGTCCCCTGATGGGTGAAGCTGCCGCCAAACACAGCGACATCTGCCTAGTTACGAGTGACAACCCTCGTTCCGAGGATCCCGAGGCCATCATCGATGAAATCATGCCCGGTATTCCCACCCCCAAGCAGCACCGCATCACGGACCGCGAGCAGGCCATCCGCGCTGCACTGGAGCTGGCCGTTCCGGGGGATGTGGTACTCATCGCCGGTAAGGGGCATGAGAATTATCAAATCTTCAAGGACGAGACAATCAACTTCTCGGATGCCGCCGTTGTGCGCAAGTACTACGCTGAGCGCAATCCGGAGGGCCGCTCCGTTCCCTCCCGCAAACCGGATAACCACGCCTGATTGACCGACCATGACAAGCCTCCCCCTCCCCGATCTTATCTGCGCCACCGGCGGTACTGCCGCAATCATGGGCGAGCGCGCCATCACGGCAGGACTCACGACGGACAGTCGGCGGGTCGTTCCGGGATGCGTTTTCCTGGCCCTGAGCGGTGAGCGCTTTGACGGCAACACCTTTGCGGCAGAGGCAACGCGCAAAGGGGCTGCAGCTGTTGTGGTGTCCCGAACGGAGGGGGAATATGCGCCCGGAGCTACCGTTATTCTCGTACAGGATACACTGAAAGCCCTGCAATCCTTGGCCTCATGGTGGCGGGAGCAATTGGATCCCCTACATGTGGTGGGGCTCACCGGGTCCTCCGGCAAGACGAGCACCAAGGACATGACCCTGGCCGTGCTGGCTCAACGCTACAAGGCCATTGCAACCGCCGGAAACCTCAACAACCACATCGGCGTCCCCCTCAGCATTCTCGCCACCGAGAAAGGCACCGAGGCCGCTGTGTGGGAGATGGGCATGAACCACGCAGGCGAGCTCGACCCGCTCTGCCGCATGACTCGCCCACAAATCGGCATCATCACCACCATCGGCTCGGCCCACTTGGAGTTCCTCGGTAGCCGCCAGAACATCGCGCAGGAAAAGTGCACGGTAGCGCGTTCTCTGCCGAAGGAAGGCTACATGATTTATCCCGCAACAGACGATTTTGCGGACTACATTGCCTCCCAGACAGTCGCCACCCCCATCCCCGTGGGCGGCTGCGATTCCCCTGTACGCGCGCTGAACTGCCGCACCACGGCACAGGGCACGGCCTATGACCTGCACATCGAGGGGCTAGGCGAAATACGAATCAACCTCCCCGTCCCCGGGCAGCACATGGTCAGCAACAGCCTTCTGGCAGCCGCCGCAGGGTGGAAGCTCGGTTGCACCTTGGAGCAGATTGCAGCGGGCCTCTCCTCCGCCACTCTCACCAAGGGCCGCTTGGCCTGCAAGCAGGTGGAGGGCTACACCGTAGTGGACGACACCTACAACGCCAACCCGGAGAGCATGAAAGCCGCCCTCCGAACCGTTGCCGCGCTGGAGGGTCCCAAGCGTCGCTTCGCCGTGCTCGGCAAGATGGGCGAGCTGGGCGAAGGCGGCATCGCGGCCCACGCAGAAATCGGCTGGTGTGCAGCCTCCCTCGGTTACGCCGCCGTGGTGGTGGTAGGCGAGGAATGCGCCGAGACCGATGCCCTCTGTCAAGCGGCTGCGGAAACGATCCCCGCCGTATTGGTCAACACCCCGGCAGAAGCCGCTGCCACTCTGCGCAGCATGACGGAACCGGGGGATGCCATCCTGTTCAAAGGCTCTCGCTCCGCCGGCATGGAACGCACCATGTATGAACTCTTTCCCTCATTAAAAAATTGACACCATGTTCTCACCTTCCATCAATATTCTGCTGGCCGGTCTACTGCCCTTTGCCCTGTACCTACTGCTGGGCAAGCGCATGATTGCTATTTTAACCGCCATGAAGGCGGGGCAACCCATCCGCGAGGCCTGCGCCGGAGTGAATGCCCCGGAGCACCAAGGCAAGGTAGGCACCCCCACCATGGGCGGCCTGCTGCTCATCGCCTCGGTATTAGTTGCCACCCTGCTGACGACGGACTTGACCTCGCCGCACATTCACTGCTGTCTGTTGGTCATGGTTGTCACAGCCTTCTTGGGCTTTCTGGATGACTACGCCAAAATTACCAAGCACAGCACGGACGGAGTGAGCGGCTGGTTCAAGATCGCCCTCCAGGCCGCTGCGGCACTCGCCTGCGCGGTCTACCTTTACCACACCCTCCCCGAGGCAACCCGGGTGCACATTCCTTTCTACGGCGGCTCCGTTGACATCGGGTTCTTCTTCATTCCCTTCGCCCTGTTGGTCATCATCGGTTCCTCGAACGCCGTGAACCTGACGGACGGCTTGGACGGACTCGCCGCCGGCTGCATGATACCGGTGTGCCTTACCTTTATCCTGCTGACCGGGGTCTCAACAACCACCCCGCTTTTGCTGGCCATTGCCTCCGCCTGCATGGGCTTCTTGTGGTTTAACTGCTACCCCGCCAAGGTATTCATGGGAGACACCGGCTCATTGTCTTTGGGCGGCACGCTGGGAGCCGTTGCCGTATGCAGCGGTACGGAACTCCTGCTGGTCATCGCGGGCGGTGTCTTTGTATCGGAGGCCGTTTCCGTGATGATTCAGGTCGGCTGGTTCAAGTACACCCGCAAGCGCTACGGCGAGGGCCGCCGCTTCTTCCGCATGGCCCCCCTGCACCACCACTTTGAACTCGGCGGATGGAAGGAAACCCAAGTTTGTGTGCGTTTCTGGATCATCACGCTCCTCCTGTGCTTCATCGCACTGACATCTGTCATCATCTAATTTTCCCCTCTTAGGACCATGAATCTCGACGGCAAAAAAGTAGCAGTTCTCGGTTGCGGCCGCAGCGGCATCAGCGCAGCCAAATTGGCGCTTGCCCGCGGTGCGGCGCAGGTGTGTATCTTCGATTCCTCCCCCACGGCGGTGTGTCAGGACACCACCCTACCCTTCTGCGCCGGAGCCGGGGCGGAGGATGCGCAGGCCTTCGGGGCGGACTTGGTCGTCATCTCCCCGGGTATTGAGGCCGATATCGCGTGGTCCCAGGCCTTCTGCTGCGCCGGTGCACCCATCATCGGAGAGACGGAGCTGGCCTTCTCCTACTACACCGGTCGTATCATCGCCATCACAGGCACGAACGGCAAGACGACCACCACGGCCCTCATCGAGCACATTCTGCTGCATGCCGGCAAGAAAGCCAAGGCCTGCGGCAACTACGGTTACCCGCTCTCCGAGCTGTGCCTAATGCCGGAGCAGCCGGAGTTTGCCGTACTGGAGGTCTCATCCTTCCAGATGGAAACTATCGTCTCTTTCAAACCCGAGGTGGCCATTTGGCTGAACTTTGCACCCGACCACATGGACCGCTATCGCCGTGTGGAGGACTACTACGAAGCCAAGAAACGTATCTTCGAGAACATGGACAGCGACCAAATCGCCATTGTCCGTGTGGGTGAAAAGCTGCCCGGACTTCGCCCCCGTCGGGTGGAGTTCTCCGCCTTCTCCGGAGCCGGCCAACTGCGCTACGAGAACGGTTGCATCATGGAAGCCGGCGAGGTGGTGATGCCCCTGCGCGGCACGGCCATGGAGCAGGCGCATAATGCGGAAAACGTGATGGCCGCCACCTTGGCCTGCCGTGTTGTAGGCATACCGGATGCCGTCATCGCCGAGGCCGTGCACAGCTTCTGTCCCCCCGGGCACCGCTGCGAAACCGTTGCGGAAATCGATGGCGTGCTGTGGCTCAATGACTCCAAGAGCACCAACCTGCACTCCACCGAGGCCGCCGTGCGCTCCCAGACACGCCCCGTGGTGCTCATCGCCGGCGGCAAGGACAAGGGGCTGAGCTATGAGCCCATCAACCCCATGCTGAAGGAAAAAGCCGTGCTCTGCATTGTTTTCGGGCAAATTGCCGACCAACTGGAACAAACGTTCTCCCCCGTCTGCCGCACCATCAAGGTGGAGACTGTGGAGCAGGCTGTGGCCGCTGCAGCTGCCGAAGCCAAGCGCGGGGAGGTCGTCCTCTTCTCCCCCGGCACCTCTTCCTTTGACCAATTCACCGGCTACGTCCAGCGCGGACAATGCTTCCGCGATGCCGTGCATGCAACTCTTCACCTCTAACCCGCCAACACATCATGAGCAAAAAAACTTCCTCCTCAAGCTTCGACAATTCCAGCCTCGGGCGTCGTCCCGCCAAGCGCACCTTCCTCAGCATCCTGACCAGGGTCAAACGCAGCCGCAGTGAACTCGGCATGGTAGTGGATGACCGAAAGAGCTCCTCAGTCATTCGCATCATCAGCGGGTTAGTCTTGGTGCACATCGTTCTCATCGGCGGTGTCATCATGCGCGGACACCTTACCAAGTCTACCCGAGTTGCTACGGCTCCGGGCATCACGGCACCGCCGACAGCACCTAAGCCCGAGACAGCACAGGGGACTGTTCCACAGAACACGGAAAAGGCTCCCACTGCTCCCGCAACCGTGCCGCGCACAACACCGTCGCACATCACGCAACCGGCCTTCCCGGAGGACGATATTGCCGTAGCCGTTGATGAGGCACCGCCTGCATCCACCGCACAGCCCACGGCTGCGACACCGACAGAAACCACACAGTCCGCTGCTGAGCCGACCCAACCTGCCGGTACGGTCATGGTGAAATACCGAGTCAAGTCCGGCGAGAGCTGGATCAGCATCGCCCGCGCTCACAATACCACGCAGCAGGCACTGCGTGCGGCCAACAAGAACGTGCGCATGCTCATGTCCGGATCTTACATTCTCGTGCCCGTCTCGGCGGATTCGGAAGCCGGACGCGCAGCTGCGGAGCGTCAGGCAGAAATTGCAGCCAACGCGCCCAAGATGCACACCATCAAACGGGGAGAAACCTTGGCGAGGATTGCTCGGCAGTACAAGACTACGACGCAGCGCCTCATGAAATGGAATAACCTCACCCCCGCAGACACAACCAAGCTCCGCCCCGGGCAGAAAATCAAGGTCTCGGAATAACTCATGAGCACGCGAGTCAGCATCATCTGCATCTGGGTTTGCTTCTCCATCCTGCTTGCCTTAGGCATCACGATGGTGGCCAGCACAGGGCCGTGTGCTGTCGTCGGCGAGGGGAAGAATGCTTTTTCCTTCCTCACCAAACAAGCCTGCTTTGCCGCCACGGGGCTTGCTGCGGCTCTGTTCCTCAGCAAGTTGGATTACCACATCCTCCGCAAGTGGACAATCCCTCTGTGGTGGCTCTGCACCGTTGCCTTGGCATGTTGCTATCTGCCTAAAATCGGCATGAATCTCAACGGAGAATCTCGCTGGCTCAATCTGGGATTTTTCACCTTTCAACCGAGTGAGGCTGCCAAGATATGCCTGACCCTCTGCCTGGCAAGTTGGTACACCACCCACCGTGAGATGGCCGGAACATTCTGGAAAGGCTTTGTGATACCGGGAGCCGCCATCTTCGGACTTCCCCTGGCCCTGATTCTGTTTGAGAAAGACATGGGCACCACAGCCGCTTTGGCCATGACGGGGTTTGCGGTCATGTGGGTATCCGGCGTGCGCTGGTGGCTGCTGCTGCTGGCTATTCTTTTGGGGGCCGTTGCGCTCTACCTGATGACAGTGGACAGCCCCAACCGCATGGAACGTATTTATGCTTGGCGAGATGCCTTTGCCTACCGTCGGCAGACGGGTTGCCAACAGTGGTTCGCCGGGCTTGCCTTTGTCCGAGGAGGCATCAGCGGTGTGGGGTTGGGTGACGGCATCGGCAAACACGGCAGCATCCCCTTTGCGCACACCGACTTCATCTTCCCCATCGTGGGTGAGGAGCTCGGTATCGTCGGGGCTCTGGGGGTGGTTCTGTTGTTCACCTTCATGACGGTTTCCGGCATTATTCTCGCATTACAGATAACAGACACCTTCGGACGTCTGTTTGCCATCGGCCTGATCAACACCATCTTCTGGCCCGCCGTGCTCAACATGATGGTCACCACCTCCATTCTTCCCAACTCCGGGCTTCCGCTTCCCTTCATCAGCTACGGTGGCACCAACCTTCTGTTCACCATCGCAGCCATCGGTCTCCTCACCAGTATTCAACGTTTCACACCAACGGAGCAGCAGATGTACGTTCCGCTGCGACGGCGAGATCATACCTAACCTTCTCTCTCATGAGTCACAGAAACCAGAACATCGTTATAGCCTGCGGCGGCACGGGCGGGCACCTTTTCCCCGGCATTGCCGTTGCGCAGCAGCTCAAAGCCTTGGGACACAACCCGGTGCTGTTAATTTCTCTCAAGGAGGTGGATGCCGATGCCTCCCGAAAATACGGTGATTTAGAGTTCCACACAGTGCCTGCCATCGCCAAGCCGCCGCTTCTCTCTCTGCGTATGCCGGCCTTTCTTTGGAAGCTGGTCTCTACTTATTTCACCTGCAAGCGCATCATCCGCCGCTGCAAGGCTGAGGCGGTGCTGGGCATGGGGGGCTTCACGTCTCTGCCACCGGTCCGAGCGGGGCATGCCTTGGGGCTGCGCACCTATGTGCACGACTCAAACGCCCTGCCGGGTAAAGCCAACCGCATGACGGCACGTTGGTGTACGGGGGTGTTGCTGGGCATGGAGGAGGCGCAGCATTACTTTCCGGGCAGCCACTGCACCGTTGTAGGCACGCCTGTACGCGATGAGCTCGCGCACCTGCCCTCCCGTGAGGAAGCTCGCGAGCGACTCGGTATTCCTCAAGACAAAACTGTTATTTTGGTAACAGGCGGAAGCCAGGGAGCGCGCAATCTCAACACACTTCTGGTAGAGGCAGCCAAGGCAGACCCGGAGGTCTTCTACCTCGTCATCGCAGGTCGTTTCGACTTCCCCCGTGTAGCCACTTTGGCCCAGGATGCGCCCAATGTGCACGTCATCGGGTTCTGCAACGACATGCCGGCAGCCTACGCCGCTGCGGACGGAGTTATCGCCCGCTCCGGAGCCTCAACGCTCACGGAGCTCTCTGTCATCGGCAAGGCCTGTATGCTGGTTCCCTTCCCCTACGCCGCAGATGACCACCAGACTCACAACGCACGGGTATTCACCTCCCGTGGGGCGGCTGTCATGTGGCAGCAGTCGGAGCTTACCACGGAGAAGGTGCACTCCTTTGTTCATGAGATGGTCATGCGGCCGAGCGTTCGCGAGGAGATGGAGCGCGCCATGCGCGAGTTGTCGCGTCCGAACGCGGCAGCGGACATCGCAAAGGCAATCAGCGGGGAGTAGGCTCATGCCGGAAATCCGCATCAACCTGGCTGAGCAGCGACTGACCCTGCACGGGGGCAGCCGGCCATTCTCCGCTGTCATCTCCTCGGGAGCTGCGGGAATAGGCTTCACCCCCGGCAGTGGATGCACCCCCACAGGGCGCTTCCGCATCTGCAGTCGGCATGGAATCGGTGCCCCGCTCCGCACGGTGTTCCGCGCCAGACTGCCCATCGGGTTGTATGAGCATCAGCAGGGGGACTGCATCCTCTCCCGCATCCTGTGCCTGGATGGGTTAGACGCCGAGAATGCCAACACACGGGATCGCTATATCTACATACACGGCACCCCCGACACAGAGCACCTGGGAAGCCCGGTCTCCGCAGGTTGTATCCGCTTGGCACCGGAGGACATGGTGCAGCTTTTCGAGATGACCCCGCTGGGGACGCTTGTTTTTATTTCCTGAGAAAGCGCGCGGCCAGGGCGTAGGCCAAGGGACAACTGACCCGCAGTGCCCACGGCAGCTTGCGCCACCAAGATCCGGCGATTCGGGCATCCGCTATGCGCTCCTTCCACGGCTTCTGCCAAAACAGAGCCTGTCGCCGCAGTTCGGCAAATCGGGCACGGAAATACCGCAGTAAATCCTCGCAATCCGGGTGATCGTGGGTGTAGGCCTCCAACTCTCTCAGGATGGGCTCGTGGCACGGAATCCCCCGCCGATAATAATCCCGTGCCGCGGCATCTGCCCGCAGGTAATCCCGCACCGAGCGGCAACGTGTACGATCGGAGGAAATGTTGGCCGCATGCCGCCTGTAATAAATCATCACGCCGTTGCTTACGATGACAAAGCGTCCGAGCAGCAGGGCGCGTGTTGCAAACATCGTATCATCCAGCACGGCACACTCCGCCGGCAGGTCGCCGAATATCTCAAAAACGCTTCGGTGCATTGCCATCATGCAGCCCCACCATTCCAGCCACCCCGGCTTACCTTCCGCAAAATCATGTCGGTCAGCAACGCGGTACTCCAAAGCCGTCTCTGCCGGGTTCTGTACCGCTGACGGCTCGTCTTCAAATGGAATAAGGCACCCGGAGACAGCCATGACCCCGGGGTGTTTCATGATGGCCAGCCCCGTCAGGCGGGCGCGGTCAGGGTGCATCACATCGTCACCGTCCACGCGCATAAACCAATCGCCGCGTGCCAAATGCACCGCCGTATTCATATTCACCGCCACACGTCCGTTCGTCGGACAACGGTGCGTAACAATCCGGTACGGCCCCCTGTAGGCAGCCGCGATGCGCTCAATGATCTCGAAGCTCGCATCATCGGAGCAGTCATCGCAGCATATCACCTCCAACTGCCCGGGGTAAGGCATAGCCAGAATAGACTCCAAGCAGGCCCCGATATATTCCTGCTGATTGTGGCTCATCATCAGTACGCTGATGAAGGGCCAAGTCCCGGCAGGTGGGCTCACTTCTTCTCCCGCGTCATCCATTTCATCAGCGCATACAGAGCCGCGAGCAGCAGTACACCCAGCACCACCAGATGACTCTCCGCCTTCACGGCATTCAGCAGCCCCTCGGGGTCGTTCAGAATCCCCGGGTGTTCCTTGCCCACCTTATTCCCGAACCAAGCCAAGACCGCAGACCAGATACCGGAGCCAATGAAGGTTGCCAAGCTGAAGGTCAAGAAGGGAACCTTACTGATACCGGCGGGAATGGAAATCAGGTGCCGCACCACCGGCAGGAAGCGCGCAAAGAAAATCCCCATGGTCGAGTACCGCTGCATGAAGGCTTCCGCCTTCTCCACCTTGTGCGGCGGCAGCAGAAAGTATTTACCATAGCGATGGATGAAGGGCCGCCCCAACCACAAGGAAAGGCCGTACATGATGCAGGAGCCCACATACGCACCGACGGTACCGGCCAGCACCACGCCCCAGAAGCTCATGTCACTCCCCTCCTGCGCGGCCATAATGGCGGCCGGTGGCACAACAATCTCACTCGGCACAGGCAGCACCGTACTCTCCATCGCCATCAGCGACATCACTCCCCAATAACCCCAATCCACAACCCACTGCATCCATTCCTGTATCAGTTCATGTATCATCTCGCACCAAGAATACAGGATTCCTCCCCTCTTGAAAAGTCTTTTCTTGCGGACTGACTCGTTCCGTGGTATGATTCCGCCATGAAGTTGTACATCGTTGCAGGTGAGAAGAGTGGAGACAAGCAGGGTGCTCTGGTCATTCAGGAGCTCCTCCTCCGCTGCCCTTCTCTCTCCGTGGCAGGGCTCGGCGGTTCGCAGATGCACGCGCTCGCTCCGGATGTGGAGGACTGGGCGGAGCGCGCCGGGGTCATCGGGGTGGTCGATGTTCTCAAGCAGGCCGGGTTCTTCCTGCGAAAGCTGCGAGAGACGGAGGAGGCCATCGTGGCCATGCAGCCGGACTGCCTCCTACTCATTGACTACCCCGGCTTCAACCAGCGTCTGCTGGAGCGTGTGCGCCGCCGCTGCCCTTCCCTGCGCATCGTCTATTTCATTGCCCCGATGGTCTGGGCGTGGCATCGCAGCCGTGCATACCGTCTCGCGCGTTTCTTGGACCTCATGCTCTGCACCTTCCCCTTTGAGAAGCCGATTTTCGAGGACGCCCACCTGCGCACGGAGTTTGTCGGGCATCCGCTCGTGGATGATATTCTTGCCAACCGCCGCACCGATGTGCGGGAGCCGGGGCTCATCGGTCTCTTCCCGGGCAGCCGCCGGAGGGAGGTTGACCGCCACTTCCCCGTCCTGCTCGAGGTGGTGAAGGCCTGCCGCAGCCTGCACCCGGAGCGCCGGTTCATGACGTCCGCCTCCTCCCCTGCACTGGCGGCGGACATGGAACGCATGGCTCGGGAGGCCGGGGTTGCACCGGAGGAGGTCAACATCACGCCGGGGCTCTACCACGACCTGATGGACCGGGCGGAGGCCGCCTTGGTGGCGTCCGGCACGGCCACACTGGAAGCAGCACTGCACGAGCTGCCTCATGCGCTCATCTACAAAACAGCCTGGGGTACTTATTTCCTCGCACGTCTCGTGCTCACCGGTAACATCCGCTTCATCGGCATGGTGAATATCCTAGCCGATGCACCTGTCACGAAAGAGCTCATCCAGCAGGATTTCAACGTTGAGAACTGTTTGGCCGAGCTGGACCTTCTCACCTCACCGGAGTACAAGCCGCGCATTTTGGCCAACATGGCGGCTTCCGTGGCGAGGCTGGGACACGGACATTCCGCTGCCAAGGCAGCCGAGGCCATTCTGCAGCTACTGTCAGAGCCGCGCTAATACGGCAGGCCGAGCAGTGCAGCTAGGGCTACGCGCCGCCGGGGGTAGGGCGGCGTCTTGATAACGTCCGCCCCCGGGCAAGCCGAGAGCAGCTTGGGGGAGGGATTGACCAGCACCGCGCGGGAGCAGATGGACAGCATGGGTAGGTCGGCCGTGCTGTCCGTGTAACCATAATCCGCCCGGGTAATACCCTTCTCCGCCAATCTCAGCAGCTTGTTCTCACCCTTGTTATTACCGGGTGCAGGGATGGTCGGTGCAAAGGGCACACGCTCAAAAGGCTCAAAAGGTGTCCCAATGACCTCATCAAAACCGAGGGCGCGTCCGAAGGGGCGGGTCCACCACTCCGGGGAAGCCGAGCAGAGCACCGTTCGATCCCCGGCCAACTGATGCGCGCGGAGTCGGGCCAGCACCTCCGGAAAGGTGGCGGGGAGAAGCTCCATCTGTACGAAAGCCTCGCACTCCTCCCGCAGTTGCTCAACCGGCATGCACCAGGCATAGCACAGGAAAATGCGCTTCATCTGCTCCGTGTTCAGCACATGAAGGGCACGGAGGATGCCGCAGGGCAGGACAGCCCCCAAGTACAGGCGGCGCAGTCCGTGCCGCCTCAGCACCCACCCGGCAAACCGCAGCTGCGAGTCCACCGGAAA
This sequence comes from Akkermansia sp., assembly GCA_022787425.1. Classification (GTDB taxonomy): domain Bacteria; phylum Verrucomicrobiota; class Verrucomicrobiia; order Verrucomicrobiales; family Akkermansiaceae; genus Akkermansia. The sequence goes on from JALFWB010000003.1 coordinate 61,339, forward strand.
CAGGGTCCCATCCATGTCGAACAGGGCAACTTTCCGCTCACCGCTCATGTCCGGTATCTCCGCGTGCGAGCATACAAACGATAGCCCCACATGATGATGGCCCCCACCACAATGCCACCCAAATGCCCGGCCTCACCGCCAGCATTGTTCAGGTTAAAGGCAATGACGATGACGGAAATACCGATGATGACCCACGCAAAGGTGCGCAGAGTCATGGTAACCGGCGGCATCAACAGTTGCACCAGCGCCTTCGGGTACAGGAACGAGGCCGCCACCATCACGCCGTATACGGCGGCGGAGGCTCCTACCATCGGCACCAGCTGCCAAGGTTGCAGTACGCCGTCGTAACCGGCAGCCTCGGCCAAAAGCCTGCACACTACGTCCACATAGGGCATCTCCTGCAGCAATGAGTAGACTCCCAAACCGGCCAACAGTGAGGAGGTCAATGCACCGCCCACACCGCAAATCAAATAATAAACCAGGAAGCGCACGCTCCCCATCCGCCGCTCCACTGCGGGTCCGAAGAAATACAGCGCCCACATGTTGAACAGGAGATGAACAATGCCGCCGTGCAGGAATTGGTAGGTAATCAGGCGCCAGGGCTCATGCAACATCATGCAGGTGAACCAAGAGTACGCCCCCATCACCTCTAGGGTCGAGGTGTCAAAGCCATCGGGAACCGCTATGCAGAACGCCGCATACTGACGAAAAAACAGACCGAGCACATACACGAGCACGTTCAGAATGATAATGCTCTTCGTGACGCTCAGAGGGAATAATCTCGAGAGACTCATGCTGTTCAGACACCCTGCGGCGGTTTTTGTTCAAATTGAGCAGACAGAGAACGAACCACACAGGTAACTTCATCACTCGTCATGATGTGTTCTATTTCACACGCAACGCGGTCAGCCCGATCCGGGGACAAGCCGGCCTGCAGCAGGAGCTGCGCCAGAGCTTGGTGCGCAGCAATGACGCGGCGCGCATATTCCCAGCCTGCCTCCGTCAGCTGCACCGGGGCGTATTGACTGTACTCCACATAGCCCCCTGCTGCCAACTGGCGCATGGCCACGGTCACGCTGGGTTTCTTTACGCGCAGACGATCCGCAATATCCCCCACATGCGCATGCCCGTGTTCCTCGCACAGGTGGCCGATGGCCTCCAAATAATCCTCGGCACTGCGACTGAGTCTGTCCGTTGAGTCATTCATGTTTCTTCTGAAGGGTTGCCACGCATTCCAAATGCTTGGTCTGCGGGAAGAGGTCGAAGGGCTGCACTTCCGTCACCTCATAGCCCGCGCGGTCGAACTCGGCCAAATCGCGAATCTGGGTCGCGGGGTTGCAGGAGACGTACACCACACGAGCGGGGCCGAAGGCAAAGAGTTGATCCAAGAAGAGCTTGTCACACCCCTTGCGCGGCGGGTCGATAACCACGGCTGTCTCCGATCCGGGGAAATCCACGCGCTCAAAAATAGCTTCAGCGGAGGCGGCCAAGAACTCGGCATGCGTGATTCCATTGCTGCGGGCGTTGGCGCGGGCCCAGTCGGCACTTGTTTCACTCACCTCCACCCCGAGCACGCGCTCGAAATGCCGGGCCAAGCACAGGGCAAAGAGGCCGCTGCCACAGTAGGCATCCACCAAGTAGCGCGCGCCGGAGGCACAGGCCTGCCGCGCCACATATTGAGTGAAGGCAGGCAGAATATACGGGTTGTTTTGGAAGAAGTCCCCGGCAAGGAAGCAGAAGGAAAGATCCCCCACATGCTCCGTGCAGACGGCGTTGTTGTTGGTGATGACCTGCCCCTCGCTCACGCGCATGAGCAGGGTAGCCCCGCGCTTGTACTGCCCGGCCCCGGCGTGAACGGCCTTGCGCAAGGCGGGGAGCGCGGCATTGATGGGGTCCATGGCGATGGGGCATTGCTTCACATCGCACACCTCACTGCGGGAGCCCTCGCGCAGAAAGCCTATGTTGCCCATCTTGGCATCCTTGGGCTTGTGAAAATGCGGGGTAATCTTGGAGCGGTAACCGTAGGTAACGGGGGACGGCACAGCCGGCAGCACGGGGAGCTGCAAGCCGGCCTGCAGGCGCAGCAAATCCGCCACCTGCTCTGTCTTCCAACGCAGCTGCTCGGCATACTCCAAGTGCTGGTACTGGCAGCCGCCGCAATAGCCGAACACGGGGCACACGGGCTGCACCCGGTGCGGCGAGGCTTCCAGCACTTCCACCAAATCCGCCTGCGAGCAGTTTTTCTCATTGCGATACACGCGGGCGCGCACTAACTCGCCGGGCAGGGTATGCGGCACAAAGACAACCCATCCGTCCACACGTCCCACACCGATGCCCATGTTGGATAGCTTGTCGATGCGAAGCTCGAGCTCTTGGTGGTACGCGAAGGGCACGGGCACAAAGCGCTTGGGAGGCGTCTCGTTATTCATGGTCGGTGGTCTTCCGTTTGATCTTGCCGTCCACATCCATGGGGAGCTCTCCCGGCAGCTTGGGGGAGCGCAGTCCCCGCATATCCACGGCATTCGGTCCGGGAGTGGGGAGATCCTCGCTGTTGGGCTCTGCTGCGGGCCCGAAGCCGCCCAGTCGCAGGCGACCGGGAATGGCTTCCGGTGTACCGACGGGCTGCACAGTCATTGCCGGCGCAGGCTCATCCGGGAAGGAGACTCCGGCAGAGGTCGCTGGGGAAGCTGCAGGACGCGGAGCGGGGATGGGGGCGGTGTTCTCAGCCTCGGTGGCGCGGCGGGGTTGGGAGGCCAGGAGCTCCCGGGCCGACTGCTGCTGAGCTTGGGAGGGGACGGGGGTGCGCGTCGCTGCCGGGGTAGTCACCGACTCGGCAGGATGTGTCTCTGCCACCGCCTGCGCAGCTGTCGGTGTTGTCGGAGTTGTCGCAGGCACAGTGGGGGCAGCCGGGGTGGATGCAGCCGCAGGTGCAGTCGGCTCGCTCGCCACAGGAGTGCCGCTCGCCGGGGTCTCCGCCGCAGGCTCAGCTTTCGCCGTGCGCGCAGGGGTCTCTGCCTTCTTCGCAGCACCGGCCGCAGGGCGCGTGCTGAATGGGTTGCCGGCTACCTTAGGGGCCTCGCTCGCCCGGCGTACAAGGCTGCAGGAGGTCGCCAATACCGGTACCAGTACGGCGAGTATGTAGAAAAGATGTCTCATAAACAGCTTAATCTACCATATTCTACCCCCTATGGCAAGCCGTCATTGTGACTTCACAGCGTTTTACCGCTCAATCAGAATAAATTTTTACCTTTTCGCGTCAATTCGCTTGACAAAGCGCCGAACAGGCGTATAATGTCCGCCACCAAACGATAAAACACGCTATTTTTCTTATTATGGCACATAATTCATCTGCAAAGAAGCGCATCCGCCAGACGATTGCCCGCACGGCAATCAATCGCTCCGTTCTTTCCCGCGTCCGTACCCTTCGCAAGAAGGTGGCTGTGGCTGTTGAGGCCAAGGACAAGGAGGCCGCTGTTAAGGCCTACAATGAGTTCGCCTCCGCCATCGACAAAGCGGCTAAGAAGAACCGGGTGCCCGCCAACCGCGCCTCTAATTACAAGAGCAAGGCCGCCAAGGCTATCGCTTCGATTGCCTAAACGCTTTTTTGTGTTTTCGTTTCGTGTTATTGCGGGGCACCGGTCTGCCGGTGTCCCGTCCTTTCTTTCCCGACAATGAAAGCCTCTGACCTTGAAGAGATGGCCAACACGGTCATGAACGATCCGGAGTCCTACAAGATCTGCAGCATCTGCGGTGGTATCGTTGACCGCAGTGCAGACATTTGCCCGGACTGCTCCGGCTACCGCTTTGACACCGACAGGGAGTCGGTGGCCAACCGAGCACTCGATCTGGCAGCCAAGCGTTCCGAGGCCGTCACTCATCTGGATGACCTGACCTGATCGCCCCGACGCTGCACGAGAAATCCCGCACCCCATCCATGTTCGGAGAGGCGTGCGGGATCTTTATCTCATCAGGTCCGGCAACTCACCCGGGCTGAGCGGGCCGGCATTGGAAGAATCGTTGATGAGGGTGTCGAAGAGGGCCTTCTTTTCCTCATGAAGCGCCGCACCCCCGGCAGCAGATGAATCAGCACCATCAGCGCGGTGTCGATGTTGCATCCCTCATACCCGGACTTCACCACACCTCCCAAGTCCTTCCGCCAAGTCGTATACTGCGCCGCAGCCACCCGAAAAAACGACACCAGCAACCGACCGTCGATGGGCGGTACACTCTTGTCTTCTCTACTCATCTCCTTCGTCTCCCGGTTGATTGTCTCTGCACAGCTTTCTCAACAAAAAAACCCGGAGGCATTCACACCTCCGGGCCTTCAGCATCCCCATGCGGATTCGAACCGCAGTTCTATGACTGAGAATCATATGTCCTAACCCCTAGACGATGGGGACTTTCGGTCAGGTTGCCTTTCGCTCATCGCGTGTCGGCAGGGCTATTATAGCACTCTCAACCCCGAAGTCAAGACTTTTTTGAAGAAATTTGCCGAAAAAGACAAAAAAAATCACCCCGAGGCCGCATCGGGGGCAACCTCGGGGTGCAAAACGGGAGAAAAAGCGGGTCAGGACTTCTTGCTCTTCTTCTGCTTCTTCATCTTGGTGACGTAGGTCTTCCAGTTGGCCATCATGGCCGCCACCTTGTCGCCGCCGGCTTCATCCAGCTTATTACCCTCGGCATCGAGCACAACCAAGTAGGGCAGCAGACCGCCGCGGGTGTAGGGGAACGGAAGGCCGCGATGATCCTTCGGCCCGATCATGGGGAACTTGATTTTCCCCTTCGAGGCCCAGGACTTGGCGGTGGCGTCATCGGCATCGATGTTGTACATCACGATTTCCGCGCCCTTTCCCTTCATTTCCTTGTAGGCCTTGTTGATCATAGGCAGCTCGGCCACACAGATACCGCAGGTGCTGCGGGATTTGTACACAAAGAAGACGGAGGCCTTCTTGTTCAGCTTGGCACTGTTGACCAAGGGCTTCTCCGACAGGGCCTGCGTGAGTGCAGGGAGGGCGGGTTTGTCTTCGGCGGCAGAATCTTCCTGCGCAGCGGCGGGAAGGGCAGTCACGGCACAGAATGCCAGGGCTGCAAACACGCTGTAGATGATGTTTTTCATGGTATCTTTGGGGTTATTTTCTGAATGTATCGCAGCAGGCGCACTCACCCATCTGCCAGCAGGCCTTGCCGGACTCCGCGATGTGCACGAGGGCGTGGTAGGTGTCCTCTGCATCGGCACCCACCTTGGCGGCAATCTCGGTGGCCGTGGCGGGAGTGTCCGTCAGAGCAGCGGCAGCGGCGCTCAGGAGCTTCAGGAAGGCGTTGGCGGCCAGCTTGCCGGCCTGCACACCGGGCTGGTGGTAGGCGTTGATGTGAATGAGGCTTGCGTAGAAGCTCACGGCGCGCTCGAACAGGGCAATCAGCATGCCGAGGGTGTAAGCGTTCACCTCCGGGATGGAGATGGTGATGCTCTGCCGGCCGCTCTCGGCCAAGGCCTTGCGGGTGCCGCGCAGGAAGCCCTGCAGGTAGTCGCCGGCGGTGAAGCCGGGCTCCACTTCCACCGTGTCCGCAGAGCAGCGGCGCACCTCAATGAAGGTGACGAAGAAGTTGTTGAGGCCGTCGCGAAGCTGCTGCACATAGGCGTGCTGGTCCGTGGACCCCTTGTTACCGTACACGGAGATACCCTGGTGCACCGGCTTGCCGTCCAGGTCCAGCTCCTTGCCCAGGGACTCCATGATGAGCTGCTGCAGGTATTTGGAGAAGAGCACGAGACTGTCCTTGTAGGGCAGCACCACCATATCCTTCTTGCCGTGGCCCTCGCCCGCCTTGTACCAAGCCAAGGCCAAACGCATGGAGGCGTTGCGAGCGGTGTCCGCCACCCGGGTGTGTGCATCCATATCGGCAGCGCCGCGCAGCAGACTGTCGATGTCCACCCCCTGCAGGGCCGCCGGCAGCAGACCGACCACCGAGGTCTCGGACGTGCGGCCGCCCACCCAATCCTCCATGGGGAAGCGGGCCACCCAGCCCTCCGACGCAGCCACGCCGTCCAGCTTGGAGCCCACGCCCGTGACGGCTACCGCCTGCTTGGCGAAGGAATACCCATGCTGCGCAAAATACGCCTGCGCGCTGACCATGCCGTTGCGGGTCTCCGGCGTGCCGCCGGACTTGGAGATGACGACGACGAGGGTCTCGGCCAGCGGAAGCTGCTCGAGCACACGCAGCATGCCGTCGGGGTCCGTATTGTCCAGGAAGCGCATGGCCAAGCCCTTGCCGGGCAGAGCATCTGCGACCAGCTCCGGGCCCAAGGCGGAACCGCCGATGCCGATGACCAAGCAGGTGCTGTAGGGACGCCCGGAGGGGGACACGATACGCCCGCCCAGCACATCCGCTGCAAAAGCCTTCAACGCCGCAAGCGGCTCGTCAATCTTAGCCTTCAGCTCCGGCGTCGGGGCCAACGTGCTGTTGCGCAGCCAATAATGCCCCACCATGCGGCCCTCATCCGGGTTGGCGATCGCCCCGCCCTCCAGCTCGGCCACCTCTTTGTAAGCTCGCTCTGCGAGAGGCTGCAGCTGCGCCTCTTCCTCCGCCGTCAGCGGCAGTTTTGAGAAATCAATCGAAAATCCCGCTTCGGGGTATCTCAACAACCGGTCTGCATACTCTTTCATACCCCGCCATTATACCCGCCACCGCCCCCCCATGCAAGCCTTTTTCCGTCCCTCTCCACCCCCTTCCCCACCCTTTTTTGCCCCTTTTTTGTAAAAAAATCCCCCTTCCCCATAAAAAAAGCTTGACTTCGCCCTAAAAAGGCGGTAAACTGCCCTCGCACCCATCCCGGGTCATTCATTCAATAGCGGGATAGAGCAGCTAGGTAGCTCGTCAGGCTCATAACCTGAAGGTCGCAGGTTCAAATCCTGCTCCCGCAATCGAAGATCAGCAAACGAGGTCGTACGAAACGACGCAAAAAAGCCCCCAATTCCGGGGGCTTTTTGAATTTTGGCTTGTAGAGCGTACGAAAGGCGAGTATGAGGCATGTGCATACAGAGGGTGAGAACCGATACAAAAGAAGGAAGCAGGATGGCACAGCGGGGAAGGAGGTATGCCGGGCTTGGAGGAGCCTTCCTGCCGCTGTGGTTGTAGAGTTTTAAGGTGATTCTGCACATTTTTCTTGCAATTATAAAGGGTTTTCGTATAATAACGCAGGAAGGATGCAAAAACTCACTGTCAGGAAGTGGATTCAAAGGCTCGCCCGGTGTGGGCGTATGTCCTTTACAAAGGAAGAGATTCGGGAGCAGCTCCCGGATATGCCGTTCCTTACCCTGAATGCTGCCCTGCATCGGGCTTGTCGCATGCGGCTGATTGCATCGGCTTGGCGAGGCTTTTATGTGATTCTGCCCCCGGAATACCAAGATGCCGGGATACTCCCCGTCTCCGAATACATCGACAAACTCATGCGCTACCTGGGCAGGCCGTACTGCGTCTCCCTGCTCAATGCAGCGGCCTTCTACGGTGCGGCCCATCAACGCCCCATGACCTTCACCGTCATGACATCCGAGCCGGCGCCCCGCAACTCCGACAAACAGACAAACTTCCTGCGTTTTATATCCAAATCGCGGGTTCGGCAGGGGTTTCCGGATGCGCTGGTACGCCGCATCAAAACGCAATACAGCAGCATGCTGATCTCCTCTCCGGAGTTCACCGCATGCTCTCTGGTACAGTATACAAAAGCCTCCGGCGGACTCTCCCATGTCCTCACGGTATTAGATGAGCTCACCGAGTCATGCCGCTTCGACCGACTGCCGAAGGAGCTGTATGATTACGTGCCCACACCGGTGCTCCAGCGCTTGGGATACCTTTTGGACTCCCTGCTGAACAGGCAAACCGAGTCCGGGCAATTATACGATTTCATCAGCAAGTCACCGGATAAAACACGACGGACAAAGTTAGACCCCGCCCTTCCGTTGAGCGGAGACTGCTACGACCCCGGATGGAAGATCTGCGTCAACACTCACCCCGAAAACGACCTCGATGATTGAAGCCGAATACATCAAAGAATGGCGTGCGGATCATCCATGGAGCACGAATGCCATGGTTGAGCAGGATATGATCATCAGCCGGGCCCTCATCGCTGTATTCAGTGATCCATTCCTGCGTGGGGAGCTTGCCTTTCGCGGGGGAACGGCACTGCACAAGCTTTACCTGAAGCCCCAGCCGAGATACTCGGAGGACATAGACCTGGTGCAGATCCATCCGGGCCCCATACGCCCCATCATGGATCACCTGCGGGAGGCCCTGGACTTTCTCGGTTCCCCGTCTACCAAGACCACGAGAATGAGTAACAAGCTCATTTACCGCTTTGACTCGGAAATTGAGCCCGTAGAACCCATGCGACTCAAGGTGGAAATCAATTGTCGAGAACATTTCCATGTCCTCCCTTGGGTCTATTTTCCGTTCTCCATGCAGACGGCATGGTTCTCGGGAGAAGCGCTCCTGACCACCTATGAGCTTGATGAACTGCTGGGTACGAAAATGAGAGCTCTCTTTCAACGCAAGAAAGGCAGAGACCTGTTTGACTTGGCATACGCCCTCAGACATGCAGCGGTTAATCGCGACTCTGTTCTGAGGTGTTTCGTGCGATATATGCTTTCCGCAGCGGATAAAGTCCCCACCTACAAGGAGTTTTCTATGAACATGGAGGAAAAGCTCTCGATGCACGATTTCGTATGCGACACAGCCCCCATCGTTCTCCCCTCCGTTCGTTTTTCCGCTGATGAAGCCTACGATGAAGTTGACCGGGCACTTTTGCGACACATTGATCTATATCGTTCGCAACTCTGAGATTTGCATATTTCCCGCAATAAGATATGGAAATCGAATAAGTTTGCAGGAATTATGTGCAGAAAGACCACTGACTACATGAATGTAAGGGTGCGAGGCCTCACACCGCAGTGGTAGACGGAAGAGAGGGGGGCTAACGCGGAAATTTCGGAAGTTTGGAAAAAGGAAGTTGATACGGTGCCTTGCTTGAGACTTTTTTTGCTGAATATTCTGTAGCTGCCTATGATGAATTTGCTTTGAATTCTCGTCAAAGAACAGCATGATATTCAAGTTCCCGAATCTTCCGAAAATTCCGAGTCCTCCCATCATATCATCTGCCAACTATCCCGGCGGCAGGCAGTCTGCTCGGCGCCGGGATGGGTGGTGCCTTAGTCACACAGCGGTAGCAGCTCTTCCAGCTTCGCCACAATGCGCTCTTGCTCCGCTAGGGGCGGAAGGGGGATGGGTATGGAGGCCAACTTGTCGTTTGAGATGTGCACGATGATATCACCTGTTGCTAATTTTGATTTACAGCTGATGCCATGACCCGAATTGAGAACAGTTACGAGATACATAGGCACGATGGAGCATGGTGTATACCGCGTCATATCTCCACCTATGGCAAGAGAATCTTTGCCTTCATAGGCGACAGCTAAGGCAATATCAAAGTTATTCTCCCCGGTAAGTGCCATGAGAATATCCCCGCATTTCGCCTTTTTGCACACATCAAAAAGAGGTCGAGGAATGAATGATACAGCCTCTGTGAATCTTGTTCGGAAAGTTGTGTACAGCTGGCCATAACGAACACACGGCAAGCCTTCCTGTACGGTCTCTGTTTTTTTGATACCGCTTCCGCGTTCAAATGACCCGATCTCCCCCAGCCTCACCCACTTCCAGTTTTCCGGGATGTCGAAGGGGATATCCTTCTCCTCGATGGGTGGGAGGGGCTTTTCTTTTTTGAGCTTACCGACTTTGATGAGTCGTTTTTTCTCGGCGAGGATGGCGCGGTAGAGGTCCTCGGCGGAGCCGTCCTCGGGGCGTTGGTCGGTGAGTTTGCCTTGGATGGCCTCTTGGAGGAGGCTTTTGCGCATGGAGGCGGGGAAGCGCCGCTCCAGGGCCGTCAACTGCGTGTAGGCTTTCCCGTAGCGCTCGACCAGCGGCAGCAGCTCCTCCAGCTTCGCCACAATGCGCTCTTGCTCCGCCGGGGGCGGAAGGGATACGGGGATAGAGTTCATTTTTGCCTGATTCATCTTTGGCTGAGCTGTTCCGGAGATGTAGGGCGCAAGGGAAATGGCGTTTACAAAATAGGCAAGATACTTCATGCTGAACCCGCAGCAGACATCGACAACATGAGCGTGATTATTAACCCAATACTGTCCCTCGGCTATGAAAGCCACAGGTGTTGAGCGATTAACGAGATTTGCACCATCTTCCGCAATCAACAACAGAGGTTTATCGAAGAGAAAGTTGTCAACTTTATCAATGACTCCGGATGCACCATAGTAGTCATAGATCTTCTCTAACTTCTGTCTATCAATGGATGACAAAGGTATTCTCTCCGCATCCCGGTTGATTGTAATCTCCCCCAGCCTCACCCACTTCCAGTTTTCCGGGATATCGAAGGGGATATCCTTCTCCTCGATGGGCGGGAGGGGTTTTTCTTTTTTTATCTTACCGGCTTTGATGAGTCGTTTTTTCTCGGCGATGATGGCGCGGTAGAGCTCCTCGGCGGAGCCGTCCTCGGGGCGTTGGTCGGTGAGTTTGCCTTGGATGGCCTCTTGGAGGAGGGAGGCCTTGAGTTGCTGCGGGGTCATGCGTCGATACCGATTTTGGCTTGAAGTTCAGCGAGCACGCGGTCGATCTCGGCATTCAGGGAGGCGCGTTCCTCGCGGTAGCGGAGGATGAGGTCGCGGGGCGGCAGGATCTCCTCCTCCGTGTGGGGGAAACCGCATTGGTCCAGATTGTAACCGAGGGCCGCCAGCTGCTCGGCGGAGAAAGCGCGGGCCTGCGGGGCGGCGTCATCGCCCAGCGGGGTACGCGCCTTCCACCAGCGGCGCAGGGGATCGAAGTGCTCGGAGCGCATGGGCTTGGTCTTGCTGAAGTGCTTGTAGCCCTGCGGCATGTCCAGGCGGTAGAACCAGGTCTCCTTTGTGGGCCCCGTTGCGTCGAAGAACAGGATATTGGTGGTGATGGAGGTATAGGGCGCAAACACGCTGGCGGGCAGGCGCACGATGGTGTGCAGGTTGAACTCCGAGAGCAGGCGCTGCTTGATGGTGAGCTTGGCCGTATCCGACCCGAAGAGGAAACCGTCCGGCAGCACCACGGCGGCGCGCCCGTTGCGGCGCAGGCGGTAGAGGATCACCGCCATGAAGAGATCCGCCGTCTCACTGCTCGCCAAGTCATCCGGGAAGTGGGTCTTGATGTCCGCCTTCTCGGAGCCACCGTAGGGCGGGTTCATCAGGATGACATCCACCCGATCCCGCTCCGTGTAGTCCAGCACATCGTGGGCCAGGCTGTTACCGTGCGTGATGCGCGGAGCCTCCGCATCATGCAGCAGCAGGTTGGTGAGGCAGAGCATGAAGGGGAAGGGCTTTTTCTCCACCCCGATGAAAGAATCCGCCCAAAGGCGGAAATCATCCGCGCGCTTGACGGCAGGCTGCAGGGCCTTGAGCCAGGAGGTGATGAAACCGCCCGTGCCGCAGGCAAAGTCCGCCATGGTCTCCCCCAACTGCGGGCGAATCATCTCCGCCATAAAATCCGTGACGGCGCGCGGCGTGTAGAATTCACCCGCCGTACCGGCATTCTGCAGCTCCTTGAGCAGGCTCTCATAAATATCCGCGAAAGCGTGGCTCTGCGTATAGTCCCCGAAGTCGATTTCATCGATGAGGTTAAGCACCCGGCGCAGCAGCACGCCGTCCTTCATATAGTTGTGCGCGTCCGCGAAAGCCGCCTGCACGATGGCCTGCGCGGGCGGGGTCTTCTCCGTAACAGGCAGGGAGCGCAGGGTGGGGAAGAGCGTATTGTTCACGAAATCCAGCAGCGCGGGCCCCGTCGGGCAGCGCGCGGGGTCCGGATTATCTGCGGCCCAATTGCACCAGCGGCAGGGCTCCGGGATGATGGAAGAGAAGTTCTCCTCCCGCGCGGCGCGCTCCTCCTCCTTGGCGGCGTAGACCTTCAGGAAGAGCATCCAGGCAATTTGCTCGATGCGCTGGGCATCGCCGTTGATGCCGGGGTCATTGCGCATGATGTCGCGGAAACGCTTGATGAACGAGGATATATTCGGGGCACTCATGATGAAAAGGGGTTATTACACAGCCGGGCGCGACGGTGCGGCGCCGATGATGGCACTCTGCAGCTCCTGCACCGCGCGGAAGTACTCCGCCCGCCCGCCGAAGAAAGAGAAGATCTTGGTGATGCTGCCCATGCGGCGGAAGGGGTCGATGCTCAGCACATCGACCTTGGCCAGCTCCCCGCTGCCCACCCGCGCGTACTGCTCCAGCAAAGCCTGCAGCACCTGCCGGGCCTCCGGCGCGTAGCGGGAGAAGAAATCGCGCCTCCGCACCTGCTCCGCGCGCTCTCGGCGGGTGAGCGGTGCCTGCCCGAAGGCTACATAGCAGAGGAAATCGAAGTCATCCACCTCCTCCATACCGCGATCCTTCTTGAGGGACGCCAAGTCGATACCGTTCGCCTCCAGCAGCTCGCGCAGGGCGGTCTGCTTCTGCTGCTCCGGCCAGTTGCGGATAAACTCCTGCAGGGAGCTGACACCGCCGCGCACGGTCTCGCGCGTGTAGTCCATGATGTCCATGGTGCGCAGCAGTTTACCCTCGCTGTCGTAGACGGAAACGCGCTCCAGTGTCACATAGACCTTGCAGCCGTCCCGGTGCACGACAGGCTTGGGCGCACGCAGACCCGGAGGGGGCGGCGGATTCGGCCCCGGGCCGGGCTGCGGCTTAGGCGGGGTTGGCTTGGGCCCCGGGCCGGGCTGCGGCTCCACGGTCTCCACCGGGCCATCCCAAGCGGGGTCTGCAAACAGGCGGGAGACCTTCCGCAGGTCCATCACGGTGAAGGAAGTTTTGCCGTCCTCCCAGCGCAGGCGGGTACCGCGTCCGATGATCTGCTTGAACTCCGTCATGGAGTTGATCATCTTGTCCAGCACAATGAGCTTCACCATCTTGCAATCCAGCCCCGTAGACAGCAGCTTGGAGGTGGTGGCAATCACGGGTGTCTCTGCCGAGGTGGAGATGAAGTACTTGAGCTTGCTCTTGCCGACGGCATCGTGGCCCGTGATGCGTACCACATAATCCGGGTACTTCTGCACCATGTCCTCGTTGGCATTCACCAAAGCCGTGCGCATGCGGTCGGCGGCTTCCTCATCCGCGCAGAACACGATGGTGCGCGCCATGGGGTCCGTTCGCCGCAGGTAGGAAGTGATGCGCTCCGCCACCTCGCGGATGCGGTCGGTGAGCACGATGTTGGTGTCGTAGTCCCGCTCGTTGTAGATGCGGTCCTCGATGGGGTTGCCGAAGTAGTCCCGCTGGTCCTTCACGGGCCGCCAGCCGTCGCTGATGTTGAGCTGCACCTCGATGACGCGGAAAGGAGCCAGGAAGCCGTCCTCAATGCCTTGGTTGAGGCTGTAGATGAAGAGAGGCTCGCCGAAATAGCGGATGTTGGACTGATCTGCGGTCTCCTTGGGCGTGGCCGTCATGCCGATTTGCGTGGCGGAGGAGAAGTACTCGAGAATGCAGCGCCAGCGGCTGTCTGCCTTCGCGGAGCCCCGGTGGCACTCGTCTACGATGATGAGGTCAAAGAAATTGGGCGGGAAGAATTTGTACTTCTCCGTCAGGGGCGCGTCCTCGTCCTCCTCCTCGCCGTCGGCGTCGCTGCCGGTGAGCTGCTGGTAGAGGCCGAAGTAGACTTGGTAGGCAGTCAGGCCGTTGCGGTCATCGCGGGAGAAGTCGATCTTGTGCACCACGGAGCCGAGCGGCGCGAAGTCCTGCTGGATGGATTGGTCCACCAGGAAGTTGCGATCCGCCAGGTAGAGCACGCGGTGGCGCAGGCCGCTGCGCAGCAGTCGCCACACGATCTGGAAAGCCGTGTAGGTTTTGCCCGTGCCCGTGGCCATCACCAGCAGCAAGCGACGCCGCCCGGCCGCAATGGCATCCAGCGTGCGGTTGACAGCCACGCTCTGGTAATAGCGCGGAGAGTGCACCCCCGCACCGCTGTAGTACGGTTGCTTGCGCACCTGTGCCAGTCGGCGGTCTGTCTCGGTCTCCTCCGCCGCAGCCAGCCCCTCGTGCCGGTCCCCGGACGACGCCAAGCGCGCCAGAAGCTCCTCCGCTGTGGGGAAGTCCTCCATGGCCAGGTAACGCTCCTTCCCCGTCAGGTAATCATGCTCGGTGAAGCCGGAGCCGTTGCTGCTGTAGGCAAAGGGCACATCCAGCATCTCCGCATACTGCATGGCTTGCTGCAGGCCGTCCGATACGCTGTGGGCGTTGTCCTTGGCCTCCACCACCGCCAAGGGGTAATGCGCCCGCCGGTAGAGGATGTAATCCGCCTTCTTGCGCTTGCCGCGGGTGGGGATGTTGCCTTGGATGTTCACCTTGCCATCCGTGAGGCAGACCTCCATGGCGATGAGAAAACGGTCCCACTTACGCTCCAATGCGGGCGTAATCAACAGGCGCTTCACGTCTTCCTCGCTCATGCGCTTTCCTGTGTGTACGGACTCCATGGCTCACTCTGCCGCCCCGGGACCCCGGGGATAAGACTACCATATCATACAACGCTGAAAAGTCAAGCCAAAAATGACACCATTGACTCTGCTGTAGTCAGCCAATCTCAAAGCACCATTTCTGAGCTAAAAACCCGCCGCAGCGGGAAGGGCTGCGGCGGGCGGGGAGGGAATGGTGAGGGGAAGACTCATTCTTTCTCGCGGCGGAAAAAAGGGCTCAGAGGGAGGTTGACAGCATGTGCTATAATGGTATTGTCCCATTGTGAGTGCTATGAAATTGAAAACACATGAACAGATTGCCGGCGGCCTTCATGGTCGGGATTGCGTACGAATCATCATGGAGTGCACGGAGTGCCTGGAGGTGCAGCACCTCGCGATAGGTGCAACGCGAGCTGAAGTGCTGGAGCCCCTGCGGAAGGTCTTCCGGGCCGGGGTGCAGTCCATCTCGGAGCGCGAGAACACCGTGACTCTGGAGACGGCGGCTTGGGAGAGCATACGAGCGCGCGATGGGCGGCGCAAGGCAACACTGCGTGACCTGCGGCATTTTGTGCGCCGCATGATGCGCCAACGAGACATGGCCTGCAAGCCCCTGCGCAGCATGCAGACGCGGGATTGCCGGGCACTGCTGCAGCGTTGCTTCGGCAACAGCGCGCACAGCTACCGCAAGGGCCGCGCCATCCTGCACAGCATCTTTGACTTCGGTATGCGGAGGGAGTGGTGCGACAAAAACCCCGTGGACCGCATCGAGAACCCCTATGTCAGCGAGACGGAAATTTGCCCGCTGAGCCCCAAAGAATGCTCCCGGCTGACGCGCGCGGCCGCCTGCACGGAGCACCGGGATATGCAGCTCTCCCTCCACCTGCTCATGTACTGCGGCATTCGACCGGCCGAGGTGCAGCGCATCGACCCCTTCCGCGACATCGATTGGAAGGCTCGGGAGGTGCACATCCGCCCCAGCACCAGCAAAACCGGCGGCGGTCGAGTCCTCCCCCTGCGGAGGGCCGGTGACCTTCTGCGCTCGCATTGTCCCATGGTCATTCCCAAGTCTTGGGAGCGACGATGGAAGAACCTGCGCCGCGCCGCCGGCTTCCACCAATGGAAAGCCGATGTACTGCGGCATACCTTCGCTACCTACCATGTCCAGTTCTTCCATGATTACGCGGCCCTACAGGTGGAGATGGGTCACCGAGACCTATCCATGCTGCGATCTCGCTACGTTAATTCTCTCCCGGGCGCCCGCCAGGATGCGCGTGAATTCTGGCGCTCTACCACTGCCACTGCCTAGTCTCTCAATTCTTGCTTCTGCCCGAATCCCTTTATTATTAACCCTTTAACCCCATATCAGCAAATCACACTTAGAGTTTCATTCATACCAGATCCTGTTCCCTCCCCTGCCGGCTTGCTTTTCTCTCAAAAAGCAAGCCTGATTTTTTGCCCCGGCGGGAAGGGTGGGCGTAACGTTTTTTCGGCAGATTGCATGATTTGGCTTGACCAAAGCGGGAAAAAGTAGTTTCATAGTCGCCCGTCAATTCTCTGTCATGCTAGTTTCACAGTTGAAATCGAAGATTCACCGCGCCATGGTCACCCGGGGTGACGTGGAGTATGAAGGAAGCATCGAGATTCCCGAGGATTTGGTCAAGGCCAGTGGGCTGTGGCCCGGGGAGAAGGTGCTGGTGGCCTCGGTAACCACCGGAAACCGCTTTGAGACCTATGTGTTGGTGGGGCCGCCGGGAACGGGGCAGATCATCGTCAACGGCGGGGCTGCTCATCTCATCAAGGCCGGTGAACGGGTCGTGATCATGAGTTTTGCCTTGGATGACAAGCCCATCACGCCCACGCGTATCATCTGCAATGAGCATAACGAGATCATTGCACAATAATTCTTGCTTTACAAGCCGCTTTCCCTCTGCTATAATCTCGCCATGCTTAACGTCTCCATCTATATTGTCTTTGCAATTCTCCTGATTGTCTGCTGCCTTCTGCTGCTGTTGGTGCTGATGCAGCGTCCCAAGCAGGAGGGCCTCGGTGCGGCTTTCGGCACCGCCATGACGGATCAGGCCTTCGGTGCGCGCACCACGGATGTTCTCAAGAAGGGTACGGCCTTCTTCGGCACCTGCTTCATGGTTCTTTGCTTTGTGCTGGCCATGTTGATGACGGCGGCCAACAAGAACCGCACCTCCGATCTGGGCAATGAGCCGTCCAAGGCATCTGCTCCCGCTAAGCCGCAGGATGCCGTTGGTATCGAGAAGCCGACTGCCCCGGCTCCCGCTGAGCAACCTGCCCCGGCTCCCGCCGCTGAGCCCGCTCCGGCCCCCGCCACTGAGCAGCCCGCCGCCTGATTTTCCCTTTCCTACCCCAACCGCCGAGGCGCATGCAGTACACGGACATCGCTCACCTGACCGCCGAGGCCAAGCAAGGAACCACGCAAGGTACGGTTCTTGCCCAGGTAACCCGCAAAACAGAGCGGGAGACCAAAACGGGCAAGCCGTACCTTGAGTTTGTTTTGGGGGATGCCACCGGCAGCATCAACCTCAAGATCTGGAACAACACGGCATGGTACGCCTCCTGCTGCGCCGCAGAACAGGGCAGTTCCATCGCCGCAACGGCCATCTGGCGTGTGACGGACTTCGGCATGGAGGCCACCGACCTAGATCTGCGTCCCCTAACTCCGGAGGAGGAGGACACACTCTTGGCGGGCGGTCCCGAGCTGCGCGCAACCCAAGAGGCCGCTTGGCAGACGATCCGTCAACTGGTCGAGGGACTGCAGGATCCGCGCCTGAGCACCCTCTGCCGGGCTTTCCTGGAGCAATTCGAGTCCCGCATCCGCCGCAGCGGGGCCGCTCGCAGTGTACACCACGCGCGCCGAGGCGGTTTGGTGGAGCACATCTGCGGCGTCATGAAGAACGCCGATGCCATCTGCCGTTGCTACCCGAAGCTGAATCGCGATCTGGTCTTGGCGGGGGCTCTCTTCCACGACTGCGGCAAAATGTGGGAAAACGCCTACGAGGAGCATTCCCTCGTGATGCCCTACACCGAGATGGGCGAGCTGCTGGGGCACATTCCCTTGGGCATCGAGCTCATCAACGCGCTCTGGAAGAAGATTTACACCGAGGCTAAGCGGGAGGAGTGGCGTCCGCTGTCCCCGGCCTCCGAACATGTACGCCTGCACCTGCTGCACCTCATCGCCTCTCACCACGGCAGCATGGAGTTCGGTTCCCCCGTTCTCCCCAAGACCCCGGAGGCCTTGGCCCTGCACCATGCGGATGACTTGGACGCCAAGATGGAGATGATGCGGGCCGCCTACGCGGAGTCCCCGGAGCTCGCGCCGCGCATTTTCCAACGCAAGCCCCCCCTGCCGTCCAACCTCGTCAGCCCGCTTCCGTCTATCCGGCAGGATTGATGTTTCGTCCATGTGGGAGGCCGTTCAAAGCATCATCAGTCTCTCCCTGCTTCTGGTTCTGTCTCAGCTCAGCCCGGGGCCGGATATCTTCTATGTATGCCGCACGGCGCTGTCCGGTGGTTTCAAGGCCGGCTTTTCCGTGGGTCTGGGCATCAGCTTGGGGTTTGCGGTGCAGGCCTGCATCGTCGCCGCCGCCGGCCAATGGGTGATGCAGCAGAGTTGGAGCCCCTGGGTACTGCGCGCGGCGGCCTGTTGGCTGCTCTACCTTGCCTGGCGCATTTTCCCACGCCCCGGGCGTTCGCAAAGCACCCTGCCGGGGGATGCCTCTCCTGCCCCCGCGCCCTCCCTTGCGCGCTGCCTAGGGAGCGGCTTTCTCTGTAACATCCTGAACCCCAAGTGCACCCTCTTCATCTGCGGATTGATGCTGCACCCGCAGGCCACCTATGCGCCGCTGTATACTTGGTACACCCCCGCGCTCTTGGCTGCCTTCATGCTGGCCAATATTCTGGGCTGGGGAACCTGGTGTGCGCTACTGCAGTGGCCGGGCATTCGTTCTGCCTATTTGCGACACACGGCGGCCATCGATGCCCTGTTTGCCGGTCTGCTGGCACTCTTTGCAGCCATCATCCTGCTCTGATCGGCACTTTCGGCTTGCTATCCCCGCCGAGGTGGAGTACAGTGGGGGCATGAGCATTCTGCATTGCCCGGATTTGTATTCTTACACCCGCCGCCAATCCCGCGAGGTGTCCGTCGGTCATCTCGGTTTGGGGGGCTCCAACCCCATCCGTATCCAGTCCATGCTGACCTCCGATACCCTGAACACGGAGGCCTGCGTGCGCGAGGCCCTGGCCTTGGCCGAGGCGGGGTGCGAGATCATCCGCCTGACCGCCCAGACCAAGGTCTACGCGGCCAACTTGGAGAACATCGCCCGCGAGCTGCGCGCCGCCGGGTGCACCGTTCCCTTGGTGGCGGATATCCATTTTAAGCCGGATGCCGCCATGGAGGCCGCCAAGTGGGTGGAGAAAATCCGTGTGAACCCGGGCAATTTCATCGATAAGAAGAAGTTTGTTTCCCGCGACTACACGGACGCCGAGTACGAGGAGGAACTGGACCGCCTGCGTGCGGCTTTTACCCCGCTGGTGCTGTTCTGCAAGGAGCACGGCCGAGCGATGCGACTGGGTGCCAACCACGGCTCGCTCTCCGACCGCATTCTGAACCGCTACGGCGATACCCCGGAGGGTATGGTGGAGAGTGCACTGGAGTTTGCCCGCATCGCACGCGACCTGAATTACCACGAGCTGGTATTCTCCATGAAGTCCTCGAACGTGAAGGTGATGATCCAGGCCTACCGCCTGCTGGTGAAGCGTCTGCGCGAATGCGGGCCGGATTGGAATTACCCGATCCACTTGGGCGTGACGGAGGCGGGCGAGGGTGAGGATGCGCGCATCAAGAGTGCCATGGGTATCGGATCGCTGCTGGCGGACGGCATCGGGGATACACTCCGCGTGTCGCTGACGGAGGACGCCGTACATGAGGTGGCCCCCGGTTTTGAGCTGGCAGGCCCCTACCAACCGGGCTGCTCTGTGGGGGCCCCTGCCCCGGCGGATGCGCCGAAGCCGTGCTTCGATCCTTTCTGCTACACGCGCCGCGCGGCGGATTCCGTGCAGGCGGGCGGTACCACGCTGGGCGGGGATGCTCCCGTGCGGGTCGTGCTGCCCAAGGCGGCCTGCGCGGAGCTCGATCCGGCCGTGATGAAGGACTTTATGCCCGAGGCCGCCTATGAAGACTTGGGTACTGCCGAGATTGACCCGCGCTGCGAGGCGGATCTGACTCCCCTGCAGCACGCTCCGGCCCGGCCCGTGACGGTAAAGGATGGGGTGAATATGCCGCTGACCCAGGCCTTCCGTCTGCTGGCGGCTCGCGTTCCGGCCTGCCACCCGATTGTGCTGAAGGATACGCTCTGCAACGGGCACGACGAGCTCTCGCCTGCCATGGCAGCGGGCTTAGGGGTGGGTTCTCTGCTCTGCGACGGTATCGGCAACGCCGTTTACCTGCGCCGTGAGCCGAATCCGGCGGCAGCGGCCTGCCTGGGCTTCAATACCCTTCAGGCGGCGGGCGTGCGGATCTCGAAGACGGAGTACGTCTCCTGCCCCTCCTGCGGGCGTACGCACTACAACATCCAGCAGGCCGCCGCGCGTATTCGGGAGGCGACGGGGCACCTCAAAGGGGTGAAAATCGCCATCATGGGCTGCATTGTCAACGGCCCGGGCGAGATGAGCGATGCGGACTTCGGTTATGTGGGCGGCGCACCTAACAAGATCAACCTTTATGTGGGCCATACCCCGGTGGAGATGAACATCCCGCAGGAGGAGGCGGTGCAGCACCTCGTGGAGCTCATCCGCAAGCATGGTAAATGGATTGACAAGGCCTGATTCCTCCCCCGCGCCCGTGCAGCATGCGTGGTATGCCTCGCCGCACGGGCGCATGCTCATGCTCTGCCGAGACGGCTGCCTCTCGGGGCTCTTCTTCGAGGGTCAGCGTTTCTTCCCCGGCCCGCAGGGGGCGGAGTGTGCTTCGCTCCCCGCTCAACTGACCACCGCATGGTTAGATGCTTACTTTGCGGGTCATCCCCTGCCGCCCATGCCGCCTCTACTCCCTGCGGACACAGCTTTCCGCCGGCGCATCCGCGAGCTTCTCTTGCAAATACCCGCCGGCCGCACCACCACCTACGCCGCCTTAGCCGCTGCCGCCGGATGTCCTTCCGCAGCGCGTGCCGTAGCCAACGCCGTAGCGCACAATCCCTTTCTCATCCTCGTACCCTGCCACCGTGTCATCCGCAGCAACGGGCACCTCGGTGGCTACGCCGCCGGTCCGTCCCTCAAGCGCTCCCTCCTCCTACACGAGGGTGCTCTTTCTGTTTGTTACAGCTAGCTTTCGATACCACGGCGGCATGCAGGCTGCTCCAAGCCGGGTATACCACCACCTTTCCGCTCCTTCCCGAAATTCCGCGCCTACCCAAAACACCGGCTGCCTCCTACCCGGTGGCAGGGAGTCAGCACGGCACTCCGCTTTTCCTTCATTCCGCAGGGGCGTCCTATTCTTCCTCTCCCCAAGCCTTGGGCAGCGTGAAATGGTACAAATGGCTTCCGCTCCAAATGAAGGAATCCTCCCAAGAGGGGCAGCTTTCTTCTTCTTCGTCGTCGGCGGTTTCCTTTTCGCCTATGATTTCATCACAGGCGACAGCGATGAGCTCTCGGCCGCCGTTCAGGAGGGTCGGAAGGAAGGCAAGCAACCGGGGTGACTGAATCTCAACAACTTCATCACAGCCGGGGCGAATGATTATGTAAGAGTAAAGATTGTTCTCACGCTGTCGAAACTGCAAGAGAGCCACACCGAATTTTCCGATTTTCTGCGGCAGGTACACCGGCAACAACCCATCATGCCCTTCGAAATCATCCCAATCCGGTACCCTGTTCAGGCGCGTATGAAAATCCCCGACATCCACCGGGGTACCGTCCGTGCGACAATAGGCATAAAGGGTACGCTGGTCCTCCTTAGCCGTGGTCCAATAGAAGAATAACAAATCATCCTGCGGGCTCGCGCCTGTCAGGCAACCGTAGGTGCTGTGAACCCTCCGAGTAAACTCATTCTCCGCCGGCTTCCATTCCAGAAGGGTACGGCGGATCAATCCCTCCGGACTCCTGAGATAGAGCGCAAAGTCAGTCTGAAGGAAGCGACAACTTCTGAGAGCCTCATCTTTCTTGCGGCAGTATTCAAGGATATGCTCTGATGTTGCGGGCCTCTCGTAAAGGAAAGGGTCGGTAAACTTATCTAAAGACGGATTGCGCACTAACCACAACCCTGTACCGAAAGGACGCTCTTCAGCATCTGAATAGTATTTATTATCCGGGTATTGGCATGGTCCGAAAATATCTACTAGTTCGGATAGTTCCTTCCACATACCCATAGGCAAGATACGTTCGTACCATCGGAGCATCGCCTGATAGGCACGCATCTTACGGTCGGGGTGTATAAGCATGCCGCTATCGGCCACGAACCTACCCTCAAAATCGCAGATATCGAAACCGCAGAATACCAAAGTATGCGAGAAGCTGAGATATTCCTCGCCGGACGCAGTCTGCCCCATTTTTTCTCCGCCGCCGCCATCTCCCTCATCTCTTCCCAGATAAGGATAATCCACAGAAACTAAACGATGTTCAGCCGGATGGTAGATGTAGGGTTCGTTAGAAGAACAATTTTGACCACCTTGTATAACGAGCACCTTCTTCTCGGGATGGAGAAAGAGGGCGGGATAACTCAAACCATGATTCCCACGCGGGTCCGGAATGGTAATTCCTCGGCAGGCGGTCATGGTCTCCGGAGCAGAGGGTTCATACCACCCGGTCTCCGTCCGGGGGCGTACTGTTATCCGGCAAACAGGTTCCTGCCCCTGCTGCACCGCTGCATTGCCGTTTTCCTCCTCCGCATGGGCAAGGCCGACGGGCGATGCAACAATAAAAGGCAGACAGAATAAGGCGCTAAGTATACTCGTTTTCATAGCGATGTAGGAATTATCGCACCGCTGACTTCCTTTGTCAACCCTCTTTCTGCCACGACTGCACCACAGGGGGCATTCAGTCCACGGATGACACAGATTGCACGGAAAGCAGAGCCGTGCGGTAACTGCGGGAGTCTTCATACTGCGCTCTCATCGCCGGTTGGTACATTGTATGAACAGATTAATTAACGGGAATAGAACTTGACATCCACTCGGTAAAATGCTACATTCCGAGCCGGAGGAATAATATACCCCTCCACCACGCCATGTTTTCAGTCACCCGTCTATTCCGTCATCTCCTCGCCGGCTGCGCCTGCCTCTCTTGCCTTTCCGTGGCTGCCGCCCAAGAAGAGCCCACTCAGAAGGAAATCCCCGTTGTTCATCTTGTCAGGAACCTCATGGATCACAGCGGCCCGAACAGTCCTTCTTTTGTTATACCGATGCATGGGATCTACTACCATCCGTACATCTTTGCGGCAGAAGAGTGCGACTATATCCTGTTTTTTGTTCCCCATCAGGGCTGTAATGACTATCTTCTTTCTCTGAAATCAAAGAATGTTACCATGCTACATCCCGGAGCGAATGAGGAAATGGGTGGAAGCCGCAGCCCCTTTGATATGGATCACCCCATGGCGGGTCTCGATATCGACCATGTGGTTATGAACAAGGAGGCGTTCGCCCTGTGCACTTATAATCTCCGGGCGACCATCTACCGTGAGGACGGAAAGTTTCTCGGCGAGTTCGACACCCCCGGAGCGACTCCGACTGTTGACGAGTCGGAGCATGAGGCACTCGGTTCGCTCACTTATGCCTTGCTCTGCAAGAAGCCCTGTCCACTGTTGAAGAACTGCTATTCAGACGACGAGGAACCCATCTTCGAGATGCTCAGGATGGACGCCGATGGCCTTCAAATTCAAGAGCAGGAGTTCCCCGCAACCTGGAGAACAGAAAAAAAGATTAATGAGCCCGTTCTGGCCTGCAGCCACCACTACTCCACCGAAAACGGTCAGAAATCTGCCGTGTTCCTTTGGCTTTGCGGCCAACTCCCCCCACCGAGCAACAATGCGGAAGCAGGCGATGAGCCGGCAGAGGGGGCGGAGGTGCAGCTCAAATGGATCGCACTCTTCTACGAATTCGGTCAGGATGTCGACAAGGGAGGATACAAATGGCTGTGCACCGGTTCCGCAGAAATTCCGTTTACCACGACCCTTGCTGCCCGAGAAGATTTTTTAGGTGAAGAAGTTCTGACTCCTCAGCTTATGGGCGATCATCCTGTCCTCCTGACCAAGGATTCACTCGCCGCAAAGGAATACACCCTCGTCTCCCCCAAAGGAGAGAAACGCTGCGTCTTTCCCTCCGAATCCTATCTCTTCTTCTTCCGGCATAAAATCCGTCATCAATTCCTTGTTGTTGATACTGCCTTACGGGATGTGAAATCAAAGCCCACCAATCGTAATAACGCCTCTATCTACATGATACCTGCCTCGAAAATTCCTCTGTCGGGATCCAAGGAATAGACACACATCATTTTCATGACATATTGACTAGAAAAATACTTGACGTCCACTCGGTAAAATGCCACATTCCGTGCCGGAGGAAAAATATACCCCCTCTACCAACGCCATGTTTTCTACCATCCGTTCATTCCGTCGTCTCCTTGCCGGCTGCGCCTGCCTCTCTTGTCTTTCCGTGGCTGCCGCCCAAGAGGAGTCCACGCCTCCTGCGGCATCCCAAGCCACTCCGGCAGCTTCCAAGGTCATCACGCTGGAAATGGGTGACATAAAGCGTCACTATCTTCCCACGACCGCTCTTACTTCCTATCCCAACATTTTTGCTTCGGATGATACGGATTATTTCCTTGTCTTGAGCGTGGCGGACGAGGCTTTTCGATTTTTTGTAATTTCGTGGGATTCAATGTGCCCTACTCTCATAGAAGAGGGTTGGATTGATGTTGTACACGGAGGATATACATGCGGTGATGATATGACAGAACGGAATTCCAATCTTGATATCCAAAGGGCTGATATGTACAAAAATTATTTTGCGTTGTATAGTCACGGTGACCGAGTTCAGTATTACAGAGCAGATGGAAAAAGAATCGCTACAGTCTGGGAAGCCAACACCGTGAGAGACAAGGCCGATACTGAGAATCCGAATGAGTTACCTGCCTATTTCGAGCTCAAGCAGAAGATAGAAAATGGCGGAGCAGGGTCCAAAGCAGAGGTATTCCAATCGAATTCTGACCTCCCCTCCGTACAGAAGGCTTGGGAGGAGCGTGAGTCCGCAGGCCTGTATTACACGCAGGAAAAGGGCAAGCTCATCTTTCACTCGGCGGGGCAGAGTTCCGTTGTTGCGGATATCTCGAACAAACCCATCCTCAAGGAGTATAAGCGTAGGATGACGGAAGAGATGAGTGTCTTCATTTGGCTTTGCGGTTCCCTTGTCCCCACAGAAGACGCAGAGGATCCCAATAAAAGGGAGCTGCAAAACCCGGAGTGGTATGTCGTCTTTGCGGATGCAAGCGGGAAGGCCGTATCAGAAAAGACAATACCCTGCACATGTGATTATCCGTTATATACATACTGGAAGTGCAGCGAGGAGAAGTTCACTCCCCAGCCCCTTGGAAATAATGTTCTCCTTCTTTCCGGGATCGGTGACGACAAGAACATTAATGATTATCGTCCGGTGGCAGAGTATGTTGTCATATCCCCGGAGGGAAAACAACTTGCATCCCTTTTGTCCCCGTATTATATCTT
Source organism: Akkermansia sp. (assembly GCA_022787425.1). Taxonomy (GTDB): domain Bacteria; phylum Verrucomicrobiota; class Verrucomicrobiia; order Verrucomicrobiales; family Akkermansiaceae; genus Akkermansia. The sequence continues at coordinate 86,592 of JALFWB010000003.1, forward strand.
CGCTTTTCCCTACAAAGTACATCATTCGTACCTTCTGTTTTCAACCAACTACACGCCCATCCACAACATCCGACCGACCTCGGGCAGTGCAGATTTTATCGTTCTGCCGAGCGAAGCCATCGATGAATGAGCATCCGCACCGACACGGGAAAGGAATCCGAGACTTCTTACCCCTGTGGCTGTAGGCAGCGAGTACGGGTGAACGCAGAATTTTCGGAAGGATATGGGAACTGACCGGTGTGCTTAGCCCCGCGCAGACTACTTGCCGCCGGGACAGTCTCACACGCCGCAAGACTGAAAGAGGAACGCTTTTGGGGCCTGAGTTCATTGCCCTCCCACAAGAAATGACACCTCTTTAGGAAGTCGATAAGCTCGCATCCAATGTCTCTTGTCCTTTTTTCATTCCCGAACGGGATAAAAAGGCTTGACTTCGCAGCATTTTCGAGCAATAATTCCCCATCGGGAATGAATGCAAACCACATTACCACCCCCGCCGAGTGGGGGCAACTCATACGAGCACGACGGAAGCAGGCGGGCCTCAGCATCGATGAACTTGCCTCCATGCTCGGTCTCAGCCCCCGCTTCCTCAGTGAGGTCGAGCGCGGCAAGCCCGGTGCCTCCATCGGGCGAGTCCTGCAAATCTGTGCCGCCCTGGGCCTCCTCATCACCATCACACCCAAGTAATGAATCAGCAGCTCCTCGTCTACCACAGAGAACGACTCGTCGGAATCGTCGAATTGGAGGATTATTACCGCTACAGCTTTACGTACACCCCGGAATGGCTGCAGAGGCCCGATCGTTTCTCCATCGGCCACACGCTGCCCTTGCAGCAGGAAGCCCACCGCGGTTACTATGTGCAGAATTTTTTCGCCAACCTTCTGCCGGAGGGAGACATGCGCACCCGTATTGTCAGCACACTTCACATTCCGGACCGGGACTTTGCCCTTCTGGAAACTTTGGGTCGGGATTGCGCAGGTGCTCTCACTATCATTCCGCCAGGACATACACCTCCCGAGGGTAAGGGAGATTACACACCGCTGACAGATGACGAACTACGTGCACGCCTTCGTGTACCGATTCCTATTGTCAACCCGAACGAGCGCTGGAGCCTTTCCCTAGCCGGCGCACAGGGAAAGCTGGCCCTCCTGCGTCGCGGCAAAAAACTGTTCATGCCGCTCAACGGAGCACCCTCCGATTGCATTGTCAAGATGGCCTCCCCTCGCTTTCCGGATATCGTATTCAATGAATATCTATGCATGAAAACCGCAGCTGCCATCGGTCTACCGACTGCCCCGGTAGACCTATATGATCTGCGGGGACTCCCGCTCTTGATTGTGGAGCGCTATGACAGAAAGAAGGAGGGAAATACCATCAAAAGGCTCCACCAAGAGGACTTTTGCCAACTCCTCGGACTCTCACACGAAAATAAATACGAATTTCTCGGCGGCCCCTCCCTGGCGCAGTGTGCAGCCGTACTGCGAGAAGTAGCATCCGTCCCTATTCGAGATATCGACCTGCTGTTCCGATGGCACACGTTCAACCTGCTCATAGGCAATATGGACGCTCATGCGAAAAATATTTCCGTGCTTTACAACGAGAGAAATGTTCAGCTCTCACCGTTCTATGACTTGGTTCACACGACAATCTACCCTGAGCTCCGGCGAGACCCGGCCATGATGCTGAACGGAAGCATCTGCCCCATTGACAGCATCTCCCGCGAAGCCTGGCTGAACACGGTTACCAAAGCCGGTCTCCCTGCCAAACGAGCTGATCGAATGGGGCGAGCCTTGGCTACATCCTTGTCAAATGTTCTGAAGAATCCGGAGCAAATCATTCCCCGAGGCGAGGCAAAGCATTTCGATCGCCTCCTGACCAGCCTCCGCGCCATTGTTGCCAAGACCGCTGCCCGACTTTTCGGTTCCTCGTCAAAACAGACACGCTGACTTTACCCCTGTGGCTGTAGGCAGCGATTACGGGTGAACGCAGAATTTTCGGAAAGAGACGGAAACTGACCGGTGTGCTTAGCTCCGTGCAGACTACTTGCCGCCGGGGCAGTAGCTTCGATGATGTTATTTTTCTCAAATTCCAAAGCCTGTCTACAACGAATCCGCTTTGAAGCCTCGTCAAAGATCCGCATGAATTTCCATTTCCGCTCCTTCCGAAAATTCTGCGTTCCAAAACACCGGCTTCCTCCTGCCACTGCGGCGGGAAGTCTCGTACTCCGCCCGCCCGGCTCCGCTGCGGCCCGCTCATTTTTGGCTTGACACCCCGCCCGTGGATACGCTACAATGCCCCCAACTGTTTCAGAAGCACATGAAAAGAAGTACACTCACGGCCATCGGGGCAGCCCTGTTGCTCCTCGGCGGGGCCGGCTATGTTTTTTGGCCGCAGATCAGCGGGGACAAGGAGGCTATGCCTGCGGCACCGACGCAGGTAGGCAGCTACATTGCCGCCGATCTGACGGGGGAGGATTGGGCCAAGCCTACGGAGCTGGCCAAGCGACTGGATGCCGAGCTGGACAAGGCGCTGCCTAAGGTGGACGGCAAGGCCCTGCGCAGTTTCCTGGAAAAACCGGAAAACCGTCTCTTAATCGCACGGCGTATGCTGCTGCTGGCCAACGACCGCGCCGCCAAGGCGGCGGAGCCGGGGCTGGCCAAGGCACGCGAGGAGCGCGACAAACTCACCAAGCAGAAGGCGGACTTCGCCAAATCCCCGGAGGCGGCCAAGATGACCGCCGACCAACGCAAGGCGCGACTGGCTGAGTTTGACCTCGACATCAAGGCACAAGAAAAGCTGCTGGCCGCCGATGACACCCTGGAGGCCGCATCGGCCCGCGGCAAATGCGCCGGGGTCATGCAGCTGCTCGGCAACAACCTCGACTGGATGGAGCAGATCTGCTTCAGCGGCGAGCTCGCCAAGCCCGGGCGGGTCATCTCGTTCATCACCGACATCGCGAAAAACCACCCGGGCTACGCCGCCGATGCGATGACGCGCGACATCATCACCGCCACCGCGCTGGAGTATGTACGCTACGGCTGGCTGCGGCACAAGGCCATCACGCGCTCGGACTTCTTCATCCGCAGCTACCGCGCGGACCGGCTGAACACAGTCTTCGACACCCTTCCCTTCTGGCAACGCCGCATGATATGCGGAGCCAAGGGCGACAACAACTTCGGCGAGGTGGAGACCCTGGAGTGGTGCCAGAAGCATGTGCACCTGCCGGCGGAGCAGTACACGGACTGCTGGTGGCGCTGCGACTACAAACTCTTCAACCCCTACGCCCAGAGCATTCACGGAGACGGCTACTGGCAGCCCTTCGCCGGGCTGTACGGGCTCAACAACGCCAAGTTCACCTACGAGATCGGCGGTGTGTGCGGCAGCCTGTCACACTTCGGGGCCTTCTCGGCCATCGCCAACGGCGTGCCGGCCCTCACGGCGGGCGAGCCGGGACACTGCGCCTTCGTGGTTCGGGTGAATGATAAGTGGGTCCCCTCCTACTCCGTCTCGTGGAAGCGCGGCCTGCATTGGCAGGTGTGGGATAAGGTACACCGCTTCACCTCCCTGTACGCCGCGACGGATCTCTTCTCCGCCGAGCAGCAGGAAGCCACCCGCCTCTCCAACGCCCTTTGGACCCTGGCCCTGCGCGAGACCGCCCGCAATAACAAGGACATGGCCCTCAAGCTCTACCGCGCGGCAACCAAGACCCAGCCCCTCAACTTCGCCGTGTGGCGCGACTACGCGAACTTCCTGAGCAGCACGGCAGCGGGGGCCCCGGGCAAGTGGTCCGACCTCAACGATCTGATCTGCGAGAAACTCACCCCGCTCTACCCGGAGGTGGCGGCGGAGCTACTCCGCCTGCATGTGTACACCGGCTTGACCGGCAGCGGTCTGAGCGATGCCGACCTGCGCAAGGCCATCCTCGCCTTCTGGGAGCAGGTGAAAGGAATGGGCCCCGACCGCTGGCCCATCGAGGACCTGCTCAACGACCAACTCAAGATGGTTACCAAGGGCAACGCCAAGGATGAAAAAGCCACGGTTCGCTTCTACGGCGAGCTGCTGAAACTCACCGGCGGCAGCCAGGAGTACGCCCCCGTGGTGCTCGCCTGGGCCAACGACATCGGCGAGAAGGGCAGCGAGGACCTGCGGCGCGACCTGATGAAGATCTGCGTAACGTCCTTGGCGGCCTCGGGCGGAGATGATGAGTCCCGCGAGAAAATTCTCAGCCAAGCCATCGTCGGGGCAGAAAAGATGCGCGATATCCAAACCTTCCAAGGGCTGGCCAAGCTGCTGCCGGAGAAACACCGCAAACCGCGCCCCGGGGATGACCTGCCCAAGCACGAACCCATGCCGGGCAAGGTGCTCTCCAAGGGCGGCGTTGTGTTCATCAGTTCTGATAACAAGTGGAACAACTATTGCAGCCACTGGGGCCTGCTGGAACCGGAAATCGGCGGGCATTTCCACACGGACAAAGCACCCCGCACGGAATCTTGGGTAGCCATACGCCTTCCCCGCACCGGCAATGTTACCGGCGTGCGCGTAGTGGCCACCAAGGACCAACGCCAGCGCATGACGGCCCTCAAGGTCCAGACCTCCGAGAGCGGCCGCGACGATGACTGGAAGGATGCCGGCACCTTGGGCGACTTCACCAAGAACCGCGTGCAAACGCTGGATACCTCAGCCACGCGTCCGAGTGCCAACTATGTGCGCATCCTCAACACAAAGAAAAACGAGTTCCTGCACCTCAACTCCATTGTGGTGTACGGCGATTATGCCTCCTAACCCCTCACCTTTCTCATTGACATGAAACTGATTCCTCTTCTTTCCGCCGCCCTGGTGTTGGCTGCCCCCCTGCAGGCCATCCAGCAGGCCAAGGACTACGAGAGTGCCGAGGCCATCGTGCAGGACGACGGCTATGCTCTGTTTGTTTACGGTGCCGACTGGGACAAACTCGCCAAGAAACGCTGCGCTGCACTGGCTGCCTCCCCGGATGTACAGAAGGCCCTAGGCAACGCCGTTGTGATGCAGGTTCCGCTCTACCAAAACCCCTCCGAAGCTCAAAAAGAGGAGGTGAAGAAACAGTGCGGCAAGCTCAAAGTGCCCAAGGTGGACTCCTACCCCGCCATCCTCTTCTATAACAAGAAAGGCGTGATGACGGCCCGTCTCTGCGGCGAGGTGATGTTTGAGCCCAAAGCCCCGCAGGTAGCCAAGGAAATCACGGAACTGCGAAAGAAGATCAAGCGCCAGGCGGAGCTGCTCGAGCAGGCGGACAAGGTTCCACAAGGATCGGAACGCGCACGCTGCGTCGGCGAGGCGGCGGTGATGGCCTGGTACCCCGGCATCGACCCCACCGAGACACGCCTCGAGCGCCCCGAAAACGATGTCAACCGCGTGCGCATGAATGACCCGAATGACACCACGGGCTACCTGCGATGCCTGACCATGAAGCCCACGCAGATGAAAGAAATCCACGGGCTGAAAGGACGCGAAGCCCTGCCGAGTCTGGAGAAAATCGCCAACGACCCGGCCTATCAAACCGAGCAGCGGCAGTTGGCCTGCACCCTCATGATCGGCATTCTGCACCGCTTCACGAACACCAACCCGGAGTTCCACGCACAGATCAAGGACATAGCCCGCAAGCTGCGCGAGTTGGGGCCGGATACCATCCTGGGCCGCTCGGCGGATGTGGTAACCGTTTCCTGGGGGCCGGATATGTCCATCCTCAGCGGCTGGAAACCCGCTACCCTGCCCGACAACACAGAACCCTTAGAGGTGAAAGGCAGCATCCCCGTCTCCGATCCCGGGACCTACACCGTTACCTTTACCTACACCTCCGGTGCTCAGGGGCTCACGGTGGAGGAGGTCATCCTCAAGGACGGCACGCGAGTAGTGGCAACGGACCGCCATAAGGGCTTTGCAGGTCGAAAGCCGGATAAGAATGTCTACACGCTCAAGGTCACGTCCAAGGTGCGCAATCCGCGCCTCTTCGTCTCCTTCAATATGGGAGCGAATAGGGATTCACACGGACGAATCGAGGTCAAAAGGGTGTACGAAGACTGATTTCCGCCCCGCCGCCCGCCTGTTTCTGCGCAGACGGGCGGCTTTTTGTGCCGCTGCTGCGGGTATTTTCTTGAAACGGCGGGGGATCTGTGCTAGAGTATGGACTGATGACGAGCAACGAAATGACTTTGGAATGGAGGCGTCTGGCAGACCTGCCGGATGCGGAGGGATTTGCGGGCTCCTATGCCGGTGTGTGCGGCGGGGCCTTGGTGGTTTGCGGCGGCGCGAACTTCCCGGAGCGTCCGCTGTGGGAGGGCGGCCCGAAACGCTGGACGGACCGAGTGTTTGTGATGCAACCCGGGGCCGCCGGTTGGCAGGATGCCGCGCCGCTTCCCAAGCCCTTGGGCTACGGAGCCACCGCTACCCTGCCGGAGGGAATGATGCTCATCGGCGGCAGCAATACCGGCGGAGCCGTGGCAGATTGCTATTTGCTGACCTTTGAAGATGGGGAATTGCAATGCAGGCCCCTTCCCCCGCTGCCCACGACGCTCACCGGTCATGCCGCCGCCGTCATGGGAGGCAGGGTGTACGTGCAGGGCGGCAGCGTGGCCCCCGGGGAGCAGGACGCAGAGAGCCGCATGTGGATTTATGACCCCGCCGCCGCCACTTGGACGGAAGGGGAGCCGCTGCCGGGGCGCGGGCGTTTCCTGCACCAGATGGCCACGGTGGGTAACACGCTTTATGTGCTGGGCGGCATCGGTCTGCAACCCGGCGAGAACGGCCGCATGGTGCGCGATATGCTCACCGAGGCTTGGAGCTACACCCCTGCCACGGGCTGGCGTCGGCTCGCTTACCTGCCGCACTTCTGCGCCGCGGCTCCGACCCCCGCACCCGTCATCGACGGCAAAATCTACCTGCTCGGCGGCGATGATGCAACGGTAAAGGGCTTTACGCCGCAGAATCACCCCGGCTTCCACAATCAATCGCTCTGCTACAACATTGCCCGCAACACCTGGGAGGACGCAGGGCCCGTGGCCGCCGCGCGTGCCGTGCTTCCCTGCGCATTCTGGGGCGGCATGGCCGTCATTGTCAACGGGGAGCAGCGCCCCGGCAAACGATCCAATCAGGTCTGGGGCGCAAAAATCAAATAACATACCATCAACATGAAGTCGCAGTATCTCTTCTCTCTTTTAGCTGCTGCCACCTTGGCAGCCCCCCTGTCCTCCGAAGCCGCTTCGGCATCGGAGGCTCCGGCCATTCACGATTCCATCGGGCGCGCCGGCATGGCCGCTGCCGCCCTAGGCAGCCGGGAAACGGCTCACTCCATCATCATGGTCGGCGGGGCTAACTTCCCGCAGGCCAAGCCGAATGCCAAGTCTGCGGCCGACCGCGGGCCCAAGGTCTTTTATGCCGATGTTGCCCTGTGGAAAATCGGCGGACCGGCCCCGGAGGTGATCGGTGCCCTACCCTACCCCGTCGGCTATGCGGCCAGCATCGGGGCCACCAACGGCATGATCGTGGCGGGCGGATGCAATGCGGACGGCCACTTGGCCAAGACGACCGGACTCCGCATCGGCCCGGATGGTAAGGCCACCGCCGGCGTTCTGCCGGATCTGCCCTGCACGACCGCCTACCCGGCTTTTGCCTCGACGAATGAGGCGCTCTATGTGATGGGCGGCCAGGAGAAGGCGGATTCCACCTGCTGCCTCAATCGCGTCTTCATGCTCAATATGCACGACCCCGCGGCGGGCTGGAAAGAGCTGGCCCCCATGCCGGACGCGCGCATGCTGGCCTCTGCGGGCATCGCGCACGGGCGCATTTATGTAGCGGGAGGCTGCTCGCTGCACCCGAACGCCGAGGGACAGGCAGAGCGCACCTATCTCGATACCGTGCTGTGCTACGACATCGCCACCAACACCTGGTCCACGCTGCCGGAGCGCATGCCGGAGACCATCGTGGGTGCCGCTACCCCCATGCAGCGCCACGGGGACAAGCTGCTCCTCCTCTGCGGCGATCCCGGTAACTACTACCGCGCCTCCTTGGCAGGCAAGGCTCCCGCTCAGCACCCGGGGCAGAGCCGCCGCATCTACAGCTTTGACCCCGCTACGCTCAAGTGGACCCCGGCCGGGGAGGCTCCCCTCGGCATTGCCACCGCGCCTTCCGTTGCCGCCGGCAACACGGTCTATATCATCTCCGGCGAGACCGGTCCCGGAGTGCGCACTCCCATCATCTCCGAAATCAATCCTCAATAACTCAATCATATGTCATACGAAACCATCAGAGAGTGCCTCAAAACGGTCTCTCCCTATACATTGGAAGCCGCTTTGCTTGTCGCCATCGTGGTGGCACTCATCGCTATCTTCAAAGGCATCCGCGTCAAGAGCTTTGATAAAAACGCCCCCGGCGGTCCCGGAGTTTGGGGTTGGGTGGCGGTGGTCGTGCTCTGGGCCGTGGTGATGCTCAACTACTTCGACCGCCAGCTGCTCAGCGTGCTGCACGACCCCATCGTGAAGGGTGAGGACGGCATCAAGATGACGGACGCCGAGTTCGGGTTCCTCACCTCGGCCTTCTTGGTGGTGTACGCCGTTCTCAGCCCCCTCGGCGGCTACCTGGCAGACCGCTTCAGCCGCAAGTTCATCATCATGAGCTCGCTGGTCGTCTGGTCCGTGGTCACTTGGCTCACCGGCGCGGCAGAGACGTATAACCAGCTTCTCGCGGCCCGCGCTGCCATGGGCATCAGCGAGGCCTTCTACATTCCGGCAGCCCTCGCGCTCATCACGGACTACCACCGGGGTAATACCCGCTCCCTGGCTACCGGTCTGCATATGAGCGGTATCTACACGGGGCAGATTATCGCGGGTTTCGGTGCCACCATGGCCACGGGGCAACTCGCCCTCGGCTGGCGTCTCACCTTCGAGGCCTTCGGTTTCTTCGGCGTGATCTACGCGCTCATCGTCATCCTCTTCCTGCATGACCCGCAGGGTACCGCTGCCCCCGCCGCTCCCGCTGAGGAGGCTCCGAAGGCGGAGGACAAGCCCGCTGCCGAGCCGACCGCCGCGCAGGAGGATAGCTTCAGCTTCATGGAGGTCATGCGCAGCCTCTTCTCCCGCCGCGCCATGTGCCTGTTGCTCATCATCGTGGCCATTGCGGGCTTTGCCAACTGGTTCCTCATGACTTGGTACCCCACGCTCTTGGGCGAGACCTTCAATCTCAAGCCGGAGGAGGCAGGGCCCAAGGCTACGGTCTGGGTGAACGTGGCTAAGTATGTGGCCGTTTTGGGCGGTGCCGTCATTGCCGACCTCTGGTATCAGCGGAACCGCAATGCCCGCGCCTATGTGCCCGGTATCAGCTTCCTCATTGCCGGTCCCTGCATTGTGCTCGGCATGCTCGGCTGCTCTTGGCTGGGGCTCGCTGCCGCCATCGCCCTCATCTCCATGCAGGGCGTGGCCCAGGGTGCCTTGGATGCCACGCTCATGCCGCTCCTCCGCTCAAATATCGATGAGCGCTTCTCTGCCACGGGCTACGGCATGCTCAACCTCACCTCCGCCGGCATCGGTGCCCTCATCGCTTGGGGCGGCGGCTACCTCAAGGACGCAGGTATCCCCCTCACCTTCTCCCTCACCGTTGCCGGTGCGCTCATGTGCGTCTGCGGTCTCCTCTTCTTCTTCCTCAGCAAACCCTCCGACAAGACGACCGCCTAACCCCTCACCCGCCCAACTGCCCATCCCGCACCGCCCCCATGCCCACCATGGCGGCGGTGCTCTTTTTGCCGCACGCCCCATGACCTTCACCGATTCCGGACGCCCTGCGACGAGAGGAACAGCCGTCGCTCCCACCATCTAACATCCATCATACAAGAACGACTAAAATTTATATAGACTTTTCTTCTTGACTCAGCATCAAAATCGTTGTATTTTCAAGGAGTTTGCAAGGAATGCAGGCGTTCCTCCTTCTTCGGTTTTTGAGAAAGAAAGCACTCTGCACTCCTTACGGCAGTCAATCCGTCTCTTTCTCTACAGTCATGAAATTACACTTACCTAAGGCCCTTCGTACAGCACTCCTCGCCTGCATCCTTGCCGTGTCTCCTGCCTACGCGGAGACGCTGACGACGGAGCTAGCCACCAATCTCCTATTCTTCAACAACAACAACGGAAAAACCGGACAAAACAGCTCCGATGTCACCACCACGAACACAAGCATTACATTCGATCCCTTTTCGGACAGAACGAGCTCTGCCACAAGCTGGTATCTGGATTTGCAGTTCACCACGTTCGGGCAAAGCGGGCCTTCTTATTCGGCCGCAAAGTCAGGAGACTCAGCAGCCGGTCTTTCTGCCTACCTCGACAACGACAGCGGGACCATATGCATCGGGAAGGGGAACATCAAGATGAGTGCCGAAATTCCGCTTGTTGTGGGTAATACCTACCGCTTGGCTTTTGATGCTTATAACAATCAAATCTATCTCCTTGATCGAACCTCCGTTACTAAAGACCGAATTCTTCTCAGCGGTACGGAGTTCGCTAAAACTAGCACTGATCTAAAATCCGGCACCTCTTGGTATTGGAGCTCAAGTAACGGAAATCACGCAACTCTGAAGGAAGCAGCAAAAATCGGAACAGGTTTAACATCATGGGTAACCCTTGATTTTCAAAAAGCTATTGGCTATAACCCGTTCCTTGATCAACCCGTATTCGGCGGACCGGTGTATACCTATTCCACAGTCGACAATGTATTTTTGGATGGACACAGTGCTCCCTCCGTTCCGGCCAGAACAGGTGACGACTCCATGGGCCCGGTTCTCATCTTCGAAAACGTCGGCGAGGTAACAGTGACTAATACGGTAAGTACCTCTGAGAGTGGAGGCATTCAGGTCACCGGCAACAGCCAGGTGACATGCAGCCTCGGCGGTGCGGGAGGAGCTATTTACGTGGGAGAGGGCGCAGAATTGACAACGACATATTCGTAGCAGATCAGGAGCTCTGATTCAATCAGTACTGCTAACATTTATGTTGACGGCACCCTGACCTTCACAGGGCGTACGAAAATGGACCTCAACGGCGGCAAAAAAAATCAAAGCTGGCATATCGGTCCGAAGGGTCTGATCAACCTCGGATGCTCCGATTTTGTTCTCGGAGACAATCGTCCCTTCTACCTAGAAGTGGTCATTGACGATTCCGGGGATGAATACATAGCTGATCTGAAGAATCGCACCCACTCGTTCCACAATATCAATCGCACCATTATGACAATGGACAGTGGTGGCAATGTCTACAATACCGTTTCCTCCAATTATGCAGTCCTCAACCTTAACGGAGACCGTCTCGGAATAGACTTGTTAGACAATGGAACATACATTTCGCTTAATTATATTGTATTTCTATACGACTCCGTTGATCTTTATGCCAACGCCGATGTACAATGGACGGCGAATGGCACAACGGTGGAAACTTGCTTCGAGGATGCAGCAGGTACAAAAACCTCATATCGCGACGGCGACAGCGTGACGGTCAATGCCGGCACAGTCACAGTCCAAACAGACGTATCTGCCGCAGCACTCACGATGAACGGCGGCACGGTCGCGCTGAATGGAAAAACGGTAGGTGCAGATACCCTGACCATCGGTGTCAACGCCGCCATTGATGCATCAGGAGGGGGAACTTTGTCTGCCGGAGAAATACAGACAGTCAGCAACGCTTCATTGAAGGTCACTGGTCCGATGTCCCTGTCTGCGCCCATGACAATTGCCGATACCCTCACATTGAATACGGACGATACGCTGACGTTGAGCGAGCAGGTAAAGACAGCGAGCGGCGAAGACGGGGCCGCTGCCCTTGTCAGGAAAACAGGCAGCGGCACGTTAGTTATCTCCTCCGATTCCTCTGCTTCCTATGCCGGGCAATACAGTATCGAGGAGGGAACACTGCGTTTGAAGGATTCCGGCAAGGTTGGTTCCGTTTCCGTTTCTATGGCAAAGGAAACGACCTTGGAAACGACCGGCAGCGTAACAATGAATAACGCCTTTATCGGAGCGGGCAAGCTCTCCGTGCTCGATGGCAGTCTCACCATAAACAATGCCCTGACGCTCGGCGGAACCATACAGAACTCCGGAGAGCTGATTGTGTCCACCCGGGGTAAACTTCAGTTCACCTCTCTGACCGATTTAACAGTCAAAGGGGGTACAACCTACACGGATCCCTTGGTCGGCGGCGGACCGAACGGTTACGTTACTGCCACTTATTATGTGCTTCAGGGTAATGAGAATTCGAGTTTTACGCTCGGCGACAAAGTCAGGGTGGGACAAGATGATTATCTCGTTACCTTGGATCCTGACTCAGCAACGAACGCCCTCATCTCTCACAATAAAGCAAGCGGTCAGTACTACATTACCCAAGGTGTAGTGGATTATGGGGCAGATACTAACTCGGCAGCAAGTGCTGACACAACAGGGCTTGTCCTGACGGGCGGCAATCTTCGCATGCTCACGGATCTGAATGAGACGGCGGCTAATCAAGATGGTATCGTTCTGCAGAAGAATCCCACAGATGACACGGGAGCTCCCACATTCACAACGATCAGTGTTGCTGACGGCGTGACTCTTGATCATGTCTCACTGGACGTTACGAGCGACATCAAATTGAAAATACTTGGGTACAACAAGACGGACGGAGAGCATGTCGGGAAGGACGTTATCATGAAGCAACTGACCGGTAATGGTACTCTTGTTTCCGGCAGTGGTATCATGGTGAAGGAGAGCGGCAGCTTTACCGGGACGTATGACGGCATTGTTCGACTGGGGACAACAAGCAATGATGCCGTTCAAAAGCTTCGTGCAGACGCAAATCTGACAGTGATCGGTGATGCCGGCACGGTGGAGGTGACGGGTCTGAACAATGACGATGCCGAAGCCAATGTCTTGGGCGGTATCGAAACGACGGGGGCAAGCGTGAGGCTGGATAATGTCAACGGCACTACCCCGACCAAGGTCAGTTTGGAAAGGGAGTCCACCATGGATGGCGGTGTGCTGGAGTTCACGGTCTCAGCGGCGCAGATCAACGCCGGCCTGAATTTGGATAAAGATGACGCGAACAAAACAACGGTCATCACGGGCGAGAAACTGAGTCTTGCCAACGTGACACTGAAGGTCAACGAGGTTGACAAAACGGGCATCACCTACAACACCGCTGCGCCGGAGACGGACATTGTCCTCTTTGTCGTGAGCGACAATAGCGACAGCACGGTGGGTGAAGGGGTAAATGTCAGCGTAGACTCGAACTCTTGGATGGCCAAGTACTTCACCAATTTCCGTGTGAAGCAGGGCTCCGTTTACATCGTGGCGGATGCCAACACGAGCCGCTACGCCGCTTACGGACAGACGCCCAACGGCACGGCAGGCTTGGCACTGGCCGGCAAGGCGATGTTCCGGTTGAATCCGCAGGTGAATGATCCCAACGGCGAGCTGGCTCAGGTGCTCGATATGCTGGATAACCACATTACTACCGGCAATATGGGTGCGATGGATCGTCTGGGCGCAGCACTGGCGGGCAGCTCGCTGTCCGCCGTGGGTCTGGCGGTGGCTGACGATGTGCAGCGTCAACTTCGCTCCATCCGCAACCGCACCACCACCATGGGCGTGAACGAGTGCGTGGTGAACGAGGACATGCCCTACGTCAACGGCTGGATCAGCGGTGACGGTAACTACCGCCAGCTCAGCGAGAGCGGCACGGATGCAGGTTACCAGGTCTCCTCCTGGGGCGGCACAGTCGGTGTTGATGTCGACGTGAACCCGAA
>JALFWB010000038.1 GCA_022787425.1 Akkermansia sp.
TTCCATCCGTCTATCGGCAATACTTCATCCATCATTTCACCGCTAATTATAGCAGAAGATGCCGAGGATGGGAAGCCTGTATATCTTTACCATCGCGCATCACTCGCTCCCGGGGGTGGTCATAAAAACTGACGGAGCGCCAATTTTTGCTGGACAAGTCGTGCGGCGGGGAGTATACTGGGCACGCGTATGAATCCCCCCGCCATAGCCATAGACGGACCGGCCGCCTCCGGCAAATCCACCGTTGCCAAGTTGATTGCCCGCGAGCTGGGCTACACCTTCATCAACACCGGCGCCATGTACCGCGCGGTGACTTGGTATGTGCTGCAACAGGGCGTTGACCCCGCCGATACCGCCGCCGTGGAGGCCCTGCTGGGGGACATCCCGCTCTCCTTCGGCAAGGACGGGGCTGTCTCCACCGTGATGTGCCGCGGGAAGGTGCTGGGTGAGGAACTGACGGAGCAAGCCGTGAACGAATGCGTCTCCGCCGTGGCGGCCATTCCCGCCGTGCGTGCCCTACTGGTGCGCAAGCAGCGCGAGTATAACACCGCCGAGCCCGTGGTGATGGAGGGGCGGGATATCGGCACCGTGGTGTTCCCGAACACGCCCTTCAAGTATTTTGTCACCGCCTCGGAGGAAGTGCGCGCCGCCCGCCGCGCCGCCCAGGGCATCACCGATTCCATCGCCGAGCGCGACCGCAAGGACAGCAGCCGCGCCTGCGCCCCCCTGACCAAGGCCGAGGATGCCACCTTGGTCGACACCTCGGACATGAACATTGAGCAGGTGGTGGCTTTCATTACGGCTGACATACGCGCCAAGCTGGCCCGCTGAACTTTTTTCTATACGATACCATGAACCTTCTGGACTCCCCCCTGGGCTACTCGGTCTGCAGCAACCTGATGCGCGGCATTGCCCAATCCCTCTTCTCCCTCAAAGTGATCGGCCGGGAGAAACTCATCGATGACGGCCCCTGTGTGGTGGTGGCGAACCACCAGAGCTTCTTGGACCCGCCCATGATCGGCTGCCTGTTTTATAACCCCATCTATTATCTGGCACGCAAGCAGCTCTTCAACAACCCGCTTTTCGGGGCGCTGATCCGCAGCTGCAACGCCTTCCCCGTGAACCAGGAGGAGGCGGACCCCGGCAGCCTGCTGAAGCTGATGCGCTTGGTGCGCGGCGGCAACCGCGTGCTGCTCTTCCCGGAGGGCGGGCGCACCCGCACGGGGGATTTCCAGGAGCCCATGAACGGCATCGGTCTCATTCTCAGCAAACTGGCAACCGTGCCCGTGCAGCCCATCCGCATTCACGGTGCTTATGAGGCTTGGCCCATCCACGGCCGCCTGCGCTTCCGCCCCGTGACCATCTCGGTGGGCGATCCCATCCCCTTCACCCCGGCGGAGCTGCGCGTGCGCGGTCGCGCGGCCCAGCATGCCTTGGCGCAAAAGGTGATGGCGGCGATACGCGCGCTGCCCGTCACGGCCTGACCATGCTGAACGTCCTGCGCCTCCGCAGCTTCCGCTGCTACAGCACCCTCCGCTGGGAGATCCCGCCGGAGGGCGCTCTGCTGGTGGGCGCCAATGCGCAGGGCAAGACGAGCCTGATGGAGGCCCTGTGCCTGGTGCTCACGCTGCACTCCCCGCGTACCAATCGGCCGGACCACTTAGCGCAGCACGGCTCGGAGAGCTTCGGGATTGTGTTAGAGTCCGATGACTCCACGCGCCGCCTGCTGTGGGAGGAACGCAAGCTGCGCATGAGCCTGGACGGCATGCCCGTGAATGAAGGCGCGGACTATGTGGCCGATGCGCCACCCGTGGCCTGGCTGGGGAACCGGGACATAGCCCTGGTGACCGGTCCGGCGGAGGAGCGGCGGCAGTACCTGGACTTTGTGGGCACGCAGTGGCACCCGGCCTACCGCAACTCCCTGCGACTCTACCGCCGCGCGCTGAAGGCCCGCAACGCGCTGCTCCGCAATCCCCGCTGCACCCCCGCCGCGCTGGCGGGCTACGATGAGCAACTGGTGCGCCATGGCTCACTGATCATGCAGATGCGCAGCCGCCTGCTGGAACTGCTGCAGCCGCACATCGCCGCCTGCCATGCGGACATCTGCGGGGAGCGCCGCGAGCCCGTGGGCCTGGCCTACATGCCCTCCGCCGCGAGTCCTCTGCGGGAGGCCCTGGCCGCCGCAGCGGAAGCCGATGCACGCGCAGGTTACACCACCGTGGGCCCCCATCGGGATGACTTCGCCCTGACCATCCACGGAGCTGCAGCCGCCGATTTCGCTTCCGAGGGTCAGCAACGCACCCTCGCCACCGCCCTGGTGCTCGCCCAGGCCTACCTGCTGCAGGTGGAGACCGGCCGCGCGCCCCTGTTGCTTATCGATGACATCTTCGGCGAGCTCGACCCCCCGCGCCGCTGTGCCCTGCTGCATTCGCTGCCGGAGGAGTCACAGGTGATTATCACCACCACCCACCTCGATTGGCTCGGAAGAGAGAAAGCACCGCTGCCTGTCCAATACCTCCAGCCGGGCGGGGATTCTGTGCTCCGCTGACACGGACACGCAAACGCAAAGCACCCCGCGCCGGGGCACAGTGCGCCCGGGGCGGGGTGGGGATGAAATGTTGTTCTTTAGTACTCCACGTTCAGACCATCGTCCTCACGCGGCTCCTCGGGGGTGCGCTCACAGGGAGGCAGCATCGCATTCAGGTGGGATTTGATGATGGTCTGCTTGAGGCCCTCATCGTTGCGCTGCGTGTGCTTGGCAGCGGCCTTTTCTGCGTCCTCACGAGCGCGGATGGTCTTCTTAACGGCACTGTCATACTCCTCCATACTCTTGACCTGCCGCTCGGTGGCGACCTTCTTGAGAGCTTCCTCGGAGATGTCTTCCTTGGTGATGACAGGCGCGGCCTGGACGGCAGCAGCCGTCAGTGCCATGGTGCAAATGATGGAAAGTGTTTTCATGCTTGCGGAGATGATGTAGCTACTATAAGCAACTGAACGCGCCGTGTCAAGGCGTTTTTTCACTCATTGCGAAAAAAAGTGCTTCTCTGCTCCTGGGCGGTCTTCTTTCTGTGCCCCGGCGGATGATTTTCCTTGCTTGCCGGGGGCGGATGCGTTACCATAGCGCGCACGCAGCCATGAGTGATACAACGACAGCCAATTTCGATTTCCGCGCAACGACCACTGCCTCCTCTCCGGCGGTGATGCGTACGGCCCCCCAAGCCGTTTCCGTCGAGAAAAGCCTTCTTTCCATGATGGCAATCGAGCCGCTTACCATCATCGCTCGCTGCATTTCCGATGGGATGAATGGTGACTACTTTTATGTGCCCGCCCACCGCATCCTCTGGGAGCTCCTCCGGGAGTGCTTTGATAAAGGTGTCACGATCGATACGACCACCATCGCTCAGCGGCTCGAGGACCGCAAGCAGCTGGAGACCGTAGGCGGGGTGCAGGGTTTGGTCGATGTCTTTACCTATGCGACCACCTGCGGACTCTATGAGGCCCATTTCGCCATTCTCAAGGAGAAATACATCCGCAGATCGATTATCCTTGCGTCCAACAGATCCATCGAGGCGGCCTACACCAGTGAAGCGGAGATTGACCACATTCTCGATGAGACGGAGCAGGAGGTGATGAAGATCCGCACTTCGGCCGCTCGGGATGATTCGTGGGACTTTTCCTCAACACTCAAAGAGGCAGTCACCAACTTGGAGCGCATCATGAACGGCGGCGATACGGTTCTGGGAATCACGACAGGGTTCCCCCTGCTGGATCGCAAGGTGAACGGCCTGAAACCGGGCGAGTTGTTTGTGATCGCAGCCCGTCCTTCCATGGGTAAGACCTCCTTCATGATGAACATCATCGAGCACATGGTGTTGGATTTGAAGAAGACGACCCTTTGTTTCTCCTGCGAAATGCCGGCCGTGCAGCTGCTGGAGCGTCTGTTGATGGCCCGCAGCGGGGTCAGTCGCAATTCTCTGCGCTGCGGCAAGAGTATCCCCAAGGGGGAGATGAAGAAGCTGAGTGAGGCGGTGAAGGAGCTGAAGTCCGTTGCGTCATCAACCCTGATTATCGATGATACGGCTGCCATTTCCATCTCGGAGCTGAGGGCCAAGGCCCGACGCGTGCAGCGTGAGCACCCGGACCTCTGCTGCATCGGTATCGATTATCTGCAGCTGATGCGTTCCCACACCAAGCAGGCACAGAACAGCCGCGAACGTGAGATCGCAGAAATTTCCGGCGGGCTCAAGAGCTTAGCCAAGGAGCTGCACATCCCCATCGTGGTGCTCGCCCAGCTGAACCGTGGGCCGGAGAACCGCCCCGGTAAGAATAAGGGTGTGCCCATGATGAGCGATTTGCGTGAATCCGGTGCTATCGAGCAGGATGCCGATATGATCGGGCTCCTCTATCGCACGGCCTACTATGCCGAGGATGACGAGGAGCGTGCCAACGCAGGAGCGGATGCTAACCTGATCTTGGCAAAAAATCGTAACGGCGAGACGGGGGATATTCCGCTGACCTTCAAGGCGGAGATTATGCGCTTTGTGCCCCGCGAGGCGCAGGAGGAGGAAAATCCGAATTTATAACAACCATGACTGCGAAAGAACAAACTGAGATTTGGCAACGCCGGGACTTGGCGCATTGTTGGCACCCTTTCACCCCGCAGGCTCTTTGGGGGCAGGAAAGTGAGATGCTCATGATTCAGAGCGGTGAGGGTGTCTGGTTGACGGATTCGCTGGGCCGCCGTTATATTGACGGCAACAGTTCCATTTGGGTGAATATCCACGGGCACTGTCACCCGCGTATTGTGGAGGCTATTCGCCGCCAAGCGGGTACCATTTGCCACAGCAGCTACTTGGGTTTCGGGCATGGTTTAGCCAGCGATCTGGCCACTCGCTTGGTGTCCTACTTCCCCAAGGATACGCTCACGCGTGTTTTCTTCTCGGATGACGGTTCCACAGCACTGGAGTCCGCGCTCAAGATGGCTTTCCAGAGCCACGTGCAGACCCCGGGGGAGGAGGAGCGCCGACATTTTGTGGCGTTCTCAAATTGTTATCACGGGGATACGATGGGTGCGGCCTCCTTGGGTGGTGTCGGTACTTTCTTCGACCGCTTCAAGGGCTTCGGGATGGAGGTAACTCACGTGCGCAGTGTGGAGGACCTGCGTGCCCTGCCGACGGAGTTACTGCGGACAGTGGCGGGCGTGGTAATCGAGCCTGTTATTCAGGGTGTGAACCGCATGACGCCGTGGCCCGTCGGGATGCTGCGGGAGCTGCGCCGCTTCTGCGATGAGCGGCAGATTTATCTGATATTCGATGAGGTGATGACCGGCTTCGGCCGCACAGGCAAACTCTTCGCCTGCATGCACGAGGGGGTCATCCCGGATTTCCTCTGCTGCGCGAAGGGACTCACGAGCGGTTATACCCCCTTGGCTGCCTGCCTGACCACGGAGGCGGTCTATCGAAAGTTCCTCGGCACCTACAGTGAGAACAAGTCCTTCTACTACGGCCACAGCTTCACGGCCCACCCAATCGGCTGTGCCGCCGCCATGGCCTCTCTCGATGTCTTTGAGGAGGAGCAGGTGTTAGAAAAGCTGCCGCCCAAAATTCGCCTCATCCGCGAGCTCGCCGATGACCTCGTGCGCCGCAACCCGAACGTCCCCGCCGCCCGCTGCACCGGCATGATCGCCGGCATCGATGTCGCGCACCCGGACGGCACCCCCTACCTCCAGGACGAACGCGCCGGCGAGAAAGCCTGCGTTGCCATGCGTTCCTACGGTCTCCTCACCCGCCCCGTCACCCACGACACCATCGTCTTCATGCCCCCCCTCTGCATCTCCGAGGACGAAATCCGCCTCGCCTTCCGCGCCATCGACTCCGGCATCCGCGACGCCCTCGCTCAATAACCCCCACCCGCAGCACGGGAAAAGGGGCGATATCAAACACAGCGCGTCACCTCGCCGAATCCGGGTTAATCTGTGTATTCTGTGGATAATCTCTCACAGCATTTACCATGACGGCGGTATGTGCAAAATAGATGTTTCACCTTGGATGGTGTATGGGGGGGGCCTCGTAGAATGTCGCTATGGTGATTGAAATTGCGGTGCTCCGTCAGTTTTTATGACCACCCCCGGGAGCGAGAGATTCGCGACGGTAAATAGATACAGGCTTCCCATCCTCGGCCACTTCTGCTATAATTAGCGGTGAAATGATAAACGAAGTATTGCCGATAGACGGATAGAAAGCCTGCGGGATTGATTTTAACAGCAAGGGCTGCATTGTCAAGTACAAACACGTAGACATGTCGTATTTGCGCTGTCCCTGTTGCGGCGATCACGACCTAACCATCCACCGCCGTTACACGGTGAGGGTGCGTGACCTACCGCTGGGTATCCACCATTCAACTTTGGAAATCGAGGTATTGGAGTGTTGGTGCGATAAGTGCCGGAGATTTCACACCATAAAGCCTCAGGAGCTGCATTCCACCATGGGGATGACATGGAGACTCATGTGGCACATCACTTGGCCGGTCAAGAAAGGATCCGCAGCCGATGATGTTGCCCGAACTTTGAGTATATCTGAGAGCACCGTGCGCCGCGCAAACAAAACTGTTTGGGAGGTTTTGGACTATCTGAACCCACTGCAACTCGACAATCTCGAGGCTATCGTAGTAGACGAAAAGTATCTGGGAGAAAGGCTCAAATTCATAACTGTGGTAACGAATAAGATCGGAGAGATTCTCTACATAGGAAAGGGCAAGGGAGAGGACTCCCTCAAAACCTTTTTCGACCTCTTGACAGCAGCGCAAAAGCAGGCAATCAAGGTAGTCGGTGCAGAT
>JALFWB010000042.1 GCA_022787425.1 Akkermansia sp.
CATGCCTACACCGCCCTGCCCTTCAGCGGGAACGGGGACATCACCTTCCGCGGGACCTATGCCACGGGATCCTAGGCCAAAGGCGGCGCGATTGATGACCCCTTCTCCCCCATGACCTTCAGCGGGAACGGGGACATCACCTTCAGCGGGAACTATGCCACCTCGACGGCTGACTTTGCCTACGGCGGCGCGATTCATGCCTCCTCCTCCCTGACCTTCAGAGGGAACGGGGACATCACCTTCAGCGGGAACTATGCCACCTCGACGGCTGACTCTGCCTGGGGCGGCGCGATTGTTGCCCACTCCTCCCTGCCCTTCAGCGGGAATGGGATGATTACCTTCCGGGATAATTATGTTCGGACGGATAGTGGAAATTGGTATGCCCACGGCGGCGCGATTTTCTTGGATTCCGGCAGCATCTTCATCCTGCGTGGGGCGGCATTGTTCGAACGCAACTATGAAGTGGAAAAGGGCGTCTACCGTCTGCGCAGCGTGTACCAGCAAAGCGAAACAGACGAAGCGAGTTCGATGGAATTGAGCGCGCAGACCGGGAAGAGCATTACTTTCAAGGATGGTGTCTATGCCGGTTCGGATGTCACGGTAACCCTGAATAAGGACTATGTGGTTGACAGCGTAACACAGAAGGCAGACGGAGATATCCTCCTCAGCGGAGCAACGATGGCGGAGGATTTGAAGACTATCAAGGAGGGGGTTGCGGCGACTGCTGATGAGCTATCGAATTCCCTGAGCAGCGAACTCTTGGGGACAGTGACGCTCCACGGAGGTCGCCTGAGAGTCGAGGATGGCGTGAAGCTGACTGTGGGTAGTTTCTCCACGGCGGAGGGAAGTAACGCCACCCTGCTGCTGAAGGATGCAAGAGTGACGAGGTACTCATCCACGTCTACCCTCAGTCTGTCCTCCGGAAGCACATTGGCCTTGCAGGGGATGAATACCATCACCGCGAATTCCCTGACCATGGCGGACGGAACGACCATGGCCTTTACTCTGGGCAGCGAAAATATCGATACGGCAGTGTTGACGTTGGACGGCATCTTGAGCGCGGATGCACTGACAGTGAATCTTACCGGGACGGATTTGACGACCGGCAGTCGTTACAGGCTCATCACTGTGTCAGATGATACCTACACTTGGGATTCGAGCAAAATTTCCGTCAGTGGGCTCGATGCGCAGGTCGGGGATCTGACCTGGAGTGACGGTACGCTCTATTTCAACTACGGCGGAGGCGACATCCCCATCCTAACCACCGCTACCTGGAGCAACGGCAGTAGCAGTTGGACGTGGGATATGAGTTCTGAGAACTGGACGCAGGATGGAAATGCCTATGCCTACAAAGACGGCGTGGATGTGGTGTTCGGCGATACCGGCGCGGGGACGGTGACCTTGGTGGGCACCTTGGCCCCCAAGAGCGTGTTGGTGAACAGCTCGGCAGATTACACCTGGACCGGCGACGGCAAGCTGAGCGGCAGCATGACCCTGACCAAACAGGGCACGGGCAAGCTGACCATCGAGACCGAGAACGACTACACCGGCGGCACCACTATCTCCGGCGGCACGGTCGTTGCAGCACATGCCTCGGCCCTGGGAACGGGGTCGGTGCAGCTGAACGGCGGCACGCTGCGGATTGAGGCGAATGCTCTGCTTGATCTTACGGCTTCCGGAAACGGGCGTCTGGAGGTTGCGGGGGCGAATGACCTGACGCTCAGGCGACTGCTTGCGGAGAGCGGGGAGTTGACCATCGAGAATAAGGGCGGCATCTTGTTCACCGACTCTGCGCTTACTTCGGAAACTCAATCCGCTCGGGGCGGGGCTGCTTTCCTGTCTGCCGGTGTTACCTTTGACGGAGCCGGCAGCGGCGATGTAAGATTCTCCCGCAATTCCGTCAGCTCCGGTACATCGTCTGCCTCCGGTGGTGCTATCTTCTCCGTCGGCGATATGCTGACTGCGTTGACTTTCAGCAACAATAGCAGCGTTTCCTTCGTGGGGAACCATGCCGATACCACCTCCACGTTGCAGGCCTCGGCCGGCGGCGGAGCTATTTCCTTCAACACTCAGCCGTTGGTATTCTCCGGAAACACGAATGTAACATTCCGAGAGAACTATGTGAATGCAGCGAACTACGATGCCTTCGGCGGGGCGCTGACGAGCGATGCCAACCTGACCCTCAGTAATAACGGGACGGTGCAATTCATCGACAACCACGCTTATTCGGGGCGCAGTGCCGCTCTCGGCGGGGCTGTCTACTCCTATGTCTCCGAGCTTGCTTTCAGCGGTAATACGGCACTTATCTTCAAAGGAAACTACGTGGAAAGTGCGGCTACTGCTGATTCAACAGAGCATGGTCTTTCCTGTAAGGTGGGAGGCGGAGCCATCGGCGGGCAATCGACTCTCACGTTCAGTCAGAATACCTCTGTTTCCTTCGATGGGAACTACGCGAAGTCAGTAGGCTCCTCTGCCCGAGGCGGAGCGATTGATACCAAGCAGCCTCTGACCTTCAGCAAAAACGGAGGTATTACGTTCAGCAAGAACTACGCCTCCTCAGCAAATGATACAACCGGCGGTGCCATCCGGGCAGGCTCAGTGACCTTCAATGCGAATACAGGCGATATCCTGTTCAGTGAGAACAAGCTCACCGGTGCGGCTGCCTACGGAGGAGCCATCATCGCCGATTCAGATACCGCTTCAGATATCAGCTTCACCGGAAACAAAAACATCACCTTCAACGCCAATTCAGCCTCAGGCGCGGTGGGATCCGGTGGTGCCATTGCCATAGGATCAGCATTTGCCCCCAGTTCTGTAGACAGTTCTGTAGATTTCAGCTCAAACAATAACATCACCTTCACCGGGAATAATGTTTCCGCATCAGGTTCCGGCGACTATGACTCCGCGGCGGGTGGTGCCATTTCTGCTTTTTACTTGACATTCAGCGGGAATAAGGCCATTGAATTCAGCAGTAACTACGCCACATCGTCGATCAACGGGAACTCCGTCTCTGCCAGGGGAGGTGCGATCTATGCCGAAGATGCTCTGAGTTTCAGCGGAAACGAGGCTGTCAACTTCAGCGGCAACTATGCCTCCTCGACCGGAAGCGGGAATGACAACGCTGTCAGGGGAGGTGCTCTATATCTTCCCTCCTCCTCGGAGTTGATATTCAGTGGGAATGGGATGGTTACCTTCAGTGGAAACAGCGTACGAGGTGGTGCCGGGAGCGTGGCTGAAGGTGGTGCAATCTACCTGAGACACGGGAGCAACTTTGTCCTGCGCGGGGCTGCATCGTTTGAACGCAACTACGAGGTGCTGAATGGTACCTACCGCCTGCGCAGCGTGTACCAGCAAAGCGAAACAGGCGAAGCGAGTTCGATGGAATTAAGCGCGCAGACCGGGAAGAGCATTACTTTCAAGGATGGTGTCTATGCCGGTTCGGATGTCACGGTAAGCTTGAATAAGGATTACGATGTTGACGGCGTAACACAGAAAGCAGACGGCGACATCCTCTTCAGCGGAGCCGGGATGGCAGACACGTTGAAAGATATTAAGGGAGGTGTGGAAGCAACTGCTGATGAATTGGCCAATTCCCTGAGCAGCGAGCTTTTGGGCGCAGTGACGCTGCACGGCGGTCGACTGAGAGTGGAGGATGGTGTGAAGCTGACGGTGGGGAGCTTCTCTGCGGCATCGGGACGCAATGCTGCATTGATGCTGAAAAATGCGTCTGTAAACGGGGCAGATACGGAGGCGACAATCTCGCTGACTTCCGGCAGTACGCTCGGACTGCAGGGCGTCAACAGCGTGACGGCCAAGAGCCTGACACTGGAGGGAGGCTCTTTTGTATCATTCGTTCTGGGGAGTGAGAATGCAGACACGGCTGTGTTGACTTTGGGGGCAGGGACCGCTCTGAGCACGGATGCGCTGACAGTGAATCTTTCCGGGACGGATTTGACGATCGGCAACCGTTACAAGCTCATCACCACGGCGGATTCTACCTATACTTGGGACGCGAGCAAGATTTCCGTGCGTGGACTCGAGGCGCAGGTGGGTGAGTTGACTTGGAGTGAAGGGACTCTGTATTTTAACTACCGAGGCGGAATTATTCCCGAACTGGCCACCGCCACCTGGAGCAACGGCAGCAATGATTGGCTGTGGAATGTAAGCTCCGAAAACTGGATGCAGGATGGAGATGCCTATGCCTACAAGGACGGCGTGGATGTGGTGTTCGGCGATACCGCTGCGGGGACTGTGACCTTGGAGGGAACCTTGGCGCCGAAGAGTGTGCTGGTAAACAGCTCGCCGGATTATACTTGGACCGGATCCGGAAAGCTGAGCGGCGGCATGACCCTGACCAAGCAGGGAACGGGCAAGCTGACCATTGAGACCTCGAACGACTACACCGGCGGCACCACCATCTCCGGCGGCACGCTTGTTGCAGCGCATGCCTCGGCCCTGGGCACGGGGGGAGTACAACTGAACGGCGGGGCGCTGCAAATTGCGGCGAATGGGGTGACGAACACCATCAGCTCCGCCGGAACGAGCTATCTGGTGGTGGATAACGGGTACACACTGGATTTTAGCGGTGTTATATCCAATGCCGGCACGCTGACCCTGAGCGGCAGCTTCGATGCAAGCGCGCTGACCAAGACCTCGACCGGCGAGACCCTGGTCGATGTGACCGGGAGGGAAGGCGGCGTGAGCGGCTTCAGTAAGTCGGCGGGCTACACGGTGCAGGTGGTGAACGGAGGCACGCTGGTGCTGAACGGTGCCACGGTGAAATTCGGAACAGATACGCTGACGATGGGCAGCAACGGCATCGGCAGCCACGGCGGCGGGATTAACTACGGCAAATACACGCTGGCGGGCAGCGATGCGGTGTCCGTGAGCAGCATTCATGACTACGCGACAGAATCCAAGAACGCGATGGTCACCCAGACGGGCGGCACGCTGACGGTGGACGAAGATGTGCAGACCGCTACGACGGGCGGCAGCATTCTGCTGACGGCGGGGGCGATCTCCGGCAGCATCAGCGGCACGGCAGCGGTGGAGGTGCGCGGCAGCGGCAGCATCAGCGGCGATAACAGCTACACCGGCGGCACGACCCTGACGGCGGGCACGCTGACCGTCGGCTCGGCGAAGGCGCTGGGCACGGGACGGGTGAGCATGAGCGGCGGGGCGCTGAACCTGGGCGGCTTGGCCGTGGCAAATGACATCACGGCAACGGGCGGCACCCTGAACGGGGCAGCGGCCTACACCGGCAGGCTGACCGTGCAGGGCGGGCTGAGCCTCGGCGGGGCCACGCAGGCGGGGAGTGTGACGCTGAGCAGCGGCACCCTGCGCCTCGGCGGGCAGACGCTGACGAGCGGGACGATGACCCTCTCCGGCGGCGTGCTCGACTTCGCGAGCGGCAGCAGCCTGGAGGTGACGGGAGCCCTGACCCTCGGCGGCAGCACGGCGGTGAAGTTCTACACCGCCACCGCCGGCACCTACACGCTGGCCACGGTCGGCAGCCTGAGCGGCAACCTGAGCAGCCTGACGCTGGACGGCCTCGACAGCAGCCGCTACGGCTGGAGCGTCTCGGGCAACAAGCTGCTGCTCACCCTGTTGACAGCAGGCAGCACCGCCTGGGACAGCTCGCAGAACGGGCAGGACATGGTCTTCAACGGTGGGGAGGATATCACCATTATCGGCGACGTGAAGCCCGGCAGCGTGGTGGTGGACGGCAGCGGCACGACCACGTGGAACGGCCCGGGCAGCATTGCGGGTGACACCTCGGTCATCAAGAACGGCAGCGGCACGCTGGTGGTGAATAACGAGAACACCTACACCGGCGGCACCATCCTGAACGACGGCAAGATCTCCGTGAATCATGACAACGCGCTGGGCATCGGCACCATTACGATGAACGGCGGCACGCTGGAAATGAACGGGCACGACCTGAGCAAGAACGACGTGGTGGTGAAGTCCGGCTGCACGCTGGATGCAGGTAACGACGGCAAGGTGAAGACGCTGACGCTGGACCAGCCGCGGAAGGTCAGCCCGCTCGGCAACGAGTACTTCGACGCCGCGACGGGTCTGCTGACGCTGAAGGGCGACCTCATCGTGAAAGAGACGCTGGAGGTGAAGCACGGCGTGATCGGCGGGAAGGACGCGAGCATCACGGCCGGGGCGGTAGCCATCAGCGGCGGAACGATTGACACCAAGCTGCTGGGCACCGGCGGCGTGACGAAGACCGGGAGCGGCGAGGCGAAGATCCTCGGCAACCAGAGCTACACGGGCCTGACCCATGTGAAGGGCGGCACGCTGAGCGTGTACGGCAGCTTGGACTCGGATATCAAGGTGGATTCAGGGGCGCGCCTGCGCCTGGAGGGCGCGTTCAACGGCGCGGATATGCTGCTGGCGCAGGGGGCGCGGCTGGTGACCAAGAGCGGGCTGAGCATCGGCAGAGGGCAGAACCTGAGCTGCAGCGGCACGATTGTGGGCGACCTGACCCTTGCGGGCGGCACGGTGACGGCCACGCCGGGAGATTTCCTGAGCATCACGGGCACGCTGACGCTGGCAAGCGACACGCGCTTGGTGCTGTCCGGGAGCGGCTGGGGCGCGGGTAGCTACGACCTCTTCCAATTCAAGAACCTGTCCGGCAGCACGGATTACGCGACCTTCTTCGGCCTGACCGACGGGAGCATCGCGAAGGTGGGCGACAAGCTGGTGCTGACCCTGACACAGGCCCCGAGCTCGACCCTGTCCCTGCGCACGCTCGGCAGCAGCGAGGACGCGAAGGGGACGGGCTCCGGAACGGCGGTAGACGGCAACGCGCTGCTGATGAGCCTGCGCGAGGCCCTGCGCCGCAGCAACGTGGGCCATGTGGCCATCCAAAGCACTTGGAGCGCTGCGGCGGCCCAGCGCGAGTTCAGCGACCTGCTGCGTCAGCGGCGCCTGCAGGGCGGCACGGGCACGGCCTGGGTGAGCATGCTCGGCGGGCACAGCCGCATGAGCGGCACGGGCGGCTCGGATGTCAACCGCATGGGCGGCGCCCTCGGCGTGGAGCTGACGGTGAGCGAGAGCGGTAACATCGGCTTGGCTGCCGGCAGCACATGGAGCCGCCTGAACCCCGAGAACCACGGGCGGATGCACCAAAACGCGCAGTCCGTGGGCCTGTACGGCAACGCCAAGCTCTTCGGCAATGCCACGGACAGCGTATGGCTGAGCTGGGATGCCGCCTACGGACGCACCCGCACGCACGGCCCCGTGTGGAACGGCAGCGAGAGTTGGACGCAGCAGAGCGCCGTGCTCGCTACCCGCGCCACCTGGGCCCGCATGATCGGGCAGAACACGGCGGTGCAGGGCTTCGGCGGGCTGGAGTACTTGGCCCTGGACAGCGCGAAGGTGCAGGGCGAGCGCACGGGCTCCGTGCAGAACCTGCGCGGCGAGATCGGCGCGGGCATCACCCACAACGCAGGCCGCGCGAGCGTCTATGCCGAGGCCGCTTTGGTAGGCGACATGCTGCGGCATAACCCCGTGACCACTTTCGACGGCATCCGCGAGCAGGGGCTCAACCCCGGGCGCGTGGGGCTGAAGGTGAGCGTGGGCGGCAGCTACCGCCTGAACGACACCTGGAGTGCGAACGCCGCCTACACCCTGGAGGCAGCCGAGCATAACACACAACACAGCGCCAACATCGGCGTGAGTTACACCTTCTGATAACAAAACCCAAACAACCATGAACATGACACGCAGCTTCTTCTTCCGCGCCCTCACGGGCACAGCAGCCCTCCTCGCCTTCGCCGCCTGCGGTGGGGGTGGCGGTGGCGGCGGTGGCGGCGGTGGCGGTGGCTCCTCCACCCCCTGGACCGAGGACTACAGCCAACACCCCGGCATCACCGACCCCGGGCAAGTCGACCCGAACGCCGACTCCCCCCTGGTGGGCATCACCATGACCATCTCGGACACAGTAGGCACCGAGGTGAAGCGAAAAGATGTGCTCAAGTTCGAGCAGAACGGGGGAGGCTCCATCTCGATCACAAAGAAGGACTACGAGGGGGAAAGGACCTACTCCGGCAGCATCAACACCTACACATATACCCGCATCTCCGCCGGACAAGCCCGGCTCCATGTGGAGGCCGGTTGGACCGAGACCGGCTGGCCTACGGGCGACATCGATGAGGAAAACCGCGACTACGTCATCAACTTCACGGATGCGCTCAACGGCACCGTAGGCATCAACGCCCCCGGCAGCACCCCCGTGACCTTTGAGAAGACCACGACCACCCCGTAAGACATCCACCCTCTTTCTTGTCCGATGCTTCGTCCCCGGCCGCAGGGTTCGCCCTCGGCCGGGGAAATTATGTCCACGGACAGCGCAGATATACACAGAAAGCGAAACCACTCGGGATGAGGTAACAGACTTCATGTTACTATGCCTGCGGGGCAGGGGGGAGTTGTCGGGACGAGGAATTTCGGGAAGGAGCGGAAATCGGATATCATGCTGACCTTCGACGAGAATTCAAAGCGAATTCATCATTGGTAGTTACGGAAATTGATCAAGTAAACTACTATCAAATCGTCATAGAATATCTAACACACCTCCCGAATACCCCATCCTTTCCCTTCATTCCTGAAATTCCGCGTTCCCCCGAACATCAGGCTGATTATTCCCCGGGCGGAGGGAAGTCTTGTATTACGTCCGAGTGGGTGGGAATACTGACGTTCTACCTCCTGTCCCCCGTTAAGACACGCGGTGACACAACGGGGGCTTGCGCGGGGTCGGGTAGGGGGGCTATAATGAGGGCATGAATATGATCTGCAATGTTTTGTTGGCTCAATACGGATACGGCCCGGATCCCTCCTCGGTCGGCTTCAGTACCGGGATGGGCGGCTCGGGCATGGGGGGAATGACGATGCTGGGGCTGCTGCTGGTGCTGGTGATGAGCGTAGTGGGTATGGTGGTGCAGCGTCGTCTGATGTCCGTGATGCGCAGGGCCTCGGAGATTTATGTGCCGCTGACGGGGGCGCAGGTGGCGGAGAGTATGCTGCGCAGCAAGGGTATCAACGATGTTCGGGTGACGCATACTCCCGGCTCGTTGACCGACCACTACAACCCGATGGACCGCACGGTAAACCTGAGCGATGACGTCTACCGCTGCAACAGTATTGCCGCTGTGGCCGTGGCGGCGCATGAGTGCGGGCATGCGGTGCAGCATGCCGTGGCCTACCCTTGGTTGGGGCTGCGCAGCCGCTTGGTGCCGCTGGTGAATTTCGGGTCGCGCATGGGGCAAATCATCCTGATTTTGGGCTTGATTCTGTTGTCTGCCGGGAGCGGACCGGAGGTCGCTTGGGTGGGTGTTGCGCTCTTCGGCACCACGGCACTCTTTGCCTTTGTGACCCTTCCGGTGGAGTTCGATGCCTCCCGCCGTGCGCTGGCCTGGCTGCGGGAGCGCGGGGTGGTGCAGCCCGCCTTGCAGGAAGAAGCCCGGACGGCTCTCTTCTGGGCGGCGATGACCTATGTGGCCGCAGCACTGTCGGCCCTGGCCGGCTTGCTGTACTATGTGTTCCTCATCTTGGCGCACTCCGGTCGCCGCAGTGAGTAATGGCTGCGGATGAGTTGCAGGAGGCGGTGCGCCGCGCGTTGGGCGGAACCGCCACGCCGATGGCGGCGCGTCTGGCCATAGCAGCGGTGGCGCAGGCCGTGCGCGAGGGTCTGGCGGAGGACGGTTGCGTGCGCTTGGCGCATTTCGGTACCTTCCGCCTGCAGCAGCGCCGTCCCCGCCGTCTGCGACTTCCGGGCTCCGGGGAGTGGCTTTGCCTGCCGGAACGCCGTGTTTTGTGCTTCTCTCCGTCCCCTTCCGGTAAAAAAAGTGGCCCAAAGACAGAATAGCGGCTTCCCTTTTGGGCAGGAGTGGCGTATAATGACGCGCATGAAGTATGTGCCGGCAACGATGCTCGCCGCGGCGGCCCTCTGTCTCCTCTCCTCTTGCGGGGAGTCGGACGCGGAGCGCAAGGCGCGCGCCGAGCAGTTCACTACCTCCACCAAGCCCGCTCCCAACCCGGAGCACGAGGAGCTGAGTGACCTGGTGCGCACGGAGATACGCCCCGAGGCGACCGCGCCCTTCGGTGCTCCCAAGTTCGAGCCCTACAGCGAGTACAAGGGCGAGGACATGCGGCAGGTGACGGGGGTGTCCGGGCGCAGCCTGCTGCTCTGCTTCACGGCCCCGTGGTGCCCGCACAGCAACAAGATGATCACCCAGCTTAAGAAACTGGCCAAGGCAGAGAAGGGGGCCATGCAGGTGGTGGTGGTGAATGCGGATGAGTACCCCGCCGTGGCGGAGGAGTTCCGCATCACGAAGGTGCCCACGGCCATCCTTTACACGGAGGGGGTCAAGCTCAGCACCATAGAGGGCAGCTATGCCGCAGATGAGCTGCGCCATATGATACGCCGCGTGCTTACCCCTTCCGATGATTCTTCACAATAACTAACAGACATCACGTTATGAGATTCCTTACAGGTTTGCAACCCAGCGGTCAGCTTCACATCGGTAACTACTTCGGCGCCATCAAGCCCGCCGTTGAGCTTCAGGAGAAGGGCGAGGCGTTCTACTTTATTGCTAACTACCACGCCATGACGACCATGGAGAGCGCGGAGAAGCTGCGCGACAACACCCTCGGTCTGGCGGTGGATTTGTTGGCCTGCGGACTCGATCCGCAGAAGGCGGTGTTCTTTGCCCAATCCGCTGTTCCGGAGGTGAATGAGCTGGCTTGGATCCTCTCCACGGTGTGCCCGATGGGCCTGCTGGAGCGCTGCCACTCCTACAAGGACAAGATGGCCCATGGTTTTGCTGCTACCCATGCCCTCTTTGCCTACCCCGCCCTGATGGCGGCGGACATTCTGCTGTATGACAGCGATGCCGTGCCCGTCGGCAAGGACCAGAAACAGCACTTGGAGGTGACACGTGACTTGGCCGGCAAGATCAATGAGACCTTCGGCGCGGAGCTCTTCAAGCTGCCGGAGCCCCTCATCAGCGAGGTGACGGCCGTTGTCCCGGGCTTGGACGGCCAGAAGATGAGCAAGAGCTACGGTAACACCCTCCCCATCTTCGGCGAGGAGAAGGCCATGCGCAAGCTCATTAACAAAAAGGTCGTGACGGATGCCACCCCGCTGGAGGCACCCAAGCCCACGGAGAATTCCATCATCTTGGCCCTCTACAAACTCTTCGCCACCCCGGAGCAGCTTCAGGCCATGGTGGATGCCCACCACGCCGGCGGCGTCGGCTACGGCCAATTCAAGAAGGACCTCTTCGAGGCCTACTGGGAGTACTTCCGCACCGCCCGCGAACGCCGCGAATGGCTCCTCGCCCACCCCGAGTACGTCCGCGAGGTCCTCACCAACGGTGCCGCCAAGGCCCGCGAGGAGGCTGCTAAGACCCTCACCCGCATCCGCACTGCCGTCGGCCTCACTTGGTGCTGATGCACCCGTACTCTCACGCTTGCTTGGGGTAGTCGTTTCATGGCCTTCCCCGGTGCTTGGGCGGACACCTTTTTCTGCATCTCCGGAGTCGCTTTATTGGGCTTTCCTTCTTGACGTCTCCTCAGAAGATGGTAGAATGGGTGCATGACAACCCGGAATGTGATATGGGCGGCTTTGGCCTTTGGTTTATCTGCTACGGCACCTCTGACGGCGCAGGAAGAGGGACTGTCTTTCAGCATTTTTGATGCCCCGGAGAGTGCTGAGGAGCAGACCGCGCGTTATCTGTTCGCCGCGAAGGATATCAAGGGCGTGCTTTTTGATGCTGTCTCTGATCATGCATCGGCGCGCGTGTGTTCTCTCCTTCTGAGGGCGGGAGCGGATCCGAATGCAACGAATGAGAATGGCCGGTCCGTCTTGATGTATGCCGTTTTTGGCTCCGATGCCGAGGTGGTGAGGGTTCTGCTCGACGCCGGGGCGGATGTGAATCATGTGTCAAAGGATGGTGAAACAGCTTTGATGGTGGCGGCTTCCGGTTCTGTGGAGATGGTGGAGCTCCTCATCTCGGCCGGCGCGGATGTGAATGCTCGTACGGACGGGGTCTTGACAGTCCTGATGTACGCAGCGATGAATGGCCATACAGATGCGGTAGCTGCGCTACTGAAGGCGGGTGCGGAGGTGAATGCGCGGACAAACGAGGGTTTTACAGCCCTGATGGTCGCAGCGATGAATGGCCATACAGATACGGTAGCTGCGCTACTGAAGGCGGGCGCGGAGGTGAATGCGCGGGCAAACGAGGGGGAGGCAGCCCTGATGGGAGCTGCGATAAATGGCCATACGGAGACGTTAGCAGTGCTACTGAAGGCGGGCGCGGAGGTAAATGCTCGGTCAAACGAGAGGGAGACAGCCCTGATGGGCGCCGCGATGAATGGCCATACGGAGACGGTAGCAGCACTACTGAAGGCGGGCGCAGAGGTGAATGCGCAGACAAACGAGGGGAAGACAGCCCTGATGGGTGCTGCGATGAATGGCCATACGGAGACTGTACCCGCGCTACTGGCGGCGGGAGCAGAGGTGAATGCGAGGACGGACGAGGGGGTGACAGCCCTGATGTTTGCTGCGAAGAGTGGCCATACGGAGTCGTTAGCAGTGCTACTGAAGGCGGGAGCAGAGGTGAATGCTCGGGCAAACAAAGGCGCGTCAGCCCTGATGGGCGCAGCGATGAATGGCCATACGGAGACGGTAGCCTCGCTACTGAAGGCGGGCGCGGAGGTGAATGCGAGGACAGACGAGGGTGTGACAGCCCTGATGTATGCTGCGATGAATGGCCATACGGAGACTGTACCCGCGCTACTGGAGGCGGGCGCAGAGGTGAACGCGCGGTCAAACGAGGGGGTGACAGCCCTGATGGGAGCTGCGACAAATGGCCATACGGAGATGGTAGCAGTGCTACTGAAGGCGGGCGCAGAGGTGAATGCGAGGACAAACGAGGGGAAGACAGCCCTGATGGGTGCCGCGATAAATGGCCATACGGAGACTATACCCGCACTACTGAAGGCGGGCGCAGAGGTGAACGCGCGGTCAAACGAGGGCGCGTCAGCCCTGATGTGGGCTGCGATAAATGGCCATACGGAGACTGTACCCGCACTACTGAAGGCGGGAGCAGAGGTGAACGCTCGGTCAAACGCGGGGAAGACAGCCCTGATGGGTGCCGTGATGAATGGCCATACGGAGATGGTAGCAGCACTACTGGAGGCGGGAGCAGAGGTGAATGCGCGGACAAACGAGGGGGAGACAGCCCTGATGTGGGCTGCGATAAATGGTCATACGGAGATGGTAGCAGCACTACTGAAGGCTGGCGCGGATGTGGACGTTGAAACTCAGGAAGGGATGACGGCCTTAACGCTTGCGGCAAATTTCGGATATGCGGAGGTAGCAAAGGCACTGCTGACTGCCGGGGTAGATGTGAACACGGCCGTACAAAATGCCTGGACGCCCCTGATGTACGCAGCCAAGGCGGGGCACGCTGACCTTGTGAAGTTGCTTCTCGATGCCGGGGCTGACGTCGGGGCTCGTAATAAAAACGGCAACACCTCCTGGGATCTTGCCGAGGAGCCGGCGGTCATCCGCCTTCTGGAGGAAGCCGAAAAGAAGAAGTCTGAGCCTGCTCCCCGTTGAAGAGGACTGCTGACAGACCGGGTGCGGCGGTGGTTGCGGCCCGGCGTTATCAGTACTCGAAGAGCTCCTTGGTGCAGCGGATGAGGGCAAAGGCCTGGTCCGTCATGGCGCGGGTCTCGTTCAGGAGGGTGAGATAGAGGATACCGTTGCGCATGCCGGCGGCGTCTTGGTCTGTTTGCATCAGGTGCGTTTTGATGTACTCGGCGAATTCGTTACCGAGGGTATCGGCGGACTCGAGGAGGCTGTCGATGCCGGCATAATCGCCGGTCTTGAGCTTGTCCGTGAGGGAGGGATAGAAGCGGCTGATCTTGCCGGTGAGGGCGAGCAGATCTTGGCCTTGGCGCTCATTCAGGCCCACGTGCTGGTTATCAATGTGGTTGAACGCCGCCTTGACGGCAGCCAGCAGGCACTCGCAGACATTGGCGGAGAGCTCGGTAATGCGGTAAATGCGCTGCCCCTGCTCGGCGTATTCCTTGGGCACGTTGACAAGGGAGGGCATCACCTCGTTCTCGCTGACCAAGGCAATATCGCGCTTCATGGAGCGCGCCTTTTTGCGGAGACGCTTGAGGGCATCGCGGTCCTCCTTCAGCAGGGCCTGAACCATGGCATTGTAGATGCCGACCATGCGACCGAGGCGACCGGCGGCGGCGGCGCCGAAGTCACGCACGGCCGAGCGGTTGCGCAGGTTGAGGATCTTCACCTCGTTGGAATCCGAGTTGCGGAAGAAGGTGGAGCGGATGAGGAGAACGATGGCCAAAGCCACCATCACCACAATGCCCCAGATGCTGCCGTAGGCCATGATGAGAGCAACGCCGAAGGCAAGCGTGCACGCAGCGAAGGCCGTGATAAACCAGCCGCCGACCACGGCGAGAACGCCTGTGATGCGATACACCGCTGAGTCCCGGCCCCAGGCTCGGTCTGCCAGCGAGGAGCCCATGGCGACCATGAAGGTGACGTAGGTGGTAGACAGGGGCATTTCCCACGAGGTAGCAATGCAGATGAGGAAGGCTGCGGCCGTCAGGTTCACGGACCCGCGCAGCATGTCGTAGTTGGCCCCCGTCTCCTCCTCCGGGCGCAGGGGCTCAAAGCGGCGTCCCACGAATTCCGCCACGGGGGCAGGGGTGATGCGCTGCACGAAACGCACCACGTTGAGCGTATAGCGCACCAGCAGACGAGCCGGTTGGCTGGAGCCGAAACGCTCCTTGCCTGTGTTGGCGGCAGAGAGCTTGATCTCCGTCTCCGTCACCTTGCGGGCTTTCTTGGAGAAGAAGAGGGCCGCCACCATGATAACACCGGCCGTGATGAGCTGCCACATCTCCGCTTTCACCTCCTGATTGGCCAGAGCACCCATCTTCATATCCGCCACATGCACCCCCTGAGCCGCCGCTTGGGATGCCAGATCCAAGCAGGTGTCGGAGGCCATGAAGATGCCGATGAAGTTCACCAAGTCGTTACCGGCGAAGGAAAGAGCCAGCGCGAAAGTGCCGGCCAGTACGGTGTAACGCAGTGTATTCAGGCGGAAAACATACTGCCCCAGAGCCCCCAGCAGGGTCCAGCCCACAAAGGCCGCCAGCACCAGCATGCTCACGTTCGCATCGAGGTAGGCGTGTGTCTCCGGGCTGAGGATGGGGCTTGTTTTCAGCCCCTTGAAGATGGCAAAATAGCTGATGGACGTAAACGCAGCACCGCACCACAGCGGCCCCAAATAGCGGTAGGTGCGCTGATAACGGAAGCTGAAAATCAGGCGGCTGATCCACATCACCACCGTACCCACCACGAAAGCGATGGCCACGGAGCAGAAAATAGTCGCCACAATGGTGGTGGTGTTGCCTGCGTTGATGTATTCGATAACGGAAGCGGACTCATTGCAGCCTGCGCTGTACATGGCCATTCCCATCGCGGAACCCAGCAAGGCAAAAATCAAGGCCACCGTGGTGGAGGTAGGCAGACCGAGGGTGTTGAATATATCCAACAAGATAACATTGGCCACCATCACGGCCATAAAGAGCACCATCAGCTCATGGAAACTGAACATGCCCGGCACAAACACACCGCTGCGCGCTACCTCCATCATGCCGCTGGAAAAAGCCGCGCCCATGATGACGCCCACGCCCGCTACGGCAGCCACCAAGCGATAGGTGCCCGCTCGACAACCGAGCGAGGAATTCAGGAAGTTGCAGGCATCGTTACTCACCCCCACGATCAGCCCGAAAAGGGACAGAACGAGGATGACACCGTACATGACGTAATAGAGAGTTTCCATGCGTTCGGCGGAATCGTACCACGAAGCGGACCGCATTTCAAGCATTATCTGTGGCGTTTGTGCCATAATCTCACCGCACTCGGCCCTGAGTGCGGCGGGGCTGTCCCTCAAAGGGGCGGAAAATCCTCCGGCGGCAGGGCAAACTCGTTGTCGAGTTCGCCGTGGGCGCGCATCCGGTTGTTCAGGATTTCCACGGCGGCTGCTTGGTCAATCACAGGCTTGAAGTGCTTGGCCTTTTTACCTGCGGCGTGCAGTTTTTTCTGCGCGGTGGTCGTGGTGAGGAATTCATCCACAAACTCCATCGGCAGGGCAGGGATGCGTTCGTGCAGCTTCTGCGCAAAGGCGCGTACCTTGGCGCAGGCTGTCCCCTCCGTGCCGTCCAGCCGCAGGGGAAGCCCGACTATCAGGCGTTTAGCGCCTATCCGTTCCGCAATCTGCGCAATTCTCTCGAGGGGATCAACCTTGGCCGGTTCGATGGTCTCGACGGGGTAGGGCAGGATGCCGGCGGCATCGGTAGCAGCGATGCCGATGCGCGCCTGCCCGAAATCGACAGCCAGGAGGGGGTGCTCGCTCACAGCAGCTCCGGGGGTAGGTTGTTCACAATCTTCTTGATCTTGTCCGCCTCATCTTTGCGGCAGATGAGCAGGGCATCCGGCGTGTCCACCACAATGAGGTCGTCAACCCCCAGGAGGGCAACGCGTTTGCCACCGGTAAAGACAATGTTACCCGTGGCTTGCAGGGCACTCAGGGGGCAGTTGGCCGCATTGCCCTCATGCTGCGGCAGGTAGCTGCCGACGGAAAGCCAGGAGCCCACGTCATCCCAGTCGAAGGAGGCTTCGAAGTTGAGGACGCGGTCGGCTTTTTCCATCAGTGCAAAGTCGATGGAAATGGGGGTGAGGGCAGGGAACTCGCGGCGGATGAATTCGGCCTGATCCGGCGCAGCCGTAAAGCGCGCGATGAACTCCGCCAGTTGCGGCATGTGCTCGGCCAGTTGGCGGCGCACATAGGCGACATTCCAGATAAACATGCCCGCATTCCAGGAGAAATTGCCGGAGGCCAGGTATTGCGCGGCGGTGGAGGGGTCCGGCTTTTCGCGGAAGCGCAGTACCTCGTAGCAGGAGTGTTTCAGGGTGGGATCCTGCAGGCGCGCGGCGCGCTCGATATAACCGTAGCTCGGGCATGCCCAAGTGGGGCGGATGCCGATGGTGATGAGCCCCGGGGTGCGTCCGGCCAGCTCCAGGGCCTCGGAGGCTAGGTCGGCAAAGGCTGCGTCATCCAGAATCAGGGAGTCACTGGGCACGATCATCATGTTCGCCTCGGGATCGCGCGCTGCTACCAAGGCAATGCCGAGGGCCACAGCGGGTGCGGTGTCGCGGCGCGCGGGCTCTGCTACAATGTTGCCGGCCGGCAGCTCGGCGGCCTCTCGCCGCACCTCCACCTCCTGCAGACTGTTCGTGAGAATGAATATATTTTCCGGGGGCAGAACTCGCTCCATGCGGTTGAGGGCTTGGCGCAGCATGGTGCCCTTACCGAAAAGGTCCAGCAATTGCTTGGGGCGCGCGTTGCGGGAGAGCGGCCAGAAGCGTGTGCCGCTGCCGCCGGCGAGAATTAACGCATAGTTGCTCATGCCCCCAGTATAAACGCAGAGCACGCTGCGGTCAAGGCTCTTTTGAATCGCAGCGTGCGTGAGCAGGGTGATTTACAGCCCGAGTTTGGCCGTCAGCAGCTCCGTTACCAGCTTGGGATTGGGCTTCGGGTTGCTGCTCTTCATCACCTTGCCGGTCAGGGCGTTGAGCAGCTTGGTGTTGCCGCCTTTCACCAGGGCTACCATGTCGGCATTCTCGGCCAGCACCTTGTCCACGGCAGCCTCCAAGGCCCCGCTGTCGGTCTTCTTGAAGCCCAGACTCGCCGCTGCATCGGCGGCACTCACGCCCGGCTTCTCCCAAAGAACGGCCAGCACATCGCGTCCCTGGTTGTTGGAGCAGATGCCCTGCTCGATCACCTGAACGAGCCCCGCCAACTGCTCCGGGGAGACGGGGCAGTCCGCTATGCCGATTTCCTTCTCGGTGAGTACGGAGGAGAGGTTGTTAATCACCCAGTTGGCCACTTTCTTGGGCGTGGGGCTGCCGGCAGCGGCGGCCTCAAAGTAGGCGCACAGGGCCGTATCCCCCACCAGGGTGTCCGCATCTGCCTCCGGTAGCTTATACTGCGATACCAAGCGATTGCGATGTGCATCCGGCAGTTCGGGCAGCTCACTCTTGACCTTTTCCACGATGGGTGCCGTGTGAACCGGAATGAGGTCCGGGCAGGGGTGGTAGCGATAATCATGCGCGTTCTCCTTGGTGCGCATCACGATACTCTCCCCGGCGGCGTCGTCCCAGCGGCGGGTTGACTGCACCTGCGCAATGCCACGGTCCAGTTCGTCTGCCTGGCGGCGGATTTCGTAGATGAGCGCGCGGCGGGCTGCGGACATGGAGTTGATGTTCTTCATCTCAATCTTCGCCCCCAGCTCCTTTTGCCCGTGCGGGCGCAGGGAGATGTTCACATCGCAGCGCATTTGTCCCTTCTCCATATCGGCGTCCGAAATGCCGCCGCAGATGAGGATTTGCTGCAGGCTCTTGAGGTAGGCGTAGGCCTCCTCCGGGCTGCACAGGTCCGGGGCGGAGACAATTTCCATCAGCGGGGTGCCGCCACGGTTGTAATCCACCAGAGAATAGGTGCCGAAGTGCGTCAGCTTGGCGGCATCCTCCTCCAGGTGAATGTGGTCCAGCTTCACGCGGCGCACCACAGGGCCCTCGGATGCCACCTTGGCATCCGCCGGGAAGGCCCAAGAATACAGCGGTACCTCACCCCCGATGCACAGCGGCAGGTCCAGCTGGCTCGTCTGATAATTCTTCGGCATGTCCGCGTAAAAATAGTTCTTGCGGTCCCAGCGGCTCACCGGCGGGGTAGAGCAGCCCAGCATCAGGCCCGTGAGCACGGTTCGCTCGATGGCATACTCATTGAGCACCGGCAGAGCCCCGGGCATGCCGAGGCAGGTGGGGCATACATTCGTATTCGGTTCATAACCGAACCCTGCCTTGCAGCGGCAGAACATCTTGGTTTCCGTCTTAATCTGGCAGTGTACCTCCAGTCCTATGGTGACAATGTAGTCTTTAACCGGCATGTGTTTCTTTTTGTTGATGTTATGGGGAAGGAGATTGTGACCCGGAGCCGGAATCGAGTGCCTCGCTCAGGTCGGATGCAAAAGTGGCGTCAAAGACTTCGTCTGCCCAGTTGCAGTGGGCCTGCACCAGCACGGAGTAGACGGCATCCATGGCATCGGAGAAATTGTTATATTCTTCTCCTTCATACCCGGGGAGTCCGGCTATGCGCACCACCTCATTGCGGATGCCCCACAGCAGACTCATGAGAGGACGCGCCGCTGCCTCCACTTTTGTACCGGGGGGACTGAGCAGAAGCCGCGCGTTCAGCTCTTCATCCGGTAACAATTCCCTGTAGCGTCCGGGCAGCTTCATCAGCGTTTTCACCGCCGCATTGGCCGTCTCCGGGTCTTTAACGCCTTGCAGGGTCTTCAGCAGCAGCTCATCCGGGCTCTTGAGGCGGCCCAGTCGTTTCACTTCGAGGGTCTGCTCCCGGTCCGTCAGCGGATCCGCATTTCCGGAGAGTGGGGGCAGGTCATTCCCGGCGAATAAACCGGTTTTGGCAATGCGGCGGAACACTTCCTGCAATTTGGTGGAGCCATAGCATCGGGCGCGGCAGATGCCGTAAAATTCATCGTGGATGATCTCGATACATGCGGCGATTTTGCTGCTCACGGACTCGATTTGCTCCACGAGCTGCTCATCGTCCAAGTCTACCTCATAGGTGCTCAGCCGTCCGTCCAGCTCGGTGGCGAGCCTCGTCAGATCCGATAAGTGCTCGGCGGATCGGTCGGCGGATTTCTTGTCCTTCACCTCGCAGAGGCCTACCCACAGATCCAGCAGAGTTTGCACCAGTTGCTGCGCCGTCCCGATGGGTTCGGGCGTTTTCTCCTCGGTCGGCTCCGCCGCTTGGCAACGCTCGGCGCAGGCCAATCCCATCAGGGAAAAGCAGAGGCAAAGGACTAAGGTAAGACGTAGCATGCGCGCGCTCGTATTATACACGGCCACAGGGGGCTTGCAAGCCGTTTGTGTGGCCTACAGCATTTTTCTGCGTACGCAGAGGGGTCAGGACTCTGCTACTACTCCGTCGCGGATGGTGAAAACTCTGTCACCCAAGGAAGCAATGCTTCTGTCATGCGTTACGATGACCAGCGTCTTTTTCCCTTCCCCTGCCAGTTCGAAGAGTAGGTCCAGAATCTGCCGTCCGTTGCGAGAATCGAGGTTGCCGGTCGGCTCGTCTGCAAAAATAATCGGGGGGTCATTCGCCAAGGCACGAGCGATGGCCACGCGCTGTTGCTCACCGCCGGAGAGCTCACCGGGCAGGTGGTTCAGGCGGTGTCCCAAGCCCACGCGTTCCAGCAGGTTCTGCACCCGTTCCGTGGCTTCCTTGCCCGCAATCGCGGTCGCCAGGGAGGCGTTTTCCAGTGCCGTCAGCTCCGGCATGAGCATGTAGTTTTGGAAGATGAAGCCCATGTAGCGGTTGCGGAAGCGGCTGCGCTCGGTCAGGCTCATGGCGTAAATATCCTGCCCGTCAATGAGTACCTTGCCTTGCTGCGGCTTTTCCAGCCCGGCTAGGGTATACATCAGCGTGGTCTTGCCCGCGCCGCTGGGGCCGCAGAGGAAGACGCGGTGTCCGCGCTCAATGTGGAGGTTCAGCCCGTGGAGCACTTCCACTCGCTCCTTGCCGATGGTGTAGGAGCAGTGCAACTCTTCCGCGTGTATCATATGCGTTGCATTTCGATATTATCAATCAGTCGGACTTTGCCGAACCAGGCGGCGACGGCCAACAGAACAAGGCGTTTGGTGTCTGTTATCTCGTGTAGGGTCTCCGCGTCTGTAGCTTCGATGTAATCCACCTCTACACCGGGTATGGGTTCCAGGGCGGCGCGTACATCTGCGCATACCTTGGCAGGCTCTTCCCCGGCTTCATAGGCAGCCTTAGCTGCCACCAAGGCTCGGCGAATGGTCGGTGCTGCGGAACGGTGCTCCGGTGTCAGCAGGGCGTTGCGGCTGGAGAGGGCCAAGCCGTCTTCTCCGCGCACGATTTCCGCGCCGTGCAGCACAACGGGTATATCCAAGTCCCGCACCATGCGGCGCAGAATCGCCAGCTGCTGGTAGTCTTTTTTGCCGAAAATCGCGTCCGTGGGTTGCACCAGGTTGAATAATTTATCCACCACCAGACACACTCCCGCAAAATGCCCGG
Source organism: Akkermansia sp. (assembly GCA_022787425.1). GTDB lineage: Bacteria > Verrucomicrobiota > Verrucomicrobiia > Verrucomicrobiales > Akkermansiaceae > Akkermansia. Next base: position 21,249 of record JALFWB010000042.1, read on the forward strand.
GGCGGCTGGCCCCGCACAGAACGGTGGAGAGGTGCGTCTCTTCCACCACCATGGAGCGATCCGCGCAGTACATCACTCCCGGGGTCGGCATAAAGACAACATCCACCCCGCAGGCGCGGCACAATTCCGCATCCTCCTGCGGCGTTCTCGGGTATGTTGCCAGGTCCCCCGCATTGTTAAACTGCACCGGATTCAGGAACACCGATGCCACAACCGTGCCTTCCGGCCCGGCTAACTCCCGCGCCTGCCGCAGCAGCGCAGCATGCCCCTCGTGCAGTGCCCCCATCGTGGGCACCAACACCCGACGCTTTCCCACCGTTTCGGCCAGCGCTTTGCGCAACCCCGCCTTATCATACACAATTTGCATGCGTTTATCCTACCACACTCCGCACCCCGACTCAAGCCCCAATCCTGCCATGCCGCCGATTCTGCCGATGTGCGAGGAGGGCAGGGGGGCTTATTTCTCCTTGTTATCCCGGAAGAAGGGCCAATCGGAGATGCCGGGGATGGAGGGAAGGCTGGGCATCTCCACATTGCTGAAGCGGGCGCGCAGCAGGAACCACACCTTGCGGAAGTTGCCGACGCTGTAGCGGCGCTCGAAGACGCGGTATTCGTCATCCTGCATCTTCTCCAGAATATTGTGATAGATGAGACTCATGGCCTGCGCGGGGATGAGGGCGTTGCGGTCATCGACGGGCAGTTTTTGGTAGAGTTCTTCTGCCTCGGCAAAGAATTTCTCCGCCAGGGCGGCCTCATAGGCGAAAAGCTGCCGCGTGCGGTAGTCGGTCCGCTGCTGCTGAATGTCCTCCGGCGTCACACCGAAGAGTTCCATGTCATCCGCAGGCAGATAAATGCGACCGTGCTTGCGGTTGTCCTCCGCCACATCGCGCAGAATGTTGACAATTTGCAGAGCGTAGCCGAGCGCGATGGCGTAGTCGTGCGCTGCCTCGGAGGCTCCCATGACGGGCGCGCTGAGCAGACCCGTGCAGCAGGCTACCTTGTAACAATAGTCCAACATCTCCCGACGCGTTGCGGGTTGGCGGTGGGCAATGTCTCCCCGGCAGCCCTCGATCAGGCCGTAAATCGGCTCCTTGTCTAGTTTCAGCTCGGTGATGAGCCGGTGCACCTCCTGCTCGATGCCCGCCTGGGGTTCGATGTTACCGTCAACGATGCCCAGCCAGCGGTCCAGGGCGCGGTGCCGCTCGTCCGGGGTGAGTCCCGGCTCGTCCACAATATCATCCACAATCCGGCAGAAGGCATACAGGCAGGCCATGCGGTTGCGCTTCTCCTCCGGTAGGTCCATGAGAGTAAACGCCAAGTTGGATTTGGCATTGCGGGTGATGGTGGCGGAATCGGACATGGCAGGTATAAGTTATTCGATGAGGCCCCAGTGGGAGCTGAACGGCCACAGCGTGAATGATGCCGGGCCTACGACGTTGAATTGGCGGACGGGGCCCCAGTAGCGGGAATCCAGCGAGTTGGTCGTGTTATCTCCCAGGGCGGCATACTCGCGCAGGTTCGGCTTGTTGAGCGGCTTTTTGAGCACGAGCGGCTGCTCATCCGTCAGGTGAGCCAAGGGGTTGAGTCGTGCTGACAGCTTTTGATAACCCACCGCATTGAACGGTGGTTTGCCCTCGGCTACGCGGCGGATGGTAGGCTCCTGCGCGGGCTTACCGTTGACAAGCAGATACGGCGGCTGCACGTACAGGGTATCCCCCGGCAGGCCGCACAGTCGCTTGATGTAGTGCGTGCCGCCCCGCTGGTCCGACATACGGAGGGCGGCGGGAGATTTCATCTCTGTGTTCAGGTTGCGGGTATCAAACACAAAGGTCTCCCCTCGGCGCGGCAGGCGGAAGTTGTAGGCTACGCGGTTCACAATAATCATATCCCCCGCATCCACGCGGGCGCGGATGATGGTCTCCCCGCGTTCGAAGGGGATGCCGAGCGCGGTGCCGTCCGCTTCCACCCCGGCTATCTTGCCCCGGTCGGCAAAGTAGGCCGTCACGGCACCCTTGGCCGAGGGTATCTCCAGTGTGGTCCCATCGCTGAAGGTCACGTCGGTGACGGAGAAGAGCAGCCACTTCTGCCGACCTTCGATTCGTATGATACTCTTCGGTACCTCCGCCACCGCCTCCACATATGAGCTGCCCAGGGTGAGGGTGTGCCACACGCGGGTGGGCAGGGAGGGCACTTCATCCACGGGGTGAATGATAATGCCGTTGAGCGAAGGCTGCATGGAGCCTGTCGGAATGCGGAAAGGCTGGGCGTAGTAGGTGCGTATGCCCAGGAAGACCACCATGATCACGAAGATGGATTCCACCATCTCCGCAAGTGGATTGCGCTCGGCACCCGGCAGGGACATGGCCCGGAGCTTTTTCTCCAGACCTTCCGCTGCCTCTCGGTCGCAGGCAAGCAGGGCCAGCCGCAGCCCGCGCTGCAGCTCCCGCAGGTCCTCGAAGGTCAGCGGCTGCGCTTTCGGCTCACCGTCGGCACCCGTTCCGGGAACAGTCACCCGCAAGGTCTCGTGACGATGATAATTGATATAGCGGGTGAGGGATGAGAGCTCTGCATGGGCCTCCCGCCGCCAGCGGGGGGTGAACCAGGCAAAGACGGAATCCCAGATGCCGAGGATGAGCTTGCGGAAGAACATGGGCGATCAGACGGCTACGATATTCACCAGACGTCCGGGCACCACCACCACCTTGCGGATGGTCTTGCCGGCGATGAAGTCCTGCACCTTGGGCGCGGCCAAGGCAGCGGCCTCGGCGGTCTCGCGGTCGGCATCCACGGGCAGCTGTACCTTGTCACGCAGCTTGCCGTTCACCTGCACCACGATCTCGCGCATATTTTCCACCAGATACTCCGGGTTGAAGGCCGGCCAGGTCTGCGTGCAGAGTCCGCCGGCGGGCAGGGCCGGGTACTGCGCCTGCAGCAGGCTGTACAGCTCTTCCGTTATGTGCGGGGCAAAGGGGTTGAGCAGGTGCAGCAGGGTCACATAGTCCGTCAGGCAGACCTTCGTCGCGGCGGTCATCGCGTTGGTGCATTCCATCATCTTGGAGATGGCGGTGTTGAAGCTCATGGACTCGATGTCCTCGGTCACCTTCTTGATGGTCTTGTGCAGCTCCTTGCGCACGGGTGTCACCTCGCCGTTGTCCTCGTCCGTCACCTTGCCGGAGAGTGCCCAGGTGCCTTCCTGCGTCTCGGCCATGGCAACGCGCCACACGCGGGCCAGGAAGCGGCTGATGCCCTCCACGCCCTTGGTGGCCCAGGGCTTCACTTCCTTGAGCGGGCCCATGAACATTTCGTACAGGCGGATGGAGTCCGCACCGTACTCGCGCACAATGTCATCCGGATTCACCACGTTGCCGCGGCTCTTGGACATCTTCTGCCCGTCCTCGCCCAGAATCAGGCCCTGGTTGACGAGCTTGTTAAACGGCTCCGGGGTGGAGACCAGCCCGTAGTCATACAGCACCTTGTGCCAGAAGCGGGCGTAGAGCAGGTGCAGCACCGCGTGCTCCGTGCCGCCCACATACAGGTCCACGCCGCCGGGCTTGCCGTTGCCGCCCATCCAGTAGGCCTCCGCTTCCTTGCCCACAAAGGCGTTGTCATTCGTGGGGTCTAGGTAGCGCAGGTAGTACCAGCAGGAGCCCGCCCACTGGGGCATGGTGTTGGTCTCGCGGGTGTAGCGGTCGCTGTAGTGAATCCAGCCGGTGGCCTTCACGAGCGGACCGCGCGGGTCGCCGCTGGGCTTAAAGTCTTCCATCTCCGGCTGCAGCAGGGGTAGCTCGGTTTCCGGCAGGGCGCAGTGGTGGCCGGTCTCGTTATCCCACAGCACGGGGAAGGGCTCGCCCCAGTAGCGCTGGCGGCTGAAGAGCCAGTCGCGCAGCTTGTAGTTCACCTTGCCACATCCGTAGTGCTTCTCTTCCAGCCAGGTGATCATCTTCGCCTTGGCCTCGGTTACGGAGAGGCCGTTGAGGTGCTCGGAGTTGACCATCGTGCCGTTGTAGCCCACGAAGTCGCGCCAGGGGGTGCCTGCGTCATCCGGCTGCACCACCTGAATGATGGGCAGGCCGAATTTCTCCGCAAACTCGTAGTCGCGGCTGTCATGCGCGGGCACAGCCATGATGGCTCCCGTGCCGTAGCCGGTCAGCACATAGTCCGCAATCCACACGGGTATCTGCTTGCCGTTCACGGGGTTGGTGGCATAGGCACCGGTAAAGCAGCCGGTCTTCTCTTTGGCCAGATCCGTGCGCTCTAGGTCGCTCTTGGCGGCGCAGGCCTTCCGGTAGGCGTCCACGGCTTCCTTCTGCTCCGGGGTGGTGATGGCAGGCACCAGCTCGTGCTCCGGGGAGAGCACCATGTAGGTGGCGCCGAAGAGGGTGTCCGGGCGGGTGGTGTACACGGTGATGGTGTGCTCGCCGCAGGTGAAGTTTACCTCGGCACCCCGGCTCTTGCCGATCCAGTTGCGCTGCAGCATCTTGATGCTCTCCGGCCAGTCCAAGGGCTCCAGATCATCGATGAGGCGTTCGGCATAGGCGGTGATGCGCAGCATCCACTGGCGCAGCTTGCGGCGCTCCACGGTAAAGCCCTTGCTCTTCCATTCCTCGGCCTCCTCGTTGGCCAATACAGTGCCCATATCCGGGCTCCAGTTCACCATGCCGTCCGCCACATAGGCCAAGCGCACGGCATCGATCTGCTCGCGGCTCCACCCGCGGGCCTCCAGCTCGCTCACGGGGCGGGCTTTCTGCTGCTCGGTGTCGTAGTAGGAGTTGTACAGGCGCAGGAAGATCCACTGCGTCCATTTCACATAACGCGGGTCCGTGGTGGCTATCTCGCGGTCCCAGTCGTAGGAGAAGCCCAGCATCTTGAGCTGGCGGCGGAAGTTGTCGATGTTCGCCTGCGTGGTGATGGCGGGATGCTGCCCGGTCTTGATGGCGTATTGCTCCGCCGGCAGGCCGAAGGAGTCCCACCCCATCGGGTGCAGCACGTTGTAGCCGTTCATCCGGCGGTAGCGGCTCACGATGTCCGTCGCCGTGTAGCCCTCCGGGTGCCCCACGTGCAGCCCCGCCCCGCTCGGGTAGGGGAACATGTCCAGAATGTAGCACTTCTTTTTGCTCGCATCAAAGCCCGGCTCGCCCGGGTTGCTCACCTTAAAGGTCTTCTCTTTGTCCCAAATGGCCTGCCACTTGGGTTCGAATTGCTCAAACGGATACGGATTCTTGCGGTCTGACATGTCGCGCGCGACTATAGTACAGAAACGCCGAGAATGCAAGCCTTTTTCCATCTGGATGACGTTCTTCTTCCTCATTCCGCCCCCTGACTCCCCGCCGCTGAGGCAGCAGGAAGCGCGAAATCTGTGTTATGCAGTCGCACAGAGAGACTGCCCACCACCGATATAACAGAGACCGAGTGGAGTCAGGACTCGGAATCTTTGGAAATTCAGGAAATTGAATATCATGCTGTCCTTATGCATGCGCAATGCAGATTCCTTCATAACTCGTGGAAGGCGAGTAACTTACGAGTTTTTGCAGTCCCCGGCTGCGCCCCATTGTGCGAGGTCCTGTCTTCATGTAAAATACATGTAAATACGCAGACAAATCAACTTTCCTCAATTTTGAGCTTGACATCTGCATAGTGAATGCAGTAGAGTGTTGCCATGGATAAGAACCTCGGTACAGTCGTGCAGCAATCCACGGGCAGCTCCCGCCTGAGGAATGTCTTAGGTGGTTTTGCGTCGTTTGTGCTTGTTTTAGGCTGCCTTCCCCTTCTTTGTCAATGTGACTCGGAGGAGGAGCTCTCTGACGGTACGGTTGCAGAGATGTACATCCAAGAATTCAATGGTGTCAATTCGTATCGCAAAGGCGAGACTCCTCTTTTTAAGGCCATTCGGGAGAAACAATTTGGGGTTGCAGAATGTCTTTTGGCTCGAGGGGCGGATATCAATCAGTTATCCGATTACTCGTGGCTGAGTGAGAAGCGGAACTGTACTCCGCTGATTTTTGCCATACAACTTACAGATGAACAGATGGTACAATTTCTCATTTCTCACGGTGCGGATGTGTTACGTTGCAATCAGGATGGCATGTCGCCTCTGGCCGTGGCTGCATCACAGAAGTGGGGTGACCTTGTGGAGACGCTCGTGAAGAAAGGGGCCGATATCAATGCAGCTGATAAAAAAGGGATGACACCCCTGATGCAATCCGTGGAGTCTTGCAATGCCGAGATGGTGAAATTGCTCATCAAGCTCGGGGCGGATGTGAACAGGTCATCGAGTGGGGTGTTCGGGAAGACGGCACTTGACTATGCCCTGAAGACAGGTCGTCAGGAAATCATTGATTTGCTGGTTGCCGCAGGTGCGGAATAGTTGTGGCGGAAGATCTTCGAAGACGAAAATGGGAAGGTATCGTAAAAAAAAGCCTGTTGTTACCATTGAAAATAGCAGTTCGTGGGGATGGTTTGTGGGTGTAATTGTTTTGCTTCTACTCGCTGCGTCTTCGGTGTACTACTTCTGTGTCAGAGAGGGCAGTACGCTGCCGAGCAACCCCTTTTTGGATGCCTTTCGGCGGGGAGATAATGCAACGATCTACCGAATCATTCAGGATGAGACGGGACGTTTGTCTGACTCTGCGGGTTTTGCATCTACCTCCGGGGAAGTAGGCTCGTTGATCGGGTGGCCGTCTAAGCCCATTTCCGAGGAGAAATTCGAGGAAGCGGTGATGAGTGGAAATTGGTCAATCATTAAGTCGGCTCTTAAGCAGGGGTTTTCTGTGAATGCTCGTGTTCGCGGGCTTACTCCCCTGATGTGGGCTGCCAGGCAGGGGAAGATTGATGCCATCAAGGGGCTTCTGGTAGAAAAGGCAGATCCTTTTGCTTTCTCTGAGAAAGGGTATACCGCCCTGATGTATGCGGTCTGCAACCGGGATACAGAGTGTGTCAAAGCTTTGTTGACAGAGTCTTCTTGGTTACCTTGGCTGAATGATAAGAAGAGACGGGATTGTGGGTTAGAATTGCGTCATGCCTCAACGGGGTTAACCGCCATACACTATGCCTGCATTGTGGACAGGGACGGCAGCAGGGATATTCTGCGTCTTCTGCTGGAACATGAAGCGGATGCCGATGCACGCAGTAGCTTTGACGGATACAGCCCGCTGATGGTGGCTGCGCATGTGGGGATGTCGTCTCTGAAGGAGATTTACGAGAAGGGGAGTGACCGAGAAGTGCGAGAAACAGACGCTCATGGGGATACAGCCTTGGATCATGCCGAGTTGACCCAACAGGTAGCAGCCATAGCCTTTCTGAAGGGCAAACAGGGACCATCGCCTTGGAACCGTCATCTTTTGTATGCTCTCGGTATTTTGATGTCGATATCGATTCTCTGCTGTAAAAATCAGCTTCTTGAGTTATTTATCAAAAAGAAATAATAGCTGCCTTTATGTCGAAAGAGTTTTCCGAGTCCCCCATCCCATCGCCCAGACAAGCTCCGAGTGTTGCAGCTATCAGGGGTGGTGCAACCATACCCATGCCCGGCCCCGGGTTTACTTCCGGGGGCGATGATCCTGCGCCTGTGCCGTCGAATCCGGTCTTAGCACCACCTTTTGAGATTCCCGGGCTTTATTCTGTGGAGAGTGTACTCAGCAAGGGCGGTATGGGGACGACGTACCTCGGCCACAGACTCCGAGATAAGGGGCAGGAGGTTGTCATCAAGGTACCGGACACCCATTCGTCAAGCACGCTGCGGCGCTTTGAAAAAGAATGCCGAACCCTCGAACAGTTGGATCATGATAATGTGGTCAAATGCCTTGGGTATGGCACTTTCATCCATGGTGGGATGAGCTACCCCTACCTTGCTATGTCCTATGTGAAAGGACAGACCCTCCGGCAACGCTTAGAGGGAGGCCGAATGTCTTGGGAAGAGGTCAAAGCCCTATTGGAGAACATGCTGGAAGCCTTGGTTTACATTGCTTCTAAGGGGATTTGCCACCGAGACATCAAACCGGAAAATATCATCTATGATGATGACAGAAAAAAATGGGTGTTGGTGGACTTCGGCATCGCCAAAAGCTCCATAGCTCAAGAAGTACTGAAAACTCTGGAGGGAAATGACGGTACTTGGGACTACATGTCCCCGGAGCAAAAGAGCGGTGAGCAGGTCGATATACGCAGTGATATCTACTCTCTTGGCAAAGTTGCTTGGGAAGCCCTGCTGGGGATTCGCCCCGAGGCCGGTACCAGGTTACCCCACGAGGCTGAGGTAGAAGGGTGCACTGACGATGTCGATGTTCTGATTCGCAGGATGGTGGAATTCAGCCCTGAGGATCGCTATCCCACGCCTAAAGTGGTACTGGAGGCTCTGGAGCGCGGTGCTATAGAGGTGAAGATAGAGGTAGAGCATCGGCCTTTTCTGCGCCGTTTACTTGGGGCTCTGGCACTCTTGGTGGCTATATGGTTTACAGGAGACTTTGTATGCACGGCCAAGTTAAGACAAATTGCAGCAGAGGCAAAATCCTCCACTGTTCAAATACGTGAGATGGAAGCCGCTGTAGGTTCCTATCCCTTGTACTGGGGACGGAGTTACCTTCAATCTGAGGAAGTGGAAGCCATTCGCAAGAAGGCAGATCGAGAGTATGAGAAGATGCTTTCGGAGTTTAATCGTGTCAAAAATATATTCGAGGATAATAACGTAACAATTGAGGTGAAGAGGATTTCTTTCAAGAATTTTTTAGTTAAATGGAAGGAAGACTTTTCCGGAACCTCAGAGTATCAAGAGGTCAAGGGATATTCTAAAACGCTTCCTGATGGGGTGGATGAGTGGATAAAGGACTTAAAACATAGGTTGCAGAACGCGAGTTCATACGATGCGTGTCGTAGATTGATAGAAGTAGTGAAGGCCATGCCGAATCTTCCTTCGGAGGATGCAAAAGACCTGATTGAGGCGGCTGAAGCCAAAAAGACACAGTTTGTACAGGCTGAGTGTGCTGAGATAAATAAATTGGTGGAGGACAACACCGTTCAGCCGGAAAAGGTCAAGGAAAGGTTGGAACAAGGAAGGTACTCCAACATCCCTGAAGTGTGCGTCTATGTGGATGAGCTCGTTGAAGCTAGGTGGAGCGGGTGTATCGAGCGAGTGAAAGGGTGCTATATTGATAACTTCTCTTGGGCGTTCAGAGAATTGAAGAAAGTGGAAGGGATGTACCCTTCTCCGAAGAATATCAAGATCGATGAGTGGAAAGAGAAATGTGCGGACGCGATGATTGAGCGAGCCAAGAGAGAGTTTTGTTCGTGTAGGAGTGATGATGTGAATCTTCCTGCCGTGTATGAGTTGTATTGTGAATACAGAAGTGCGCTTTCGTCTTGGACTGAGGTTTTCCGCGGAGATGCGATTGGTGACAGATACTGCAAGCGATTGAGGCAATTTATGTGTGGGGTGATTCATGAGCAGATAGATCTTGCTGTTCATAAGGAATTCGGTCCCCTCGGAGAGAGACTGCAGAAGATAGAGAATGTACTTCAGGATGTGCGGGATAATGATGATTTCCTTGAATATTTATATTACTTGAAGGAATTGCAGACTTCTGCAAAAGGATATATTGTAACGAATACAAATGATATTAAGGAGGCTCGTTATCATTATCTGTATTGCTGGCAGAAGATGCCGTCGGAATGGCATCCACTGGGAGAGGCTATTCCTCACAAGGTCGCTAGGATCCGGATAAAAAGTGTTCGGATTGATTTATCTGAGGCTATTGAGATTTACAAAAAATTTGCCGGTTTGATTTCGACAGAGCCTTATATTGGTATCATGCGGTTTCGAGCTCCTGGAGACGAGAAATCCCAAGCAAAATCAGAGCTTTTGGGTAGTTTGTATAAGGCACGTGTAGAGGGGAAGATCTTCAAGGTTGATATCAACAAGGTGTATTATTTTGATGTGAGCGATAAGGAGAAACTTAAAGTTTCGCTTCAAGTAAAAAAATCGGATGAGGATGTGAGTTGTCAGTGGTTTGTTATTCGCGCGAGAGATATAGCGGATAATCCCGAACACGAACAGACGAAATCTTTAAAGTCGAAAGATGGATGCGAATTTACAGTAACCTATCAATACGAGTAATCTTATGAAAACCATAACGAAAACAATACTGGGCGCAGTGGCAAGCATTGCGTTGGTGCTGGCTGGCGTCGCAATCGGCGTATCCTTGTGCGGCGGCGGGGGCACGGACGTCCCCACCGACCAGGGAGGCAACCAAGGAGGCAACCAAGGAGGCAACCAAGGAGGCAACCAAGGAGGCAACCAAGGAGGCACCCAGGGAGGCAACCAAGGAGGCAACCAAGGAGGCAACCAACGAG
>JALFWB010000045.1 GCA_022787425.1 Akkermansia sp.
ACATAGCCCGGGGTGAGCTCTGCAAATCCGGGGATATTCAGCGACGGGGAATTATTCATGCTTGGCATGGAGTAATTATATCATAATGGCAATTTTTGTCGAGACTTAATTATAAAGGACGACTTATTGGAAGTCCCCATAATATTGAGGGCCCAACGCTTAGTGCGACTGCCGCCGAGAGGAAAATAAATGTAGTCCGTAAACCATCCCGTCAGAGAGGTGTGCCATCGCCGCCAAAAATCCCGGATATTACTTGCCGTGTAGGGAGCCAAGAAGTTCATGCGCAGGGTAATACCCATGCAGCGGGCCATACCGTATGCCGTCAGTCCATAGCCGGCAAAGTCGAAGTAAATACGGAATGCAAACGTAACGTTATTCATCCATATCTGCCAAGCGGATCCCCAACAATAATTATGCCAAAAACTAAAAGCGAGAGAATCCGCCAGAACCATCTTGAAAAAGAGGCCCAAGATCATATAGCGGACCCCCGTGTTCATGTTTCCTTCCTCAAAACGCAACTCCATAGCACGAACCTGCGGCAGGAGTTCGGCGCGTCGCTCAATCGGCCCGCACACAATCTGGGGGAAATAGGCAGAAAAGTTCATGTAATCCAGCCACCCGGGCATCTGCTCACTGCGGCAGAGTGTGTCCACACAAAATCCGATAAGCTGAAAGGTATAAAACGAAATGCCGACCGGAATTACGAGATCACGAAACGTATCCCAATTTCTCTCGGGAAGCAAGTTGCTACCGAGAAAATACCCATACTTATAATAGAGCAAGGGCAGTAAAAGAAGCGGAATCAAACAACAGAGAAAAACCCTGCGCCCAACCTTCTCAAAGCGCACCCCTATGCGGCAACCGAGATAACCTAGTTGGCTCACCCCGAGAAACACCAAGACTGTCTCCGGACTGACCATACACAATAGGGAGACGCTCAACACCAGCATCAGCCACCGATGAAAACACCGCTTTGCCTCAGGCCGCCGCACAAAAACAGCATCACCGACCGCCAGCACAAAAAGCGCAGGCAGTAATGCTATCCAAAAGACAATGTTTGTAAAATCCATCCGCTTCGCTTATGAAAGGAGACAAACTCGCCGTCGTGCCATTGTAGCGAAACGCCCATGGCTTGTCAAGCACAAGATAATCCTAAGCACAAAAAACAAGAGCGGCCCACCGGACTCCCGCGTTCTGTTCCGGGCATGGCAAACTTTAGGCTTGCGCATTTTCAATTCGTGCGTATAATGCCGCGCATGAAGATTTTTGCAAAAATGGTCGCACTCTGCGCCATGGTCATGCTGGGCTCGTGCGTACAGGGGCAGGGCAATTACCCGCCTTACAACAGGAGGGGCAACGTGACCACCGTGCACCGCAGGGCTCCCATTCCCGGAGCGGCCACGCGCACACCTACTATTGCCGGCGGATTGGCTCCGGCGCGCCCGGCAGCCCCGTCATCCCGCCCGGCGCCGGCGCCCGGATGCAGTGCCGTGTATGTGATGGATGCTCTGACCGGACGTGCTCTCTATGCCTACAATGCCAACGAGCGGAGGCAGGTAGCCAGCACCCAAAAAATCATCACGGCTCTTTGTGTCTGCGATTCCGGAAATCTGGATAAAATCATAACCGTACAAGCTGCGGAATGCAAGGAGCCCCCGATTAAATTGGGCATGAAACCCGGGCAGCAGTACCGCAAACGCGACCTGCTCAAGGCCATGCTCACCAGCAGTTTCAACGATGCAGCGGCCTGCTTGGCCCGAGATACCGCCGGAAGCATCCAAGCCTTTGCCGCTCGCATGAACGCACGCGCCAAGCGCATGGGCATGACGGACAGTCACTTTGTTAACGCCAATGGTTTGCCTGCGGACCAATACTCTACGGCACGGGACATGGCACGGGCGGCGTTCTACGCCTACCGCAATCCCATTATCCGCAGTTATATTAACATACCGGAGTACACCATGACGAAGGCGGATGGCACAATTCGCACCGTTCGTTCCACCAACAAGCTGCTCCGACTCTACCCATGGGTACAGGGAATGAAAACCGGCTACACCAACAAGGCGGGCAAGTGCCTCATCTCCTGCGGTTCGGCTAACGGACGTGCCGTCATTGTGGTGGTTCTGGGCAGCACAAGCTCGAAAATATGGAACGAGTCCCTCAAGTACCTGAAATGGGGGCTTAATATCTCGTAATCTCCGCAGAAAGGCACGTTTTTTGCTTCCATTCTCGCTCAAAGTAGTGTAGGATAGGGAACGCACCACCGATGGCAGAGAACGCAAACAGACGCAGAAAGAGGAAGCGCAGCCTCGCAGACGGCAAGACTCCGTGGGGGTCTCTGCTCCGCAAGGATGAGCCGGAGCGCGCTGCCTTGGCGGAACTGCCGCGTTGCGTCTATTTCTTCGGCCGAGACGAAACAGAGGAGGTGGCTGAGGGGGAGCAACCCGGAGGGGGGCTGTTGCTGCGTTTTTGGAGGCGGCTTAATTTGGTTTCCCTCGGGGCAACGTTGACCTTCATCACATTTATCTTTTGCCTGCTCCTGTTCTGCTGCCGCATGTGGATACCCTGCGACTTGTCCGACATATCGGGTTACACCGACAACGGAAGCAGCCGAGATCTGGCGGCTGCGCTTCAGGCGGCAAACGGCGCAGAGATTTCTTTCACAGAGGCGGAAATCAACCGTTACCTCAGGGATACCTGCCTGCCGAGGCAAACGGGTATTCTCTCCATTTTCGCCGATACACACGGCATTGCGCTGCGCATTCATGACGGCTATGCAGAGCTGATTGTGGATAGGACGGTGGGTGCTAACCTACACCAAACGACCTCTGTATATTTCACTTTTTCTGTTGTCAATGTTCAGGGGCGGCCGAAACTGCAGGTCAGCTATGAGGGGGGACCGAGGCTCTTGGGCAAAATCCCCTGTGGCGGCCGCATAGGCAAGGTCCGCATACCCAAACGGTTCATGGAGACCATGCAACCGGCTCTCGATACCCTTCTTAACTGCTACCGGACGGTCACCGCTACCATGCAGGAGCACGTCTACCTCCCGCGTTTTGTGAAAGGCACCGCCGGGCAGGAGAGCCGTGTATTTCTCGTACCGGCTTCCCTTTCTCAACAACACAACAAAGTACCATGACAAAGAACATTATCATTGCCGCAGCTCTGGCCGTCGGTTCTCTTTCATTCAGTTCCTGCGTCTGGCAGATCGTCACCTCTACCATGGTGCGCCCGGAATACCCGGGTACGCGTCCGCCGCACGTTATCGCCGATGTCAGTGGCAAGCCGGCCTCCAACAAATGGATTTCAGTGAATCCGGATGACCTTCCCCCGCCCAGCAGCTTCAGTCCGCACAAAATCGACACGGCCCCGGATGGCACCCCCTACGGCGAGGCCAGCCGCTACAGTGACATCGTGCTCTCTCCGCATGCGCCGTACTACCTGCTGGATTGTCGCGGTTGCCGCCCCGGAGATCGTGTGTGGGATCCCTACACGCGCAAGCCGTTTACCATGCCCCGCGCCTACACGTTTAACTAAAAACACGCCATGGGAGAAGCAGCAAACACACCTCAGCCGACATTTTGCCAGCGGGTCGGTCTGTGGGCCTATCGCGCCATGTGCGGCGTACTGCGCCTATGCCCGGTGCCGGTGGTAGCCGGGCTGGGGCGGGCAATCGGGTACGGGGTGTGGCTTGCTGCCGGCAGCAGACGCCGCATTGTAGAGCGCAACCTGCGCATCTGCGTTGATCCCACTCTGCATCGCGACAAGTTATCATCTATGGTGCGCCGGAATATTGTGCGCACTTGCATGAATCTGGCCTGCTCGCTCAAGACCGGGGTCCTCACCCACCGCGAGATGATGAACTGTGTCGAGGTTCAGGGTGCGGACTTCTTCCGGGAGCACGGAATGAACGGGCATACGGTTATCTCCTGCATTCCGCACGCAGGCAACTGGGAGATGCTGGCGCGCATTCGCCCGCTCTTCCCGGAGGTCGAGCACTTCGGTTCCATGTACCGCCGCATGAGCAACCCTCTGCTGGAGGACTTGGTCTACCGTTCTCGCACTAATTACGGTTGTGAAATGTTCAGCAAGGAGGAGGGGCTGCGCCCCGTCCTCAAGCTGGCTCGGACAGGTGGGTTACTCGGTGTGTTGAGTGACCAGTATACAGGCGAGGGTCTCATGCTGCCCTATTTCGGCAAAGTTACGGGTGTCACCTCGCTGCCGGCCTTGCTCTACAAGCGCTGCAAAGGCAAGGGGACTCTCGTTGCCGTTTACTGCCGCAACAACGGCACGGGTAAATGGGATGTCGTGCTTGATCACACCATCTCCGTCCCGGAGGGCAAAGCCGAATCAATCCCGGATATCACCATGGCTGTTAATCACGCCTTGGAGGAGGTGCAGATGGAAAATATCCTGGATGGACTCTGGATGCATCATCGTTGGAAGTACCGGGATGTATTCGGAATAGACGAACAAGACGGATGCGCAGAGGTTCGTGCCGCGAATACAAAGCTCCCGTTCCGCGTCCTCGTTGCTGTGCCGGAGGAGTTCGAAGAAGCTCTTTGTCTCCTTCCTGCCTTATCCGTTATCAAGGACTCGCGGCGCGATGCGCAGCTGATCATCGTCTGCCCGTCGGAGCAAAAGGCCTTCTGGCAAAAGCAAACGAATCTTGTCACTCATGTCCTGCCGACGGATGGCCCTGTTCCCTTGCGGGTGCTCTTGGAGTCCGATGAAATTTACAATGATGGTCCCTTGGATTACCTCTTTATGTTCAGCGATAATGCACGCACGCTGCGTACGTTGCGAACTCAAGGGCCATTCTACATCTGCGGCTTCGATACCAATCCTCTGTCCGGCAAATTCAATCGTCGCTACGTTTCTATTCACACCGGGCCGCCCCGCCCGCGCCATGAGGACTATTTGGCGCCGCTGAAGACTATTCATGAACTGAAAACGGAAGCCGCCTTGAATACGCCCGTGCACCTCAGCGGCAATGAGGAGGACTCTTCTGTCTATCTGGCACCGTATTCCACCCTGGGAACAGCAGATCACTGGCCAGCGGAACGCTGGTTGGAACTCGCTGAACATCTGAAGGACAAAGCACCCGTGCTGCTGATACTCCGGCGCGATGAGGCGCAGGCTGAGGCAGATTTCGGCACAAAACTCCCGCGTCTCATTCTGGATGATTCTGCCGACCTAGCGGACCACATCGGCACCCACAGTGTCGTCTACGCCGTGGATGGCGTTTTGGCCCAAGCAGCAGCCCTGCATGGCGCGCAAACCACCATTCTCATGGCCTCTCGCCTGCCCGCACGTTATACGCCTTTCGGCGAAAATGTGCGGACCGTCTCCTGCCATGCTCCCTGCCACCCCTGCCATTCCAAGTCATGCGATGCCCCTCATCCCTGCCTTTCTCAGCTCTCTGTGAATGAGGTCTTGGCGACAGAATAGCCACCTACTCCGCCATCTGACGCAGAGGAGGAACCCAGCACTCCTCCTCCCTTATTCCCCCCACAGCACTTCACTCGTCTCTCCCCCGATCGTCGGCACCGAGCTCCTTTAGAAGGCGCACGGTGTCGCTGTGTCCACGCGCCGCAGTGTGAATTGCCGATACCGCCCCCTCCACCATTCGCTCTAGGACTTGGTCCTCAACCTATCTCTCTTCACGGACGCCTCAAAATACTTCCCAACTTCCCCAATTTATCCACATACTACCTCCGTCTTCCTGATTTCCTTCTATATTCACTCCCCCTTCCCTATGCATTTACAATGCTGTAGTCAAGCCATATGTTCGAAAAACCTTGATAAATAAGGGCTCTCCGATTCTGTCTCTTGATTGGCTGAACAAGGGGTGTAGTCGTAAGTCCTTGATACTGAACAACTTATTGAGTTAGGCGCATACAGCATTGTAAATGCTGTACAATGCCAAGGCTAACATGGATAAAAAGTACGACCATTCAGGCATCATTCGGGGAACATATTATGCGCACATTGATGGACTACGAGCGGCGGCCGTTCTTGCAGTACTGTTATTTCACGCTTTTCCCGATGTGTGCAGTGGAGGCTTCATAGGGGTTGACGTATTTTTTGTCATATCCGGATACCTGATTACTCAGGGGCTCATACGAGATCTTCGTCAGGGAGAATACAGTGTCGGACGCTTCTATGTAAGGCGTATCCGGCGCATTTTACCCGCATATGCCTTCATGCTTATGCTGACCTTGTCTGCAGGCACACTTATCTATTACGGCGACAAACTGCTTTTGCTCACACGCGCGGCACAAGCAGGAACGCTATTCTACTCGAACATCTACTTTTTACATCATTCAGGATATTTTGAACCTAATGCCCATGAGAATCCGCTTCTGAATCTATGGTCACTAAGTGTCGAGGAGCAATTCTATATTTTATTTCCGTTGTTTCTTGCCGGTTTGTATAAATGGTGGAGAAATCGACTGATGCCTGCTCTTTGGTGCATCGCTATTCTCTCTCTGGCAGCGGCAACTTTTCTCGTGCAAACGGGTCATCCCAATACAGCATTCTACCACCTACCCTTCCGCTCGTGGGAACTCTTGGCCGGGAGCCTGACCGCTATCTACGGAGTCAGTAAGTCCGTGCACCGCCGTGCATTCATCGCAATCGCGGCCCTAGTTCTGCTCATAATGGCTTATGTTCTGTACTCCTCTGCCACACCTTTCCCCGGTATTGCTGCCCTACTGCCTGTTCTGTGTGCTGTCGGACTAATTCAATTCGGAAACGCCGGTATAACAAAACATATTCTGGAGTGGGGACCCACCGTATTCATCGGTAAAATCTCATATTCACTCTATTTGTTTCACTGGCCGGCCCTCGTATACTGTCACTATCTGCTCAATGGGGTGTGGTCAAAGACGACATCTTCCTCTATCGCTCTTCTCCTTGCCTTCATTCTCAGCATCATATCCTGGCGGTGGGTGGAAATGCCATTTCGTCTCACAAAATGGGCACCGAAGCACTATTTCATCTTTGCATCGACATGCTTACTTGTTCTTCTTGCCGGAACTCTGGTATCAAGGAGGATATACAGGTATGAAACAATGCACAACCCTATTTTGACAGAAAAATACTGGAACGGAAATCCCCCCTCTCTCTACCCGGACCCGAAGTGGGAGGAGTGCGAAAATCTCACCCCTAATTCATTGTCTGTACTGGGGAAAGACAGCACTCCTACTTATCTACTCTGGGGAGACTCCCACGCAATGGCCATATCACCCGGCTTTCATGATTTCTCAGAGAAGAACGATATCAATGGGTTATACATAAATCGCAAACATGTTCTGCTCAATCAGAGCTATACAGAGATGTATGGGAACAATGCAGCATGGCTAGAGGATGTATTTCAGTGGCTCAGAATGCATCCGGAATTGAAAACTGTCATCCTATGTAATCGTTGGGCTGTCCGAGCCAAAGGAAATGCAAATGAAATCCCCGGTAGCTCTGTACGCTATATACGACATGATGGCAAGGGAGAAACGACGGAGGAAGTCTTCCGATTAGGCATCACGGAATTGTGCAAACGATTGCAGAGCATGAATAGACAGGTAATCATCTTGGCCGATGTTCCCGAACAGGGATACGATATTCCCTCTGCCTACAATCGTTGCTATCTTCTCAGGCAGAGAAAAGCCGATATTCGTTCCATCCCCCTCAGCGAGTACTCAGAACGACAAAGTGAGGTAATACGATGTTTCCGAGAGCTCGAAAGGAAAGGGCTTGCGCGCGTCCTTTGGACTAACGACATCTTTTACCCTCAAGGGGAACCTATCGAGTTGGATATCAACGGGCATTGCCTCTATGTGGACGATGATCACCTCAGCCCCACCGGAGCCCGCTTCGTGGTTCAACACTGGGAGAAGGAGCTCATTAAGCTACTCTCTAATCCCAAGGAGCCCCAGCAATAATCGTGTGGTAATCTCGCCCAAAAGGCCACTGATGCCAAGGAGGATTCCTATCCTCAAGGACTACCCTCGCCACATCATTCGTGCTTAATGCTCGTCGGCACCGAGCTCCTTTAGAAGGCGCACGGTGTCGCTGTGTCCACGAGCCGCAGCGTGCATCAGGACTGTATTCCCGTGAGCATCGCGAGCGTTGAGAGCAGCTCCGTGCTCTACCAGTAGGCGTACAATGGGGGTATGACCTTTCCAAGCGGCCCACATCAAAGCGGGCCATCCGGCATGGGTTGTTGCGTGTACATCGGCCCCGGCTTTTAAGAGCATTTCCGCAACACGAGCATGACCACAGAAGGCCGCTCGCATCAACGCCGTGTAACCATCCTTGTCTGCCGTATTCACAGCGGCTCCTCGGGCAATGAGCTCACGCACAACCGACTCCCGCCCCTTGCCTGCCGCCCACATCAGCACAGTATAGCGGTCTTTATCGAACGCATTGACATCTGCCCCATGCTCCAGCAGCGTATGGACCACTAAACTGTAGCCACCGGCGGCGGCACGCATGAGTGCCGTCTCCCCCGCAAGATCCCTCGCATCCGTCTGCGCACCATGCTGCAACAGTAAACGCACTACCCGGCCGTACCCTCCACCGGCGGCACGCATCAGCGCCGTCTCCCCGGCAGCACCGCGAGAATCTACCGGTACCCCCATCCGCAGCAACTCCGCGCACACCCCGGACTTCCCCATTCCCGCCGCCTCCGGCAACGCCTGATACCCTTTCGGCGCGACACCGCTCGCTTGCTTTGCCAGCATCTCTACCGCCTCGACCCTGTCATCTGACGTCACTCTCACCCGATCCCCGCAGCCGACAAGCCCGAGCACCCCCAATATTCCCCAAATCACTGAAATTCTGTTCATCTTCACCCATCCCCATACTACAAGATTCGACCTCCCCTGTCAATACGATTTTGAGGCACATATCAACATCTTTTTGGCTCTCGGAAGAGAAGAGAGAGGGGGCAAGCAGTAGAATCGCTTCCTGCGCTTACCCCTGTAGGTCGTTGAGGAGGTCGTTGCGGTCGGGGGGGAGGTGGCGGAAGTGGCGAAGGAGGGAGGCGTAAGGGGAGGTGCCGGGGGCGTAGAGGCCGTGGAGTTGGGCCATGCGTTGCTCGAAGCGGAGGAGGATGGCGGCGCGGGGAGTGGATGTGGTCGCAACGTAGTCGAGGGCGGTGGAGAGGAGGGCGTGCCAGGAGGGATCCGGGGCGCCGGGTTCTACCGTGCTGAGGAGGAGACGTGACATATAACCGGCCAAGCGGAGGCGGAGGAGATCTCGGCGCAGAGGGAGGCGGGGACTGATCAAAGAAACGCTGTCGAGGGTACTCAGCCCCTCATCCGAGGGGGCAGGACGAAACACGAGCTCGCACTCGTGGAAGAGGTCCACGCGACCGCCCCAGCGGCTGCCGGGCTTGCGAGCGCCCCGGGCGGCAGTATGCAGCAGACCGTGTTGCGCCGTGCACCACACGACAATGAGCCCATGCTCGCCCAGCGGGAAATGCCGCAGCACCGTGCCCACGTCCTTCTCCATACGGCGGGATGCTAATGCTTGAGTCCCGGATTAGCCTTAGGAAGGGCATCTACCAAGCCCGGTTGGGAAAGAGCTCGCTCATAGGAAACATACGCCTTATTGTTAGCGAACACCTGACGCACTGCGGAAAGATCGCGGCGAGCACCACGCAAATCACCGTCAAACAGAGCGATGGCCACGCGGCTGTAGTAAAAGAGCGGCGTATCATCCATAGCAGACAAATGAGACACGCGAGCCACTGCCTCATCCCGCTGTCCAAGCAACAGATGGCAGAGCACCTGACGATAAGTCAACACGTTAATCACCTCCCCGTCATACACACCGGGAAGAGTACTGATTAACTTATCAACAGTCTCAATACAGCGCGCATATTCCCCGCGCCCCATGTACACACGGGAACGGTTCACGGCATTCACCGAGTCACCGGGTAATACCTTCTCCACCTTCTCCACATACACCTCCGCCTCATCGAACTGCTGCTGCTCGATGAGACAGCCGGCCATGAGAGACCAGACATGGGGATTTTTGTTAAAAATCATCTCACAGCCCTGCAGCGTCGTGAAGCAAATCACCCATCTGCCGGCACGGAACGACTCCTTGGCGGAAGCGAACTCCGCCAGATAACGAGCACGCTCCTCTCTGGGAAGGTTAGACAACTCGACCAACCAATCCGAAGACGCCTCCGCCTGCTGTTTTTGCGGAGCTGCCAGCGCAACGGGCAGCAGGGACACCGCCGCCGCAGAGAAAATGACGAGTAATGCAGGAATCTTCATAAGTCTGTCGGGGAAAGCGCCTGGCGGACAGCGGCACAGACAGCGGGGGGAGTAAGCCGATGCTTCTCCCGCAATTTATCCAACGAACCGTGTTCAATAAACTCATCCGGCCAGCCGAGAATTAACACCGGGGTAGACACCCCGCGAGCCGTGAGAGCCTCCAGCACGGCAGAGCCGAAGCCACCGGTCACCACATGGTCCTCCAAGGTCACGATGAGACGACAGCCAACGGCATGCTGCATCAGCGCCTCCACATCCAAGGGCTTAATGAAGCGAGCGTTAAGGTGCGCGCAGCTGATGCCCTCATTCTCCAACAAATCACGCACACGAGCCGCCACTGAGTTCATGTTACCCAGAGCCACCAATGCCACATCACTGCCGGAGTGCAACAACTCCGCCTTGCCGATGGGCAGGGGCTCCGCCGGATTCGGCAGCGGAGTACCTTCCCCACAACCGCGCGGGTAGCGAATGGCACTGGGACGGTCATCTATCGAATTCATCGTAACAAGCATCCGGCAGAGCTCCGCCTCGTCCTTAGGCTGCATCATCACCAAGTTCGGGATGCAACGCAGCATGGCAATATCAAACAAACCGTGATGAGTCGGCCCATCATCCGGGGAAAGCCCCGCGCGATCCATGCAGAAACGCACAGGCAGGTTCTGCAGTGCAGCATCGTGCTGAATCATATCCACGCAACGCTGCATGAAGGTAGAATATACCGCCAAATACGGCTTCAACCCCTGCGTCGCCAGGCCGCAAGCAAAGATAGCAGCAAACTCCTCCGCAATTCCCACATCATAAAAACGCTTGGGGAAATGCTCCCGGAACAGGTCCAGCTTCGTTCCGCCCGGCATGGCCGCCGTAATCGCCGTAATGCGCGGATCCTCGGAAGCCATCGTCGTAAGCATGCGCCCGAACGCCTCGGAATAGGTGATACCCGCAGGGGAACCCGTCGTGCCGTCGGCTATATTGTAAGCACCCACACCGTGGAATTTGGGGGGATTGGCACAAGCGGGTTCATACCCCCTACCCTTCTCCGTGATAACATGAATAATACAAGGCCCCTGCCGACGCGACACGATGCGGAACAGTTTCTCCAAGCGCGCCATATCATGCCCATCCACCGGCCCGTAATACGTCAACCCCAACTCCTGGAAGAAACTGAGCGGCGTGATACAAGCCGAGGCGGCATGCACCAAGCGGGAAACCTGCTCCTGAGTACGCTTACCGGCCAATACCTCCATAATTTTTTTAGCACTGGAGCGCAGCCACTCAAAGGCCTCCGTCTGCTGCAAATGAGCAAAATAACGCGGCAGCGCCCCCACGTTGCGGTCAATGCTCCATTCGTTATCATTGAGGATCAGAATGAACTTCTTAGTCGTGGTGGACATGTTATTGAGCCCCTCCAGAGTCGTTCCGCAGGTGAAGGCACCATCCCCTACCACCGAGATGATGTTATAATCCTCCCCATTCAAATCCCGAGCGGCGGCAATACCCAACCCGGCAGGAAGAGCCGTACCGGCGTGCCCGGCGCCGTACACATCATGCGGGGACTCCGACCGCTTGGAGAAACCGCTGAGCCCGCCGAACTGGCGTATCGTGCCGAAACGCGGAGCACGGCCCGTCAATAGCTTATGCACATAACTCTGATGCGAAACATCGAATAAAATCTTATCCCGAGGGGTAGAAAACACCCGGTGCAGGGCGATGGTGAGCTCCACCACCCCCAAATTGGGAGCCAAATGGCCACCCGTGCGCGCCAGGGTCTCCACCAACACACGACGAATTTCCTCGGCCAGCAGCGGCAACTGCTCCGGGGCCAGACGCTGCACGTCCTCCGACCCATGAATACCGGCCAAGAGGGAGGCTTGATCAGAGGAGAGAGAATTCATCGTAACCGGATTGTTTTTTTTCAGGCACGGGAGCAGGTTCCGGCTCCTCCCGGGGAGCCTCCAGGGTCTTGATTTTCAGCTCGGCACGGGCCAACAACTGACGGCTGCGGCGAATAAGGCCCAGCCCCTCCTCCACCAAAGCAATCATCTCCTCCAACCCCGTCTCCGGGCTATTGATAGCCTGCACAATCTCCTCCAAACGGCGGGTGGACTGCTCGAAACTAAGACCGGTGTCTGTCTTTCCTTTTGAACTCATATGTTAATTTTACGATGAATCATGGATTATTTACCGCCGATGGGAACATTCTCTGCGGGGCGGCGCGTCAGCCCGAAGGACCCCTCAAAGCGCACGGGCGCGGCACTCATATCCTCAATATCCTTGGAGACCGCGACAAAGCGACCGCTGAAGGGCGAGGTATAGACCAGATGAAATTCGCCGATCACCTCACCGCTGCCGTCCGCAGCCCGGCGGCTCAGGATGAGATCTGCCGTAGCCTTGCCCGTTTTTTCATAGCTCAGGCTGCACGGCACACCGCCGTTCTCCGCGATGTCCTTGGGAAGATTCGAGTACCCCTTTTGGGTGTGTGCAACATCCATCTGCAACACATGACTATTCTCCGGACTGCGCACGGGATTTTCCGGAATCGCGAAGAGGTACTCCGAGTGATCCGTGATTTTATCCGCCCCGGTGAGCTTCAGGGTACGGCCTGCCAAATCAATCAGAGAGGAGCAGGCGGTGTAGTACATAATATCTGCCCCCATCAAGTAGTTGCGGCCATCGAAACGCCCGGTAGAGGAGGCCAGCGCGGCAATGTTATCGGCCCCTGCCCCGTCCGCAGCCGTTTTATTGAACAGATCGGCAAAAAGCAGGTTATGATTAGGCGCATACTGCAGCAGCTTACCCTCTGCCGCCAAGGGCATAAAGTCGCCGTATTGGCTGCTGATGCCGCGCAAGCCGCCCGGCAGCATACTGTGCGAGGTAGGCGTAATGAGCACCCCCTGGGTCTCCAGCCCGCCGCGCTTGAGCGCAGGCTCCAAGTCATCCTTCCACTCACGCATCAGCTTGGGCAACCAAACGGCGGGACGGTTGGCGTACCACGCAACGGCCCAGGGCTGATCCGTGAGGATGGCTCGGTTCGTGTAGGTAATCTTCTCCAAGCTCAGGTTGAGGGCGGGCGGGTAATAAGGCGGGTACATGGGGGCACCGTTCATGTTCGCCCGGTGCAGGTTATTCGGCAGTTTGAAGAGATACATGCCGGAGGAAATCAGCACCACAAAGAAAATGGCCAGACCGCGTATCATCCGGTAACTCTCCCCCAGATCCAAGCGGGCCAGGAAATTGAACATCAATGCCAGACCGAAGGCTGTGAACAGCGGCGTAAACAGCACCATGAGCTGCGCCGCACCCACGGACGCGGCGGTGCCGAAAAGAGCCATGCCAACGCACGAGGTGAGCCAAGCGGCAAAGGTGGCCCATTTGATACCCTGCGTACTCTTGCTGCGGTAGCGATTGAACAGGGCCAGGAAGAAGAAGGGCGTCACAAAGATGGAACCGAGGGAGGCATACAGCGAATCCAGACCCACAAAGGAATACCCGAGCAAGCGGAGGAAGAACACGGCATTGTTAAACGGCGTGTTGCCCAAATCCGTCGTGCGCATGATGTCCGCTGCATCCTGCTGGCCGAAACAGCCGTAGAGCGAGGTAAAGAACTTCTGCGTAATCCCCCCGGCACTCGCCGTCAGGTTGGTGAGCGGCAGATACAGAACAGCCGCCAGAACCACGGCCCCGAAAATCGCCATGCGCCCGAAGGGGCGGAAATAGAGCCCGCAGAACACCAGCAGCCCGAACGCCGTCCACAGCCCCATCCATCCGGCCAAGCAGAGCAGAGACGTGCACACAAAGGCCCCCGCCGCATACAGCAGCACGGCGCGCGTCCGCCGCTCGCCCTCCGCCACAATGGCGCTGTGCAAACAAAGCATCGCCCCCAAGAAACAGCACATCATCAGCGGCTGCGGCAGCCCGCTCACCGCATAGGCCAGCAGACGCTCGCTCAGGCCCATCAGTACCACCGTGGTACACGCCACCACGTCATCGAACAGACGCCGGGTGAGGATGTAGGCCAGCACGAGTGACAGAATAAAAAACACCGTACTGACCGCAGAAACCACGCGATCCGCGCCGTAGATGGCACTGCCGCCCTCCTTCATGCGCACCTCATCAAAGCGGTCATAGCCCGTCATCTTCAGAGCAGCCGCCAGAGCATACACATTCAGCGGCGCATTATTGCTATCCGTCATCGCGCCCAGATTGAACTCCGCCTTGCGCCCATGGCGTTTATCCGCCGTCACTACATCCAGGGGGCGCAGGAATTGGGAGGTAAAGCCCCTGCCCTGCGCCACATTGCGGGCAATCTGCGCCTGGTCCATCGCCTCCGGCTGCTCCAGTCCCCGATAGGTGATAAAAAGGTTGAAGAGGCAGATACCGCCGATGAGAATAGCCAAGATTATACGAAGAGCCGAGACATTGATATTCAGCGGAGAGGCTGATTGCTTCGTTGGATTCTGTGCCATGTTCTAATTGATGAGAGATCAGAGATATTGCCGGAAGACATCGGGCGCGTCCGCCATCTTGCGTTGCAGGGTGCGGCGATTGATGCCCAGCAGTTGCGCTGCGAGCGTCCGATTTCCCTTAGCATGCTGCAACGCGCCGAGGATGGCCCGGCGCTCGAGACATTGTAAATTAAATTCGGGTAAAAAATCAAGCCCTATTTGTGACTTGCCGGTGCTTTCTTGCGAAATCGGGGCCGTGGGGGGGGAGGAAGCGACGAACTCCGGCAGGTCTTCCGGGGCAATGACGTCCCCGGTGCTCATGACCACCGCGTGCTCGATGGCGGAGCGCAGCTGGCGCACGTTGCCGGGCCAATCAAAGTTCTGCAACAGCTCCAGCGCAGGACGCCCCAGGGTCTTCACCTCCCGATGATTCTCCCGGCAAAACTCGCGCAGGAAGGCATTGGCCATCAGCACCACATCCCCGCGCCGCTCCCGCAACGGGGGCAGGTGAATGGCAATGACGTTCAGCCGCTGGTAGAGGTCACGTCGGAAGGTTCCCTCCTCCACCATGGACTCTAGGTCGCGGTTGGTCGCGGCAATCACGCGCACATGCACCTCAATGGGGGTGTTGCTGCCCACGCGCTCGATGCTGCGCTCGGCCAGCACGCGCAGCAGTTTTACCTGGGTGGGGATGTCGATCTCGCCTATTTCATCCAGGAAGATGGTGCCGCCGTTCGCCTCCTCAAAGCGCCCGATGCGCCGCTGCATGGCCCCGGTGAAGGAGCCCCTCTCATGACCGAAGAGCTCGCTTTCCATCAGCTGGGGAGAGAGCGCCGCGCAGTTCACGGCCACGAATTTGCCGCTGCGGCCGGAGAGATTGTGCAGCGCACGCGCCACCAGCTCCTTGCCCGTGCCGGTCTCGCCCTCTATCAGCACCGTGGCTGTGGTGGGGGCCACGCGGCGGATGCGCTTGAAGATCTCCTGCATCTGCGGACTGTCCCCCAGCATGCGGTCCAGCCCGCCGGTGGGTTGCAGGCGGGTGGACAGGTCGCGGTTCTCGGCCTCCAGTCCCCGGGCGTGGGCGGCCTGCTTCAGCAGCAGCTCCACTTCGTCCAGGTTCAGGGGCTTGGTCAGGAAGTAGAAGGCGCCGTGTTTCTTTGCCTCCGCAGCCGTCCCGGGGCTGCCGTAGGCTGTCATCATGATGCAGGTGGGGGCCTGCGGCAGGGTGCGGGCATAGTCGATCAGGTCCATGCCGCTCTCCCCCCCCAGCCGCAGGTCTGTCAGCAGCAGATCAACGGCGCGACTGTCCAGCACCCCGCGCGCGGTCTTGGCATTCGCGGCGGGATATACCTCATAGTCGTCCTCCAACGCTGCGCACAGGGCGTTCAGCGCCGGTTTTTCATCGTCTACTATCAGGAGTACAGGTCTCACCATCGTTCTGTTTGCTGCTGTTTTCCGGGCTTACATCACCCAAAGGCCCTCGGTCTCGTCGAAGCCGAACATGATGTTGAAGGCGTGCACCCCCTGCCCGCCTGCGCCTTTGATGACGTTGTCCTCGGCGCTCATCAGCACCACGCGGTTCGTGCGGGCATCCACGGCCCAGCCGATGTCCACAAAGTTGGTGCGCGTCACGTTCTTGGTGTCGGCCGGCTTGCGGGGGCCCATCAGGCGCACGAAGGGCGCGGTGGCGTAGGCAGCCTCGAGGCAGGCCGTGATGTCCGCCTCGGTCGTGCCGGGTTTCAGCTTGGCCACGGTCGTGGTCAGAATTCCGGTGTTCACGGGCATCAGGTGCGGGGTGAAGGTGATGACGACCTTGCTGCCGGCGGCGGCGGAGAGCTCCTGCTCAATCTCGGACAAATGGCGGTGGCGGGGCACACTGTAAGCGCGCATGCTCTCGTTGCATTCGCAGAAGAGCAGGCTCACATCGGCCTTGCGACCGGCACCGGACACGCCGCTGCCGCTGTTCACCACGATGTCCTCCGGCAGCACCAGCCCCGCCTTCAGCAGCGGAACCAGCGGCAGGATGATGCTCGTGGGGTAGCAACCAGGGGATCCCACTATGCGCGCGCGCGCGATTTCATCTCGGTGCCACTCCGGCATGCCGTAGGGGGCTTCCTGCATCAGCTCCGGGTCCGCGTGCGGCTTGCCGTAGAACTCTTCGTACACGGCCGGGTCGTTCAGACGGAAGTCGGCGGAGAGGTCGATCACACGCACCCCGGCCTCCACCAAGCCGCGCCCGTACTCCACCGACACGCCGTGCGGCAGGGCCAGGAAGGCCGCCTCCGCCCCCGTTGCGGCTATCTCCGCCACATCAGAGTTCGTGAAGACCAGCTCCGCCCCGGGTACATTTCGGTACCGGGGGAACACGTCGCTGATCTTTTGCCCGGCGTACTGCCGCGACGTGGCGCACACCAATTCCACCCCGGGATGGCGCAAAAGGATGCGCATCAGCTCCTGTCCGGTGTATCCACTGGCCCCTACTACTGCAATTTTTACCTTTTTCATGGCAAAAAAGAGTGTATCATGAAAAAAATCGCTTGACAATGCAAAAATTCGGATGTATACTCCTCCCGTTGCCGGTCGCAAGGCCGAAGACGAACAGAAACGGGCAGTAGCGCAGTCTGGTAGCGCACTTGCATGGGGTGCAAGGGGTCGTGGGTTCGAATCCCGCTTGCCCGAGAAACAGAGAAGGCTCAGTCGCAAGACTGGGCCTTCTGTGTTGCCGAGCAAGCGAGGATTCGAAGCCACGACCCCGTAGGGGTTGTGGGCATGGAAGCGCAGTGCGCTTCCATGCCCCCTCGCCGCCGAGACACCTCTCGGCGGGCACCCTTGCGTCGGCAAGGGCGAGGGGGGTGGCCCCAACGGGGGAATCCCGCTTGCCCGCCCAAACTTCTCCCCCGGGGTTACCCTCTGCATTCCTTATGCTGCGTCAAGCCTAAAAGTTGGAAATTCTCTTATTTTTCGCAGCATGGCTGCATTTTCTGTTCCTATGCATTCCGGCGTATTATGCACGCATTTTTCACCCGTTTTCTCCATAAACCATTGATTATCAACAGCTTACGACTCTCTATGCATAAGGAATGCTGTACACTCACGGTCAAGCGGGGAAGGGTTCCCTGTTTATTTCAAGTAGGTGTAGGGCACTCCTGCTTGGGATAAGCTTCATGCCCCACTATTATCAATCTTAACTTTTTTACATGAGGAAAACGATACTTTTACTCGCGTCATTAAGCGGGATTGCTTTCTCGGCTCCGGAACGGGGAGATCAGATTTGGAAGATCACGTTCGGTACCGATATTGACGGCACAAATGATTACAAGGTCGTAAACTATGGTGATATAACCTATACGCCTACAAAAGTATGGGATGTAAGTGGTTACACCGGAAAGGATTACGTTTCAACCAATGGCGATGACAAGCGGGTACACACTGAGTGGACTAACGGCTGCGGATTGACTTGGGACGACAACTTCGAATTTGAGATTGTCTTCGAATTGCCGAACAATTTCTCAACGAACAGCAACTGGCCTGTGTTGGCAGAACTTAGCGGCAATGGCTCCTCTGTCCGATTTGGTCCGTACACCCAACAACAGAATAAGCTGTATGTCGATGGAGTAAATATCACCAAGAACCCCGTTAACGCACCCTTAACACTAACAACGGGAGTAAAGCACACTGCGACACTGACAGTATATGAGGGAGGCATAACGCTGAAATTAGATGGACAAATTGCTCAGACCGCTACTCTTGCGGATACGGCCAGCGGGAATATTGTGGATATCACACTCGGCGGTAATAAATCAAAGGACTACCGTCTCGCTGAAAACGTGTACAGCATTTCTGCGTACAAAGTTGTTCCCGAGCCTACCTCTGCGACCCTCTCCCTGTTAGCGTTAGCGGGGCTGGCGATGAGGAGACGGCGCAAGCTGGCCTAAAGTTTTTTCGGTAAATGTAAGGGGCCTCCGCTCGAAAGGGCGGGGGCCTTTGATGTGATAGATGAGGGGGAGGTTCAGTTGAGTTCCTGCAACGCTCCTCAGATGGGTTACAAAAAAACGCTCACCACATGGGTTACACTCGAGGCTGCCCTCTTGTAGCATAAATCCGCCCTTGTGTCAAGCCGACTCTTTCCTCCCGGCAGTCGCTCAAAAGTGTAACCTCCAAGACGTATCGACTGACCGCATCCCGAATGCTCAAGGGGTAACACTTTCTCTTCCCGTCGCGTGAATACCACCATCCCTTAAAGTCGATGGTCCACTCATCGTTGACTGCCGGTTCCTCTCCCTTGCTCTCATCCAATCTTACCTGCTCCACACGACTTCGGCGTCTTCGCGGCCTATCGATCATCCCCGATTTTCTGAGGATGCGATGAATGGTACTCCTTACCGGAATCGGCTCCAAGCTCTCCCTGCGGAGCACAGATTGTATTTTATCCGCTCCCCAACTCTTATGAGCCTGCCGTATACTGATGATGCAACAGATAACCTCTGTACTCAGCCTTGTCGGCTGATTCTTCGGGGCTCTGCACATGTCCCGAAGGCCCTGAGCACCGGCACTCTTATAGTGCTTAAGCCTCTTGTAACCGGTCTTGCGGCTGATGTGAAACTTCTCGCAGGCCTCTGTCATTGTGACGGAGGCCTGCTGAACGTACTGAATGAACTCCATTCTCATTTGGTTACAGCTTTTGGATTCCCATGGCATAGCGTTATTATGCCACATTCTGCCCAAAAGTGTAACCTATGTGATGGTATTTTCTTGTAACCTATCTCTTGGAGATGTACCCCGGGGGTGGCTTACTCCGTCACGTTCAGCTCCAAGGAGAGGGCTTGGACGGGGGGGACGTCCTTCTCCCAAGGGCGGGAGTAGATGAGGCGGAAGGAAGCCTTACCGGGCTTCATGGTCACGATACGGGCCTCGGTGTCAGCGGGGGCACCGCAGAGGGGTTCCTCGCCGGGGGCGGGTTCGGGGGGCGGGATGACGGAGAGCTTCACCTCGGCGGCATCGCCCTCCTGCGCCGCAACGGACCAAGAGTACCCGGTGGAGGGGTTGGACGGCAGGGAAATGCTGATGACCTGACCGACAGAGAGCGAGAGCGCGATGTGCTGCTCATCGGTCTGCGCGGCGGGGGCATCACCACCGCAGCCGGGGGCCTCCATACCGAAGGACAAGGCGGGCAGCAGCAGGGCCGCACCCAGGAAAAGAGTTTTTACCATAGGCCGCCAGCTTAGCCCAAAAACGGCGGGGCGTCAAGTATAAAAAAGGCACCCGGGCAAGTATGCCGCACTTTCCCCCTTGACGCCGTGCCGCTGCGGCCTATAATAGGCTCCATACCGAAATTAAATCACATTATGGCAGAACAAACGCATACATTCCAAACAGAGGTCCGGCAGCTGCTGGACATCGTCATCCATGCCTTCTACAGCGACCGCGAAGTCTTTGTCCGCGAGCTCGTCTCCAACGCCTCGGATGCCTTGGAGAAACTGCGCCTCAAGCAACTCACCGGCGCGGCCATTGCCAACCCGGAGCTAGAGCCCGCCATCACCCTCACCGCCGATGAGGAGGCCAAGACCCTGACCATCACCGACACCGGCATCGGCATGACCGAGGAGGAAGTGGTGGAGTACTTGGGCACCATCGCCCACTCCGGCACCAAGAAATTCTTGGAGATGGCCAAGGAGAAGCAAGGCGGCACACAGGACCTCATCGGCCAGTTCGGCGTGGGCTTCTACAGCGTCTTCATGGCGGCAGACAAGGTGGAGCTCACCACCCGCTCCTGGCAGCCGGAGGCCAAGGCCGTCAAGTGGACGAGCAATGGGCAGGACAGCTACACCATCACCGATGCCGAGGAAGACACCCCGCGCGGCACACGCATCCTCATCCACCTGAAGGAAGACGCCGCCGAGTTTGCCCGCAGCGGCCACCTGCGCTACATTGTGGGCAAGTACAGCAACTTCGTCTCCTTCCCCATCACCGTGGACGGCGAGCGGCAGAACACCGTGCAGGCCATCTGGATGAAGAACAAGAAGGACGTTACCAAGGAGGAATACACCGAGTTCTACAAATTCGTGGGCCACACCGACCAAGAGCCGCTGACGTGGATGCACTTCAGTGCCGATGCCCCGATTGTACTCAACTCCGTGCTCTTTGTACCCACGGACAACCCGGAGGGCATGGGCTTCGGACGCTGCGAGCCGCAGGTCTCCCTGTACTGCCACAAGGTGCTCATCGACAGCAAGCCGGAGAACCTGCTGCCGGAATGGCTGCGCTTTTTGGTAGGCGTGGTGGACAGCGATGACCTGCCCCTGAACATCTCCCGTGAGATGCTGCAGGACAACTCCCTGCTGCGCAAGATCTCCGGCATCATCACCAAGCGCTTCATCAAGCACCTGGAAGAGCTCGCCAAGAAGAACCCGGAGGAGTACGAGAAATTCTGGACTGCCTTCGGCCGCTTCGTCAAGGAAGGCATCGTCACCTCCTGGGAGCACAAGAAAGAGCTCGCGGGCCTGCTCCGCTTCGAGTCAACCTTCACCGAGCCCGGCAAACTCACCTGCTTTGCGGACTACATCAGCCGCATGAAGGAGAACCAGAAGGACATCTACGTCCTCCACGGTGCCTCCCGCGCCCGGTTGGAGAACTCCCCCTACCTTGATGCGCTCAAGCTGCGCGGCTTCGAGGTGATCTTCCTCACCGAAAACGGGGACAGCTTTGTGATGGACTCCCTGATGAAGGTGGAAGACAAGGACATCAAGTCCATTGACCGCGCCGACCTAGAGCTGCCGGATGCCCCGGAGGAAACAAGCGAGCCCGGCCTGAGCGAGGAGGAATCCAAGGGCTTGGTGGATTGGGTGACGGAGCAGTTCAAGGACCGCTTCAGCAAGGTGACCACCGGCAGCCGCGTGACCGGCGCACCCGCCATTGCCCTGCAAGGCGCGGGCGACATGCCGCAGGAGATGAAAGCCTACTTCAAGGCCATGGGGCAAGAGGTACCGGAAACCCACCCGGAGATTTCCTTCAACCCGCACAACCCCATCGTGCGCAAGCTGGCCGAGCTGCGCAGCACGGACTCCGAACTGGCCACCCTGCTGGCAGACCAGCTCATCAACACCGCCCTGCTGCGCGCCGGCATGCTGGATGACCCCTCCAAGCTGGCGGAGAACTCGCAGGCCCTGCTCAGCAAGCTGCTCTGCAAGTAAGCCCCCCACCGACCACACCGGAACGAGAGACAGGCCCTCCCCTGCCTCTCGTTTCTTTTGTACATGCGAGAACAACCGAGCACCATTCGGAAATGGCTTGACAAGGGAGTCGGGGTGTGGCATGATGGGGGAACACCGCGCACAGCAAGCGACACTGCATATCAGCCATGAAAATCATCAAGAGGAACGGACAGATCTGCGAATACAACCGTGACAATATTTTACGAGCGATTTACCTGACCTTTCAGGCGCTCGGCACGGGTGTACTGCCGCAGGAGAGCGAGATGCTGACGGATGCCGTGGAAGACAAGTTGCCCCAAGAAGCCGAGGAACCGCTGCCGGTGGAGACGGTTCAGGACTATTTGGAGATAGCCCTGATGGAGCGTGGGCATTTCGATGCGGTCAAGCTGCTCATCCTTACGCGCAGTGAGCGCATGAAGGCCCGCAGCGAGCGCGAAGGGCTGCTGCGCTATTTTGCGGGCTGCCCGAAAATCAACCGCTGTCTCAAAGAGATTCAGCGCGAATTTCCGGAGGAACTCTACCGCCTGCCCCACCTCACCGCCAAATTTGCCACCTTCTACAAACCCGGCACGGCGCGTCGGGAGGCACTGGGCCTATTGATCAAAGCCGCTGCCGAGCTGACGACCCAAGATGCCCCGCGCTGGGAACACATTGCTGCCCGCTTTGTGCTGCTGCGTTTTTACGAGGACTTGGAGGGCTACGAAGCCGACTCTGCCCTCACGAGCTATCCCGCCAAAGTCGCCTACCTGGTGCAGGAAGAGCTGTACGGACGCTATATCACGGAAGCCTACAGCCGCGAGGAATTAGCAGAAGCGGCCGGCTTCATGAAACCGGAACGGGACAAACTCTTCAACTACTCCGGCATCGAGCTGCTGATGAAGCGGTATCTGGTGCACGACCGCTCCGGGCGCGTGCTGGAGACCCCGCAGGAGATGTTCCTGGGCATTGCCCTGCACCTGGCCATGAAGGAGCCGAAAGACCGCCTGCACTGGGTGCAACGGTTCTATGATATGCTCAGCACGCTGAAGGTAACGGTTGCCACCCCCACCCTCTCCAACGCACGCAAACCCTTCCACCAGCTCTCCTCCTGCTTCATCGACACGGTGCCAGACAGCTTAGACGGCATCTACCGCAGCATTGATAACTTTGCCATGGTGAGCAAATACGGCGGCGGCATGGGCCTCTACTTCGGCAAAGTCCGCGCCTGCGGCAGTGCCATTCGCGGCTTCCCCGGAGCGGCCGGCGGTGTTATCCGCTGGATTCGCTTGGCCAACGACACAGCCGTGGCAGTGGACCAGCTGGGCGTGCGCCAAGGGGCTGTCGCCGTGTATCTGGACGTATGGCACCGAGACCTGCCGGAGTTCTTGGGACTGCGCACCAACAACGGCGATGACCGCCTCAAGGCCCACGACGTCTTCCCCGCCGTTTGCTACCCGGATTACTTCTGGGAGCAGGCACGCGATAACATCAACGGAGACTGGTACCTCATGTGCCCGCACGAGATCCGCATGGCCAAGGGCTATTGTCTGGAGGACTACTTCGGCGATGAATGGAAAAAACGCTATCTGGACTGCGTGGCAGACGCCCGCATCCGCAAACGCGTCATCCCCGTCAAGGATGTTATCCGACTCATCCTCAAGAGTGCCGTGGAGACGGGTACGCCCTTCACCTTCAACCGCGACCTCGTCAACCGCGCCAACCCTAACAAGCACCAAGGCATCATTTATTGCAGCAATTTGTGCACCGAGATTGCACAGAACATGAGCGCCATCGAATCCGTGGATCAACGCATCGAGGAAGTGGACGGCGAGACCGTGGTTGTCACCGTCACCAAGCCCGGCAACTTCGTTGTCTGCAACTTGGCCAGCCTCTCCCTGGGCCGCATCGATGTATCGAATACCAAAGAACTGCACTACATCACGGAAAGCGCCGTGCGCGCCTTGGACAACGTGATCGACCTGAACTTCTTCCCCGTGCCCTACGCCAAGGTGAACAACCGGCAATACCGCCCCATCGGGCTGGGAGTCAGCGGCTACCACCATATGTTAGCACGCAACGGGATTCGTTGGGAGAGCGAAGAGCACCTGCGATTTGCGGATTCCGTCTTTGAGGAAATCAACTACGCCGCCGTTGCAGCCTCCTGCCGCCACGCGGAAGAAAAAGGAGCCTACGCCCTCTTCCCCGGCAGCGATTGGCAGACGGGAGAATACTTCACCCTGCGCGGTTATACGGACGAACGCTG
The DNA here is from genome assembly GCA_022787425.1 of Akkermansia sp. GTDB lineage: Bacteria > Verrucomicrobiota > Verrucomicrobiia > Verrucomicrobiales > Akkermansiaceae > Akkermansia. Next base: position 24,182 of record JALFWB010000045.1, read on the forward strand.
GCAGAAACTGCGCGAACGCGTCGCCGAGCACGGCATGCGCAACGCCTACCTACTGGCCATTGCCCCCACCAGCAGCACCAGCATCATCGCCGGCACCACCGCCGGCCTGGACCCCGTGATGAAGCGCTACTTCCTGGAGGAAAAGAAGACCGGGCTCATGCCCCGCGTGGCCCCCGAACTCTCCATGAAAACCTTCTGGTTATACAAAAACGCTCATCTTATCGACCAAACTTGGTCCGTGCGCGCAGCCGGTGTACGCCAGCGCCATGTAGACCAAGCACAGAGCATGAATTTGTACATCACCAACGAATACACCCTGCGCCAAGTACTCAACCTGTATATTCTTGCCTGGGAAAAAGGAGTCAAAACCATTTATTACATCCGATCCAAGAGTCTTGAAGTAGAAGAATGTGAATCATGCGCCAGCTAATCAGAAAACCGCTTTTCAACCCCTCCGGTGACACGGAGGTCTCCGCCCGCCGCATCATCAACGGCAACACCACCAACCTCAACGACTTCAATAACATGAAGTACCCGTGGGTGAGCCGCTGGTACCGCCAAGCGATGAATAACTTCTGGGTGCCGGAGGAAATCAACCTCTCCGCCGATGTGAAAGACTACCCGCGTCTGAGCTTCGAAGAACGGCGCGCGTATGACAAGACACTCTCCTTCCTCATCTTCCTGGACAGCATTCAGACCGCCAACCTCCCCGCCCTGGGAGAATATGTTACCGCCAACGAAATCAACCTCTGCCTCGCCATTCAATCCTTCCAGGAGGCCGTACACAGCCAGAGTTACAGCTATATGCTCGACACCATCTGCGAACCGCAGAAGCGCACCGAGGTACTCTACCAGTGGAAAGACGACGAGCACCTGCTGCGGCGCAACGAATTCATCGGCAACCTGTACAACGAATTCCAGAAAGACAAATCCCCGGAATGCTTCGTCCGCACCGCCGTTGCCAATTATATTCTGGAAGGCATCTACTTCTACAGCGGCTTCATGTTCTTCTACAACCTGGGGCGCAACCACAAGATGCCCGGCTCCGCGCAGGAAATCCGCTACATCAACCGCGATGAAAACACCCACCTGTGGCTCTTCCGTAACATTTTGCGCGAACTGCAGCAGGAGGAACCGGACCTCTTCACCCCGGAGATGGTCGAAACCTGCCGCGAGATGATCCGCGAAGGCTGCGAACAAGAGATCGCCTGGGGCCACTTCGTCATCGGCGATAACATCCCCGGTCTCTCCAAGCAAATGATCACCGACTACATCCGCTACCTGGGCAACCTGCGCTGCACGAATCTGGGCTTTGCGCCCATCTATGAAGGCTGCGAAGAAGAGCCCGCCTCCATGAGCTGGGTGAGCCAGTACAGCAACGCCAACCTCATCAAGACCGACTTCTTCGAAGCGCGCAGCACGGCCTATGCCAAAAGCTCCGCTTTGGTGGACGATTTGTGAGAACGAACGTATGCGGTGCGTCATGCCGGAATTCGGGCTTGACGCACCGCCCCGCCTGTGGGAAAATGCGGGCGAAGTCTATGAACGAAACGCGCTACACGATTTCCGACCTGGTCAAAAAAACGGGTCTCTCCGTCCACACACTGCGCTACTACGAGAAACAGGGGGTTCTGCGCCGCGTCTCCCGCACCCCCAGCGGACGCCGCATCTACGGAGAAGACAGCTTCGGCACCCTGATGGCAGCCGTCTTCCTGAAGCAATTCGGCCTCTCCCTCAATGAAATCAAAGCCTTTTTCGACACCACCGAGCAAGGCCCGGAGACCCTGAGCAAGCGGCTTGAAATGTTGCAACGCTTCAAAGCCGACACCCTGGAGCAGCTTGATAAATGGAACGCATGCCTCAAACTCGCGGACTTCTTCATCAATGGGTGTCAGCAAGCCATTCAGGCGGCAGAGAAAGGCGAAAACCCGGATGCTGCCTTCCCCATGCTGACCGCCGAGGGCTTTGCGCACGCCGCCTTCATGAAAAAGCTCAACGGCAAGCTGGGAGTTGACGTCAAGGCAGGCGTTCTCCGGCATCCCGAGTGCTGATTTCCTCCGAAAAAAGCGATACAGACACGAAAAGGGGTTGCCAATGCCCCGAAAGGGGCGTATAATTCCGCGCACGTCCGTAGAATCATGTTTTCTTTCCGCCATTTTCTGAGCATCCTTGCCATGGTGACGGCATTCGTACCGGCAGCCTACCGCGCCGAGGCCGTCACACAGAACCAAAATCAGGAGCTTCAGCCCAAGGAGGAGCAGAAGCCCGCCCGAGTTGCCACCGTCGGCAAGCGAGTGGCACGCGTGGAGGGTGTCCCCGGCAAATATGTAGCCCTCACCTTCGATGACGGCCCCAGTGCCACCCTCACCCCCCGGGTGCTTGACATTCTGAAGGCCAACAACGCCCGCGGCACCTTCTTTGTACTGGGTAGGAACGCCGCTGCGCACAAAGACATCCTGCGGCGTGCGGAAGCCGAGGGCAGCGAGATCGGCGTGCACACCTGGAGCCACCCGCAGCTCACCCGCATCAGTGCCGAACGCGTACACGATGAAATTTCCCGCACCGTCAACGTCATCGAGCAAGCCTTGGGCCACAAGCCCGTTGTCATGCGCCCGCCCTACGGTGCATCCAACGCCGCCCTGGTCAACAAAATGTTTGATAACTACGGCATGCGCTCCATCCTGTGGGATGTAGACACGCTGGACTGGAAACACCACAACCCCACCCGCACCGTAGAGGCTGCAGACAAGCGGGCCCGCAGCGGCTCGATCATCTTGGTGCATGATATCCACGCCACCACGGTGGACGCCATTGACGCCTTGGTCAAGACCCTTCAGGCAAAGGGGTACACCTTCGTCACCGTCAGCGACCTGATCGAAATGGCCGAGACAGGCACGGATGCCCACGTACTGCAACGCCACCGCAACCCCGGGACCGCCTTAGCCGGCGGAGCCACCCCGGCGGCGGCCCCTGCCCTGCCGCAGTTTGAGGACGACCTGATTGCCGAAGTTGTGGAGGACGATGAGCCGGTGCCGACCACCATCGCCAAGGCCCCCACCACCGCAGCCCCCGGTTCCGCGACCATCACCGGAACGGCGAGCAGCGCGCCCGCACCCACCGAGGTTACCGCAGTTGCCGCACTCCCTGTCCTACCCGGCACCGCTACCATACCCGCACCTTCCTCCGCTCCCGCCGAGCAGGAGCCCGATGTGCCCACGCTCGTCCATGTGCCCGCTGTTGACACGGCCCCTGCCCTCCCTGCCCCCACCAAGGGAACATCTGCCGACTCGGAGGTTCTGACCGCCCTGAAGATATCTGCCGACCAAGCGGACATCCCCTTACCCGCCACCCTTCCCTCCGCAGGCAGTGCCACGGGCACGCCCTCCGGCCTGACCCACAAGCAGACGGAGCAGCAGCTTCCCGACCTTCCCCCCTCCTACGAATTGCCGCCGCTTCTGCCCGAGAGCGATAACCTTCTGAACTGATGAGCACCCCCCTCTCCTCCGCCGCCGGAACCGTCTATTTAGTAGGAGCAGGCCCCGGCGACCCCGGGCTCATGACCCTCAAGGGCCGGGAACTCATTGAGCAGGCCGACTGCTTGGTGTATGACGCCTTGGTGCCCACCCTCATGCTTTCCTGGGCCAAGGCGGACTGCAAGAAAATCTACGTCGGCAAGCGCAGTAATCACCATGCCCTGCCGCAAGCGCAGATCAACGAGCTGCTGGTGCGCTGCGCAGGCGAGTACGCCTGCACCGTGAGGCTCAAGGGCGGAGACCCCTACATCTTCGGGCGCGGGGGCGAGGAAGCCGCCGTGCTGGCCGCAGCCGGGGTCCGCTTCCGGGTCATCCCGGGCATTTCATCGGCCATCGCGGGGCCTGCCTACGCCGGCATCCCCATCACCCACCGCGCGCACTGCTCCGCCTTCTCCGTTTTCACCGGACATGAGGACGCAGGCAAGCCCGAGCCGACTCAGGACTACGCCGCCTTGGCAGCCACCCCCGGCACCAAGGTGATGCTAATGGGCATGAGCCGCCTGCGGGAGAACCTGGACGCGATGATGCAGGCCGGACTTGCCCCGGAGACCCCCGCAGCGGCGGTTCAGTGGGCCACCACCCCGCGCCAACGCTGCGTGCGCTCCACCGTTGCAGGCCTGGCAGAGGCCGCAGAAGCCGCAGGCTTGGGAGCCCCGGCGGTCGTGGTCATCGGCGATGTCGTTCGCGAGTCCCCGACCCTAGACTGGTTCGGAGCCCTCCCCCTGCGCGGCAAACGCGTTGTCGTAACACGCACTCGCGAACAGGCAAGCGAGCTCTCCGCGCAACTGGCGGATTTGGGGGCGGATGTCCTGGAGCTGCCCACCATCCGCATCGTCGACCCGCCCGACAAAAAAGACTTTGCGGAAGCGATTGTTGACAGCCCGCGCTATGACTGGCTGATTTTCTCCAGCCCGAACGGCGTGCGCCGCTTCTTCCGCGCCTTCTTCGCCGTCTACGAGGACATCCGCGAGCTGGGCGGAGCCCGCATTGCCGCCGTGGGCCCCGGCACGGCTGCGGAACTCAAGAAATGGGGCCTAATGGTGGACGTGATGCCCAAGAAAGCCGTGGCGGAAGAGTTAGTAGCCGAGTTCGACCGCAAGGCAGATGAATTCGGCGGCGTGGCGAACGTCACCATGCTTTGGGTACACAGTGCCAAGGGACGCGATGTCGTCTACAAGGAGCTGATGCAGCGCAAAGCCATTGTGGATGAATGCATCGCCTACGATACCGTTGCCGAGACCGAGGACCCCACGGGCGCGCGCGCGCGGCTGGCGGAAGAAGGGGCGGACGTCATTACCTTCACCAGCTCCAGCACGGTGCATAACTTCATGGCCCTGAACATCCCGCTGCCGCCCGAGTGCCGCGTGGTGAGCATAGGCCCGGTTACCACAGCCACGCTGCAGCGTTACGGCATCACCCCCGCTGCGGAGGCTGCCACGCACGACATTCCCGGACTGGTGCAGGCCGTTCGCAAGCTCTTCACCCCCTGATTCCACCTCCTCGCCGATATGACCGCTTCCGCACCGCTGCCGCAGATGCTCTGCCTGGGCATCAATTACCGCACCGCCCCCGTGGCCGTGCGGGAGTGTTTCTCCGTGCCGAAAAGCAAGCTGGCCGATGCCGACCGCAGCCTGCTGACCCTGCCCGGCATGCAGGAGTGCGTGCTGCTCTCCACCTGCAACCGCACGGAGCTGTACTACTGGAGCCACACGCCTGCGGAGACAACGCAGGCCCTCATGCGCCACTTCCTTACCCGGGGCGAGGCGGAGGCCGCTTTCTACTCGTACCATGGTCGGGAGGCCCTGCTGCACTTGGCGGAAGTAGCGGGCGGACTGGATTCCATGGTCATCGGGGAGACGGAAATCTTCGGCCAGCTGAAGGACGCCTACCGCAATGCTGCCGAGGCGGGCTCCACCGCAAGCTGCGCCAATCGTGCTTTCCAGCGCGTCTTTTCCATCGCTAAGAAGGTTCGTACCCTCACTAAAATCACCTCCGGTCCCACCTCCGTCGGGGCCGCCGCCGTGCAGTTGGCGCGCGACTTCCTGGGCGGGCTCACCGGCAGCACCGTCTTGGTCGTCGGTGCGGGTGAGGTCGCACGCACTACGGCACAGAGCCTCAAATCCCGCGGTGCGGAGAGCATTTTCGTGGCTAACCGTTCGTATGACAAGGCGGTGGAACTGGCCTCCAAGGTCGGCGGCCGGGTCATCCGCTTTGCGGATTGGGTTCCCTACCTGGAGCACATCGACATCGTGATCGTCTCCACGGCCTCCCCCGCTTACGTTGTCTCGCCCAAGGTGCTGCGGCCCGTGCAGCAGACTCGCGGGGAACGCCCACTCTTCATCATCGACCTCTCCGTGCCGCGCAATGCCGACCCCGCCTGCGCCGAGGTTCCCGGGGTGCATGTGTACGACATCGATGCCCTCCGCAACCGGGCGCGGGATACGGCGGAATCCCGCCGGGGCGAAATCGAATCTGCGCGCCGTATGCTGCTCGAATGGCTGGAAGAGGTGGAATTTGACCTGCTGGTCTCGCATTCTGAGCGCGAAGAATGCAAAAGATGAAGATTTTTCAAAAAATTTTCGTTTTTTTTGAACACAAGCTCCAAAGGACGTGTCGAAACGTTAAGCACTCATACGAAGATTTCTACAGGCTATGACGGAGAAAGACACAGGTACGACAGAAAAACTGACGGAGGAGGACATTATTGCCCTGCTCGCGACACTCAAACAGGAGCCCACTCCGGAGGCGAACTTTGAGGAGCGTTTCCTTTGCGATTTTCATGACATGGTCGCCCGCGAGGTTGTTTGTACGCCCGCCCGCCATCGGGTCTGGCAGCACCTCCTCCAGCTCTTCACCGGCATGGGTCGTCGAAAACTGGCCTTCGGTGCCTCCACCCTGAGCGTAGGTGCCTTGGCCCTCGGGGTTTTCGCCATCCCCGGTGCAGACGACGAAGCCGCCCCCCTACCGAAGTCCTCCATCCAACCCGGTTTTTCCATTTTCTCCCCTTCCTCCGCCAGCCGCAGCACCCGACCCTATACCAGCGTTCAAACCATCAAGGCCAAGCAAAACAGCATTTACCACGCCAACCCCACTTCTTGGGTAGAGGAAAGCCCTGCCCTCCCTGCCGACTCCCCCGTTAAACTCTCTTCCGACCCGGATCTTTACACCTCTGCCGCTACGAACGACGAGGACAACTTCTGCAAGATCAACTACGCCTTCTCCCACTGAGAGCGGGTGTTTTTCTTTGGGCGTACGTCTTCTTTGCTTCAGAGCGCATTCTGTGCTTGCCAAAGCGGTCGGGATGTGCTAAACTGACGGAGTATGGAAGCAGAGTGCCCCAAATGCCATAAAAAGTTTCAAGGCTCCGGCTCCGCGAACAGCATCTGTCCGGAGTGCCTGCGCGCAGAGTTCAGCTCTGCCGTGCCCATAACGGCGGAGGAGTCTAAGGAGCTGCGCAACGAGCTGCGCGCCTCAGAGCGCCGCCAGAAGGCACGGGCCAAGCGCATGAACGATGACTACAACCGGGGGAACATGTTCAACCCCGGGGGCAAACTCTACGCCCTGCTCGCGGTGATGATTTTCGCGTGCTGTGAGTTTATCTTCATGATCGCGCGCGACAACACGCAGTTCTCCGCCCTGGCTGACCTCTCCCCGGGCATCCGCCGCTGCATCTCCTTCACCGTCTGCCTGGCATCGGCTTTCCTCATCATCAAATCATCCCGCCGTCATCGCTTGGTGACGATTCCACTGGCCCTCACCCTGATTATGATCGGCTGGGTAACACCGGAGCTGTGGATCCGGGACAAGGGGGTGGCCTACACGGAAAAACAGCCTACCAAGAAGCAGAATGACAAGCAAGAGGGCACGGTCAAGGAGCAGCAGTACCGGCTGACGGAGGCGGATTTGGCCCCCTTGGCGCAGTTGCGGAAGGAGCAGCCCCGGCAGACGCACTACGCTGTCTTCCTCCACCGCATGCCCCTGCGGGACCGCGATCGCGAGTTGCTGCGGGAGGCCTTCTCCCGCCTGCTGTGCGCGGAGTATACTCAGGCTGCTACCCGTGGCAACGGCGTACTCTACGTCATTGCTAACAGCCGGGTAGACTCAAACCGCGTCCGGGAGGTAGCCGAGCGCTTCGGCCGCCTCTGCAGGGAAGACAAGGGGGTGGTCGAGGTGGTCTATGATGACGAAAAGGCCAACATGGTCTGCCGCTATTCCCCCGCCGTACTCTCTACCCCGAGCAATGCCGGCTTCATTCCCGCCAACATGCGCGAGCTTTACTCCGTGGATCCGACCCGCGTGCGCTCGGCGGCCCTCGCCTTCCGGGATGCGAACACCAAGGCCATGCGCCACGATGTGCTGGAGGCACTCAGCGAGGTACTGAACGACCCTTGGGAGCGCGAGCCGGACACCTACACTGCGCTGGTGGAGGCCCTCGTGGTCTATTCTCCCCCGGGGGACAAGCGAACCTTGGCCTGCTGCATGGCTTACTTCAATTCGCAGAACACCTCAAATGTCGTTGTTTCTCCCTTGGTTATCGATGAGTTGGTGCGCCAGCAGCCGGAGAACATGGTGCAGCCGGTGGTGGAGCACTGGGTCGAGGCCCCGGATGTGTGGGGGCGCTACCTCTCGGCCCTCGGTCAGCGCGCGGAACCGCTCGTGCTGAAGGTGCTGGAGACCACCAACAGCCTCGGCACCATTAACAACGCTCTCAAGTACCTGCGCCAATACGGCACCACGGCTGCCCTGCCGCAGCTGCGAGCCATGCAGCACCACCCGGACTCCACGGTGCGCTATTCTGTGGAGACAACCATCACCGCCGTTTCCCGGCGAGAAGCTCACTGATTTTCCCTCTTATTTTCCGCCATGCTCAAACGTTGCATCGAAGCCCTGCTCTGCGGCTGCCTGGCCTTTGCCCTCGGTTATTTGGCCTACCCCTTCCTCTGTGCTCCTGCCCCGGAACCCGGCTCGGATGAACCGACCGTTGTGGTCATTGAAGAGGAGTTCTTTGAGGACGAGCTCTATGATGATGAGGAGGACGAAGATGTGGAGGATGACACCGGTTTGGTGGACTCCGATGCGGATGAGGCTTGGGTGGAAGATGCTACCGATGATGACGGAGACGCCGAGGAGGAGGAGTCCGTAGATACCCGACTGGCCACGGCTGCGGAGCGCGATGCGTCATCCTACATGCCCAAAGAGCCCCCGGTGGAGAAACAGCGTTTCACCGTTATCCCCCAAGTGCCGGATGACCCCGAGCAGGATCGCGTGCCGGAGCCTCTCTCCGATGCCAAGTGCAAGCAGCTGGTGCGCGGGGTGGAGAAGCTCGTTGCAGATTTGGTGAAGACGGAGCAGAAGAAGCCGCCCTTCATCGGTAAGGACATCACGCCGGAAATGTGGAATGACCCCACTGCGCTGCAGCAGAAGCTCACGGAGCGGCTGCTGGGCAAGTTGGGCAAGCTGCAGCAGGAGGATATTCTGAAGGCCTTGGAGGACCCCGCCGTGCGCTTGGACTTGGCACGCATCACCATCCTCACCAAACTGGGCAAGGATGGGGTCGCGCGGGTCAAGGCCAAGCCAATGGGCCCGGCCGTTCTCTCCCGTATCTTTGCAGAGGAGGAGTGGGCAGATGGTCTGCTCTACTCCGGTCCCTCGGACAAGATGGAAAAGACGCTCACCAACCTGGCAGCCATCTATTCGAAGGTTGATAACTTGGTGGATCCCACCCTGCGCCGCATTGCCACCACCACGGCCTCCGAGTTTGCGCGGGAGGGCTGGCCGGAGCAGCAGATGCTGGATCGCGCCCTGTACTACTACAACAGCGCGCGGGAGGGCAAGCTGAACACGATATTCGATACCCTGCGCTACTGGGAGACCCGCTTCGTGACCGGTTGCCGGGAGTTCGAGAGCTGGGGCAGCCCGCGTTCCATGGCTTGGCAGCGCGATAATGTGCGCCTGCCCGCTGCGGGTTACCTGGGGGCTTGCAATCAGGTGCAGTACCGCCTGCGCAATGTGGCGGGTGACTCCGTGTTCTCGAAGGATTACCTCGCCCCTCTGCTCAAGTATACCAACAACACCACCGCTTGGGCGCACCGTGAGATCGGCGGCGTGTGCGGTGCCTGTTCGCACTACGGGGCCTATGCAGCCTTGGCTGCGGGCATCCCGGCTTCCACGGTGGGTGAGCCGGGTCACTGTGCTTATTGCGTGCGCGTGGGCAATGAGTGGAAGCTCAGTTACAGTATCTACTGGCAACACGGTTTGCACAAGAATTTCTGGGGTGAGCATTCTTGGGATTTCCTCATCCTCACCCAGAATCTCTACAGCGATTATCACAAGACCCTGACGGCGGATCGCCTTGCTGCGTTGGCGGATTTCCTGGTCTCTCGCAAGAAGTACTTGGCGGCTCACGAATGCTACCGCACCGCGCTGGCTGCCCAGCCTCTCAACTGGCCCCTCTGGCTGCGCTACACGGGCTACCTGAAACTGCGTTGCCCGTCTCAGCTCGATCTCTGGCAGGAGGCGCATGATCTGGCAGTCTCCACCCTCGCGACTACGCATCACGATGCGGCGGCTACGCTCATGGTCAAGTATATCTACCCCAACCTTCTGCCCCTGGTGGAGAAGGCGGACCAGCGCAACAAGCTTTTCGCGGCGCTCCTCAATAAGTGCGAGACGCAGGGCAGTAACCGCTGGGATATCTCGCGCCTCCTCAGTGCGCAGATCGCTACCTTTACCGAGCCCAAGGATCGTCAGGATTACTTCAAGGATACCCTCAAGGAGCTGATGACCCGCCCGGATTACGCGGCGGCGGCCTTGGCCTGGGGGCTGGAGTATGTGAACAAGCTCGCTAAGACCTCCCCGGAGGCCGCTGCTCAGGCGGAGGAGCTCACGGATGCCATGCTCTCCATGATGTCCCGCGCCAATGCGGCCAACAAGTCCTCGGATGCCCTCTGGGCCGCCTTGGGTGAGTGCATCCACACGGCGGAAGAATTCGGAGACCGCGCGGTCTTCCAAGCCATCGGTAAACTGGCGCACCGCAAGTTCAAGGATAAATTCTCCAATAAGCGCGCGCGCTTCAAGGCTTTCCCGGGTACGGTCGTCTCCACTTCCGCCCTTATCAAGACGGCTACCACCGTGGATCCCGGGCAGATGGCGCAGTGCTGCATGCACTGGGCCGTGCTCCAGCGCTCCGGCGGTTCCATCCCCGGTAAGTTCGAGGGCAATTCCGGTATGGAGCTTCTCCTCCGCCTCCCCTCCGTCGTTCGCGGTGTCGTTGTGCTCAGCGATAAGCCCCTGGACAAGGAGCGCGCCTTCTACCTCCAGACCTCCTCCGATGGGCAGGAGTGGAAGGATGTGCCCCAAGAGGCCGTCGTCTCCGGTAACTCCATCCGTGTCGACCTCCGCAAGGCTCCCGTCACCACCCAGCACATCCGCCTTCTCCGCGAGGGCGATAAATACGAGCCCACCATCACCGGCTTCTACGTCTACGGTAAGGTGATCAAGCCCAAGAAACCCAAGGGCTCCAAGAAGGCATAAGCTCCCCCCCCACAGCGACCTCTCCGCTCTTCCCCCGGAGAGGTCGTTCTGCCATAAAGTACAGCACGACGTCGGTATGGTGGATACCCAGCGGTAGGTCACGCACCCTCACCGTGTAACGGCGGTGGATGGTTAGGTCGTGATCGCCGCAACAGGGACTGTTCTTTGCAAGGCTAAATGCACCATATGACGTAATTATTGACTTGTCTCCTTCTTCTTCCGAAAATGAAATCCAAAGGCTCTTGTTTTATTGCGGGATGATTAACCTCCGAATATTGCGCGTGGATAACAATTTATCCACATGGCATGGACGTCGACATCTTCCTGCTTGAGGTCAGATAAAGGAGTTCCCTTCGGCAGAAAACGATGGATCAGACGGTTCGCGTTTTCGTTGCTTCCTCGCTCGGAAGCACAGTAGGTATGCGCATAGTAGAGAGTAGTCCTCGGCCCCTCGCCCAGACATGACTTGACAATGCCCTCGGCATCCAAGAACTCGCATCCATTATCGCAGGTGATCGACTTGAAAATCTCTTTGAAACGCTCGCCGTAGAATTGCTCCAAGAGATCAAGCCCGGCACAGACGCTTGCTGACGTCTTGTCCTTCATCACAAGGATATGTTCAGCACGGGTTTGACGCTCCGTGAGAACCAGCAAGACCCCCTTTGTGCCTCGGGGGCCGACGACCGTGTCCATCTCATGATGTCCGAATTCTTCTCGGCTGTTAATAACATCTGGTCTCTGCTCAATGCTCACCCCGCGAAGGTTGTTGTGTGCCAAGCGTTTACGGACACTCTCCCTGCGGGGGTTGTGAGGACCCTGAACCATCTGATCCGGCAAGACCGGAAACCCATAAAGGTAAACGTAGTTATAGAGTATTCTCTGACTGACTCGCACGTCAACGCCATCTTGAATGAGGCGTTGACGTGCGGTGGAGATGTAGTATTTGCGGTCGATGATGAGCTCTTTGAACTTTGCAACCAGTGCATGGTCGCAACCGATCTTAAGATTCGGGCCCTTAGCCGTCATGTTCTCCGCGTGCCGTTCGGAGGCAAAGTCGGCTGAGTAGGTCCAGAACTCCCTGCGCACTTTCATCCTGCAGCGCGCGGACTACTCCGCCCCCGACGAATACCACGCCGAGGCCGCCGAAAAGCAGGAGCCATAACGGGCCGGGCCTGCATCGGATAGCTCTCGGAACTTCGGTAAGGCTTCCCCCGCAGAATCAAGAAAGCCCCCGCCCTTGCGAGCGGAGGCTCCTAACCTACATTTACCG
>JALFWB010000053.1 GCA_022787425.1 Akkermansia sp.
TGTTGTCGGGAGTGGCTAACTGCATGCTGCGGAGAAACTCTTGACGCGTCATCAACACACATTCACACAGCATTATGAAACGAACATTGTTCAACACCATGATGGGCTGCCTTGCGGCCCTGTCCCTTGCGGGCTGCGGCGACTCCGGCGGCGGCTCCTCCACCGTGCCCTCCGAGAGCCTGATCAGCGAGGGATATCATGGTGTTTTTCTCGGTTCCGTTGAGGATAGTAAGGTTGGGTACTTATGCACTCTTAAGTCGGACGGAACGTGCACATTCTACCCACATAAACGACCAGACTACTTCATTTTCAGAGGACGCTGGACCGAGAAATTCTTGGGGGATGGAAAATTTCAGATTACTTTTGACGGTGTTTCCTTAGACAAAAATACCCAGAATTGGAATTGTGATATCACCTTCACCCCGGGGCCGATTACTTTGACCATTACTGACATGCGTGCGTACCGAGCCGCTCAATATCTTGTCGACGCCTCCTTTGATCAAGCGCCCTTTACCCATAAAGCCGAAGCCGGCACTAATTGCCCCGACACCGCGCTTGCGGTCGGTACGGAACTAAAGTTGATAATGCTCCGGGGGAGCTCGTCCGGCTCATCCGAGTCCGATCTCCAATAATCTGCCTCTCCCTTTCCGAGAAGCCACGACGCCCCTGCCGCCTTTGGGTGACAGGGGTGTTCTATTTTCGGGCTTGACAGGAGTGGGAAAAGGTGGTACGCTTTCGGTCAGAATGAACTTCAGTGAAAAATTGAATGCGCGAATTCGCGCGACACGGTCGGCCCTGTGTGTGGGCTTGGACCCCCGCCCGCAGTCGGACAACATGCAGGAGCTTGCAGCGTGGCTGCGCCGAGTGGTGGAGGAGACGGCCCCGTATGCGGCCTGCTACAAGCCCAACATCGCCTACTTTGAGGCCATGGGCATCCCCGGTTTGCAGCTGCTGGAGGATCTGTTGGCAGACATGCCGAGCGAGATTCCCGTGATTTTGGATGCCAAGCGCGGTGACATCGGCGAGACGCAGAAGTACTATGCCCAAGCGTACTTCGACCGCTGGAACGTGGATGCCGTGACGCTGAATCCCTTTATGGGCTATGACATTTTGGAGCCCTTCCTGAACCGCCCCGGCAAGGCTGTTTACCTGCTGGCCGTAACCTCGAATGCGGGCTCTGCCGACGTGGAGCAGCAGGTGCTGGCCAACGGCCGCCGCGTGTATGAGCTGGTGGGTGATATGGTGCTGCGAGCCCGCGCAGAGCAGGCAGCCACCGAGGTAGGCATGGTGGTGGGCTTGACGAATGCCGGCGCGGGTGTGCTGGCTGCCCTGCCGGATGCGCCTCTGCTGATCCCCGGATTGGGAGCGCAGGGTGGAGACTTGGCCGCCCTGGCGGGAGGCAAGCGAGTGGCTCCCCCCGCGATCAATGTCTCCCGCGGCATCCTCTATAAGAATCCCGAGAAGAGTTTTGCGGAGAAAGCAGCGGACTTTGCTGCGCAGATTCGCACGGCCCTCGGTCTGTAACCCTGCCCCCCGCTGCCGCCGATGAGACAATATCTGGAACTGCTGGACGATGTGTTGACCCATGGTGTGGGGCGAGAGGACCGCACCGGGACGGGTACCATCGGTGTGTTCGGGCGGCAGGCTCGCTTTGACCTGCGGGAGGGATTCCCCTGCCTCACCACCAAGAAACTGCACCTCCGCTCCATCATCTACGAGCTGCTCTGGTTCCTGAAAGGTAGCACGAATGTTCGCTACCTGCAGGAGCACGGGGTGAGCATCTGGGATGAATGGGCCGATGAGCAGGGCGAGCTGGGGCCCGTGTACGGCGCGCAGTGGCGCAGGTGGCCGGACGGGAAGGGGGGCTGTGTGGACCAAATCGCCAAGTTGGTGGATGGGTTGAAGAATAATCCCTGGAGCCGCCGCCACATCGTATCCGCATGGAATGCGGCGGAGGTGGACGCCATGGCGCTGCCGCCCTGCCACTGCCTCTTTCAGTTCTGCGTGTTACCCCCGGAGAAGCCCGAGGGCCGCTGCGGCCTGAGTTTGCAGCTCTACCAGCGCAGCTGCGACCTCTTCCTCGGGGTTCCCTTTAACATAGCAAGTTACGCTCTGCTCCTGATGATGGTGGCGCAGGTGTGCGGCTATGAGGCCCGCGAGTTCATCCACACCTACGGGGATTTGCATTTATACCGCAACCACCTGGAACAGGCGCGCCTGCAGTTGACGCGCGAGCCCCGCCCCCTGCCGACCATGCACCTGCGCCCCGATGTGTGCCGGTTGGAGGACTTCGATTACCCGGATTTCACGCTGGAGGGCTACGACCCGCACCCGCACATTAAGGCTTCCGTCTCCGTATGAAGATTCGTTTGACAGGTGTTGTGGCCATGGATGCCGAGCGCGGTATCGGGCTGAACAACGGCATCCCCTGGCATTTGCCGGAGGACCTGCGCAACTTCAAGCGCCTGACGATGGGGCATCCCATCCTGATGGGGCGGCGCACTTGGGAGTCCTTGGGGCGACCGCTCCCGGGGCGGCAGAATATCGTTCTCTCCCGCAGCGGGATCAGCGTGCCGCCCGGTGTTGTGCTGCTGCGCCATGCGGCCGACCTGGCGAAAACGGAGCTGATGCACGAGGAGGTGATGGTCATCGGCGGCGCGCAGATCTACGCCGCCCTGTTGCCTGAGCTGGAGCGACTATACGTCTCCCGCGTGCCCGGGGTGCACGGTGCAGATACTTTTTTCCCCCCGTTTGAGCATCTTTTCCCCCGCTGTACCCGGGTGGGTCAGTGGGATTCGTTTGAGTTATTTGTGTACGAACATTGAACAGAAAGGGTAGACTGTGAGAGACATGGAATTTGTGGTGTTGGGCCTGGGGCAGTTCGGCTCATCGCTTGCGATAGGCTTGGCCTCCAAGGGATATGAAGTCCGCGCGTTGGACCTGAATATGGAGGCGGTGACGGCGGTTCGTCCCAAGATTTCCACGGCCATTCAGGGGGATGCATCGGAGTCCGCCGCGCTGCGTGAGCTCTGCGTGGATGGGGAGAATGTGCGCGTGATCGTTGCCTTCGGTGCTTCATACGAAAAGAGCTTCCTGGTGGTGGCCAGGCTGAAGGAGATGGGTGTGACGGAGATCTATGTGCGCAGTGCCAACGCCTTGCATGAGAAGGTCATGGGCATGATCGGCGTCAGGGGTTGTTTCCGTGTGGAGGAATTTGCCGCGACACAGTTGGCAGATACGCTTCTTTGCCGGGGCATGACACGTTTCCACCGCATTGACAAGACCCACTCGATGGCGGATGTGCCGTTGCCGGAGACTTGGGAAGGGCGCACCCTGATGGAGGTGGAGTTGCGTTCCAAGTACCGCCTGAACCTTGTGACGCTGCGCCGGGGAAAGGCACAGGCGCGCGGGGTGGAGGACGAGGTGGTAACCCTGCCGGAGCAGCCCGTGATCGGCACGCCGACCCCGGATATGCCCTTTGAGAAGGGAGACACCTTGGTGCTGTTCGGCAAGGATGCAGACCTGAAGCGTTTTGCGGAGGAGTTTGAGCAATGAGTGAGCCGAGCCCCCGTGTTGTGCTGCCGTCGCGAGTCTTCGGTGGGTATATCTTTGACTTGGACGGTACGTTGGTTGACAGCATGGCTACGCATTACCGCGCGTGGCGCATGGCCCTGCAGCGCAACGGCGCACCCTTTCATGCTTTCCTGTGGCAGGAATTTACGGCGCACGGCGGTATGGCCGCGCCGGATATTGTGGCAGACCTGAACGCCCGCTACGGCCTCACCATGGACCCGGAGACAGTGGCGGAGGAGAAGCGGAGCCTCTATGCGCATTTATTGGCTACGGAGCAGCTGCCCGTCATACCGGAGACGGTCGCGCTGGTGCGCCGTCTGAAGGAGCAGGGGATTCCCTATGCCATCGGCACCGGTAGCATGCCCGCCGGGGCGGATGCTACCCTGCGTTCTGCGGGCATTGCCGAGTTGTTTCCCATTCGTGTGCACCCGGATGATGTGCCGCCGGGGCGGGGCAAGCCGCAGCCGGATATCTTCCTGCTCTGCGCCGAGCGCATGGGCGTTCCCCCGCAGGAGTGCGTGGTGTTTGAGGATGCCGAGCCCGGCATCCGTGCCGCACGGGCAGCGGGTATGGCCTATGTGCGCGTGGCTCCGGCACCTCCGCCGGTGCATGATTGAGCGGCACCGCTCTTACTTAGCGGGGTAGAGGCTCTTGCGGCCCACGGAGTGGTACTCGAAGCCGGCGGAGACAGCGTTCTCGCCGTGGATGATGTTGCGGCCGTCGAAGATGATGGGCAGGCGCATCAGCTCGCGTACTTTCGGTAGGTTGGCCATGGCAAATTGACGCCATTCCGTGGCCACGATGAGCACCTCCGCATCGCGCGTGCATTCGTACATGTCTTGGCTGATGGTAACAGGGTAGCCCTGCAGGGCCAGAGCCCCGCTCTCCGCTGCTTTCGGGTCATAGGCCGTCACAATGGAGCCTTCATCGCACAGGCGGCGAATGATCTTGACGGCAACGGACTCGCGGACGTCATCGGTGTTCTGCTTGAAGGCGATGCCCCACACGGCGATGCGCTTGTTGCGCAGTACCCAGAGTTTTTGGCGGATGCGCTCGATGAAGCGTTCGCACTGGCGGTTGTTAATATGCTCTACCTCTTTGAGAATGTTGAGCGGTGCTCCCAATTTATCCGCAATGTTGATGAAGCCCTTGACATCCTTGGGGAAGCAGGACCCGCCGTATCCCAAGCCTGCATTCAGGAAATGGCGGGAGATGCGTTTATCCATCCCTATGCCCATAGCTACCTGCTCAACATCTGCCCCGGCTTTTTCGCAGACAGCAGAGACGGCGTTGATGTAAGAAATTTTAAGGGCCAGGAAGGAGTTGGCTGCGTGCTTGATCATCTCGGCAGAGGGCAGGTCTACCTCTACAATCGGGGCGTTGAAGGGCTGGTAGACGCGCTTCATCATGTCCATGGCGCGCTGGGAATCGGCACCGATGACAACGCGATCCGGGTTCATCAGGTCGCTCACGGCACTGCCCTCGCGCAGGAACTCCGGGTTGGAGACCACGTCGATATCTACCTCATCCGGGGCATAGCGTGCTATGACCTCGGAAACGCGGTCGCCCGTGCTCACGGGAACAGTCGATTTGTCTACGATGATGCGGTAGCCCAACTCCGGCGACAGGGTATCTGCGATGGCGTGGGAGACTTCCTCGATGTAGGAGAGGTCCACCGAGCCGTCCTCATGCGGGGGCGTCGGTACGGCGATGAAGATGATTTCGGAGCACTTCACGGCCTCCGCCAGATTCGTGCTGAAGTGCAGACGCCCGGCCGAGACATTCGATACGATCATTTCCTCCAAATCCGGCTCATAGATGGGCATTTCTCCATGGCTCAGCATGTCGATTTTCTTTGCGTTATTATCAACGCACACCACGTTGTGCCCCACCTCCGCAAAGCATGTTCCGGTCGTGAGGCCTACATAGCCGGTTCCTATAATGGCAAGATTCATGATTCGTCGTCCGTCGCAGCATTGTAGCATATCTTCGGGAGAGGTCAAGCCTATTATGGCGCAGGCAGCGTCTGCGCCTCGCCGAGCAGGAAAAAGTGGGTCGGGCGAGTTTTTATCTTGACATGGTGGCTGCTTCTGGTAAAATGCAGCTCAATATGAGCAACCGATCGAACTCTGATTTAACTCCGGTGGTACCGCGCAAGTACCGCACTGTATTCTTCATGCTGGTGGCGTGTTTTGCCCTGTGGGGGCTGGTAAACGCCATGGCGGAGGTGTTGGTGAAAGCCTTTGAGAGTATTTTCCCCGCATTGGGGCAGATGGGCACGGTGATGTCCGTGTCCTCTCACTACGGCGCGTATGCCGTGCTGGCCATTCCCGCCTCCATTATGATCAAGAAATTCGGCTACAAGGCGGCCGTGCTGCTGGGTTTGGGTGTGTTCTTCATCGGTGTGCTGGGCTATGTGCCTGCGGCTGCGTTTAACAGCTATGAGATTTGCCTGTGCTCCATCTTTGTGTACGCCAGTGGCTGCTCCATTCTGGAGACCACCTGCAATCCCTTTGTGCTCGCGATGGGGCCGGAAGAGACTGCCGTGCGCCGACTTAACTTTGCCCAGCAGTTCAATCCCGTGGGCTGCCTCATCGGCTTGCTGGTGGCTAAGTTCGTCATTTTTGACAACATTGCCAATGCCCCTGCCGATACGAAGATTATCTGGCTGGTTTCTCCCTACATCTGCCTTGCCGTGATTGTGGCCTGCCTGTGGATGGCCTTTAAGGTGAAGGACATTCCCATTGCTGCTGCCAAGGGGGAGGATGCAGCGGAACACTCCTTCATGACTTCCCTCCGCAACCTGATCAAGCTGCCCCGCTACCGCTGGGGCGTGTTTACGCAGTTCTTCTATGTGGGGTTGCAGACCATTGCATGGGTGTATGTGCTGCACTACGCCAACTACATTTTCGGCTGCTCTGAGGCTGATGCCATGTACTTCTACATTGCCTCCATGGTGTGCTTCATCGTATTCCGTTTCATTTGCACGGCTCTTATGAAGAAGTACAACCCCGCCAATATGATGTGCCTGTTGGCTCTGGTGGGTATTGTGCTGAGCATGGGTGCGGTCTACCTGCCCGCGCTGCCGGGGCTGCTGTGTGTGGTGGCCATTTCCGCCTGCCTTTCCCTGATGTTCCCCACTATTTACGGTATTGCCCTGCGTGATCTCGGGCCCGATTCCAAACTGGGTGCCGCCGGCTTGGTGATGAGTATTTTGGGTGGAGCTGCCGTGCCGCCCGTGTTCGCTTACTGCATGGAGAATAAGGTGCTTTGCAATCTGGTGTTCGGGCTGTATGACGGAGTGTTCGTCCGCTTCGATGATGCAGGCAAAAAGATACTGATTTATGAAGATTCCCTGCGCGGCTGCTACTTCATCCTTGCCGCGTGCTTACTTATCGTGTTCATCTACGGCTTCTGCTTCCGCAACACCGGCAAGAAAGCCGAATGACGTCTTTCCTCATCCTTAACCCATCGATTTATCATATTATGAAATACGATACATTGCCGACCATCGGGATTCGCCCGACGATTGACGGCCGCCGCCTCGGCGTTCGTGAGTCGCTGGAGGATCAGACCATGAACATGGCCAAGGCTGCTGCCGCCCTCATTGAGGCGAACGTGAAGCACGCCAACGGTCAACCCGTCAAGTGTGTTATTGCTGACACTTGCATCGGTGGCCCTGCCGAGGCTGCCGCCGCCAATCAGAAGTTCTCGGAGAACAATGTGGGTTGCTCCCTGATTGTTACCCCGTGCTGGTGCTACATCACGGAGACCTTCGAGACCGACAACCGCACGCCCAAGGCCATCTGGGGCTTCAACGGCACGGAGCGTCCCGGTGCCGTGTACCTTGCTGCCGCCCTGGCTGCCTATGCGCAGAAGGGTGTGCCCGCGTTCTCCATCTACGGTCACGAGGTGCAGGACAAGGATGACACCACCATTCCCGAGGATGTTGCAGAGAAGATCCTGCGCTTTGCCCGCGCCGGTATCGCCGTGGCAACCCTCAAGGGCAAGGGCTACCTCTCCATCGGTGGTTGCTCCATGGGCATCGGCGGTTCCATCGTGGACCAGGCCTTCTGGGAGGACTACCTGGGCATGCGTGTGCAGCCGGTGGACATGACCGAGGTGAAGCGCCGCATGGAGCAGAAGATCTACGACGAGAAGGAGCTGGAGCTGGCTCTTACCTGGGCCAAGCGCTACGTCCACATCGGCCCGGATCGCAATCGCCCCGACCTCGTGCTTTCCCCGGAGGAGAAGGAGCGCACGCTGCGTGAGAGCATCCTGATGACCATCATCTTCCGCGACATGATGCACGGTAACCCCTACCTCAAGACCATCGATCGTGAGGAGGAGGGGCTCGGTTTCAACGCCATTTGCGGTGGCTTCCAGGGTCAGCGTCACTGGACGGATTTCTACCCGAACGGCGATATGGCGGAGTCGATTATCAACAGCACCTTCGACTGGAACGGCCCGCGTGAGGCTATTCCCTTCGCTACGGAGAACGATGCCATGAACGGCGTTTGCATGCTTCTTCTGCACCAGCTGACGGGGCAGGCTGCCTGCTTCTCCGACATCCGTACCTACTGGTCCCCCGAGTCCGTCAAGCGCGTGTCCGGCTACACCATGGAGGGCCACGCTGCCAACGGTATCATGCACCTTATTAACTCCGGCTCCACGGCTCTGGACGGCAACATGCAGGCCACCGGTGCCGATGGCAAGCCCTGCATGAAGAAGACCGGCGAGACCACGCAGGCCGACATCGATGCGATGATGGATAACTCCTGCTGGTGTGCTGCCAACCGCGAGTACTTCCGCGGCGGTGGCTACTCCCTGCACTTCGTTTCCAAGGGCGATGTGCCCGTGACGATGATCCGCATGAACCTCGTCAAGGGGCAGGGGCCCGTGCTGACGGTGGTGGAGGGTTACACCTGCACGCTGCCGGATGAGGTGAATCAGAAGCTCGATGAGCGCACCGACCCGGGTTGGCCGACCACTTGGTTCGCCCCCATCCTTACGGGCAAGGGTGGCTTCAAGGATGTCTATTCCGTCATGGCCAACATGGGTGCCAACCACGGTGCCTGGACCTATGGCCACATCGGTGCTGATATCCTCACGCTGGCTTCCATGCTCCGCATCCCGGTGTATGCCCACAACGTGCCGGAGGACAAGGTCTATCGCCCCGCCGCTTGGAACCTCTTCGGTACCGCCGATCCCGAGGGCGCCGACTTCCGCGCCTGCGAGAACTTCGGCCCCATCTACGGGAAGTACTGATAACTCCCTCACCCCCACCGGGCCATCCCTCGCCCGGTGGGGGGATTTTTTGCATGAAATGAAGAAGGCATCACAATTCTTTTTTAAGGTATTGCGCCATTTGTACGCGCGGCGGCGTCATATGGGTGCTATTCCGACATCTGAGGTTTATTGGCGCCCTGAGTTGTCACAGGTGGTGTGTGATGTGATGGCTGATGACTCCCCTTGCATGATTGCTCGTTTTGGGTTGACGGAGATGAATCTCATGTCGCGGTATTATGTCGACAACTACATGGATTGCTCCTATGTAGCTAAGTGTTGGCATTATATTCAAGGCTGGGCGCCTTTGCCGGGGGAATGGGGGATTGAACCGGTGAATAACCTCTGTCGTTTCTCCGGTTTTTATCCTGCCGACCTTGATTTGGCTCGCAGGTTTTGCGAGATGATGATGGAAGCTACGTCTCAATTGGATGTTCTGGGGTCTTGGATGAGCTATGAGCGTCTCTTCGCCCATCTTCATCATGCCAAGCGAGTTCATTTATGTAATTTGGAGCCTTTTGATGATTCTCATAATCCATGGTCTCGCTATTTAGAGGGAAAACGGGTTCTTGTTGTGCATCCGTTCGCTTCTACCATTGAGAAACAGTATAAGACCAAGCGTGAGCTATTGTTCCGTGATCCTCGTATCTTACCCCCGTTTGAGTTAAAGACCGTCAGGGCTGTGCAATCTCTGAATGGAGTAGCACATCCCGGGCTTGAAACTTGGTTTGATGCGCTCGATTATATGAAGTCAGAAATTGACAAGGTAGACTATGATGTGTGTCTGCTCGGGTGTGGTGCCTATGGCTTCCCACTGGCAGCTCATGTCAAAAAGCAGGGGAAGAAGGCGGTTCATCTCGGTGGGTCGTTGCAGCTTTTGTTCGGCATCAAGGGCAAACGCTGGACGGAGCAGTATGGGCAGAATAACCCCTATTTGAAGCATTTTAACGAGCATTGGGTCTTCCCGTCCGATGATGAGCGACCTGCGGACGCGCAGAAGATTGAGAATGCTTGCTATTGGTAAGAGGTCATGAAGCGCATCTATACATGCACGCCCTATTCATTGCCCGCGAATGATGAGTTTTTTTCGCGCGATGCGGGCTTGATTTGCATGCAGTTGCGTGAGCTCGGGGCGGAGAGTAGGAGCGTGATGCCGCTGCCGTTTCATGATGACGATACTCGGCGGGATGATGTCATTCGTGTTTCCCCGGAGCAGCTGGAGGATGCGTCTTGGTGGCAGGAGCAGCATTTAGACGGAGTTGTGCTGTACAGCAGGGCATTGCCGTGTTTCCTCAAGGTGGCCAAAGCCATACGGGCGGCCGGCATCTTCATGATGATGCACGTCGGCCCCTTCTCGTCGGAAACGGGGGGGCAGAAGTGCTCTCTTCCGGGGCGTCTGTGGTCGCGTCTCAAAAATTTCCCGCTCAATATCCTGCGCGCGGCGAACATGCGCTGTGCGGATGTGATCACAACGTCTCCCCCCGTGCTGAAAAAACTGGCAACACATCCTTTATTCGGGACGGAGATTGCGGATAAATGTTTTCCGATGCCGACTCCCGTTGATTCGTTGTTTGCTTACGATGGAACGGAAAAAGAGGACCTCGTTGTTGTTGTTACTCACCGGGATGATGACCCGGATTCCCTGCAGATGATGATGAAGACTCTTGAGGCTCTCTACACGAATGAGCAGCCGGCCCGCACGGAGATATACGGTCCGGGCACAGAATTTTTCCTCCGGTGGCATGAGTCTCTGCCGGAGTCCGTTTCTGCACGGCTTTCACTCTGCGGCGACATCCCGCACGAATGTTTGGCTCATGCGTTCAACCGCGCTCGTGTCTGCGTGTGTACCTCCGCCGGCGAGGAAGCGCACCTTGCCTCCTGCGAGGCCCTGTGCTGCGGCTGTTCTCTCGTTGTTCCCCATCGCCCTGTGGCTCTTGATACCGTTATGTGGTATGCGGAGCAGTGCGGTCGCGTTTCTGCTGCGGACACCCCGGCCTCCTTGGCCTTTGCCCTCACGGAGGAACTCTCTGACCGGCGGGAGGGAAAGCGCAACCCCGCTGCCTCTGCCGCACGTTGGCAACCTCTCTTTCACATCAATCCCATCCTCAAGCAAATCTTCAACCTCTGAACAAACACTGATATGTCATACGTCCTCTGTTTAGACTGCGGCGCGACGAATGTACGCGCCATCCTCGTGGATGAACACGGTACGCTGGTCGCCAAGGCCAGCCAGCCGAACTCCACGGATACCGGTGCGGAGAACCCGCAATTTCACGTCTGGAATGCCGACCGTATTCTCAACCAGCTTGCCCACTGCGCCCGTAAGATTATGCAGCAGGTGGATCCGGCTCAGGTGCGCGGCGTTACTATCACCACCTTCGGCGTAGACGGTGCTTTGGTTGATGCCGAGGGCAAGCTGCTTTACCCCGTCATCTCCTGGAAGTGCCCTCGCACGGCGGAGGTGATGAAGTCCGTTTCCAAGTACATTCCCCAGGCCCGACTGAATGAGATTTCCGGCGTCGGTGAGTTCGCTTTCAACACCATTTACAAGCTCATTTGGTTGAAGGAAAATCGTCCCGAGCTGCTGGAAAAGGCGCACGCCTGGCTCTTTATCTCGAACCTGTTGGCTCACCGCCTCACCGGGGTCATGGCCACGGACCGCACGATGGCGGGCACATCCCAGATGACCGATGTTACCACGGGTGACTGGAGCGAGGAGATCCTCAACGTCCTCGGTATTCGCAAATCTCTTTTCCCGCCCATGGTGAATGCCGGCGACGTGATCGGGCACCTGACTCCCACCGCCTGCTCCTTGCTGGGTCTGCCCACCGATGCCGCTTTGCCCGTCATCTCCACCGGACACGACACGCAGTTTGCGCTCTTCGGCAGCGGCGTGAAGGAAAACCAACCCTTCCTTTCCAGCGGTACCTGGGAGATCCTGATGCTGCGCACGCCGCAGGCCAAGCTCGCCCCGGAGGACTACGCCGCCGGCGCAACGGTCGAGTTCGACAGCAAGCCCGGTCTGTTGAACCCCGGCCTGCAGTGGATCGCCAGCGGCATCATCGAGTGGGTCAAGGCCACCTGCTACCACGGCGAGTCCTTCGATACCATGGATGCCGAGGCCGAGGCCATCCCCCCGGGCTGCGACGGCGTCAAGCTCGTTCCCGATTTCCTGCCGAGCGACCCCGTGCCGGGTAGCATTCAGGGGCTCATCCTCGGTCGCACGCGCGCGCACATCTACCGCGCCGCCATGGAGGCCCTTACCTTGCGCCTCAAACACCGCCTTCAGAAGCTGGAGAAGGTCGGCAACTTCAAGGCCACGGAGCTCCTGCTGGTCGGCGGCGGCGCCCGCAACAAGGTATGGACCCAGATGCGCGCCGACATCCTCGGCCTGCCCATCCTCGTCTCCACCGTCTCGGAGAGCACCGTCCTCGGTGCCGCCATGTTCGCCTTCGCCGGCGCGGGCATTTACCCCTCTCCGGAGGCCTGCCGAGACGCCATCGGCATCTCCTATGAGACAACTCTCCCCGCTGCACAGCGCGAGCAATACCAAGCCCTCGGGTTCTGATTTGTCCCGTTATCAGTAAGAAGCGCGGGGGCTCCTCGGAGTCCCCGCGCTTCGTATAGCCGTGTTCTGCACCTCTCAGTCGTTGAGGCGGTGTGAAATGGGGAAATTGTATCGTTGCTCCTGCGGCTCGATGTGGAGGATGGGGGGGAGTTGGGCACGCTTGAGGGCAGAGGCAATGAAACGCCGCTGCGTCAGGCGTACATCGTTTTCCGGCAGGTCGGGCTTGTTGCGCAGAAGGTAACCGGCACTCTTGTTGAGGTCGGCGAGCTCGTGGATAATGCGGTCGCGGGCAGGGTTGGCCGGTGCGGCGAGGGGGCCGAAGACATCGATGTACCGCCGGGTGTAATAGAAACTGAGAAGGTAGATGTCAACCTCATACAAACTCCCGAGCGGGGCAAAGAGCCCGCAGCTCTCCCCGTAGAGCGTAAAATTGCCGGGGATGATCTCGGAGCGGGTGAGGGCACTGATGGGCATGAGCCCGCGTTGCTCGGCATAGGTACAAAAGATAGCCGCTTGCAGGCGCGCCGTGAGAGCGGGGCTTGACTCCGGTCCCTTGACGGCACGGAGGGGCTCCTCTGCGGAGAGCTCGCGGATCGTGATACCCAGTGGCTTGGCCGGGCGCGTGTTGCCGGCGAATGTGATACCGACGACATCCGACGGCCCGAGAGCGGAAACGCACAGAGCCGCGAGCAGGGGAGACTGCGGCATATCCATGGGCACGCAGACCCCGGTGTACCCGTTGATGCGGGCAAACTCACGGATGCCGTACTCCAGCGCGGTGGCTAACCGCTCGTCCGGGTCGGGCAGGTGGGTGGTGTGGGTAAGCTGATGCCCCCGTGTGTAGACGGCCTCCGCCGCCTCGAAGGCGGGCATGCGCAGCATCAAACGCCCCTTTTCATCGTGAACGGAGGACCTGCCGGCGTAGAGATTATTCGAGGTTGTACCCACGGCGGAGCAACAAATGACCGTGGCGTTCCAGTCCAAGGCGGTCTCATGGGCCGCAGTCTCTCGGCTTTCCGTTGAGCCGGGGTGCCAGGGGGCATCATTCAGGTAAATCAGGTAGTCAACGGGCTCGTCGAAGGGATCCATCTCGATGTTCTCCGGGGTGCCGAGGCTGAACACCAAGGAACAGCCGCCGATTTTGTGTATTTTCCAGTCCTCGAGCTCGGTGACGCAGTCCTGCTCCAGCAGGTAAATCATGGGCAGGGTGGTCGGTTTGTCTATCATTTCATCCGGCTCAAAATCAGAGTAGGCCCCGAGGATGAGCGGCACTTGACCGATCTCCCGAGACAAGGCAGCGAGCGCGGCATGGGACTGAGCGAGGAAAGAACGCCGCTTGGCAAGATCCTGCGGCTCCGGACCGCAGAGGGCGGCGAGGGGGGCGATGCATAGCTCGGCCCCGCCGTCCACACAAGCGCGATAACCCTGAATAATGGCTCGCAGGTTGTTTGAGAAGTCCGCCGTGAGCGGGGCATTTTGAATGATACCTATTTTCGAGATGGTGTCCATTTTCCGGCTATGGGGGTCCTTTCCGGGGGGATTATGCAACATCTTCTTCTAAAAGGCAAGTATTTTTTTGCAATATCTCGCATTACACATAAAAAAGGCGCCGGAAACCCGCCCGAGAGACGGGATCCGGCGCGAAAGACGGCTATTTTGCCTTGTTACTCTGCTTCCAGGCTCTTATAAGCGAGCACCTCATCGGGGTCGTCACCCGGATGTTTCTTCTCCACCTTGGAGCGGAAGAGGCGCATGATGGCCACGAAGGAGCAGGGGATGAAGAAGATACCGACGAGCGAGGCGATGCTCATGCCGATGACCACCACAACGCCGATGGCATTGCGGGCCAAGGCACCGGAACCCTCCGCGAGCACCAGGGGCACGCAGCCCAAAATGAAGGCGAAGGAGGTCATCAGGATGGGGCGCAGACGCATCCGCGCCGCCGTGACGGCTGCATCGATGAGCGACTGACCGCGCTCCATCTGCAGCACGGCGAACTCCACGATGAGAATGGCATTCTTGGCCGCCAGACCCACGAGCATCACCAAGCCGATCTGCGCGTACAGGTTCAGCTCGATGCGGTAGATCAGCAGGCCCACGAAGGCCCCGAGCACGGCGATGGGCACGGAGAGGAAGATGGCCAGCGGCAGCGTCCACTTCTCATACAGAGCGGCCATGATGAGGAAGGCGAAGATGCCGGAGAGCGCGAAGATGGACCCGAGGCCCAGGCCGTCCTGCACCTTCTTCTCCTGGAAGCTCATGTCCACATAAGTCATGTCGAACTTCGTGCGGTCCATGGTCTCGCGGAACACGCGCTCCACGGCGGCCATGCCCTGTGCGGAGGAATAGCCTTCCTCCGGCACCACGGTGATCTTGGCGGCGTTGTAGTTGTTCACATGCCACACGAACTCCGTGTCCGCAATCTCGTCCATCTTCACCAGCGTACTCAGCGGCAGGGACTCGCCCTTGGAGTTGTTGATGTAGAAGTTCGTGATCTGGTTGGTATTCACGCGGTTGCGACCCGCCGCCTGCAGGTAAACCTGCCATTGCTGGCCGAATTCCGTGTAGTAGTTCACGAAGGTGGAGCCGTTGAAGCACTGCAGCATGGCGTTGGCCTCCGAGTAATCAACACCCAGGGAGAGGCATTTCTCCTTGTCGATGGAGAGCTTGGGCTGGGGAACCTGCGGCAGCATCATGTCCGAGGCGTTGGCAATTTCCGGAGCAGCCTTGAGCGCGGCCTCGAAGGCGAGCACCTGCTTGTACAGCTCCTGCACACCCTGGCCCTCCTTGTCCTGCAGGGCCACGCTGATGTCACTGCCCGTGCCCACACCCGGAATGGCAGGCGGTGAGACGAGGAAGGTGAAGCCATCCACCCCGCAGACGGGCAGCGCCGCATTGAGTCGCTTATAGATGTCCGCCGCCGTGGGCACCTTGCCGTCGGCATCTGCCGGGCGCTCCTTAATGGGCTTGAGCGTGATGAAGTAGGTGATGGCGTTGGTCGTCTCCACACCGATGATGAGGTTCATGCCCTCCACCGTCGTGCAGGAGTCCACCGCAGGGTCGGAGAGGAACACCTTCTCCACAATGGGCGTTTGCTCCGCCAAGCGTTGCATGGAGACACCCGGCTTCATCACCACGCCCGCCAGCAGGAAGCCTTGGTCCTCCGACGGCAGGAAGCCGCCGGGTACATACTTCGCCGTCGGGATAATCGCGACGAAGAGCAGGCCCAGCAGGGACATGGAGATCCGGAGGCGGCGGCAGAGGAAGCCGCAGGCGGTGCCGAAGAGGGAAGCCACCCGGTCATACACCTTGTTGAAGGCATTGTAGAAGGGCGTGAGCAGGGACTTGTGGCCGCTCTTGCTGCGCAGCATCAGGGCCGAGAGTGCCGGCGAGAGAGTCAACGCGTTGAAGGCGGAGATGAGCATGGACACCGCGATGGTCACCGCGAACTGCTGGAACAGGGTGCCCGTGATGCCCGGCAGCAGCACGGACGGCAGGAACACCGCCGCCAGCACCAGCGCAATGGCCAGCACCGGGCCGCTCACTTCCTTCATGGCCGCGAAGGTAGCCTGCCGGGGGGTGAGCCCGCGCTCAATGTGCGATTCCACGGCCTCCACCACCACAATGGCGTCATCCACCACCAAGCCGATGGCCAGCACCATGCCCAGCAAGCACACCGTGTTCAGCGAGAAGCCCAGCAGGGGGAAGAAGCAGAAGGTCGTGACCAGAGAGACGGGCACGGCAATGAGCGGAATGAGCGTGGCGCGCCAGCCTTGCAGGAAGAGGAACACCACCACGGCCACCAGCACCAGGGCCTCGAAGAGTGTATGGATGATTTCCTCGATGGACTCGCGCACGGGGGTGGAGGTATCCAGGGTGATGGAGCCGTGAATTCCCTCCGGGAACTGCTGTTCCATCTCCGCAAAGGCCTTGCGCAGGGCATCCACCGTGGCGATGGCGTTGGCGTTGGCCGCTTGGTAAATACCCATGGCCGTTGCGGGGCGTCCGTTGATGCGGGCTGCCTTGGAGTAGCTCTGGGAGCCGAGCTCTATCCGGGCAATATCGCGCAGGCGCACGGCCTCCGTACCCTGCTGCTGTTGGCGCACGATGATGTTGCCGAACTCCTCCAGGTTCGCGCAGCGGCCCTGGTTGCGGATGGTATAGGTGAACTCCTGACCGCCGGGCATGGGCTCGGCACCCACGGCACCGCCGGGGTTGATGGTGTTCTGCTTCTTGACGGCATCCGACACCTGGCTGACGGTGATGTTCTTCTGCGCCATCTTGGAGGCATCCAGCCAAATACGCACCGCATACTTGCCGCCGAACACCTGCACCTGGCCCACGCCTTCCACGCGCTTGAGCCGCTCCACCATGTTGATGTAGGCGTAGCCCGCCAGGTCAATGGGGTTGAAGGACTCATCGGGGGAGTCCAGCTCATAAATCACCAGCGGTAAGCCCGTACTCTGGGTGATGGTGATACCCTGGGCGGACACCTGCTGAGGCAGACCGGAGGCCGCTTGGTTGTAGCGCATGTTGGTGAGCTGCTGCGCCGTGTTGATGTCACTGCCCGGCTCGAAAATCACGTTCAGCGAGCAGGCTCCGTTGTTGGAGGAGGTGGAGTTGTGCAAGTCCAGCCCCTCCATGCCGTTGAGCTGCAGCTCGATGGGCGTGGCCACGGACTCCGCTACCTCGGTGGCATTGGCGCCGGGGTAGCTGGTGGAGAGCTGAATGGTGGCCGGCGAGATGTCGGGGTACTGCGAAATAGGCAGGCCCAACATGCTGATGATACCCAGCAGGGTCGTTGCAATGGCAATGACGCCCGCAATGATGGGATGTTTGATGAAGAATGGGGACATGGTGCGTTACAGGTTAATGGTTTGTTGCTCGGTTTCTGCCGGGGTGGTCGTGATGGACGGCACGGCCGGCTTGGTGGGCACATAGATGAAGGGGGTGGGCTTGAGCTTGTTGGCCTTGCCGTTGGCTTTCGCGTTCTCGCCGTAGGCACGTGCGGCCATAATGGAGCCTTCCACCACCACGGGCACGTTCTTCATATCCGTAAAGCCCAGGGTTTTGAGGGTCATCTCCAGCAGGGAGGAGCAGCCGCTCGATTTGGCAATCAGGTCCAGCTCATCGCCGGCACCGGAGAGCTTGAGCACCAGCTCGCGGTAGGTGGTTGCCCCGCCGTTCTTGAGGACCAGGGCATCCCAGTCCGCCACCTTGGCTTCCTCCGGGGCGTTGTCCGGCAGGGGGCCGCCGTGCAGTTTCTCGGCCAGGGCACGGGCGTCCTTCACTTCGCTCTTGCGCATCAGCAGCTCGCGCCAGTCTGCGGCTTGGGCTTGCTTCAGGATGAGCTGCTCCAGGGTCTCCGACTTGCTGCGGATCAGGGCAATGGCTCCTGCCGTCTCGCGGTCGGCGTCGATGATCTCCATGGGCTGCGCAACAAGCGTGCCGTCCGGGTTCGGTACCTTGACGTTGACCAGGCCCAGCTTGGTGATGGGAAGCATCACGGGCGTGTTATCCGGGGCCATGAGCACGAGGAGGTTTCTGCCGTTGCTGAAGAGCGGGGCGCGGGCCGGCACCAGGTAGGCTCCCTTGCGGGCGTTCACGGGGGCGGAGGCGCGCACGGGCATGCCGGTGCGCAGGCTGCCGTCTTTGTTTTCTACGTGGGAGATCACTTTGATGGTGCCGGTGCTGGTGCTCAGGGAGTTATCCAGCGCCACCACCTGCGCGTCTGCGGGGTAGGGGCTGCCGTCTTCCAGGTACAGCTTGAGGGAGGGCAGGGGCGTCTGCGCCTTTTCTGCCACGCTGCGCTTGCTCAGCTCGGTGAGTCCCTGCAGGGCGGTCAGGCCGCTCATGCAGAAGTCCGCGCGCATCGGCGAGACGGAGGAGATGTAGGCGAGGGGCTTGGTGGAATCTACGCCCACCAAGGCTCCGGAGGAGTAGTTGTCCAGGCTCATGCGTCCGTCGAAGGGGGCGGTGATGGTGGTGTAGCCCAGGTTGATTTCCGCCAGGGAAACAGCGGCTTCCATCTGGGCCACCACGGCCTGCTGCTTCTGCAGGTCGGCGCGGTCCGTCTGCACTTGGGTGTGGGCGTCCGTCACGTCCTTGTCGGCCACGGAGCCGGGGGATTCCTCGTTCAGGCGGCGGAGGCGTTCGTAGTTGGCAGCGTCCATCTTCTCGGTGGCTTCTGCCTTGGCTACGGCGGCCTTGGCGGCGCTCAGGTTGGCGCGTGCCTCATCCAGCGCCGCGCGGAAGGGTGCGGGGTCGATGGTGTAGAGCACATCGCCTTTCTTCACCAAGCCGCCTTCCTTAAAGTGGCGTTCCTGCAAAAAGCCGGTCACCTTGGGGCGAATTTCGGTTTCCTCCACGCCGCGCAGGGTTCCGTAGTAGTCCTCGTAGCTCGCCACATCCTGCTGCACAAGGGGGGCCACCTTCACGGGGATGGGGGGCAGGGTGGGCTTGGCGTTGGGGTTCGGCTGCGGTTTGTCCTCGCGCGCGGCGGCGGCCAGGGCAGGGGGGATGACGGGTCGCAGGGAGAGTGCTTGGGTCTTGATGGTGGCGGGTTTCTCTCCCTTGGCCAGGCGGCTGTTGGCGGCGGAGACGTTTTGGGCAATCAGGCCGTTGTCTTCATCCGCCACCACGGGGGCTTCTGTCACGTCATCGTAGCCCATCTCCTTTACGCGTTCCGTGATGGTGCGGTTTACACCCACCACGGCCACCATCTCGCGGCGGCAGGTGTAGCCGTAGTCGTCCGTTACCTCCGGGTGATAGGTGGCAATGGGTGTTACGGGGATGGAGACGGGGCAGCCTTTCTTGTCAACAACGAGGATGAATTTGTTGCTGAGCACGGTGCGGATGGCATCGGCGGGCACCAGGATGGCCTCGCGTTTGTTGACGGGGATGTGCACGCGCACGGTCATGCCGGCGCGCAGAACGCGCTCCGGGTTGGGCACGGTGCCGCGCAGGTTGGCCAAGCCGTTGCCGGTGATGAGGCTGTCCACGGCGGTCAGTCTCCCTTTGTGGCGGTAGGTGCTGCCGTCTTCCAAGATCAGGTCGAAGCTCACTTCTTTCTTGCTCAGCAGGTCCTCGTCCCCGGCCATCTCGCGGAAGTATTTGATCATGTGGTCGGAGTTGGCGGAGAAGTCAACCCGCACGTTTTCCACGTCGGAGATGTTGGCGAGCGAGGTCGCGGGGCTCACCAGATCGCCCTCGGACACATTGGCAGCACCCATAATGCCGTCGTAGGGGGCGCGGATGACGGTGTAGTCCAAGTTGATCTGTGCGGTGTTGACGGCGGCGCGCATCTGCTCGATGCCGGCTTTTGCGGCATCCACCGCAGCCACGGCCATCTTGAGCCTCTGCTCGGCATCATCCAAGTCTTTTTGGGAGACAGCCTTGTCCTTGAGCAGCTTGGTGTAGCGCTCCACATCCAGCTTGCTCTTGTCGCGGTTCGCCTCGGCGGAGGCCAAGCTCGCTTCCGCCGCCAGCAGGTTGGCCTTGGCCTGCGCCAGTTGGGCGGCGAAAATTTGGTCATCCAGGCGGAAGAGCACGTCGCCCTTCTTCACGGCTCGCCCGTCCTCATAGCATTTTTCGAGGATAAAGCCGCTCACGTGCGGATGCAGGTCGGTGTCCTGCATGCCCTTCACCAGCCCGAACCAGTCGTTGTAGTTGGTGACGGTTTGCTTGCGGAGTTTGAAAACTCGGACGGCCGTTGCCTCCTGCTTCTGCTTTGTCGCCTGCCCCTCTCCGTCGGAGCAGGCGGGCAGCACGGACAACGCCGCACAGCCCGCAGCCAGGGTAATGATGGTACTTCTCTGCATCTTCTGAAAAACGTGGTTAAGGTGCTCGCGGCCCGGCTCCGTTTGCCTGCCGCCTCCACCAGTATACACCCCTCCGCCCCCTATGCAAGCCTAATCGGGGTCAGTATGAGAAATTACCCCTTCTGCTGCACGGTTCTGTTTTTTCCGTTCGGGGCCAGTAAGAGCATGGTCGGTGACCTCCTGACTCTGCTGGATCAGACCCCAACAGAAATAGAGCGTCAGCTCTTCGAGGTGAAGTAATGGCCCCTGATCACTACAGAATGTGCCATAAAGGCGTTTTATGCTTTCCTTTCGGGGAGTATTTAAGTCGCGAAAAGAGTTGACATGTACTACCGAACATGTGATAATCACCCCCGCACACGAATCCGGAATTAGCCCGGGTGGGTGTGTCAGAGAAAGGTACACACCTTACTGGTCGGGTATGACCACACGCCCGAGTTCGCCACGTCCATCGACCCGGAGCGCCCCGCTGCGAGACATGCCGTGTCCCTGCTGTCGCGTGAGCGGTTCTGGTTCATGCTGCGCTTCGGCATCGCCTTTGTGGAGAAGCTCAAGGACGGTGTGCTGCACCTGGAGAAGCATGTAATGCGTTATCCGCAGCTGTTCGCGTCCCTGCGCCTGAGAAAGAGGCTGGACGAGGGGATGACGCGTGGCACCATCTGGCACACGCAGGGTTCCGGTAAGCCGGCACTCACCTATCACACGGTGAAGAGCTTGACCGAGTATTACACCCACCAGGGCATTGTGCCCCGATTCTTCTTTGTGGTCGACCGAATCGACCTTGCCAATCAGGCGGACGATGAGCTGACTGCACGCGGACTACGCATCGTACGAGCCAATAGTCGTGAGGAATTCGACACGATACTGAACCGCGGCAAGCCGAGCGACGAGGCCGACGCCGCGCGCATGCTCCGCGAGTTGCAGGGGCGCACCCACTGCGTCTGCACGGCGGTGGCGGTCTACATGCCCGGCGGCGAGCGCCGCGATTTTGCCGTCAAGAGCTATGTGCGCTTCCGCCGCATAAGCGCAGAGGACATCCGCCGCTACCTGAGCGAGGTCTACGTGCTCGACAAGGCCGGCGCCTACGCCATGCAGGAAAAGAGCGAACTCATCGTCGAGAGCGTAGAGGGCGATGTCGACAACGTCATCGGGCTCCCCGTGCGGCAGCTGCTGGAGGTTCTGCGGCGCGCCTGACGCAGTTTCCCCCGAAAAGTTTGTTTTTTTGCTTGCTTTTAATGAGAATAATGATAAAATAGGCTCAGCGGCCATCCGACCGCTGCAGAACAAGATTCATACAGCCATGAGAAGTATCACAACATTTGACATTCAGTATGCCCACCGTTTCTATCGTTTCCAGGGCGAGGCTCAGTATCTGCACGGCCACACGGGTGTGCTCACCATCGAGGTGGAGGACAGCGTGGAGCCGGGCGTGAACATGGTGTTCCCCTGCAACGAGATTCAGAAGACGGCCTGGGATGTCATCAAAAACTTTGACCACGCGCTGATTCTGCGCGAGGACGACCCGCTGCTGCCGGCCATTCTGGACGTCTACGAGAAGCAGGGCATCAAGAACGGCCACCGCACCAACACCATGAAGGGCGAGGCCTTCAGCAACGAGCTCTGCACCGCCTATCCCGACTGCCGCCTGGTCGTCACCAAGGAGACGATGACGGTGGAGGGCATGATCAAGATTGTCTACTCGCTGCTCAAGGACAAGCTCAATATCGCGAAGATCACCTTCACGAGCGGCGTCAACGCCGCCTCCTGCGAGTTCGAGGTCAAGGGGAGCATCGACCGCTGCCCGCTCTGCGGCATCGCGCTGGACAAGGACGGCAGCTGCCCCAAGTGCGGCTACAAGAAGAAGTAAGCGCCCCGCATACCGACGCATCACCCACCGGGGGAGACCGCTTGGTTTCCCCCTTTTTGCGCCCGGAGGGCAGGGAGCGCGACCGCCTGATAACGTCTTTTTTCGCTTTTTTCAGAACCTTGTTTTTGTTACACTTTGCAGGTCGAAAGATAGCTCATCATGGAAGACGACAGGATTGATCGGGTAGGCACCGACATTCAGGAAAAAGCCACAGTCATTTGGAATGTGGCCAATGCGATCTTCGGCATTTTTAAGCCGCATGAATACGGCAAGGTGATTCTGCCCATGACCGTCATCAAACGCTTCCATGACTGCCTGGCGGCATCGGCACGAAGCTCCAACATGAAGGTGTTCATGGATACCATTTTCAAGGATATTTTTGAACACGCCGCCGTGGATTGCTACGTCAAGAGCATGGAGGGGGTTGAGAATTTGATGCAGGATGACGACAAGCGCACGCGCTTGCGCGAGTTGCTGGCTCAGGCTTTCTACCACCGCTTCCGCACCGCCTACACGCTCCCGGACGAGGAGGTGCAGCGAGCGGCGGTTGGGGAGGCGTAGAGGCAGGACTGCGCTTCGGATAGGTGGGGCTCTCCGCAGTTCGGGGGCGGCTTCTCGGCGCTTGCATTGGCAGAGGGGGGATAGGTTTGACTAAGCGGCCTGTAAATGCTACATTGAGAGGCCGAATGATGTGTTAGGGTAGGAGCCGATCCGCACTCCGAACAGCAGATAAACACCACATGACCGACCAGGAATGATCAAAACCTCAACAAACAGTGTGACCTACGCCTACACCGTCTGATGAACGGCAAGCTAAAAGCATAACCCCAAGAGACGCAGCGATGCCAAAAGACAAGCTACAGCTACGCAACGGAACAGCGGACTTTCTGGTCTTTACCCGTGACGCGAAAGCGGAGGGGGTAGAGGTTCGTGTGCAGGATCATGAAGTATGGCTGACCCAGAAAGCCATAGGCCAGCTGTTTGATGTCGACAGAAGCGTGGTGACCAAGCATCTGCAAAACATTTATGCAGAGGGTGAAGCGGATGAGCGTTCAACTTGTGCAAATTTTGCACAAGTTGCCGACAACGGCAAGACCTGCAGCATATGGGGCTTACCACGTGGAAAAACGCACCGGAAGGCAAAATTGTAAAGGTAGATGTTTCCGTAGCGAAGAATTACCTCACCCATGAGGAAATATCGGAGCTGAATGAAATCGTCACCATGTATCTGGACTATGCTACGCGTCAGGCGCGGCGACGAATACCGATGACCATCGCGGGCAAGAAGATCGTCTTTATCGTGGATGAGGCGCACCGCTCCACCTTCGGGGAGATGCTGTACACCATCAAGCACACCCTGCCGAACGCGTTCTTCTTCGGCTTTACCGGCACGCCCATTTATGATGAGAACCGGCGGCGGGATAATACCACGGCGGACATCTTCGGCGATGAGCTGCACCGCTACAGCATAGCGGACGGCATACGGGACCGGAATGTGCTGGGCTTTGATGTGCACCGCGTGCTGACCTACCGGGATACGGACCTGCGGCGCGCCGTGGCCCTGGAGAAGGTGCACAAGCCAAGCGAGGCGGCGGCCTTGGCGGACCCCGGGACGCGCGAGCGCTACCTGCATTGGATGGAGGCGGTGCCGATGGCCGGCTACCGCGGCGAGGACGGCGCGTGGGTGACCGGCATTGAGGATCTGCTGCCGCCCGCGCAGTACCGTTGCACGGAGCATCGAGGGGCCGTGGTGCGGCACATCCGCGAGAACCGCATGCGCCTGAGCCGCTGCGGGCGTTTCCATGCCATCCTGGCCACCTCGAGCATTGAGGAGGCCATCGAGTACTACCGCCTCTTCCGCACGGAGGACCCGGAGCTGAAGGTGACCGCCCTCTATGAACCCGGGACGGATACCGATGATGCGGAGCGGGACTTTGCGAGGGATGAGGCGACCGTGCAGATACTGGCGGACTACAATGAGCGCTACGGGAAGCACTTTGACCTGGGCAGCTACGGGGGCTTTAAGAAGGATGCGGCCCTGCGACTGGCACACAAGAAGCACTACACGAACGCGGAGCACACGCCGGAGCTGCAGTTGGACCTGCTGATTGTGGTGGACCAGATGCTGACGGGCTTCGACTCCAAGTGGGTGAACACGCTCTATCTGGACAAGGTGCCCAAGTATGAGAATATCATCCAGGCTTTCTCGCGCACCAACCGCCTGTTCGGGCCGGATAAACCTTTCGGGAACATTTACTACTACCGGAAGCCGCACACCATGGAGCGGTTGATTGATGAGGCGGTGGAGCTCTACTCCGGCAACCGCCCCACGGGGGTGTTCACGGACCGGCTGGCCGCTCACCTGCGTCAGATGAATGAGGCTTACCGCCGGCTGCGCGAGGTTTTTGTGCAGGAGGGAATCGAGGATTTCGCTGCCCTGCCGCAGGCCCCCGCAGCGCGCGCTGCCTTTGCCAAGGAGTTCCGCGTGTTGATGAGATGCTGCAGGCGGCTAAGGTGCAGGGCTTTGTGTGGCAGAAGCTCCGCTATGAGGACCCGGAGACCGGGGAGGAGGTGCTCGTGGACTTGGAGGAGCAGACTTACCTCGTCCTGGCCCGGCGCTACAAGGAGCTGGCCGCAGACAGCGGCGGTGACAGGGGCGATGGGGATGAGGACCTGCGCTACCCCATCGAGACTTACCTGACGGAGATTGATGTGCGCAAGATTGATGAGGCGTACCTGAATGAGCGCTTCCGGAAATATATCCGCGCCGTTCGGGATGAGTCGGTATCGCCGGAGGAGAAGGAGGCCCTGCGCAATGAGCTGCACAGCCGTTTCGCCGCCCTGCACCGGGAGGAGCAGCGTTTTGCGGAGATCTTTCTGCGGGATATCGACCGCGGCACAGCCTGCCTGCGAGAGGGTATGAGTTTCCGCGATTATGTGAAGGAGTATATGGCTCGGGATACCAATGACGGCATTCACCGCCTGGCGGAGGGCTTGGGCGTGGATGAAGCGAAGCTGCGCGCCCTGCTGGCCGCTCGCCCCAATGAGGCAACCCTGAACCACAACGGGGAGTTCGAGGCACTGTACAACACCGTACAGACTGACCGCGCTACGGCGTATTTCTTCAACACGCAACACTGCGACCTGCGCCCCTTCGAGGTCCTCCGCAAGGCCCGTGCCCTCCTGCGCACTTTCATCCTGCAGCGCGCGGACTACTCCGTCCCCGCCGAATATCACGCCGAGGCCGCCGAAAAGCAGGAGCCATAACGGGCCGGGCCTGCATCGGATAGCTCTCGGAACTTCGGTAAGGCTTCCCCCGCAGAATCAAGAAAGCCCCCGCCCTTGCGAGCGGAGGCTCCTAACCTACATTTACCG
>JALFWB010000012.1 GCA_022787425.1 Akkermansia sp.
ACATAGCCCGGGGTGAGCTCTGCAAATCCGGGGATATTCAGCGACGGGGAATTATTCATGCTTGGCATGGAGTAATTATATCATAATGGCAATTTTTGTCGAGACTTAATTATAAAGGACGACTTATTGGAAGTCCCCATACTTCATTGTTGACAGTCTGAAGATGCTCCATGCAAACTGCCTCCAACTATGACGGAAGGACCACGAGAACGAGTTAGAGTTGCACGATCTACCCTCATAATCTCCGGAGTGAAACCCGGACGAGTATCTGAATAATGACCTGAAAGCAGCCCGCAAGTGGGGTACGCCCGCACGGGACAGCAGCAAGCTGAAGGAGCAGGTTGGTGCGCATATGGGAAAAAGAAGCAAGGAGCCGACAACGGTGGCCAAACTATTCCAACATCTGAAGGTGGCGTATGCCGCTGACGTCAATCATTCCTTGCCGGAGTAATATTTCAGATTATCGCCCTTCCACGGAAGGATCAATAATCGCCTCTGAGGGAGGGCAATGTTTGCTCAAAACGACACTGCGAACGATAGATGCCACATTCTCCCCCTTATCGTCAAGCCAAAAAAGGTAGAGGGGCTGTTTTCTGTAGAAGAGAGGTGCGTGTGGGAGGCTTGACAGGGTGGGGGGAGGGGGGTATAATGGGGTGGGTATGACACCGAAGAAGTCCATGATGGTGGCGGCCGCGGCGGTTATAGGGGCCGGTGCGGCTTTGGTAGCGTTGACGCATATGCCGGCGGGGCGTGCGGAGGTGGTTGCGGTGCCGGTTGAGGGAGAGGAGGGGGTGCTCGTGGATGCGGAGGTGAGGTTCAGCGGGAAGCCGGTGCGGCTTGTTATTCGCCAGCGGGGGAGGGTGTTGGCTGAGTTGGCGGAGGGGGCGGTGAGCCCGTGGTGCACGACACTGCGCTTGCGTCAGCCGGCGGAAGTAGAGGTGGAGGCCGAGTGGCCCGAGGCCAAGGCTCCGCAGGCGGTGGAGTTACTGGTGCTGCCCCCCGGTAAGCCCGAGGTAAGTACCACCCGTTGGAGTGATGCCGAAGCCCCCGGAACCCTTCACGATATCTACAGCCTGCCATGGTAAATCCGGATCATATTTGTTGGGGAGGCGAGCACCGTCACACCTGTTCCCACGTCCTCGAAGTGCGGGATTTGGATGCCGCCTACGGCAAGACCGATGCCCTGCGTGGCGTCTCCTTTCGCATTCACTGCGGGCACACCCTGGCCCTGATCGGCCCGAACGGAGCAGGTAAATCAACCCTCATTAACGTCTTGGCCGGACTTATCCGCCCCGATCGCGGGCAGGTACTGTGGAACGGCTCCTCCCCGGACACCTGCCGCCGCGAGTTCGCCTTCCTCCCGCAGCGCACGGAAATCGATATGAGCTTCCCCCTGACTGTGCGGGCTTTGGTGAGCATGGGGCGCTATCCGATGCTCGGCCCTTGGCGCAGCCCCGGCCCGCATGATGTTGCCATCGTCGACCGCGCCTTGGAGGCCCTCGACCTTGTCCCCTTGCAGCAGCGGCAGATCGGCCGGCTTTCCGGGGGGCAGCTGCAGCGCGCTCTGCTGGCCCGAGCCGTTGCCCAAGAGGCGCATATCCTGCTGCTGGATGAGCCCTTCACCGGACTGGACGAACCCGGCACGGCATCCTTGGCTGAGCTCCTGCGCAGCTTGGCTGCAGAAGGCCGTCTGATCATCGCCTCCCACCACAACCTGCAGAATGCCGCCGACATTTTTGACCGTACCCTGCTGCTCCACCGCGAGACGATTGCCTACGGCCCGACCACTGATGTCCTCACCCCGCATAACATCCAACGAGCCTTTGCTCACACTGCCCGATGAACGAATTTTTGCAATTTCTCACCGAACCGCTGGCCTTGCGCAGCCTTTGGGCCTGTGCTGTTATCGGGTTTTCTAACGGATTCGTGAGTGCTACCGTCCTTCTGCGTCGCTCCTCGTTGCAAATCGGCACCCTCTCCTGCGCTCTGCTGCCGGGTATAGCGTTGGCCATCCTCCTCTTCGGTCTGGTGCCGCTTATCATCCTCCCCGGCGCGATTCTGGCCGGACTTCTGGTGGGGCTCGGCTCACTCTTTGTTTCCCGCACCTCGCGCCTTGATCACGACACCTCTCTGTCCATCCTGCACACAACGGCTTTTGCTCTGGGGTATATCATCCTCATTCGTATTGGCCTACAACAAAAGGTGGATGACTGGTTGTTCGGCAACATCACCGGTATGGGTAACAGCGATCTGTGGGTGGCCTACATCACCGGTTCCGTTGCCGTGCTCGGCCTCACCGTCCTGCAGCGTCCGCTGCTCATCTACCTTTTCGACCCCCGGGGAGCCGCTTCAATCGGGATCCCCGTTCGAGCCTTCAGCTATGGTCTGTTCGCGCTCATCATCTTGGTGCTCGTTTCCTCCCTGCAGGCCGTCGGAGCCTTCCTCACCCTGGGGCTGATGGTAGCACCTGCCGCGACCGTCTATCTGTTGACGGACCGCGCCGAGTGGCTCTTCTGGGGCGGAGGGTTGATCGGTGCCGGCGGCAGCGTGCTGGCCTTCTGCCTGTCCTACCCGCTCGGCTGGCATCCCGGAGCGACCATTATCGTTGTCCTCGGGGTGCTTTTTCTGCTGGCGTATCTCTTTTCGCCCAAATACGGACTCTTCCGCCGCAGATAGTTGCCGCATTTCCAATTTTACGCTTGCAGCCCTCCCTTGCCTGTGGTAGAATGAGCGCATGAAACAAGATCAATCTTTTCGACGTCGCCGTGGGTTTACGCTCATTGAGCTCATCGTCGTCATGGCAATTCTGGCTACTTTGGCGGTGCTGAGCGTGGCAGGTTTGGGTATGTACATGGACAAAGCGCGCGCAACTGCTGCTAACAAAGCGGCCAAGGACCTCGTTCAAGCCATCGCCAACTTTGTTGATGATCACAACGGCATGTTCCCCTTTGACACCGAGGCCACAGAGCCCGATGCCAAGGGCATGTACACCCTCATCACAGCGGACGGCAAGGATTTCGGCATGATGGCCAACCTCACCAACCGCAACGGCGAGCGGAACAACAAAGGCACGGACTACATGGACAGCGACCTGAAGGAGGAAGCCAAGGACGGCCTGTACGAAAAGGACGGCAACTTGGGCTTTTATGACCCCTGGGGCAAGCCCTACCGCGTCATCATCGGCGCCGGCGAGCGCGAGGGAAGCATTGACCCCTTCACCGGCAAGGAGCTGCGCGCCAAGTACTTGGTATACAGCTTGGGTGCTGACGGCGAGGGTGACCCCGTGGGCGCGGATACCGCCGGCAAGAGCGGCAAGAGTGCCAAGAACGTGAAGAAGCCCAAGGGCAAGGCCGCCAAGAGGAAGGCTGCTGAAGCTGCCAAGGCTGCTGCTGAGGAGGCGAAGGAGGCCCAGGAAGACAACGTCTACTCGTGGAAGAAATGACCTCTCTCAGCACCTTCATCACTGATGACGTCCGCATCGAAGGCATCCGCCCGCTGATTTCCCCCGCGATCCTCATGGAGGACATCCCGGCGGATGCAGCGGCCTCCCAAGTGGTGTACCACGCCCGCGAGGAGTTCCGGCGCATCCTGAAGCACGAGGATGACCGCTTGGCCGTGATTGTGGGCCCTTGCTCCATCCACGATATGAAGGCCGCGCTCGACTACGGGCAGCGGTTGGCCGAGGCGCGGCAACGCTATGCGGAGGACTTGCTGCTCATCATGCGTGTCTATTTTGAGAAGCCGCGCACCACGATCGGCTGGAAAGGGCTCATCAACGACCCGGACATAGACGGCAGCTACAACATCAACAAGGGCCTGCGCATGGCGCGCACGCTGCTA
This sequence comes from Akkermansia sp., assembly GCA_022787425.1. Lineage (GTDB taxonomy): Bacteria > Verrucomicrobiota > Verrucomicrobiia > Verrucomicrobiales > Akkermansiaceae > Akkermansia. Next base: position 3,841 of record JALFWB010000012.1, read on the forward strand.
CTGGAGCTGGCTCAGATGCAGGTTCCCTCCGCCACGGAGTTTTTGGACGTGATTACCCCGCAGTACATCAGCGACCTGATTGCCTGGGGAGCCATCGGCGCCCGCACGACGGAGAGCCAGATTCACCGCGAGCTGGCCAGCGGGCTTTCCATGCCCATCGGCTTCAAGAACGGCACCTCCGGCAGCATTCAGATTGCGGTGGACGGTGTCATCTCTGCGGAGCATCAGCACTGCTTCCTGTCTGTTACCAAGCAGGGTGTTTCCGCCATCGTCTCCACGAGCGGCAACGACTGCTGCCACCTGATTCTGCGCGGCTCGAGCCAAGGGCCGAACTACAGCGCGGAGCATGTGCAGCGCGCATGGCAGACCCAGCAGAAGGCCCACATCGCCAATCGCATCATGATTGACTGCTCCCACGGCAACAGCCACAAGAAGTGGCAGGAGCAGCACTTGGTGGCGGAGGACGTGGCCGCCCAGTTGGCAGCCGGCAGCGAGCTCATCGGTGCCGTGATGATCGAGAGTAACATCAAGTCCGGCAACCAGAAGTGCTGCTGCCCGCTGGAGTACGGCGTGAGCATAACGGATGCCTGCGTGGACTGGGAGGGAACCCTAGCCATGCTGGATACGCTGGCTGCGGGCGTTCGAGCCCGTCGCGCCGCTAAACAACAAGCCTGATTTTTCTGCATGCAAGAGGACACACCGGTCGAGACATCCCCCACCCCTCCGCAGGGTGCACCGGAGGGTGTGCCCTCCGAGCAGGAAAAAATCATGGACATCGAGAAGCTGGCCCCCATCACCCGCCGCTTCCCGCGCTTTCTGCGCAACGGTATCGAGAACTGGCTGGGGCTCTCCTACTTTAACCGCGCTCACGATGCCATTGTGGCGGATTGGGCAGCGGGGTCGCAGGAGAACTTCTTTCGGTTGGCCTGTAAGCACCTGACGCTTAACTACGAGCTCGACGGCGTGGAAAACATCCCGACGGAGGGTCCTTGTGTGGTGGTGAGCAACCACCCGCACGGTATGTCCGATGGCCTGATGATGGGGGATGCCGTCATGCGCGTGCGCAAAGATGTGCGCTTTGTGGTCAACAAGTTCCTGTGGTGCGTGCGCGGCATGCGCCCCTACGAAATTGTGGTGGACGTGTACGGAGGGGCGGAGGCTGCTCGGGAGAATCTGGTGGGCCTCAAAGCCATGCTCAACTGGCTGAAAAAGGGTGGGTGTGTGCTGGTATTTCCCAGCGGATCCGCTGCTTCGTATTCCGCGCAGGATGGGCGCGTGATCGATGACCCATGGAGCAAGACGATCGCCGCCATTGCCCGCAAGGCGAAGGCAAAGATTGTGCCCATGCACATCTCCGGCAGCACGGGGCGTCTCTTTCAGTGGGTCACTCGCCTGCACAAGCCCGCCCGCGTGCCGCTGCTGCCGCGCGAGATCAAGCGCGATGGTCGCACCCTGCACCGTCTGCGCATCGGAAAGCCCATTCCTCAGGAGGCCCTCAGTCTGCTGCCGGATGACGAGGCTGTGACCGATTTCATGCGCCTGTGCAGCATGTTGCTGAGTTACCCGAACATCGAGCTGCCTCAGGTGGGCAATGCAGGCACACCATTGCGCCCCATTGCCGGGCAGGAAGCCCCCGGGGATATTGAGCGGGAGCTGCAGGTCCTGCCGCCGGAGGCTCTCTGCTATGAGCACGACAACGGCGCGCTGAAGGTTTACGCCGCCCGGGCCGAGCAGATTCCGCATACCATGCGAGAGATTGCCATTCTCCGCGAACAGACCTTCCGAGAGGTGGGCGAGGGCACGGGTAACGAGCTGGACACCGATGTGTATGATGCCTATTACCTTCACCTTGTCATGTGGGATGACAAAGCCAAGGCCATCGCAGGTGCTTACCGCATGGGGCCCACGGACGAGATTGTGCCGACCAAGGGGCCGGAGGGTGTCTACAACTTCAACTACTTCCGCATTGATCCGCGCTTGGTGGAGCATCTGCGCTGCGGAGGGCTGGAGATGGGCCGCGCCATCATTACCAAACAGTATCAACGCCTTCCTGCCTCGCTGGACACCCTCTGGATGGGCATCGGGCGCTTCCTGAATACGCATCCGCAGTATCAAATGCTGTACGGTACAGTGAGTATCTCCGGCAGCTACAGCACGGCGGCTCGCTCACTTATTCACAGTTATCTGCTGCAATTCAGCTCGGATGCGGAGCTCGCCCGATGGATTGCTCCCAAGGAACCGGCAGATCGCGAGCGCCTTCGCAGCGAGGACGAGCGGTTGTTGGAAAAGGCACTGCGCGGGGATGTGCGTCTGCTCTCCCTGCTTGTCAGTTGGTTGGAAGCAGACGGTAAGGGCATCCCCGTGCTGCTTAAACAATACCTGCGCTTGGGCGGCAAGATGCTCGCCTTCAACGTTGACTACGGCTTCGGCAGCACCTTGGATTGCTTTGTAGTGGTGCACCTCAAGGACACCCCCAAACGCATCCTGAAACGCTACCAGGGCAAAGATTCGGAAACAGCATAATCGGCACGATCGTGAATCACTCATCCCATCATCATTTTGCAGGAACGGGCAGCGCGAGGGTACTTATTCTCCTTGCGCTGAGCTTGGGCGGTGTGCTCGCCGCTGCACAACCGGAGCTCGTTCCGCTGCCCGATCGTATCTTCGGCGGCAAGGGTTCCCCGGAACCCTCGACCAACCCGGTCATTGATCTTGCCGAGCGTTTGGTTAATTATGAAGCAACCCCCATTGCCCCCGCCATTCCGGATAAAATGAGCTTGAGCGGTGAGGGGGCATCGCTGGAATATCAGGCGGAGACAAACACCCTGATTTACAGCACGCCGGAGGGTAAGCCCATGCACTTGGTAACAAGCGAGGGTTTAGATCTGCGGGCTCGTCGCATTTCCCTGAACATGCAGGAGAAGGTCGCTGCTTTGGATGGTCCCTTGGTGCTCTACCAGGACGAATGCCTCGTCAAGTCCCCGGAGGGGGCCTCCTACAATTGGGAGAAGGAGGAGACGAAGCTGGGTGCCATGCGCGCCAAGGTGAACGGCATGATCCTGCGCGGCTCTTCCGCCGTCTACGGCAAAGATGAGAAGGGAAATTATCTTACGATTTATAACGCCTACATCTCTACGGAAGATGCAGCGGAACCCACTACTTGGGTAGGTGCCGGTACCCTCACCGTGCGCCCGGGGCAGACGGGGACTGTTTCGCGACTCAGCTTGGCGGGCAAGGGCTTCGATGTTCCGGTGCCGATCCTCGGCTGGTTCCCCATCACCCACTCGCTCAACCCCAAGGAAGGGTATATGCCCGGCTTCGGTACTAAGTCCAACTGGGGTATGTTCCTCAAAAACAGCTACGGCGTTCTTTTCGGTAACAAACGAACCGAGAAGGGCCGACCCACAGCGGATTATTTGGCTACCGTGCATGCAGACTATCGTGCGCGCCGTGGTTTTGCACTCGGTTTGGATTTGGAGGACACGACCATGGCTCGTGAGTACCCGGAGATGCAGGGCATCAATACCTACCTCTTGGATGACATCGGCCACGACATCAACCCCACCAATGCACCGCGCGACAATACCAAGCGTCGGCGTTATCGTATCTCGATGCAGGCACTCTACGACCTCAGTAAGCATCTGGAGCAGGATCATGCGGACTGGTCCGTTGTTGCCAATTTGAACAAGTTTTCCGACCGGCATGTGTTATCGGATATGTTCGAGGAAGAGAGTATTCTGGAGGACAAGCCGGACAACACTATACGGGCGGAGCGGCGCACCAAGCAGGATCAGCTGATGCTCTATGGGCGTTTTTCCCCAAACAAGTTCTACATGTCGGACTCGCGTGCCGAGGTTTCCTATTACCGCACTCGCGATGAACTGTGGAACACCGGCATCACCTACGAGGGTCGCACCGTGGCTTCTGTGATTCGTCAACATGTTACAGAGACTCAGCGTATCGACTTTGAGAATCAGTTGGCTCAGGTCAGGGACAAAGAAACGCGGGAGTACTACACCCGCATGCTCAACAGCAAGGCCTATACACGCTTTAACACGACACATGAGCTTGCTGCAACGCTGAAGGTGGCACGCTTCCTGAACCTCACCCCCAAGGTTGGCGGTGCTTACACCGGCTATTACAGTGTGGACGGTGAGGGCGCGGATAATCGCTTTGTCGGTTATGTTGCCTGTGACTTGGATATCAAGCTGCACCGCACCTATGAGAACTTCTCCGTGCCGTCTTGGGGACTGCGCAGTCTCACTCATGTGCTGCACCCATACTCCACCATCACCTGCACGTCAATTTCTTCCTCCAATCAAAACGTTCCGCAGGTGGACAGTCTGTCGCACAGCCTCGGCACCAGCACGACTTCACCTGTTCCCATGGATCTGATGGGGATGAACGGTATCGACTCTTGGGGCAAGTGGTCCATGGTGCGCTTCGGTCTGAAGAATGAGTTTACCAGCGAATTGGACGGGGAGCAGCACAAGCTGCTCCACACGGACATGTTCGTTGACTACAACTTGGATAGCCCGTATTCCGATAACAGGTTCGGTAATTTCTTCTTCCGTGCCACCCTGAACCCGACGGACCGTTTCTCGCTTTACTTCGACTCCAGCTCCCCTGTGTTCGGAGAGGGGGACAAGTACAGCCAGTACAACGCCGGCTTCACCTACCAGCCCTTCTCTTGGTTGGAGACGCGCCTCGGGTATCGTTCGCTCAAGAATCACCCCATCCTGACCAGCACTGAGCAGCTGTATGCGTATGCTAATATCCGTATCAACGAGCGCTACTCCTTCGGTGGACAGTGGCACTGGGACTTTGAGAATAAACGTATGCCGATTCAGCAGTACACCATCTTCCGCCACAGCGGGCCTTGGTACATAGGAGCTACGCTCTATATGCGTGATAACGGTGGTAAGAAGGAGACCGGTTTCGGCCTCTCCTTCACGCTGGAAGAAACCGGCTTCTCGCTGCCGGTTAAGTTCTTCTGATCTCTGCGCGGCATGAACGACATCGACTGCATCACGCGCTTATCGGCCTTGGCCGGTGACAGCTTGGAGTTGCGTGTCCTCTCCGGGCTCTCCCGCGTGTTGGTCGGTCAGCGAGAAGTGACAGACCTCTTGGGGCATATTCTCACGGTGCTTCAGGATAATCTGGGGTTTTATCAGGGCGCGCTTTGCCTGTTGCAGGGGGACGTGTTGGTCATTGAGGCCTCCCACGGACTTTCTGCGGAGGAGAAGGCTCGTGGTACCTACCACTTGGGGGAGGGTATTACCGGTACGGTGGGTAAAACGGGGGAGCCTGCGGTTATTCGTGAGACGGCGCGCAGTCCGCGTTTCCTGAACCGAACCGGAGTCCTTCGCGGTGGGGATAACGAGTCTTTCCTCTGTGTCCCCATTCGTCATTCCTCACAAATTATCGGTACGCTCTCTCTCAGCTTCCCTGTTCTTCCCGGGGATACGCTCGACAAGCTGGCGAGCCTTCTGGGTGTGGTAACGAACATTGCCGCCGATGCCGTAGCGGGTGTCCGTCAGCAGGTCGAGGAACGCCAGCGTTTGGAGCGGGAAAACGACCGCATGCGTTATGAGTTGGGCGAGAACGAGGGTTTTCGAAACATTGTTGGACACTCCTCGGCCATGCGTGCCGTATATCTCGAGATGACGAAGGTGGCTCGTTCAGAGGCTACCGTGCTGCTGATGGGGGAGTCCGGAACCGGCAAGGAGCTGCTCGCCCAAGCCATTCACTATGCTTCCGACCGCCGGGATGGGCCTTTCGTGGCCGTCAACTGTGCTGCCCTGCCGGAGGGGCTCATCGAGTCCGAGCTCTTCGGGCACGAGAAAGGGGCCTTCACCGGGGCCATCAAGCAGCGCATCGGCCGCTTTGAGGAGGCGAGCACGGGCACGCTCTTTCTGGATGAAATCGGCGATCTCCCTCTGCAAACGCAGGTCAAGCTGCTCCGCGTGTTGCAGGAGAAGGTCTTTGAGCGAGTTGGCTCGCAGCAACCCATTCGCACGGGGGCCCGCATTGTTGCCGCCACGTCGCGTGATTTGGTAGAAATGAAGAGCACGGGCAAGTTCCGAGAGGATCTCTACTACCGCCTCGCTGTGCTGCCCATCGCCGTACCGCCGTTGCGCAGCCGCAAGGTTGATATCATTTCTTTGGCGGATTTCTTCTTGACAAAATACAATAAGCAATACCACAAAAACGTTCTGCGTCTTTCTACTCCGGCCATTGATATGCTCATGAGCTACCACTGGCCCGGCAATGTTCGAGAGCTGGAGAATATGATCGAGCGCGCTGTGATTATGTCTAACAGTAGCGTCATCAATGCCGTGGATCTTCCGCCCTCGCTCCAAACGGCTGCTGCAACCGGCACCCAGACCACGGCACCGGGACTTCCCATTGTACCCGGTTCTTCCGCCAGTCTTCAGGAGCTCACCGATGCCTTCGAGAAGGAGGTCATCACCGAGGCCCTCAAGCGCACCAAGGGCAATGCGTCCGCCGCTGCTCTTGCCCTCGGCACCACCCTCCGCAAGCTCAACTACCGCATCCGTCGTCTCAAGCTTTCCCCCCACCAATTCCGCTGACCCGTGCTTGCGCAGAATGATCTTGCAGAATGGGGGTAGAGTGTGGTATAGTGACTTTGGGAAAGCCCCTGAACAGGTATGCTGAAACTGGTGATTTTTGATATGGATGGTACGCTCGGAGATACGCTCGGGCTGTGCATCGAGGCCTTTCGTGAGTGTGTGGAGGAAGTAAGCGGACGCCGTCCCTCTGCCGCAGAGGTTGAGGGGTATTTCGGGGTGAGTGACAGGGGCGTGCTGGGGCATTTACTGGGGCTGGACCCGGAGTCACCGGAGCTGCCTGTGGCCCGCTTGGTGGAGATTTACAAGCGACTGCATCCCCGCTTGGCTCCGGCGCCCTTTCCCGGGGCCGGGGAACTGCTGTTGCGCCTGCGTACCGAGGGGCTTGGTACGGCTCTCATTACCGGCAAGGAGGCCTACACGGCGGAGCCGACTCTGGAGGCCTTCGGCATGGTCGGCCTCTTTGACCACATCGGCTACGGTGTGCCGACCCACAACTGCAAGGATGAGTGCATGCGCCGCCTCCTGAGGGAGTTTGCCCTGCTGCCCGAGGAAGTCATTTACATCGGCGATGCGCCCTCAGACATCGAGCATGCACACCGCGTCGGTATCCCCGTTATTTCCGCAGCTTGGGCTTCCACGGCAGCATCTGTTGCCTACGCCTGTGAGTCTCTCCGCCCGGAATACCGCCTGACAAACTTCGATGACCTCCTCCCCCTTCTCCTTCGCCTGCACAAGGGGGAATAGTGCCTTTTTCTCCGGGATATAAAAAGCCCTCGGCAGGGGCCGGGCCGGTCTGCCGAGGGGAAAAATGGGATGAAGTAGAACGGCTCAGGCGTCGTACCCCTTGGGGTTGTTCTTCTGCCAGTTCCAGCTGTCGCGGCACATGTCCTCGATACCGTGCTTTGCCTCCCAGCCGAGCTCGGCCTTCGCCTTGGCGGGGTTGCAGTAGCAGGTAGCGATGTCCCCGGGGCGGCGCGGCTTGATGACGTAGGGAACGTCTACCCCGTTCACCTTGATGAAGGCCTTGACCACGTCCAGCACGCTGTAGCCGTGGCCGGTGCCGAGGTTGTAGATGGCCAGACCGCAGTTGCGGTTGATGGCACTGAGGGCCGCCACGTGACCGGCTGCCAAGTCGCAGACGTGGATGTAGTCGCGTACACCCGTACCATCCGGGGTGTCGTAGTCATCGCCGAAGACACCGAGCTCCTTGCGGATGCCTACGGCCGTCTGGGTGATGTAGGGCATCAGGTTGTTCGGGATGCCGTTGGGGTTCTCACCCATGGTGCCGGACTCGTGTGCGCCGATCGGGTTGAAGTAGCGCAGCAACACGATGTTCCAAGCCGGGTCTGCCTTCTGTACGTCCATCAGCACCTCCTCCAGCATGGACTTGGTCTGGCCGTAGGGGTTCGTGCAGTGACCCTTGGGGCACTCCTCGGTGATGGGGATGATGGCCGGGTTGCCGTACACCGTGGCGGAGGAGGAGAAGATGAGGTTCTTGCAGCCGTGGCTGCGCATCACCTCCAGCAACACGAAGGTTGCGTTCATGTTGTTCTCGTAGTACTCCAGCGGCTTTGCAACGGACTCGCCCACCGCCTTGAGACCCGCAAAGTGGATGACGGCATCGATCTTGTTCTCGTTGAAGATGGCCTCCATCGCCGCACGGTCGCGCACGTCCGCCTTCACAAAGGGAACCTCCTTGCCGATGATCTTTGCCACGCGGCGCAGCGCCTCCGGGTTTGAATTTACCAAGTTGTCCACAACCACAACATCGTGCCCGGCTTTGTCGAGTTCGATGATGGTGTGGGAGCCGATGTAGCCGGCTCCGCCTGTAAGTAGTATCGTCATAATCGTCTGTCGCTCTGTTGCAGCGGGAAAATGCGTTTCTCCCGCTTTCTTGCACCCTGATTTTAGTCCTATGGCGCCCCCTTGTCAATACTTTTTTCCTCGGCGGGCCTCATCCTTTCAACTCGTTTCCCGGTCCGTTTGATGTGAGGTAGTGGGTGAGGGCACCGGAATGGATGGTTAGGCAGGTGGCGAAGGTCGGGTAGGGGGCATAGACAGTGCACCCCGCTCTGCAGGGGCAGGGCGGGGTGCTGTACCAATGAACCGGTCGAGAATTACGGACGAGCCAGACCGTCATCCGGGAAGAGACCCGGAGCGGGATTCGTCGCAGCACCATCGCCGGCACCGGAGGTGGCGCGGCCGCGGACGGGCTGTCCGGTGGGACTGATCTTCTCAGCCGTCACGAAGATCATGAGGTTCTTACGGGTGTGGCTTTCTGCCTCACTGCGGAAGAGACGACCAACGAGCGGAAGATCACCGAAGACCGGCACCTTATCCTCCACCTTCTGAACCTGATCCTCAATCATACCACCGATAGCGATGGTGTGACCATCGAAGATGCAGGGGTTCGTGTTCACGTAGCGGCGGCTGAAGACCGGCATATCGATGCGGTTCTCCGTCAGCTGGGTGGGATCGGGAGCCACATAGCCCACAGGCGGGTTTTCCGGCGTAGCGGCCGGGGCCACGATGGGGGAGCCGAAGTTCACGAAGCCCTCGAAGTCCACCACACGCACCTCGAAACGCTGGAAGCGGATGACATCGTCATTCATCTCCGGATCGATCTTGAAGCGCATCATCACGCCGACTTCCTCGGCAGCCCAGTCGCTCGGCGTAGCACCGGCAGCCACGGCGGAGCCATCACGCACGTCATCCGGGATCTGCGGTGCATCGTAGGCGGTGGGGTAGATAAAGCGGCGAACCACCTCGATCTTGGCGGCACCTTCATCTTCCGTCTGGTTCTGCACCATCTCATCCTGCGGGGAGGAGTACTCGAGACCATCCTCTGTGGGGCGAACCACCAAGCTGGGAGCGGACATCACATCCACGCCCTTCTTCTGGGAGAGACCACGCATGATGGCTTGGAAGGAACCCTTGTTGTAGATGCCGGAGACCGAGAGAATGCCCGGTGCAGCCTCCTGAGCCACGGAATTGGCGGCAGAACCGGCGGCAATGAGCTGCTTGAGCGAGTTGCCCGTGATGGCACCCGTGCCCGTGCGGAGACCACCCGTGGCCAGACCGGAAATCTGGTCGCTGGTAGCACCGGAGGTGGAGGTGTAGGTGGGCCACTGACCCATGTTCTTGTGATAATTGGAGTAGGCGGAACCCGGGCTGGTGACGAAATCCGTCAGTCCGCGTGTGGTCGAGGCACCGGCGTTGGTGCCGCCGCCGACATAGGCGGTGCCGGAGTTGTTGACGGAGAAGGGATTGACGATCCAGTCAAAGCTCAATTCCTCCGTATTCTCCTGGGTAACTTCCACAAACTTGGTGCTCACTTTCACCATGTTGTACTGCTTGCTGTTGCCGTATTCGGTCAGTGCGCAGTCAACGATGTCCAAGTCATCCTGGGTGCTGTAGACAGTCAGGGTGCGGGTGCTGCGGGAGTACTGGGCAAAGGAGCCCTTGGGGAAGGAGAGACCCTGCTCGCGCAGAGAGGCCTTCGCATCAATGCGTGCGGACTTCTTGGTGCCGCCGCCGTCGCCGTAACCCTCATCATCATCTTCCTCTTCATCATCACCGCCGGCGGAGGTGAAGAAATCACTGGAGACGTTGTTCCACTGGCGGCGGATGAGCTTCTCATTGCCACCAACGGCGGGGTACACTTCCACGGCGTTCTCCTCCACGCGGAACTTGCAACCGGCTTGGTCGCACATACGCTCCAGCAACTCGCGAGCGGTAATGTTGTCCAAGCGCAAGGCGCGGATAACGGCGGGCGGTGCCTGCTCGACAACGGTGCGGGGACCGGAAGAAGCGGGCTCCTCCTCTTCCTCCTCACCCTCCTCTCCATCCTCTTCCTCACCGTCCTCCTCCTCATCGCTGCTCGCGGCGGGAGCTGCAGCGGGGGCGGGGGCTGTAGCGGGCTTGCTGAAAATGAAGTTCACCTGAGAACCGTTCTTACGGGTCTCGTTGCGCAGGAAGTCCAAGGCGTCCTCCATAGCCGTGTCTTCAAAGTTGACACTGGCGATGCGGATGCGATTGAGGGCGTCCTCAATGCGCATCTGACCGGGGGTGGTAGCGGGCTCGCTGGAGCCGGTCGGGCCGAGATCCACGTCCGGCAGATCCGTAGCGTTGCTCTCCTCCCACATGGCATCCACAGCCTTGAGCATGGAGGCACGGGCAGAGCGGCGGGCATCCCCGTAGTACTGCATCTGGCGCTTGCTGATGCGCTCTTGCATCTGGCGGGCAGCGCGGTTGTAGGGGTCAATCTTCAGGACTCGGTCGCACTCGGCGTAGGCGTCCTCCCACTTCCCTAAATCAAAGTTGCCCTGGGCGAGTGTCAGCAGGCGCTGTACCTCGTTGACGTCGCGTACATGTTGCGGGGTGAGGGCCGGATTGTTGCGGATCGGGTCGCGCAGTTGCTCCAGAGTCTTCTTGGCCAGCTTGTTGCCGGGTGTACGGGCAATCACATGCAGCAGAAGCTGCTCGGCGTCATCGTAGCGACCGACTTTGCTGTACTCTACGGAAACCGCAATGGCTGCCGTATCCAAGCAATCGATGATATGCTGCTGCAGCTTCTTGGTCGCCGGGGCCTTGGGAATCACTTTCCAAGCTGCTTCAAACTTCTCGTAAGCCTCCTTGTATTTCTTGGCTTCGTAGAGGGTGCGACCCTCTTGCAGATACTGGAGAGCTTGCTGGCGGTCTGCCTCGCGGCGGGCGGCTTCGCGTTGCTCGATCGAGGAAGTCGAGGCAGATGTCTCAGAAGCATAGCGGGCCTCCGGTCCGACAACGCTGGTACCCGATGCGGTGGATGTGCTTACGAACCCCGGAGTGCCCGCGCCTGCCGCAATCGATGTGCAGGTGAAGGCTACACCCATAAGGATCATAGCACTCTTTGAGTTGATGAGAGGTGAACGGTTCATGGTAATGCTCTATTTATGGCAGATTTCTCTTGATTTGTAAAGTCTACAGTTCGTATTTTCGCAAAAAAACAGGATTTTTTTTAATTTTGAGGGGCTTTTGAGACCTGAATCGGGGTATCTGCCCCCTCTCGGAGGATGGAAACGGTACTTCCTTTGCCGACGGATTGGAAGTTGCACTTAATGGTCGAGCCGGGAACGGTGAAGGAATCTCCCTTCCGGACGGTGAGGGTCTTACCGACCTCAGAACCGGCGGTGACACGCAGGGTGGCCGTGGTAATCTTGTACTGCAAGCCCTTGACGTTCGCCGCGTCTTTCTCATTGGCCTTGGGCTTGCCGGCGCGGATCTTGTACGGCGTGCTTCCGGGGAAGGTGTTGTCCTGTACTACGACCACGTTCTCCTCATGTTTGCCCATGGAGTCAGTGAACTCCGCCTTCTCGAAGCCAACGAGGGTGAAGCGGCTCTTTTCCTTGTCATCGGCAGAGAGGGCAAAGGTGTCTCCCGGCTTGAGCGTGAGCTTGTTGATGGGGGTGAGGTCCGCCGCGTTCTTGAAGACCTTGACGGCCACCTGGGCCGGTGTCGGTTCCGTGGCGAACATGGTATCTACAATGATGGCTGCCTCGCTCGTCTGCGTGCGCACTACCTCCAGCTTGGCACCCTGCGGGGTCACCAAATCCGGGTAGCTCGCCTTGTCGTTCGGCTTGGTCTTGGCTTGGAATTCCTCCAAGTTGGAGAAGCCGTCACCATCCGAATCCTTCTTCAGGGCGTCGGATTGGGTGAACTCTTTGGCCAAGCCGTTGTCGAGGAACCAGAGGTTGGGAACGGCTGTGTTCTCCTCGCCGAAGCGGTGGATGTCGACACTGTTCTTGCCCAGGATGTCAACGACAGCCGTGCGAACCTGACCGCCGGCGTCCTTGTCTGCCAGCTGCCACAGTGGGAGGGAGAAGAAGGGGCGGGAGGTGCGCGTCTTGTCCTCGGAGAAAGCCGGGTCCTTCAGCGTTGGAATGGCTGCGGCCTCCTGTGCGCTTTGCACGGCAGCTTGCGTGTCCTTCACGATTTTGCCGGCGTTGGCACTCACAGAGCCATCGGGGGCCTGCGGTGCCTCTTTGGGGGCCCATACAAAGGACATACCCGCCGCTGCTATGCCCAGCAGGGCACCGACGGTTACGATGGTTGCGGAATTCTTTGATTGTGCATCCATAGTATCAGAAAGCTATTTTTTAGAGGTTTTGGCGGGTTCCGGTACAAAGTAGAGAGCGCGGACGGTGAGGTGTACGCGTGCCTGCTCGCCGTCCAGACCTGCAATTTGCTTGGCCACGGGTACGGCCGGTTGCGCGGCCTGACCACCGGCGGCTTCTGCACTCTGGGTGGTGGGAATAGCATCCGGCTGCTTGCCGAGTGCGTCGTCCATGGGCTGCAGTGCTGTGTCATTCTTGATGGCCAAGCCGGTGATGATGTAGAAGACCTGCTTGTCATTCATGATGCTGTTGAGAGCGGTCGTGAGGGTGCCGCTCTTGGCCGTGAAGGCCAGCTCCATGTCCACCGGGAAGTATTTGCGTCCCAAGATGTCCAGTTTCTTGGCTGCTTTGGCTGCTTCCTTGGGATCCGGCAACGGGGCGCAGAATACCTTGTCCAGACGAGCGGCACCTGCCGCAACAACGTGGTTCTCCAGTCCGTTGATGGCCTCCAGCTGGAAGGTGAGCAGGGGTACCATATCCGCCTGCGGGGTGTCTCGCAGCAGGGTGCTCATGCCCAAATCCCGCGCAGCTGCGGCAATCTCACAGCCTTTCTCTTTGGCGGCGGCTGTAAGTTTCTCGTTCAGGGTGCGGAGACGAGCCTGGAATTCCGGCGAGGTGAGCGGTTTGGCGTCACACAGGGCGGGGTAGGAGGCGAATTGCGCCTTCATAGCCTCCTTTTGTGCAGCCAAGGTTTTATTTGCTGCCGTCAATTCCTTCTGAATTGCCTGGGAGGGGGCGTATTCGGCATCCGCCATCGCACTGATGTTGTCGGAGAGGTCGTTTAATTTTTTGGTGGCTTCCTCACAGGCGCTGTGCTGTGAGAAGCCGACGTAGCCCAGCCCTGCAAAGGCCGCCAAGAAGGCGGCAGAGATGCCCAGCACGCGCTTGTTTTCACTGATGCTCATGTTATTAACCTGTTTAAGTGTTGTTGTCAGTCGGCGAGTTCGGGAATGGCGATGCCGGTACCCAAGGGAAGCAGCAGGCGGAAGGGTTCCGCATACTCCGTCTTTTTATCATCCTTGCCGGCATTGCCGCCGAAGCGGATGAAGTTACCCAAGTGCGCCTTGGAGAAATCTGTTTTGATGCTGACCAAACTACCGGGGAAGGGGGTGGTGACCAAGGCCTGCAACGGGGCTTGGTTTACCTCGAATTTCCCGTTCCCTGCGTTGTACTTCTTGAAGCTGAAGCCGGTGATGTATACAGCCGTTACCTGCGGGGCGACTTTCTTGGAGCCCTTCTGTTCCGTGTCGACCGTGTTGCGTGCACTGCCCGGACCATTGGAGATGCTGCGCTTCATGTCGATGAGGCGTTTGCTGGTCTGCGTGTCCGGTTCTTTGTCCGTCAGTTCGGTGTTCTCGGGGGTGTAGTTGATCATGGGCGAGAACTCGGTGAGCCAGTAGGCCGTGGAAGACGTGCTGTCCATGACCTCCTGCAGCAGGCGCGGGTAGATGGTGCGGGCCTGCAGAAGATTGCCGACAGCCTTCATGGACTCGCGCTGCTTTTTGAACTCTGAGGAGGCCCGCTCAACGTTGTCGTTGATCCTGCCGAGCCGGGCTTCTGTCTTCTGGGCTTGCTCCAACTGCTGCTGAGCCGCTGTAGCTTGGGCGGAGGTGCTGTAAGCTAAATACCCGGCACCGGCCACCGCCAGCACTCCGGCCAGCAGAACCTTGGGGATGAGTTTCTTTTCCGCACGATCCTTACCTACGCTGGTGGGCACCAAGTCGATGTTAAACTCGCCCGCAGCTGCTCCGGTGACGGCTGCACCCGCGATAGCACCCAAGCACAGGGCGTCCATCTCGATGCTTTCCTCGTCTACCTCGCGGCCCAAGCTGAAGCCCGCGATGGGATTCAGGAACTCTACGGGAATGTTGAGCGTGCTGTTCAGGAATTCCTGCATGTAGGGCAGCTTGGCACCGCCGCCGCAGATGTAGGCCTTGGTCGGTGGGTTGCCTTTGTACTGAGCACGGAAGTGGTTGATGGTTCGCTGCACCTCGGAGCTCAGTCGCGACATGGCACTGCGGATGGTGGTGGCCAAGGTGGCATCCTGCTCGTTCATGCTGTCCGTATGACCATTGCCCAAGGAGATGATTCCGTTCTCCACCTTGAGTTTTTCGGCATCGCTGAAACTGATATTGAACTCGCGTGCAATATTGGTGGTGATGAAGGAGCCGGCCGCTGTGACGGAGCGCGTGAAGAAACGACCGGAATCCGCGAAGATGATGTCCGTGGTCTTGGCACCGATGTCCAAAATCATGACAGATTCCTCCGCGTCCTCCGGATAGCTGAGACGGAAGGCGTTGTAGAGGGATGTTATGGCGCAATCCACCCCGGCAGTGTGCAGCTTGTTCCCTTCCACATGGCTGTTGAGTTCATCGAGAACGTCTTTCTTGATCGCAACCAACAGAACCTCGCGTTCGCCGGGCTCGCGCTCCGGCAGCTCTTGGTAGGAGTAGATGATGTCCTCCGGGGCAAAGGGTATGTGCTGCTGGGCTTCCATCCCCACCTGCTCGGCCAAGTCCATGTCATCCAAGGCCGGCAGCTTCAGGAAGCGCATCAGTACCTGTTGGCCGGAGACCACGCAGCGTACGTCACTGCCGCGCAGGTTCAGTTCTTCAACCAGCTCCCCGATGGCGTGGTTCACATAGTCCAAGCGTGTGCCCTCTTCCACGGGGTCCAGTACAATGTCGCGCCGGGCATAGCGCGTCAGCTCAAAGCTTTCGCCGGCCGGGGTAAAGACGCCCATCGTCACGCTTTGGGCGCCTATCTCCAAGGCCACTGTTTTCTTGTAGTCAGCCATAGAATATCTGAGATTAGGGGGTTAGCTCTCCGTAGCAGTGCTGTCACCGGTGTCGCTCGTGCTGTCGCCGGGGGTGTAGGAGCTGTCGCTACCGGTGCTGCCGGTGGCTGCTGCCTCACCATACAGGGGCTTGGTGGGCGGGAAGTACAGGCCGTAGTACGGCGCATACGGTGTCTCTGCAATGGAGCGGGCATGCACGCCCTCGACTTTCGTCATCTTCTTGGTCCACCACTTCTCCTTTAGACCGGACTTGATGTTGTTTTTGACGACAACGCTGCAATCCTTGTTGCCTTTGACATCGTACACGTCCTTGCCATGGTGGGTCACCTCCACTGCAAAGGCTGCAACGGCATGAGAAAGATCTCCGTTGTTGGCAATTGTGTCGCTCTTGCTCGTCTTGCCTTCCTTTTTGTTCAGGGCATCAATAATTTTCTTGGCGTCGTAGGGGGAGAAGAAGACGGCTGCATTCATGGTGGTGGTGGCTTTGCTAGCCGTGGCGTTCTCCGGCTTTACCGGGATCTCCACATACTTCACCACGCCATCCACCATCACCAGGGAGTCACTCTGGTTGCCTTGGAAGAGGACGTACACGTGCAAATCCAGCTCGTCCACAAAGTTCGGTACCCGCTCCTCATTCTTGCAGCGCGGCTTCAGGTCCAGCTTGAAGGTCAGCATCTGCCACGGCTCTGACGCCTTGGGTTTCTTGGAGAAGAGCTTCTGAGCGTCACTCCCCACACCGGGCGAAAGCTGCGGAAGCGTCTCAATCCGGTAGTCTGAGGAGGTTTTGGAAATCAGCTGCACGCGCACGAAATCGGCGTTATTCGCCGTCGCAACGGATGCGAGCCCGCAAAGGGCCGCCATGGACCATGAAAGAAGCGTTTTTTTCATAATGCTGGGAAAAAATCTGTGATTCCCTTATACACCAATCCTCGCCGTTTGGCGAGAAGAAACTTCACGAAACCCGCATTTTTTTGCTCAAAAGGGACGTTTTTGACTCTTTCCGGCCCATATGCCGCAATTTGGGACTGTTCATTTTCCCCCTCCTGTGGTATAAAGCGCGGCGGTCATATGAACAGTCTCCTCCCCCATCTCGCAACCTACGTCCACCACTTGGATCCCGTTATCTTCGATATTCCCGGCACACCCTTGGCCCTGCGCTGGTATGGGCTGGCCTATGTTGCCGGCTTCGTACTGGGCTACTTGGTGCTGCTCCGTCTTTCCCGCCGACAGCTTTATTGTGTTGCTCCGGAGAAGCTGGGTGATTTCATCACTTGGGTGTGCATGCTGGGTGTGCTGGGTGGTGCGCGCCTGGGCGAGTTCTTTTTCTATTGGCTGCCGGAGAAGGGCTGGAGTGGCTTCTGTGCGGATCCCTTCTGGGTGTTCCGTGTGTGGGAGGGCGGCATGGCATCGCATGGTGGCATCATTGCGGTGCTGCTGGTATCTATCGTGTACGCACGCCGGAATGCTCTCAGCATCGCAGCGGTGTGTGACGGCTTGGCCATTGTCTGCCCCATCGGGCTTTTCTTCGGTCGCGTGGCGAATTTCATCAACGGCGAGCTCTACGGGCGCGTGGCAGATGCCGCGAATCCCATCGCCATGAAGTTCCCGCTGGAGATCATGGAGCTGCCTCCCTCTCAGATGCACGAGTGCTTCATCAGAGCGCAGATGGCCTTCGGGGCTCCCATTGCAAGCCTGCAGCAATGCGTGGAGCTTTGCCGCACCAATGAGGCGGTGCGCAGTGCCGTGGAGCCTTTCCTCACGCCTCGTTATCCCTCCCAGCTCTTTGAGGCGGCAGGGGAGGGGCTGCTCATCTTCCTTGTCCTGTTCATCCTGCGCCTGCGCTGGAAGACCGCCCCGGCCGGCACCTTCGCCTGCCTCTTCTGCTTCCTCTATGCTGCCGCTCGCATTATCACGGAGTGCTACCGCGAGCCGGAAACCGCCAATCTCTTCGGCGTCATCACCCGCGGCCAGTACCTCTCCTTCGGTGTTATCCTCCTCGGCGTCATCTTCTTCTTCATCGCCCGCCATCACGCAAAATTGCAGAAAAATCAAAAAATATGAAAAAAAGGCTTGCGTTCCGCGAAATGAACGTGTATAATGTCCCCGCACGCTGCTGAACGCAGCCTGCAATACCAAAGAGAGGGTAGGTTCCCGAGCGGTCAAAGGGGGCAGACTGTAAATCTGCTAGCGTTTGCTTTCGATGGTTCGAATCCATCCCTGCCCATTCTCTCATGCGGAGGTAGCTCAGTTGGTAGAGCAACACCTTGACATGGTGGAGGTCGTAGGTTCAAGTCCTATCCCCCGTACTCAAAATAACACTTGCGCCCCACGGATTAAACCCCGTGGGGCCTTTAGTTTCAAGGGATTTGGCTTGCGAGGTTCTGCGTATTATGGTATGGTCAGAGTGTACGTTTTCAGTGTACACGCGGCGGGCCGTCGGTGTACATAACCGAAAGCAAAAAAACGACAAATAATTCGTTGCTGCCGACGCCTTCTCTTTTCTATTACCCCGTTTTTCGTTGGTGTGAAGAGAAGGTGAGACAGTGGCCGAATAAGGCTGAGAAATGACTACTTGTCCCCCAGACTGCGGTTAATGAGCGCTACCAGCTTATCTTCTAATAGGGTAGGCAATTCTTTCTCCAGCCGCTGTACCCTCTTTCTCAGATCGGCGTTCTCGGCTTCTAATTTTGCCAGCCGCTCGGAGGCTTGCTCCAAGTTGATGATGCGCCGCCATACGCCCCATTCCGGGTTATTCAGTTTCTCCCAAATTTGGCTGATTTGACCCTCTAGCTCCTGATGGTTCATCGTATTTGCGTGTTCGTTAATGCGTGAATTACCTGTTGCGTGATCCTCATCATACTGCAGATGAGGGTCAACGGTGAAGGTACGCGGAAAGGGTGTATGCCCAGCAGGTATTGCAAGCGACGGATACCAACGTAGTCGTCCTCATCTTGCCTTCCCTTCTCCCAACGTCGGGCGTTGAAACAGGGTATTTCGTTTCCGAAAAGAATGGGATGGAAACCTCGTCGATGCATCTTTGCAATGCTGATGTCCTGAATGGCCCGATTGTTGCGGTCCCGGTCGTTGATTAGAGGAATAATCGGGCGGCGCCCTTTGCTCCCCATTTTCATGCAGCGTTGCACCTCATCGAGGAGGTTATCCGTTGCTTGTACCTGAGAGAGAAGAAGAATAAACGCATCGGCATCCTGAACCCCACTGTATGTCGACGGACAGTCCCCTACACGGGGGGCATTAAAGCCGGGTGTGTCCAGCAAAATGCAGTCTGTTCCGGGGAGTGGGTATTCTTCAACCCTGGAGGTGGTCGCCGTCCCCCAGCCCGTTTCGGCCCGGAATTGCCCCGAAAGGGCGTTGATCAAGGTGGATTTCCCATCCTGAAAGTCTCCGATGATGGCGACCTTAATTTTCATGGACAAGGGGCGGTTTATGTTCGAAGCAAAATAGAGTTGCTGGACATCCCGATTCTGCCCCTGAGATGTATACCACCGCAGCTCATTGATTAGCCCCCATCGTTAGGAAGTAAATGACCAAGCAGCGGCGTATACATTCTCGCGGGCAGAATTCCGCAGTTTATGAGTGAGAGCTCTCGATCAATTCGGAAATCCTTTCTTCCAAGAGAGAAGTGGCCTCATGACACTTCTTGATTTGTCTCAAGGACTCCCGTATATGATAGAGCTTATCGTGAGCCTCCGGGGTATTTACCATCTTGAGAGCATCCTCAGCAATGCCTATTTGCTTATTGCATTGTTCCAGACCCGCCTCGCATGCTTTTTTGAACTCTGCACCTTTTGTTCTGATGATGTCGAAAGGTCCCCCTTTTTCCGACAAAGCTGATTTCAGTGCTCTTTTGTACACCTTGCGAAAGCGTGCATCGTGTTCCGCAATAAAAGCATCAGCATATTTGCGATTGTTGGTAAATAGGCGATTAACGCCGAACGTCAGGATTTCCCAGATTACACCCCAGAAATCGTTGGATCCTTCTGTAAGAGCATCCATAATAGTTCTTTCGTTTGGTAGCATGTTGTTTATAGCTTCCTCGAATTTGACTCCGGACAGGTGAACTTCTATTTCTGCCATGGCAGAGAGTTCTCCCAGCTGGGAAAACTCATCCGTCATGGATCTGCGCTCTCTATCGAAGGCTTGAGAGATTTTCTGGAATTCAGGCAATGTTGGCAGTGTTGCATTGATGTTTTCGCGCAGCGCTTTAAAGCAATCCGTGCAGATTCTAATAAATGCGTCTTCGAATTCCAAGGCAAGCTTTCTCTTATTTCGAAAGATCGCAGTTAGAAAGAAATCGGGTTTCAGGGAAAGGAAAGTTTCCTGAATTCTGGGTACTGCCTCATTGTCATACAACTTGTCCAGCTCTTTATCGTAATACCTTAATATTTCATTGCAGCCTGTTTCTATTCTCAGATCCACGTGGTTGCACGATTCCTCCTTCTTATCCTTCAGCTTCTTCAGGTTCTCTCGAACTCTTGTCAGTGCCTTCTTTTTTTTCTCGATATCCCCTGATATACTCTTGTGGTACGCTGACAAATAGCCTTCCATCGTCTTCAAATCACGGGATACCTTTTGACAGCCCTGATTGAGGAGAATGCTCTCGAATTTATGTTTTGTAACAAAATCACTTGCACAACGAACAAACCTCGGTACAGCACTGAGTTCGTCTAAAGCCCCGGTAGGCGCGATGGATCCATTCTCATCACAAAAGTCTTCCAATTCTTGCTCATCGTCCGTCAATCTCTCGATAAAACGCTTCAGCTGCTTCTTTTGGAGATACCATGTGATATTTTCATCTGTTGTCTCCCTACCGAGATCATTGAGTTCAATGGATATAGCCCGGCGTGAAGGCTCGGATAGCGATCCATACTGATGTAGGATGGCCTCATAAGCACGAAGCGCGAGGCCGGCGTGGAGCGCATGAATCTCGGGATCCTCAAAACCGTTTGCACGAAGAATGGGAGCTACAGCCTCTGTCTCGACACGTTTCCACTGTCTGGAGGGAATTTTCAGGTTGGCCCCGAATATCAGTTTATGCTTTCCGCCCAACGTAACGCACGCTTGCAGAGCCTCAAGATCAGACTGGGTCAGAGCTTTATCGCCTCCGAACATATAGAGAACGGCATCCGCCTCTCGGATGCACGTTTTAGCGATTTCTGTGTCCCATGCTGAAATAAACAAACCGGGGCAGTCACATATCGAACAACCGAGTATTCTCAGATTCGCACTGTCAAGGTGGAAATCCAACCCTCCACAGAAAGCGAAAGTGACCTCTTGCGGGCTGAATGCCTCCCTGACCTGTTCCGGACTCTTGACACGCTCCCATCGACTCTCCCAATCTTGGGGGTATGATGAGATGACGACGGCATCATCCACCTTCCATTCCTCAGTTCTCTTGTTGATTCGTTCTGCAAAATCGGGATAGAACGCACAAACAAGGAGGGCAAAACGCATGAGCTCGGTTTTGCTGCTATGGCTGAAATCCGCAGTAGTATCGTGCATTTCCTCCCACGCGTGTCCGGCAAGTTTCTCGCGATGATCTTTATCGTCCAAATTGACAAGACCCTCCGTGAGGTAGCTGACGTTGGCGGATTCTCTGTCACATATGTCATAATACACACGAAGCGAGGAGCCAAGAGAGCGAAGAAGTTCTCCTTTTGTTCGCCATGTTACTTCCGCATACTCTCTGCCTCCTTCCACTTGAGGATGCGCGCTGACGCGACACCCGGAGGTACGGATGCCGCCACCGCCCGGTCCTACCGGGCTGAGTTCACGCCCATCGCACAGATAATTGAACAGGGTGGATTTACCACTTTGGAAGGCTCCGATGAGGACGATGGAAAAAACCTCTCTGCGCAGCTTCTCCCTTGTATCTGCCAAGGTATCTTCCCGGGGGCGCCCCAATGCCTTGGCAGCCTGTTCTACAGGTACCTCTGCCTGATTGATGAGTTCAATGATTTCCCGGAGGAATGTTCTGTATTGTTCGCTCTGTTGGGTACTGAAATCCGGAGTCATATGGGGCGGGTTTGGTTAGAACATATTATCAAGTTCCTTGACGATGTCCGACAGAGAACGCTCGTCCTCGGGGCTCAATCGGTTCTTCTCCGCATTTTCCAATTCAAGTTCTATGTCGGAGAAAAAGGTTGAAGCAGTCAGACGGGAACGCAGGTCATCATTCAAGCGTTTCATTTCTTCCTCCACGTTTGTTGCAAGGTCTGTTTTTATCTGGCGGGCAGACTCATCCAAGTGCTTTACAGCGATGTTTTTGGCCAACGCTGCCACCAAGTTAGCAGGCATCAACGGGAAGGAGCCGAACAGGTAACGTAAAGGTAAATCGATAAAAAACGGTAGAGGTGACAGAAATTCAGTCAGCGCGTAATCCCCGACGATAATGGCCCACGAAGGGATCTTGGATAGGAAGCCGGCATGGAATTCAATGGAATTCTGAGCCATGTCTCGGATAGAAAGATCTAAGTCCTCTCCGAAACGCCGCGTAGCTTCGTGGATATCCCGCCCTAAATCGATTTTAAGCAGTTGCACCGTATTACCGAGTTCGCCGGGCAGGCTCTCGTTCCATGCTTTGAGCGTGTCAATGACCTGTTGGCTGGAGGTCAGCAGATTCAACTCACTCTTTTTTGTTCGGATAACATTGTCGATCTCAGCCGCAAGTTTGCGTTGAAAATTGATCTGGATGGCGTGGATATGGTCCATCATGATTTCTGACTTGCGGTGGAATTCGAACCGTAACGTTCGGAGTTGTTTCTGCAATGCCTCCACCTGTTCTGCATTGGAGTGGCTGACGTCCAACCTTGCCTGTGCACGCATTCGAAGTTGCTCGCTCAGGGGCCTGAGATCCCGAAGTATCTTGGCTGCGTGACCGGTTGCAACATGGTCGCGGAAGAATGTGCTCAATTCCATGCCGAGGTCATCGCCGTCCGTAGTTTCCGGTGATGCTGTCTCCTTCTTCTCCGTCTTGGGAGTTGGATCGAACCACCCCTCCACGCCGAGGCCTCCGACTTCTTTAGCTTTCGTTGGTGATGTCTCCTTCTTTCTTGTTTTGGGAGTTGTGTCGAACCACCCCACGAAACCATCGGATTTGTCGGGAGTGACGGAGACGGGGGAATCATCAATGGATACCGCAGATGAGGAGTTGCGAATATCGTAAGGGGAACAGGAGGCTGTAATTCCTGCCTGAGCCAGTGCTGCACGTATCTCCCGACATATATTCTTCAGTTGAGCGGGGCTTTGCGTGTCATCGTGAGTTACGACAACAAAAACGGGAATCTTCTCGAGTTGCATACCGCACATAGATGCCAGCAACTCTACCTCACGGCGGGCAAGAGTCTTTCCTCGTACAACATACAACAGCAAATCGGCATCCCGAGCCTCAGCCATGGTACCGACGAGGATTTCCTGATTCGGCGTATTCATTCCCGGAGTGTCCACCAGACAGATGTTATCCGCCAGAATGCCGGGCAGTGTCAACACAGCGCGGCTGTATTTCTTGGCCTTCTCGGCACGGGCTGAAGCTGTTCCGGCCGTGATCAGAGAAGCAAGAGTACATTCATCGAATGTCTCTGTCTCCTGAACCAGCGTTTCACGGCCGGTGGATGGGTTGCGCTTCCAGAGTTGCAGCCGGCGGGGGCCGTTTGCAAGTTGGGTGGGGACTGCAGTGCATTCACTGTAGTCTACAGGCAGGAGAGGTTCCTTCAAAAACAACTGATTCAGAATCGTGGATTTGCCGGCCTTGAAGTCGCCCAGTACGGTCACCTTCATCAGGCTTTTCTGAGACCTCATCTGTAGTTCCCGGAGGGCTGCCTCCTGCTCGGGGGCGCAGAGGCGGGCGATGCTGATGTGTTTGCTGATAAGCTCGTTAATGTCCATGGTATGGAGATAGGGGTAAAATGGGAAATAATGGTAATCAGTTGAGTGAGTTCGCGAGGATTGTGAGTAGGTTACGGAAATCCTCTGCCTCCTTTGCTGCGGACAGCAGGCTTGCTGCATCCTGCGCCAAGATGGTACTCTTATAGAGTGCCAAACCTCTCTTCCATCCTTTTTCGCAGTGTGCCTGCGTAGCCAACGTCTGGCTGGCTTGGGACAGGAAGTCGTCGACCATCATCTGTAGCTGGGATGCGTGTGCTCCGAGGACGCAGTGAAGAAGTTGAAGAGAAGTTCCCGTGACAAATCGGAGGAATTGGGCTTGCTCCTCCGCCGTATCCCCGAAACTGGGGAACCTAGCCCTTCCCAACCATGCGGAGGCCTGGGTTCCCTGCTCCGTGCTATCGAGCAAGGATTTGCAGCGTTTAACCATCTGCTGGCGACGTGCAGCACTCCAGCGGAGGTGATCCAAGAGGTTCAGGCAGGGACGCATTTCATAACGCATCACGTAGCCCATGGCGGCATTCAGTGTCGCAAATTCCTTGAGACCCTCCGCAATTTTTCTCACGGAATCATCAGAGTCTCGCTGGTTGTCAGCCGATTCCGCAAGTTTGGCTTGCAGAGCGTTCAACCGATCGCGGTCGGATGTGCCGGGAAGAAGTGCTGAGGCCGTCTCAGCCCCCATTGCATCGATAATGACCTGAAGTACCTGTGTTTGGATAGCCGGACTCAGTGTCTCCACGGTTTGAGTCAGTTTTGTTATCCTGTCCGTCATTTCTTTAGCCAGTTTGGGCATTATCTCTTTAACCGGATCCTTACCTTGTCGGCTGTACTGCTCACATATCTCCTCGTCGGCATTCTCCTTGATCCAACCTAGCATTTCTTCATTCGTAACTTGCAAAATGTTCTGGATCTGATCGTGGACAGCAGACAGCTCCGGTAAATTGAAACTCTCTGCCAACCTGCCCAATCCATCGACCAGCTTGCGGAAGAATGTATCTTGGAACCAGTCTTCGTACTTATTGTTCATCTGTTGCTCGATGGCCGACGGAAGGGGGGGCGATTGTCGAGATAAATCATCAAAGATGTTCAAGCGTACGCGACTTTGCAGGGACTTGAATTCCTGTTCAAGAGACGAAATAAGGTTATCGTCCTGCTCCGGAAGATGAGTGGCGATGAATCCGTTGAGCTCCTTGAGGAAATCTGCAACGGCTCCTTCTTTCATAACATCACAGGGACCGTAGATCCTGCGGAAGATGTTGTATTTACTCATCTTCTCGATATGGATATCGGCGGCAGAATGATCCGGATCGGAGCCTTTGTTCCAATTGACGAAGTATACAGTCCTTTCTCGAAGGGGGGCGTCCCGGTCCGCTTTTTTCAGATCACTGATGAAGCGTGCCAACGATACAGTTGGATCCGGGCGGTTATCAGGGCGGTGCGCCACAACGAGAATATCGGCCTCCTCCATGATTGTTCGATAGGTCAAATGACGGGCGTTCCGATTCGGGTCATCTACGCCCGGCGTATCGCACAAGCGCAGAGCCGCGCAGCCGTTTTCGAATTTAGAGTGTATGGTTACTTTCCTGATCAGGCACTGCTCCTCGCTGACATTGCCCGATGTTTTCGTCTTGTGACTGATGAAGTGGTGCAGTTCGCTGAGAGGTTTCCTGTCATCTCTCCTCCCGAGTTTATCCCCGGAACTGTAGAGGCATGTCTGGATGGCTCGAAGCTGAACCAAGGCCGATTCATACGAGAGAATGGATTGGGGATCCAAGGCATCCCTGTTCGGAATCCTGCTGCTCAGGAACGCTTCCAGGTCGGCCGGAGTGTCCTCGGTCAGGGATAATTTGTTGCCCTGCCACGCATCAGCCGGAGCATCATGCAGGTATCCCCACAGACTTGCCATGACGTTGTACAGCTCCTCTTTGCTGTAATACTCAACATCAAACCAGCCGTGCTCGGCTTCTGTGTACAGAATATCACTGCTGACGGATGTGCATCGCTCCTGCGCTGTGGGCAAGTCAATGCCTGTCAGCTGCTTGAGCATAGTGGATTTGCCGGATTTCTCCATGCCGGCAATACATATCGTCACCATCCCGTTTTCGAAAAGACGACGCTTGCGGTTGACTCGCTCTGCAAACAGTCGCAGGTCTGTCATCAAGGCCCCCAGCTCCTTCGGCTTGGTGAAGTTGAGAGGGGAAGAAGCCACTGCTGCCATAGCATCGCTCATGGCCTTAATTTTCTCGGAAAGCCTAGCGAGGCCCTCAGCACGTTGCTGTCGCTTTTCAATAATTCCTGTTTGAAGCATGGATTCGGTTTGCATCGTGAGGACACTATACAGCATTTTGAATGCACACCCCACCTTACCCCTTGATTATCAACGTGTTGGGAAAAGAAGGTCAGCGAGAAGAAATTTTATCGCTCCTTTGTCAAGACAAAGAGGCCCGAGAAAAAACAAGAAAAAAACGTTTTCCGGCTTGACTACAGCATTCAAAATGCAGAGGGTACGAGGTAGTTGTGCCCTGCACTCAGAAACATTCGTTGGGGGGTGTTTGGCTTTGTGTACTCGCCTCCCCGTTTTGTGTACCTAAAACGTGTACCGATGTATGCAGGGCCGGGCAAAACGAAGACCCCACGGGGATAATCCGTGGGGCACAAGCATTAATCTGACGGAGCGGGGGGGATTCGAACCCCCGGTACGGGTTTATGCCCGTACGACCATTTAGCAAACGGTTGCTTTCAGCCTCTCAGCCACCGCTCCATGGGCACCATGAGGTGTGTGGGGAGAGTTTAGCACGACGGGTCAGGGGAGTCAAGCCCAAAAAATGAGAAAATCAGAAAAAAGAGATTTTTTCTGCGGAAGGGGGCCTGAAGCGCATTTTAGTGTTGACTAATCGGGCGCGTGTGCGATAATGAGAGCGTTATGAAAAATCCCGTAACTGTAACCGTGACCGGCGCGGCCGGCAATATCGCGTACTCCCTTCTTTTCCGCATTGCGGCCGGCGAGATGCTGGGTGCGGATCAGCCCGTGGTGCTGAAGCTCTTGGAGATTCCGCCCTGCTTGGATAAGCTGAAGGGCGTGGTGATGGAGCTGGAGGACTGCGCCTTCCCGCTGGTGAAGGAGATCGTGGCGACTGCGGACCCGGCCGAGGCCTTCAAGGGCGCGGACTGGTGCATGCTGGTGGGCTCCGTGCCGCGCAAGGCGGGTATGGAGCGCAAGGACCTGCTGGGCATCAACGGCAAGGTGTTCGTGGGCCAGGGCAAGGCCATTGCGGAGAACGCTTCCAAGGACTGCAAGGTCTTCGTGGTCGGCAACCCCTGCAACACGAACTGCCTCATCGCTCTGCACAACGCCACCGGCCTGCCCTCGCAGAACTTCTTTGCCATGACCCAGTTGGATGAGTACCGCGCCAAGAGCCAGCTGGCCGCCAAGGCCGGTGTGCCGGTGAGCGAGGTGACCAACATGACCATCTGGGGCAACCACTCCTCCACCCAGTACCCCGACTTCACCAACGCGAAGATCGGCGGCAAGCCCGTGACGGATGTCATCTCGGACACAGAGTGGCTCAAGACCACCTTCATCAGCACCGTGCAGAAGCGCGGCGCCGCCATCATCGCCGCCCGCGGTGCTTCCTCCGCCGCCTCTGCGGCCAACGCGGCCCTCATGACGGTGAAGAACCTGGTGACTCCCACCGCAGAGGGCGACTGGTTCTCCGTCTGCTCCTTCACGGATGGCACCAAGTACGGCCTGCCCGCCGGCATCATCTGTTCCATGCCGACCCGCACGAACGCTGATGGCTCCCACACCATCGTGGAGGGTCTGCCGATCGATGCCTTCTCTCGCGAGAAGATCGACGCCAGCTGCAAGGAGCTGCTTGAGGAGCGCGCCGATGTGGCCGACCTCCTGAAGTAACCCTGCTTTCTTCACACGGCTCCGGCTTACTACCGCCCGAGCTTTCCGAACCGGCACCCCCACTCTCTCCCCGGGGTGCCGGTTCTTTTCTCTTGTTGGGGGGGGGATGCGGGTGAAACAGATTGCACCGGGAAGTTGCCATATGATGAATTCCTAGGGTGAGCTTGTCTCTTTGAAACATACCCTGCGCGATGCATTTTCGTACACAGAAAGCGTAGGCGAGGGGGGCTACCCTGAGCACGCTCTCGTAGGCAAATCTCCCCAAATACTAAAGGCCCCACGGGGATAAGCCGTGGGGCCATATGGTTAATTTGGAGCGGACAGGGAGGGATTCGAACCCTCGGTACGCTTTTGACGTACACACGATTTCCAATCGTGCTCATTCGACCACTCT
The DNA here is from genome assembly GCA_022787425.1 of Akkermansia sp. Classification (GTDB taxonomy): domain Bacteria; phylum Verrucomicrobiota; class Verrucomicrobiia; order Verrucomicrobiales; family Akkermansiaceae; genus Akkermansia. Next base: position 31,592 of record JALFWB010000012.1, read on the forward strand.
GACACCTGCCCATGAGGGACGCTGCGCCGGGAAGGGCGACAGTGCGCGGGGGGAGTTTAGCGCATTTTTCCGGAGAATGCAAGCATAATCCGCCGAAAAGGGTAAAAAAAGTGCATCGAACGGAAAAAAACGGGTATGAGGGCAGGAATACGGCTTGATTTTTCGGGTAAGGGGGCGTAAAATGACAGGGACGCGTCGCGGCAACGAAACATAACCCCCTCTCGGCATTATGATACGACTCTACACGCAGACAGAGAACGGCATTTCACGAATAGAGGAGCCGAAGGACCATGATTACGAACGGAGCGGCGTTTTCTGGATTGATCTTTTGCAACCGACCGCAGAGGAGCTCCGGACAGTGGAGCGGCAGTATGCCATCGAGATGCCCACCAAGGACGAGATGCGTGAAATTGAGGCGACCTCGCGCCTCTACTGCGAGGACGGCGGTCGTTTCATGACGGCCTGCGTCCTGAGCCGAGTGGAGACGGACGAACCGGAGATTGCTGAAATTACCTTCATCCTCAAGGGGAAGCAGCTCATCACCATTCGCCACACGGATACCTCCACCTTCCACACCTTCCCGACCTCCCTGATGCGTTCTCCCTCCCCCTTCAACCGCGATTTGGTATTCGTCGGTCTGCTGGAGGCATTGGTTGACCGACAAGCCGATGTCCTGGAGCGCTTCGGTACGGATTTGGACGCGATTTCCAAAAAGATATTTCGTGCGCACCATCGCCGCACGGCGAAGAACGAGGAAGACCCCGACACCGATGACCTGCGTGAGGCCTTGGAGGAGCTGGGACGCGTGGGTGACCTGATCGGACGCCAGCGAGATGCACTCGTCACGCTGCTGCGCCTCATCTCCTACGGCGGCTGCGAGACGAAGTGTACCGACCCGCACGAGACGCTCTACAAGGCCCTGCATCCGGCGACCAGGGACGTTCAATCTCTGTCGGAGTATGCGTCTTTCCTCTCGAACAAAATTAACTTCATGCTGGATGCCGTTCTGGGGCTCATCAACATTGAGCAGAACGAGATCTTCAAGATCTTCACCATCCTGTCGCTTGTCTTTCTGCCGCCCACCCTCATAGCGAGTATTTTCGGTATGAATTTTGCCAGCATGCCGCTGCTGCAGAGTGGGTGGGGATTCTGGATTTCCATCGCGCTGATGGTATGCGCGGCCGTGTTGCCGCTGGTCATTTTCAAAATCAAACGCTACATCTGAAACCATGATTTCCACACGTAACATTGAACACCTGGACCGAGAGATCTCCAAGGCCGAGATCCTGGTGGAGGCTCTGCCCTATATGCAGGCGTATCGCGACAAAACCGTGCTGATTAAGTTCGGCGGCTCGGCGATGGATGACCCCAAGCTGGTGAAGTCGTTAATGCATGATATCGTCGTCATGGAGTCCATGGGGCTCAACCCCGTGGTGGTGCACGGCGGCGGCAAGGCGATCTCCAAGGCGATGAAGGATAGCGGGCTTGAGGCGCGTTTTGTGAACGGCCTGCGCGTGACCCCGCCGGAGGCCATCGAGATTGTGGAGCGGACGCTGAGCGGCACGATTAACCCCGGACTGGTGGAGCTGGTGCGCGAGGCCGGCGGCAAGGCGGTGGGCATTCCGGGCACCAACGTCTTTGTGGGTGAGAAGCTGATGGAAAAGGACGCGGAGGGCCGCCCGGTGGACATCGGGATGGTAGGGCGCGTGATCGGTTGCCTGTTGCCGCGCATTGAGGAGGCACTGCAGCTGCAGCTCACCCCGGTGATTTCCCCCTTGGCTCGGGAGCTGGGTACCAATCAGGCGCTGAATGTGAACGCCGATCTGGCGGCCGCTGCCTTGGCCCGGGAGCTCAAGCCCGTCAAGCTCATCTATATCTCCGATGTCCCCGGCCTGATGCGCGACCCCTCGGACCCCACTACGCTCATCCGCAGTATCAACCGCAAGGAGGCCTTCGAGCTCATCGAGCAGGGGGTTATTTCCGGCGGCATGATCCCCAAGGTGAAGAGTGCGGTGGACGCGCTGAACGCGGGCGTGCGCAAGGTGCACTTTATCGATGGACGCCTGCCGCATACCCTTCTGCTGGAAATCTTTACCCAGGACGGTATCGGCACGGAAATCGTGCGCGAGCAACGCTGATCCCCTTTCCCCGCCATGGATCGCCCCCTTCAGCGTATCGGTATCCTTGCTCCGTCCCGTACCCCGGCGGTGCTTAGGGTAATTGATACCCTGTATGATGGTCTGGGTAGTGCCGGGATCTCTTGTTTTGAGCTGGGGCCCACGCTCCGCTCTCCGGGGCAAGGCGACCCGGACCTGCTGCTCTGCTTAGGGGGAGACGGCACGATGCTCTCCGCTGCGGCAGAGGCGGCGCAGCGCGGCCTGATCTTGGGCGGGGTGAATATGGGGCATCTGGGCTTTCTTTCGGCCTGCGGTGTCGACGACCTGCGCCAGCTCATCGATGCCTTGGCCGGGGGCAGCTATGGGGTGGAGGAGCGCACTCTGTTGCAGGTGCTTCGCCACAGCCCCGGGGAGGAGGGCTGCGATACGGGATTGGCAGTCAACGAGCTCTCTCTTATGCGCGCCCAGACCGGCAAGATGATCGATGTGGATGTGGAGCTGGATGGGCACTTGCTGAACCGCTACCATGCGGACGGCGTGCTGGTGGCCACGCCCACGGGCTCCACCGCCTATTCCCTCTCGGCAGGCGGTCCCCTGCTGTGGCCGAATGCGGGCGTATACTGCATCACCCCCATTTGCCCGCACAGCCTCACGAATCGCTCCATCGTCGTGCCGGATTCCGTCACGATCACCCTGCGCCCGCGTGAGCGCCGCGGACGTGCGGGGGAGAACCTCATTTATTCCCTTGATGGGCGGACTGCCACCCCCATCGCGCTCAATGATACCCTCGTCATCTCCAAGGCTCCGCGTCCCCTGCGCCTTTTGCAAATGCCGGGGGCGGACTATGCGGCGCGCCTGCGGGCCAAGCTGCGGTGGTAACCCCTCTGCCTATGTGGTACACTCGCGCAATATTCCCGCTTCTTCTTCTGCCGACCCTTTCACCGGCGGCTGAGTCCGGCGGTAAGGTGGGAGAGATCTGCGCTGGGCTGGCGGAGCACGCTAAACAAATAGATCACCTGTTGCGCACTGTCAGCAACCGCGAGACCGCCGACCGTGCCGCCGTGGATTTTCGCGCCCATGCCGAGGCCATCAATGCCCTGCTCGTGCAGATGGAGCAACTCTCCGCCACAGAACGCGGCGCGGATTCCGGCTTGGCAGAGGGCATGCTGCAGGTCACCCGCATCTTTCAGGGCTTCCTGCCCGTGCTGGCCCGCATTCACGAGGTGAACGCCTACGGCTCCGCAGCCTTGGAGGAGGCCACGCGCTCCCTCATCACTGAGCCCCGCTCCCATGATGCTCTTCACGAGTCTCTTCCTCGTGCCCAGGTTTACAGCGAGATGATCGATGCGTTGGATGGCATTGTCTTTGAGCTCCGCCTCATTCGCAACCGAGAGGAGGCCGAGGCCGCAGCCCCGCGCCTCGACTCCGGGCTCGCCCAGCTTCTCGAGCAACGAGAAGCTCTCGCGAGCCTCCCCCAACCCGGCGCCGAGGAGGCCTTGGAGACCCTCCGCCCCCTCATCAAACAATGGGGCGAGCTGCTCAACCAAGCCAACACCGAGAAGGCTCGCCTCCTCCGCGAGGACTACTTCAGTTCCCCCTCTCTCCGGCGCATCATGCTCCAACTTCCCATCGATAACTGACTGCCGCTGCGACTTGCTGACAGAGAGAAAGTGAACGCAGAAGTCGGTGGAGACTCCATACCTCCATAACAACGGTAAGCAAGAGTTGGGGGAGGTGCGGCTTTTTGTAAGAATTGAAAAAAGGAAGCCTTACGCACTTCTGTACCACGTCCTGCGTGCCCTTCCACCGAATCCGTGTAAATCTGTGGACTTCCTTCTCGATAGATGCGGCAAGGTTCAGTCCGTCAGGGAGCGCTCGATGCAGGCGTAGGCGTTGTGGTTGTGGATGGACTCAAAATTCTCGGCCTCCACGCGATACCAGGAGAAAGCAGTGTGGTTCTCTGTGGCCACGGCGACGTTGCGGACTAGGTCTTCGACAAAGACAGGATGCTCGTAGGCGTGATCCGTGACGAATTTTTCGTCCGGACGTTTGAGAATGCTGTAGAGAGAGCAACTGGCGCACTCCTCAATCATGTCGATGAGGTCCTCAATCCAAATAGGTGGTCCAACAAAGCGGACGGAGTAGGTAACGATGCCGCGCTGGTTGTGGGCCCCGTGGGTGCTCATGGCTTTGGAGCAGGGGCAGAGGGTGGTGACGGGCACCTTGATGGTGAGGGTGAATTGGCTCTTGCCGCCGCGTTCAGCATCGATGACGAAGCGGACGTCATAATCCATCATGCCCTCCATGCCGGAGACGGGGGCTTTTTTGAGCCGGAAGAAGGGGAAGGCAATCTCCACATGCGCGCGCTGGGCTGATAACTTCTCCAACAGGCGATTGGGGAGGCGCAGGGCAGTGTGGATGTTCAGGCGGCGGGGTCCCTCCCCCTCGTCGTGTAGGGCCTCCACAAAGCGGCTCATGTGAGTACCCTTGTATTCCTGCGGTAGGTCGACCATGAGTGCCACGGTTGCTACCGTGTTTTGGGTTCGGTTAGCCTTATCGCTCACCACGATGGGGAAGCGCACCCCCCTGACACCGACGCGGTCGATGGAAATGCAGCGCGTGTCGCGCTCGTTCTGCATGTCTTTCAGGTTTTTCATGCCGTGGAGGGAGGCAGGAAATGAGGGAGGGAGCTTGGCGACAGCAGCGCACAAGCTCCCTCAACATCAACGACATCTCTTGCCGTCGAGATGCTCCTGCGGGAGCATAGAGTTAGGGAAGAAGATTGACAGCACGAGCCCGGCGGATCTCGCGGGTGATCTTGCGGTGCATCTTGGCGGACACTCCGGTGACGCGGCGGGGAAGGATCTTGCCGGACTCGGAGGTGAACTTGGCGAGGAACTCGGGGTTGCACATATCGACTGCACCGGCGGGGATGTCGATGCGGCGACGCGGCATGGACTTGTTGCAGGTGCGGAAGCGGATACGACGCTCAACGCTGTGGAATTCAGTAATCATAGTGTAAAAGAGGGGGCAAAGAGCTTAGCGGATCTCGCGGTGAACGGTACGACGCTTGAGGAAAGGGTTGAACTTCACCTTCTCAAGGCGGCCCGGGGTGCGGGGGCTCTTCTTATTGCGGGTGGTCACGTAGCGGGAGGCCTGCTTGCCTTCTGCCTTGGCCTCAGTGCATTCCAGGATGATGATGTCTCTTGGCATATTTGAATGTGTTGACTTGCGGGCACAAAGTATACACTATTCTTCGCTTTCGTCAAGCGAAATCGCATTTTCTATGTCATTTTCCAGCCCTGCATAGCCCACAGAGTCCGATTTTTTGCTCCTGTAGGACGCATTCGGGCCGAATTTGCGCTCATATTCCTCCTGGCACTGAACGGTGAGGCGGCAGAAGGGGCGCACGCGGAGACGGCCCTTGGGGATGGGTTCCAGACTCATCTCGCAGATGCCGTAGGTGCCGCGTTTGATGCGCTGGAGGGCGGCATCGATCTCGAAAAGCTGCTCCCGGTCCTTATCGAGCAGGCGGATGGTGAGGTCACGCACCTCGGCCTCGCTGCCGGCATCGCCGATGTGCTGTCCGGAGGATGAGGAAACATTGGAGGCACCGCTGCGCAGGTGGTCGCGCGTGGTGTTTTGAACGCTCGGGGCAAGGTGGTCGCGCAGGGCCTTGAGGGCGGCCTCCTGCTCCTCCAGGAAGGTGCCCCACTCCGGGTCTTCCTTCAGCTTGGCCATGGTAGCGCGCAGTTTCTTGGCGCGCTCGCGTTCGGCGGGGGTCATGCCGTCCTTGCCGACTTTTTCCGCCTTGGCAGAAGTCTTCTTAGTGGACTTGGACGCCTTGGCTGAGGCGTCGGAAGATGATTTCTTGGGGGATGCAGCCATATTTGGGAAAGAAGTGAGTATGATGAATGTGAGCCCGGTGAACGGAGTGCCGCTGCCGGTGCATGCTTGCTACTACCACATTTCGGCACAGAATGCAAGCAAAAAATAGTGCTTTATGAGTTTTTCTGCAAAAAACGCAAAAAGGGGCGGCGCAGGTTAGAAAGATATTGCAGGGAGGGGGCGGAATATGGTAGAATGGGCGCAGCATGCTGTTGGAACGTAAAACCGGGATATTGATGCCGCTTTTTTCATTGCGGCGGGATGGCGATGGAGGAATAGGTGACCTGAAGGCCCTGCGGGAGTGGATCGATTGGGCGGCGGAGCATGGGGTAGGTTTTCTGCAGTTACTGCCCGTTAATGCCGTGGGGGAGGACGATGCCCCCTCGCCGTACTCCGCCATCAGCAGCGTGGCTCTGGAGCCGCTCTACCTCACCCTTGAGGAGATTCCCGGTATGCCGGCGGAGCTGCCGCCCTATCCGGTAAACGCGCTGCCGCTGCAGCTGCCGGGCGGGCCGGACTTAGTGGACTACGCGCGCGTGCGCGAACATAAGAGAAGGCTCTTCCGGGTGGCATGGGAGCATTTCTCGGGGGAGGAGGCTTTTGCCGACCTGCGCGGGGAGTTCCGCGACTGGGTGCAAGCGGAGGGCGCGTGGCTGGAGGATTTTACGGTGTTCCGTGTGGCATCGTTGGCCATGGGGGGCACAGACTGGTGGCGCTGGCCGCAGCAGGACCCCGAGTACATCCGCCGCAGGGTGAATGGGGACCCGGAGCTGCGTGGGCAGAAGGAGTACCATGCCTGGCTGCAGTGGCTCTGCGCCCGCCAGTGGGCGGTGGTGCGCCACGCGGCGGATGCTGCAGGGGTGCTGCTGATGGGGGATGTGCCCATCGGTATTTCCGTGGCCAGCGCGGATGTGTTCTTCGAGCGTCACCTCTTCGATATGAATTGGAGCGGCGGCGCGCCGGCGGAGGGTAACTTTGCGGAGGATCCCTTTACGGCCAAGTGGGGGCAGAACTGGGGCATCCCGCTCTACCGCTGGGAGGTGATGGAGGCGGATGGTTTTGCGTGGTGGAACCGCCGCATCCGCAAAATGGCGGAGGTGTTCCGCATGTACCGCATTGATCATGTTCTGGGCTTTTACCGTATCTATGCCTTCCCTTGGATGCCGGACCGCAACCCGGAGTTCCTTCCGCTGACGGAGGATGAGGCGGCTGCGCGCTGCGGGGGACGCCGTCCGGGCTTCCGTCCGCGGCCGGATTGGCAGGCGGAAGATCGCCGACAGAATCTGATGCAGGGGGACCGCCTGCTTCGCCGCCTGTTGCAGGCTGCCCCGGGCCTGCGCGTGGTGGGGGAGGACTTGGGCTGTGTGCCGGATTATGTGCGCCCGAACCTTAGCCAGCTGCGCATTGCCGGGTTCAAGATCCCGCATTGGGAGATCGATGATCGTCAGCACATTATCCCGGGGGATGCCTACAATCCCTGCTCCTTTGCCACCTACGCTACCCACGATTTCCCGCCGCTGCGCTGTGATTGGGATGTGTGGTACAATGCCGTGCAAGAGGCTCGCCGCGCGGCGGCTGACCTGTCGCGCACGCCGGAGGAGATACGCCAAACCCTCCTCAACGGGCAAGGCTGCGCGCGCGTGCTGGCTTGGTTGGGTGCCTGGTGCGGCGTACAGCGCGAGCATGATGCCCTCGTCCCCTGGAGCCCGGAGGTGAAAGACCGCCTCTTCCGCGCACTCTTTGCCTGCCGCTCCGCTTACGCCTGCATGATGTGGACGGATCTTTTCGATATACCCGTGCGCCTCAACCTCCCCGGCACCGAGGGCGGCACCAACTGGCGGCCTCGCATGCCTTTCTCTGCCGCCCAAGCCGCCCGACTCCCCCAGAGCGCTTGGATCCGCTCCGTCAGCATCGCCTCTGACCGCGCGTAAAACCTTCCGTCTCGGTCGTCATCTGTCCCGACTGTGAAAAACCGCCGTATGGCAGCGAGGCGCATACGGCGGTGGGAAGGTGTGGTGGAGGTGGGTTACATGCCCATGATCTCGTAGCCTCCGTCCACGTAGAGAACCTGGCCGGTGACGGAAGCTGCGCCGTCGGAGGCGAGGAAGGTGGCGGTAGCACCGAGTTCGTCGAGGGTGCAGGAGCGCTGCAGGGGGCTCTTGTCCTCGTAGACCTTGAACATGCCGGTGAAGCCGGAGACGCCGCGGGCGGCGAGAGTCTGGACGGGGCCGGCGGAGATGCAGTTGACGCGGATGGGGGCCTCTCTGCGGCCGAGGTCGAAGGCGAGGTACTTGCAGCAGGTCTCGAGGGCGGCCTTGGAGACGGCCATCAGGTTGTAGTTCGGCACCACTTTCTGGCTGGCGTAGTAAGTGAGGGCGGTGATGGAGCCGCCGTTGACCATCAGCGGAGCCATGGCGCGGGAGAGCGCAATGAGCGAGTAGGCAGAAATCTGCAGGGAGGTGCAGAACGCCTCGCGCGGGATGTCCGAGAAGTGGCCCTCCAGGCAGCCCGGCTCCTTCGGGGCGTAGGCAATGGCGTGCAGCACCATGTCCACGTGGTTCGTGTGCTGCCCCACAAAGGCCGCGAAGTCTGCGATGGAGGCATCATCCGCCACATCGAGGGCGCAGACGGGTGTATCCTCGCCGAAGTGCTCGCGGACCAGCTTGATGACGCCGTCCTTGAGACGCTCGCCCTGGTAATTGAAGATGAGCTTAGCGCCGGCGGCATGCCAGGCTTTGGCGATACCGAAGGCAATGCTGCGCTTATTGGCGACGCCGGTGACGACACCGACCTTTCCTTCCAATGGTTTTTCGATAGACATAAATGTGATGAAGTAAAAAGTTTATTGTTCCGGGAACTCTGCGGCGATGATGCGGGCGTAGGTATTGGCCATGCTGAGCCCCACGGCCTCCATGTGCGCGATGCGCGCAAGGATCTCCTCCTCCGTCGGGGCGGGGGTGCCGAGTACGAATTTGAGGCGGTAGTAGACGAGCCCGGTGGGGGCATCCAGCAGCAGTTGCCCCTCCGACAGGTTGGCGTTGAGGGTGAGGAAGAGCATGCTGAGCTCCGCTTGGTCTGCCGGGGCGATACGGTGTGCGAAGTGGGCATCGAAGACGAGGCTGGCGGGTTCCCTTAGCTCGGTGAACATGAAGGTGCAGGGGATGGGCGTGGCCTGTGCGGGCAGATAGGCCAAGCCGATCTTTTCTCCCTCCGGGCCCATGGTCACCCAGCGGTAATCTTCTCCGCGCCCCATGAGGTGGCTGCGGACGCATGCTAAGAGGTTCGGTTGCTTCGTCATACTCAACTCCGCCTCCAGTATACGCCGGGGCATGGGGGGTGTCAAGCCGAAAAGCGGGAGAGTTGACATAAAAGCGCGCGGCGGGGGCTCATCCGCGCAGTTGCTTGATGCGGTCGCGGAGTACGGCGGCGGTCTCGAAGTCCAGCTTGGCGGCGGCGGCGCGCATTTCCTTCTCCAACTGCGCAATGCGCTCCTCCGGTCCGGTCGGTTCGGTGTCGGACTCCGCTGCATCGAGCACATCTTCCTCCAACTCCTCATCCGGGGTGTAGAGGCGCAGGGTGCTCTGGTCTGCGCGGGCCACGGAGTGCGGCACGATGCCGTGGGCGGCGTTGTAGGCCAGCTGTACGGCGCGTCGGCGGTCGCTTTCCTCCACTAAGCGGCGGATGGAGTCGGTGATCACATCGCAGAAGAGCACGCATTCGCCGTGCACATGGCGTGCGGCGCGGCCCGCTGTCTGCACCAGGCTGGTCTCGTTGCGTAAGAATCCTTCCTTGTCCGCATCGAGAATGCACACCAGCGAGACCTCCGGCAGGTCCAGGCCCTCTCGCAGCAGGTTGATGCCTACCAGGATGTCCACCTTGCCGGAGCGCAGTTTGCGCAGAATCTCCACGCGTTCGATGGCGTCTACATCGGCATGGATGTATTCTACATTCAGCCCCGTGCTGCACAGGTAGTCCCGCAGGTCCTCCGCCGTGCGCTTGGTGAGGGTGGTGATGAGCACGCGCTCTCGCGCGCTGACGCGCCGGCGGCAGAGCTCGATGGTTTTGTCGATCTGCCCCTCCAGCGGCAGCAGGGTAATGCGCGGCTCCGGCAGACCGGTGGGGCGGATGAGCTGCTCCACGATGAGCGGCTGCCCCAGGCGGGTCGGGTCGAAGTCCTCCACCGGGGCATCGCTGGGATGCGGTGCGACCCGGAGCTCGGATAGATTGTGGAAGAAGACCCCCTTGAAACCCTCCGGGGCGTGGGTGATGGCCCGGCTGGCCTCTGCGCTGCGGCTGTGGGTATTGCCCCGCCGTGCCTTGAGAATGGGCGTGTAGCCTTTCTTGCCCGGCACGCAGTTCACATATTCAAAAGCCCCGGGGGTGGCACTCACGTAGACCAGCTGGGCTTGGCGCGCCATGAACTCATCGAAGCGCAGGGGGCGGTTATCCAGCGCGCTGGGCAGGCGGAAGCCGTGGTCGATGAGTACCTGCTTGCGCGAGCGGTCGCCTTCATACATGCCGCCGATCTGCGGGATGGTAGCGTGCGATTCATCGATGATGGTCAGGTGGTCCGCCGGGAAGTAGTCCTGCAGGGTGGACGGCGTGGAACCCGGCGCACGGCCCGCCAGGTGGCGGCTGTAGTTTTCAATGCCCTTGCAGAAGCCGATCTCGTTGATGAGCTCCAGGTCGTATTCCGTGCGCATCTTGAGCCGCTGGGCCTCGATGAGCTTGTTCTGCGACTCCAGCCAAGCGATGCGCTCCGCCAGCTCCCGCCGGATGGAGCGGATGGCGCTCTCCCGTTTCTCCGGGGCAGAGACGTACTGCTTGACGGGGAAGAAGAGGTAGCTCGCCATGCGCTCGCGTACGCGTCCCGTGCCCGCATCCACCAGGGAGATGGCGTCGATTTCGTCGCCGAAGAACTCGATGCGCACCACCTCGCCGTCGCTCTGTGCCGGGTAGACATCTACCACATCGCCGCGCACACGGAACCTGCCGCGTTGGAAGTCGTAGTCGTTCCGCTCGAAGAGCAGCTCGGTGAGCCGGGCGAGCATTTCATCGCGCTCCAGCTCCTGCCCCACGCTCACGCTCAGGGTCAGTTGGCGGTAATCCTCCGGCGCGCCCAAGCCGTAGATGCAGGAGACGGAGGCCACCACGATGACATCGCGCCGCAGCAGCAGGGAGCGCATGGCGTTCAGGCACAGGCGGTCGATTTCGTCGTTGATGGCGCTGTCTTTTTCGATGTAGGTATCCGTGCTGGCAATGTAGGCCTCCGGCTGGTAGTAATCGAAATACGAGACGAAGTACTCCACGGCATTGTGCGGGAAGAACGACTTGAGCTCCGAGTAGAGTTGGGCGGCTAGGGTCTTGTTGTGCGAGAGGACGAGCACGGGGCGGTCTTGCGCCGCGATGATGTTCGCCATGGTGAATGTTTTGCCGCTGCCCGTGACACCCAGCAGGCATTGGTGCTTATTGCCGGCCCGCAGGGATTTGAGGAGCTTGCCGATGGCCTGTTCCTGGTCGCCCGAGGGCGTGTAGCGCGATTCGAGTTGAAAAATGCCCATAGCACAATGCGGTATTGACACGCGGGGCGTTTTGGTGCATCATGCAGCCATGTACATCCCCACGCAAGAAGAAAGATACAGCAAAGTGGCCAAAATTACGCTCTTTCTTTGTGTCATGCTTCCTTCTTCCGTTGTGTGCCTGGCCGGCGGGGAGCGTGGGCTCATGAATGTGCTGGCGGCATTCCTCTTCCCCCCCGGGCTGATTTTCCAGTCCATCCTCGGGGTGTCCCTGTCCGCCGCCATCTGTATCTCCGCCGCCCTGCAAGGAGCCGCCTTCTGGTGGCTTTCCCGCTTCTGCCGCCGCAGCCCCAAGGCCAAGATCACCATCGCGATTACCTGGGGAATGAGCCTAGCCCTCCTCCTCCGCCTTCAGATTGCGTACCTTACATGGGCCGCCTACGCGCCCCGCTCCTGACTCCCCGGCGTGAGGGGTGCATTCTTAATGCTGTGTCAAGCAGGAAAGTTGTATTTTCTTAAAAAAATCTCATTCTTTTAATGTGATCCTACCTGACACTTTCAACCTCTCTGTACCCTGAATCCGTCGTAAATCATTGATTGTCAATAACTTACATAGGGTGTGCATTAAGAATGCTGTATGCTGATGTTGTCGGGAGTGGCTAACTGCATGCTGCGGAGAAACTCTTGACGCGTCATCAACACACATTCACACAGCATTATGAAACGAACATTGTTCAACACCATGATGGGCTGCCTTGCGGCCCTGTCC
>JALFWB010000023.1 GCA_022787425.1 Akkermansia sp.
AGTTTCAACTCACGCGCCCGCATGGGGCGCGACCCACGACTTATAACACATTGAGGCAGAATAGTCAAGACTATGAAGAGCGCGAACCCTCGTTTTTAGCGATGTCGTTATTGTTATTACTAGATGGCTAGGTGCTTTCAAGATGCTGATAGTCAAGGTGTTAGCTCCTCCGCGAATTCATTGAGCGAGGGAGAACAGCTTGGTGTTCGCGTTGAGGAACACAGGGGGGGAGAAGCTATAAAATGAGCGGTGATGTCACGTCGAAGGCTTTTTGGGTGCCCATATGGATAATGCGGCTGCTGTCCTTACCAAGAGGATAAATGCGAATGCTGTCGCTTTCCTCATCGATGATGGTGCGTAGTTGCTCTCGGAATGTAAGGAGGTGGGAATAATCCATGACGCATTCGAAAACGGAATTTTGCACACGAACGCCGTGATCCTCGCAGGCCTTGGCTACACGGCGGAGTCGTTTTTGGCCGGCAGGGGTGGTGGTGTTTACATCGTAACTGATGAGGTAGCGCATCGCAGAAGTTATTTTTGTATGTAGGGAGGGTAGGCATCCAGTGCGCCGCGCAGGTGTTGGGCCAAAAGGCGCGCTTGGATGTGAGGGAGAAGACCCAGGGTGATTTTATCCTGCAGAAAAGGGTGCGTGATGATGTCGTTCTTGCGTTGTTGCCAATGGGTCAGCACGGTTTTGCGTGCGGTATCACTCAACAAAACGGCACCGCTTTCCTGGTGTTCAAAATCATCCGGGGTTATTTGTCGGCGATTGATGAGGGTAAGGGCACAGCGATCGGCCAAGGGGGCACGGAATTCCTCCATGAGATCGAGGGCAAGGGATGGGCGGCCCGGTCGCTCTCGGTGATACAATCCCACGGCACTGTCCAAACCCACGGCTTCAGCTGCGGATTTACAGTCGCTTGCCAGCAGGGTGTAGACAAAGGAGAGCAGGGCATTGAACGGATCGGTGGGAGGTCGACGATTTCGAGATGTAAAGACAAATCCCGGGGCGGTGATGAGCCGGGGAATCGAACCGAAATAAACGTCGGCGGCGGAGCCTTCGATACCTAACAATCGTTGCTCCGAGCTTTCCTGTCTCGCTTGCCGTACCGCGTGTGCGAGCCGGTTGATGGCGGGTTGTAGGTCCGGAAGCTCATAATCCCTGACTGCCCGCTGCAGGACGGTACGAGCGTTGAGTATTTTGGCTGCAACCATCTCTCTCGCGATGGTAATGCGACTGAAGGGGTCATCGGCAAGGCGATACTGCTGTCGACGCAGAAGGACATTACCATGGGTATAGCCACAAACTCGACAGAGGAAGTGTCCGGATGGGGAACAAAAAGAAAGGTTGATGCCCAATTCAGAACAGCGAGCCATGAGTTGTGGGCTGGCGCCGATATCCCAACCGAATGTTTGGATAGCTTCCAGGTTGAGAAAGGGGATGCGGCGCAGGCTTTGTCCGTGGTGTGTGATATCAACAGTCTCGCCGTTGAGCAGCAAACGAATGCCGTCGGTGGTGATATAGAGAGTGTTAAGGTGTTGTTTCATACGTCACAGAGGGCAGCCTCGAAGCTGCCGTTGTTGTAGGCTCCTGCAGAGGGGTGGCGCGGCAGGCAGATGGGAAGGAGCGAGCAGGCTCTGCACTCGGTCCGGTAATGCGCCGGCGGAAGGCTGCGGCTCTGTAGCAGAGCCTGTACGGCAGCGATTGTCTCCTCTGTCTTCCGCCGCAGCGTAGGGGTGAGCTCGATGGTCTGTCTGTGTCGAGTGGCATGGTAATAGAGGAAGGCCTGCTCAATGCGGCAGCCGTGCATTTCTTCCAAGCACAGGGCCTGGGCGCAGAGCTGGACGGCATCGGCATCGTGTTCCTTGGGTCGGCCGTGTTTGTATTCCACCGGCCCGATGATATCGCCGCCGCGGGAGCGGTATTCGATGGCATCGGCTCGTCCTCGGATGCCGAGACGACGGCAGACGAGATAGCAGCCGCGTGCCGTGTAGATGCCGCCCCGGGTATTCCCCGGAGCGGTATCAACGCGTTTGTGCTCTAGCTTACCGAGGGTCGTGAGGGCGTTTTCCTTCCACTCTTGCTCGGTATGGATGAGGGCGCACTGGCGCGGGCAGAAGATGTAGTGCTGAAGCGCAGAGATCGGCACGTAGTCTTCTTCTCGGAGGCTCTCCGGCATCAGCAGTCGATTTCCTCAACCGTCACGCCGTCGGGAATGGCGCTGCGGTCGAGGCTGATATCGTAGTCCGCGATGTTGCGGGGGAACTCTACCCCTTCCTTTTTGGCAACATACAGGCTCTCATAGAGCTTGTGGGCGGGTGCGTTGCCCAGCTTGCTGTTGTGGCGGAAGAGGATGAGCTTGCGCACGGCCATGGAGCCTGCGGGGCGAGCTGCGGAGGCATCAAAGGCGAAGAGATTTTGGATCGCCTGAAGAAGAAGCTCCAAGTCGGCCTCGCCGAAGCCGGTTTGGTCGGCCAAGTAGGGGTTGAGGCAGCCCTTGGCCAGGTAGAGACCATAGGGGATGGTGAACTTGCGCCCGATCGTGCGCTCTTTGTTCACATCCTTTTCGTTAGTCACGGCGCAGCGCGTGACTGCGTACTCGCACTGGGTGACGGGATCAATGCTTCGCGCAAAGGAGAGCTGCACGGGCCCACGCACCTGTCCGGCTCCTTTACCCGTGGTCAACACGGCACCGAAGCAGCGGACATCGTAGTAGTTTTGGCACATCCACACTCGAGCGCTGTCGGGCGAGGCCTTTTCGCCCAGGGCAACATGTGCCGCCTCAATGTCGTTGTTGAGGACGGCTTTTTCTTTGATGAGGATGTCGAAGCCGCTCTCTCCCGCCCGGGTGAGCTGCACGAAGTTGCGGATCTTGCGCTTGAGGCACACATCCGTCACAATGCCGTGGCCGGTCTCTCCGTCAATGCGGGGCAGATTGCCGGCATCGGGGTCACCGTTGGGGTTGGCATCGAGGGCATCGAAGAGAATGATGAAATCAATCTTGTTCATGGTTGGTTATTGGTTGTCGGGGTTGTTTTTCTTGGTGAAGAAAGCTTGGGTTTGGTGATAGAAGCCGAGCGCAAAGAGACCCTGCTGCTCGAGGTTGAGATGTGTCGGGAACTCTCCCAGCAGTGCGGTGATGGCCTGCATGTCTTTCTCGCGATTGATCTTTCGTCCGCCCTCCAGTTTAGCCACATGGTGGTTATAGAGCTTGAAGAGCCTCGGGAAGACATAGGCAGGTGACGTCGATGCGCTGGCATAGTAGGCATCGCGGATGGTGCGGTTGAGGCCGGGCAGTGCATCGTCCTGCGTCTTCTGAAGCAGGGCGAAAAGACGCCCGAGAACGTAACCGACTTGAGTATTGGTTTCGTCTAACATGGGTGTGAGTTTGTAGGAAGGATTTCTTCGGGTGAGCCATGCTTTGAGGTAGGCACAGCGGATGTAGTTGATTTTGCGATCTGCCTTGAAGCGTCTCAGCATCGCCATCGCCAGAGAATCGGGATAGGGGCGTCCCTGCAGAATGGCGCGCATGAGGGGTTCAGTGTAGGTCGAAGGGATAGCGTCCTTGGGGTCGCGGACTGTCTCACGAAGGATCATCCAAGGAAAGATAATTTCCGGATCGTTGAACTTTGCACCCCTGGGTTGCAGGCGCAGGGCATCGAGGTGAGCCGACAAACGGGTAATATAGTCGCCCATAGTGCCTGTCAGGAAGAAGCGTATGCTCAGACGAGCAACGTTCGGAGCCAATCCGAGGAGGAAGAATCGAACCTCCTTGGCTTCCGGTGGCGGAGTAGGGCGCCCGAATGCGATTTGCTTTAATATTTCCCCGACTTTCTTGAGAAGCGCATTATCCTGTGCCTGTGGCGTCTCGGAGAACGAGGCTGCGATTATTTGTTCCCATCCCATGGCCGGAGCATCGGTCCAGTAAACGGTGGTGGCATCTCCCAACTGAAACCGCTGATTCGATGCCCGCAGCAAGTAATTGAGAGCATTGCAATATCCGAAGGCTGCTCGCTCCGAGACCGGTGAGTTACCGCCCTGTTCCTTGCCGTAGGATTCGAATGCGCTGCAATTGAAGGAAACCAGTGCTGCTCCCATGGGGCTGGCATCCCTGACACCTGAAATTTGCGGGGAATGCACGCGTGCGACGGGACCCTCCTTGCCTGTTATCAGGCACATCATATCAGGTGTTTCTTTCTTCTGTGTGCCGAGCCAAAGCTCTGCACCACCCGAACACCACCAATCTCGGATATTCGGTATCTCATGCAGGTGTTGCATTTGCCCTTGGATACGGAAGACACCGTTGCCGGTCTTCATCGCGTCCTTTACGGCAGGATCACAGGAGAGGGACTCTATGTCCGCAGGGGGCTCCCATGTTTCGTAGAAGTGACACAAAATTTCAAATTCCTTGCCGAGGCCGGTATCCTTCCGATCGAGGTATTTTCTGCGCGTTGCCGCAAACGACTCTCTTGCTCGCGCTTTTTCTTTATCTGATTTTTTGGCTTCAACGCAGCCCAGAAGGTACGCAGTGTTGTCAAACAGAAAACAAGGGTTTAATCCTGATCCGGGCGGCTTGGATCCCCCCAGCACCATCATCTCTGTAGAAACGAGTTTCTTCTTTGTCTTGCCCTTTTTGTCAGGCGGACTTTCCACGCACTGCCGAAGATCGCGGAAGGTACAGCCGCCCTCGGGGATCAGTTCCACACAAAAGGTTACCTTTTGGACACTGGTGCCCATCTGCGGCATATCGGCACCGTTTGCTACCAAGCGCTCATATAATTGGTATAATTCCTGTAAAATCATGATAAAGCTCGGTTCAGGGGTGGTACAGCAAGAACACCGTCGCGCAGCTCGGCCATGAAGAACTTGGGCGTAACGCTTTGCTTCTTGCCCGTGTGGGCGCAGATGACCGTTCCCTTTCGGTCATCGGTATAGACCATATCGTGCAGCATCAGCCCCAGGTTGCGGTTACGCTGCTCCGGCGGCAGTTGGCAGGGCGGGGCGGGATGCTCCTCATCTACCAAGGAGAATGAGGCGAGGAATTCCCGCATACCGAAGCAGGGGTGGTGAAAACATTGACCGTTTGCGGCTCGGCGCTTGAACATCTCCAGGTGTTTGGCGACATTGTTAATGCCCTCCTGCTCATGCAGCACTTCTACATGCGCTTCAATCACATAAGCAACGCGGCGCAGATAGGTCATGGCCCGTTGTTGTCGATTCTCCTCAATAAAAAATTGGGTAGAGTATGTTTTCTCTCCGCGCATCTCCGCTGCAGAGGGTGGCGCAATTTTTTTGCCCACCTCGTTGCGGCGGATCTGTCCGAATTCGATGGGATTGAGCACATGGATGCGATCCACTACCCAGCGGAACTCGGGTTTCCAATAAATCGCGGTCAGAATGCCGCGCGCGGCCGATGGCGTCATCACCTCGTAGGTCATGCGCTCGGCCTTCAACTCGGGGCGCGTGAAACACGCATAATCGCCCCAGACATGGAGTTTGATTCCGTAACTCATTGTATCGTAATCATTGAATATAATTGTCGTTCGGCGGCTCGCGGAGCAGCCCCATGCATGTGTTGTAGCGGGCCGTATCGTTCATCAGGTAAACCCCCGCCTTTTCGTGCAAAATCTCACAGGGTAGGTCTTTTGCCTCGGTATCATATACAGAAACAGTAAATTGTTGAATCTTTCGAAAAATCTCACGCGAGGGCATTTGTCCCGCACGATTCAACTCGCGCAAATGCTCGGCCAGTTTGTCAGCCTCGGGGCCGTAGGGAACCATTACACTGTGCGTTTCGGCATCGATGAGGCGGAAGAGTGAAGCAATTTTCCGGAAGGGTATGGTCTCCAATTCTTGGAACTGATGACCTATCTCTGCCAGAATACCGTGGGCATCCCAATGCCCGGTAGCCGCGCCTCGCTGCCAATAGAAATGGCGGAAATAGGACTCCACAGCCTCGCTCGAGAACCAATCCTTATCACCGAGATTCGGCAGTGTGTTTTCCCATGCTGCCACGGCATCCCTCAGCGTGACAAATGAGGATGGTAACGAATACTCCGTTGATTTGAACGAATAGACGGCACCCATGGGAAGCTCACCGTGTCGATTGCAGCGGCCTGCTGCCTGCGCCAGAGAGTCCAGCCCACAGGCATCCCGGTAGACGATGGGGAAGGATACATCCACCCCCGCTTCCACGACTCGGGTTGATACCAGTATCGTCGGCAGTCCGACGCGCAACCGCTCGCGAACTTCATCCAGCACAGCAGTGCGGTGAGCGGGGCACATGCGCGCCGAGAGATGAAAGACGTTTGCCGCACCCTGATTCTCCAGCAGGCGGTACAAATCCTGTGCCTGGCGGGTCAGATTAACAATGAACAGTGCGGATTCATGCCCGGTGTCGACGAAATGTTGTGCCAATTCCTGCAGCGACATATTACCCAGCGGCTCGACCTGCACCCGTTTCATCCGCTCTTGCAGCTCCCGCTCCATGACCTCACCCAGCAGACTGCGAACCTCACCGGGTTGCCAGCCGATCTCGAATCCCTCTTCCGGGCGGTTGACAAGGTCCGGCTGGGTGGCGGTGCAGAGCACCAAGGTGCAATCGCACAAGCGCTGCAGGCTCTTGAGTGCCGCCAGACAGGGGGCCAGATACTCCGGCGGAAGGGCCTGAGCTTCGTCAAAGATGATGACCGAGCGTCCGATATTGTGCAACTTGCGGCAGCGTTTGGGTGCGGCGGAAAACAGCGACTCAAAGAACTGTACGTTGGTCGTAACAATGAGCGGGGCATCCCAATTTTCGGAAGCAAAGCGGTTGGCCTCTCTGTCGTTTTCCTCGGCTAGGTTGCTGTGGTGCTCTACAACGGCATCATCTCCCAATACCGCGCGGAATTCCTTGGCTGTCTGTTCGATGATACTTGTGTAGGGAATTACGTAAATGACACGGTTCAATCCCTGCCGGATAGCATGCTCCAGCGCAAAACTGAGAGAAGAGAATGTCTTGCCTCCCCCGGTGGGCACGAGCAGTCGGTAGACACCGCGCGACTCCGCACCGGCTGCACGGCAGCGAGCGTGGATCCTTGCTCGCAGCTCATTGATGGGCCCGGACGCCGCATGCTCACGCTCCGACAGGAAAGTCTCCAGACGCTCCTGTAATTGTTGCAAGGACGGCAGGTCATGAGCAGCTCGCTGTTGCGCCGTATTCGGATCACAAAAGGCCTCTGTTGCCGACCAATCTGCATCGACCAGACACGAGTGCAGCATGCGAACCAGCATGCTGCAGATGAACACCGCTTCTTTCTCCGGTATTATGCCTTCCATTAGCGCTGCCGGATTAAGGGAAACCATGCGGTTATAGGATGCCGGCATTGCGGCTCGCACATCCGGGCGAAGCGAGGTCGACTTCAATTTCGCGAAGAGATCGGTTCCGTCCGGCAGCCCTACGTGATGGCCGTAAAGAGTATAGGGCAGCAGCGTTTTAAGCAAGCAATTCTCCTGCTGATGAGCAAAAAGCGCGGCGGCTGTTTTGTGGTCGGCGGATTCCCCGCCCAGCAGGTGACGCTGGAAAGCGGGGGATGCCTTGCCCATATCATGCGTCAGCGCCAGGAATTCGGCAATCTCCCGCAGCGCGGGAGCCAAGTCCGCACGAGACCAGTCACCGAAGCTGCGAATATATTTTGCTGTCAGCTCGGCGTGCCCATTGGGACCGTACAGCGGCTCCCACTGCTCCGGCGGTGAATCATCCTTGGTGTGCGCGTAAATCATATTTACACATGAATCTGACTGATCATCAGAATAGACGAAGGTGAATCAGTTGTCAAGGAGAAAAGTTCATAATCAGGTGATCTTTTTCAAAAGTGGTTATTAAGTATGCGTGAAAGTGGCTGTTTTATATCATGGGAGTTGCAGGATGGTCTGCATGAAAAAAAACGAGCAGGGGGAGAAGTCCCCCTACTCGGAAGAAATGGTGTGCCCAAGTGGCTCAGGCCTGCGCAGGCTGCTCGGCGGGAATGGGAGCAGGGGCTATTTCCTGCTGCACAGGGGCTGCGGGCTCGGCGGCAGGAGCCGGGGTGGGCTCAGCGGCAGGAGCCGGGGTGGGCTCAGCGGCAGGAGCCGGAGTGGGCTCGGCAGCAGGAGCCGGAGTGGGCTCGGCAGCAGGGGCCGGAGTGGGCTCGGCAGCAGGAGCCGGGGTGGGCTCAGCGGCAGGAGCCGGAGCGGGTTCAGCGGCAGGGGCCGGAGCGGGCTCGGTGGCAGGAGCCGGAGCGGGCTCAGCGGCAGGAGCCGGAGCGGGTGCTACATCGGCATCGGTGAGCTCCGTCAGGGACTTGCCGTTCAGCTTACCCGTCTGGGCGCGGAGGAAGTCGGTGACGTTTGCGATGGTCTCCGCCTTCACATCATCGAGGTCGGTCTGCGTCTTGAACATGATGCGCACAGCATCCTCCAAGGAAGCGACGGAGCCGGTGTGGAAATAGGGGGCAGTGAGGGCCACGTTGCGCAGAACCGGCACGCGGAAGAGATCCTTGTGCTCCGGCTTCTTGGTGAAGTCGGCCAGACCGAAGGCCGCCTCTTGGTAATCCGCAGGGGCAGCGGCGGCGCGGAAGTCAGCAAAGGTATTGATGTACTCGAAGCTCGCGCCGCCGAGGGAGGAGCCGGAGTGGCACTTGGCGCAGCCCGCAGACAGGAAGGCCTCGTGACCTGCCTTCTGCGCGGCAGTCAGCGCATTCTTGTCGCCCTTGAGGTAAAGGTCAAAGGGGCTGTCCGGGGTCACGAGCGTCTGCTCGTAGGCCGCGATTGCATCGGTAATCGTGTCGCCCGTGATGCCCTTGTCCGGGTACACCAAGGCAAACAGACGCACCAACTCGGGATCCTGCTGCAGCTTGGCAGCGATGAGAGCCCAGTCCTCCGGGGCCTTGTAGCCCATCTCGACGGGGTTGAGGGGCGGGCCGCCCGCCTGCTCCTTGAGATCGGCCGCACGACCGTCCCAGAACTGGCGGATATTCTTCTGCGTGTTGAAGACCGTGGGTGCGTTCACACCGCCGAGCTGCGGCTTGCCGTCCGCACCGGGCACGCCCTCCGACTTCGCGAGGTTATCCGTACCGCCCTTCGTGAGGTTGTGGCAGGAAGCGCAGGCCACCTTGTCCGTGGTGGAGAGGCGTCCGTCATTGAAGAGCAGGTGGCCCAAGCGGATCTTCGCGGCCTCCGTCTCGTTAGCCGGGGCAGGGGGGGCAACCAGCGGGGTGATGTCATTCTTGGCCACCTCGCGGCTGAAGACGCGGCGCAGCAGGCTCACATCCGAGGGCAGGAGCGAGGTGCCCCAGTGCACGGCGGAGTAAGACTTGGGCGGCATGCTGCCTGTGCTGAGCACATGGTCCATCTTCAGCAGGTTCGTGTGGGCGGAGCGCACGAGCGGATCCGGCACCATCGTGTAGGTGCGCTGAGCGTTGGTGACGTGCTTCTCCAGCAAGCCGAGGGAGAGGAAATTGACGACGGGCGAGTAGGTGGCATTGGCACCGTGGCAGGCGGCGCACTTGTTCTGCAGAACCTTGTCGGCCAGATCTTTGGCCTGAGCATCGGTAAGGGTGGGCACGACCTCCTCCGAGACCAGCTCCTGCCGGCTCATGGAGTACAGAGCGAGGGCACCGACACCGACGACAACGCAGCCACCGAGGGCTATAGGAATGAGGGATGAAAGTTTCATGATTGCTTTGAATAGCTTACAGCGCGCATTCTAGCAGGTTTTTCGGTAGTCTGCAACACAAAACGGCTTTTCGACGCATAAAAAGGGAAAAAAGTGTCATCGTGTGAAAAAAACGCCTTGACTCTGCCTTCGGAGCCCCTACAATACAACTATGGCAATAAAGAACAAGAGCATTTCGTTTGGGCACGGGGCATTCTGGCGCAGCATTCCGGTGTTGGCTCTGGCAGCGGCTTTGGTGTACGGGGCGGGCGATTTGGTGGAGAAGGGGCAGGCTCTGAATGCACTCACCCCGCAGGTGCCTGTGCTGGGCTGGTGTCTGTGGGTCTTGGTGGCAATTGTGGTGTGGCTGGTGTTTCTGCAGCCCGTGGTACAGTTTTTGCGCCTTCGCACACTGCAGGATGCGCACCCTCGGCAGCTACTGAAGGATGCTCGGCGGCGTATGCTGCGTTTGCAGCGGATTGACCCGACGAGTGGCGCTGTGAGCCAATGCCTGAGCCTGATTAACGCCGCGCTGCAATGCGACGAGGAGGACGCCGTGCTGAAGAGTGCCGAGTCTACCCCCGCTCAGAAGCTCGCCTGCCTTCGCCGCTGTGTGCGCCGTATGCAGCAGACGGGTGGGGACGAGGATGCGTGGCGCAGTTTGGCCGAGAAGTTGCGGAAAACAAATGACGCCGAGGCCCTGTTGCCGGAGTATGAGCGTCTGCGTTTGCTGCGTTTCCCTCAGTTGTCGGCAGTCCGTACGAAACTGGAAAACGATTATGCAGTGCAGCGTCCGGCTTTGGCCGCACAGTGGAAAAAACTGCGCCGCGATGTGAACGATAGACTGAAGACAACTCCCGCTGCCGATTTGCCCGAGTTTACCGAGCTTGCTGATCGTTACCTGGGCGAGATGTCGCGTCTATCCGAGGCGTTGGAGGCAGGAGACCTGCCCGGATTCTCCGCTGCTTACGGTTCGGCACGAGAAGAGATGAACCGATTGGCTGCTGAAATGGGACGTATGGTGGAAGATGGGTTCCATAGCATCAAGGCGGAGATCTACTCCCTGCAGATGATGGTGGAGGCCGGACGTCTTTCCTCGCCCAACGGCGGCGAATCCGAAGGGCTCCTGCGGGAGGCGGAGAAGCGACGTAGCCTGTATGAACCTGACCCCAAGCTGCGCACTGCATTCCGAAGTGTGGAAGCGGAGCTGCAGAAGATGGAGGAATATGCAGAGGGTGTGACGCTGCGCCGCGTGTTCTGTGAATATCGCTGCATGAGTGGGCTGGAAGATGAATCCCGTTGCACGGTGATGGACTATGCCAAAATAGCGGCCGTTGCGGCGGTGTTCAGTCGGGGCCGCCTGCTGCCGGGGCTGATGATCCTTCTGGTGCAGGTGCGGATGGTGGTTGCCCTGGCGAAAATGCACGGATATCGGCCCTCGGTGGTGTTCAATGTGGTTTGCCTGATTTGGGTGCTTTTCCATGCGATGATCACCGCCGTATTTGTTCAGGACGCCGCCGACTCCGCCGGTGAGGCCGCTGCGGATGCGCTCTCCGGTATGGCGGATGAGATGCTGGTGAACAGTGATGAGGCAGTGAAGGCCGGCATGCAGGGTGGCACAGACGCGGCCGGTGGCACAATCGGCGCACTGGTGGGTGGGGCTACCTTTATGCTGGACGGTGGTATATCGGCTATGATTGCCGGGGCGCTTACCGGCGGTGCAACGAAAACGCTTGTGAAGGGTGGGGTATCCCTGCTCATCGAGGCAACGCTGGCGGGAGCCGGTGTGTATGTAACCGGACGTGTTTTCCTGCGTCAGCTCACGGGCGAGGCCAAGAATCTCGGATTCCGAACTCTACTGGAGTTGCGCCGCGAGGGCATACGCGAGATGCTCTCCCGTAACAGCAGCGGCATAGCCTCCGCCGTGAGCGGCGTTTTTACTACCGGTACTCAGAAGGCAGTGAACACCGTGGTAAATGTCACGAAAAAGACAGTGAACACCGTGTTGGAGGGCACGAAGAATACCGTCGGTGGCGTGATCACGAACTCGTTCAAAAAAATGAAGACCTGGCTCACCCGTCACTGAGCCTCACTCGGCGGGGAGGTCTTGTCCGGTATCTCTCGGGTGGTCTGAGCATCCAGTCGGTTCTCCCACAGGTAGTATTTGGTCTGGCTGATGAGCACCCCGCTGAGGGCCACCGTGCAGATGAGGTTCGGGATGGCCATGAGGGCATTGGCGCAGTCCGCAAAGTTCCAGACGATGGTGCTCTTGGGGATGATGCAGGCCACAAAGACTGCCACTACCCAAAGCGCGCGGTAGGGGATGATGAGCCGCTGCCCGCCCAGGTATTCCAAGGCCTTCTCCCCGAAGTAAGACCAGCCCAAAATGGTCGAGATAACAAATGTCGCCAAGCTGACCACTAACATCCAGGTGCCGATGCTGCCGATGGTGCCGAAGGCGTGGTAGGTGAGCAGAGTACCGCCCTCGCTGCCCAGCTCCTCATGCCCCAGAATGCAGGTGGTGATGGTGATGCCTGTCATGGAGCAGATGACAACCGTATCCCAGAACGGCCCGGTGGAAGAGACCAAGGCGTTCTGCACTGCGTTCGGCGTGCGCACCGGGGCGGAAATGATGGGGGCGGAACCCAGGCCCGCTTCGTTGGAGAAGAGACCGCGCGCCACGCCCGTGCGCATGGCCAGCATAATGCAGGAGCCGATGAAGCCGCCCGTCGCCGCCTGCTCGGTGAAGGCGCAGGTACAGATGCGCTCGATGGCCGGCAGGATGTATGCCGCATTGCCCGCCAGCACAATGATGCAGCCCGTGATGTAGATGAGTGCCATGGTGGGCACGCAGGCCGAGCATACGCGAGCAATGCCTTTCAGGCCGCCCAGCAGTACGATGGCCGTCAGAACGGAGAGAATGATACCCGTGGCGTAGGTGGGCATGTTCGCGGACTCCTGCAGCACGCCTGCCACCGCATTTGCCTGGGTGATGTTGCCGATGCCGAAGGCTGCGATAGCCGTGAACACGGCAAAGACGATGGCCAGCCACCGGCAGCGCATGCCGCGCTCAATGGCATACATCGGTCCGCCCACAATCTGCCCCTTCTCATTGCGCACGCGGTAGCGCACCGCCAGCAGGCACTCCGCATAGCGCGTGGCCATGCCGAGTACACCCGTTATCATGCACCAGAAGACCGCCCCCGGTCCGCCCGTGCTCACCGCTACCGCCACGCCGACGATATTGCCCGTGCCCACATTCGCTGCCAGCGAGACCATGAGCGACGAGAAATTGCTGATGTGCCCGTGCCCCTCCTTGCTCCTGCGCAGGCAATAGCCTATTCCTTTCAGCAAATAACGCTGCGGAAAACGCAGAATGACGGTCAGGTACAGATGCGTGCCCATCAGCGCAAACAGCAACACGTAGCCCCACAAAAACCCGGAGGCGTCAGACAAGGCGGAATCCAGTATGCGTATCAATTCGTCCATGGCGGTGCGTGTCAAGTACGCCGCCCATTATCGCACATCTCCCCCCGCCGCGCAAGAAAAAACCGCACCGACCCTCTACAAAGGCCGATGCGATTAGAGAAGAAAGAAGGGGGCAGGACGTTAATCCCGGATGTAGAAGATGGACTCCAACCCCAAATGCTTGGCTACACTCTTATTGGCCCGCACCTGGGGAAGATCCAAGTCAAACGTGTCCGGAATGATCCATACATCCTTGTGTTCAGCATATTGCTGCTTCGTAACAGAGTTCAAGGGTACTCCGCCTCGGACTTCATGGGGGAACACCAGTTTGGGAATAGGCAGATCATGGAGAGTAATGGGGGATAAGTCGAACTCACTCCGCCTGAGCACCAGGATAGATTCTCCGCGCTGCTTACATTCCTCGGCTTTCTCTACAATGTACTCCCAATTACGGTGGGTTGAGTAAAAAGACATATATATAGGCACAGCGATTGAAGCAGAGAGGAGAAGCTGCGTTGAGCACAGTATGAGTTTCTCACATGTCCGTATCTTTGGGAATAATTGGTATACTTGCCGCCCCAATATGCAAAGTAGGATGATGTCCATGGGCATATAGCTGCGAGGTGCTCCCCAGCACGGAGCAAGTATGAGAACTGACCACAACAAACAAAATGAGATAATCAAGATTTTTGTTCTTCCTCCGGGAATCATCCTTCGACCTAAAAGAAGCGAAAATACTATCAGAAGACCTCCCACCATGAAGGGACGCCAGAAACAAATCAGAAAGTAAATCCAGTTGCCGGAAGAAAGGATGGAATTAAATAAAATATTCTCAAAAGAAAGCTCCCAGTGGGCCGAATCTGTACGGCATGTGCGCCCCGGAGCGGAATAGAGCAAGTAAGCACCGATGAGGAGGAATGCCATGATCAGAGCATAGCGACCTATTCCATTGCATCGCTTCTTGAGTATAAACCAATACCCTCCGCAGGCAAGCAATAGAACAATGATTGCAGCCGGAGTGTTTTCCTGAGACATGCCACTGACAAAGGCCAAAGGTATTGCAAAGGCACAGCGTTTCCATGAAATGTCAAAATCTCCTCGGAACCAAGGTTCAACAGTAATAATAAAGCATACAGCTAAAATACTTGCATAATACCAGTTGTAATTAGCGATAAACCAGTATATGCATGAATGAAACCCAAGTACAGCTGTTGTAATGAGAGCGAGTGTGAAAATAGAACGGCATGAGGAGTCGGGTAGATGCCCGATCCCTAATCGGTAGATTGCGACAGGACCAATTACGAGGAAGAGTGAGAATAAAATCGGACCTAGGATATAAAAAGGAATGGCATAATCGCAGAAATGAAAAATAAATTCGCCTATGCGTGGATTCCATCCCGTATATGAAAGATACGCAATGTGCCTTGCTTCCGTGAATGACCGGCTACAAAAGTGGCCCAGTGTTTCCGGATCCGCATGGGTATACCACGCCGTAAGAAAGGCAAAAAAAGCCACCACGCCTGCGAAAATAAGCAGGCGTGGGCTCTTGAGCATGCCTCCGATGGTCTGTTGAGACGGGAGTGCGGGCTGCATAGGGGAACGAGGGTGATCTTTACTCTGCCCAGGTGAGGACCACCTTGCCGGACTCGCCGGAGTTCATGACTTCGAAGCCGGTGCGGAAGTCTGTGTAGGGGAGTCGGTGGGTGATCATGGGGGTAACATCCAGGCCGGAGCGGAGCATGGCAAACATCTTCTGCCAAGTGCCGAACATCTCGCGGCCGTAGATACCCTTCATCTTGAGGCCCTTCCACACAAAGGTGTTCCAGTCAATGCCGGAGCCGCCGGGCTGAATGCCGAGCAGGGAGATGCGGGCACCGTACATGCTGTACTTGATGATATCCTTGAGGCAGGAGGGAGCACCGCTCATCTCCAGGCACACATCATATCCCTCCGTCATGCCGAGGTTCTTCATGGCACCGTCGATGGTCTCGCCCTTGCGGATGTTCACGGTCTGATCCGCGCCCATCTTCTTGGCCAGAGCGAGCTTGTACTCGCTGAGGTCTGTGATGGTGACACTGCGGGCGCCTGCCTTCTTGCAGACGGCGGCGGCCATGCTGCCGATGAGCCCGGCACCCGTGATGAGCACGTCCTCACCCACCAAGTCCCAAGAAAGGGCCGTGTGCGTGGCGTTGCCCAGCGGGTCCAGAATGGAAGCAATCTCCATGGGCATGTTATCCGGAATGCGCACCACATTGCTCTGCGGGATGCAGAGGTACTCCGCGAAGCAACCGGGACGGTTCACGCCCACGCCCTTGGTATTCGGGCAGAGGTGGAAGAGCCCGCGGCGGCAGTTGTGGCAGTGACCGCAGACGATGTGACCCTCACCGGACACAATGTCGCCGGGCTTGTAGGCCTCCACCGCAGAGCCCACGCGCTCCACGATGCCGCAGAATTCATGACCCACGTGCATGCCCACGGGAATCGTCTGCTGCGCCCAGGGATCCCAGTTCCAAATATGCAGATCCGTACCGCAGATAGCGGTCTTATAAATCTTAATGAGGACATCATTCGGGCCGACTTCGGGCATCGGCACCTCCATCAGCTCCAGCCCCTTATCGGCCTTCGTTTTGACGAGCGCTTTCATGCGCGCCAGTATATACCCGACCGGCCGCGCTTGCAAGCCTAAATCCACCCGATAGGCGCAAAAAGTGCCCTGTTGTGTCAGCGCACGCGGAAAGACGAGGTAGCCGAAGCCCCGGAATTCGAGTCCGTCGCATGCAGCGTATGCCGCCCCGGGGATAGGCGCGCGTACCAGGCATTGCCCCGGCGGAAGATGGGTAAAGTGTTGCAGTGCCAGCGCACGGTAGCAGCGGGCAGGGTGCTTCGCAGCTCCAGCAGGCTGCCGTTCTCCGGCAGTCGCGGGTCGAGCGTAACGGTGGTTCCGTTACCGGGGATGAGGATGGCCGGTGCTCGGCCCGTGGGAGAGTCTTCCGCCACGGCAAAATAGCGTCGGTCGCCCTGCTGCTGCATCCACTCTGCATAGCGGGAGGAGAGTAGGGCGCGGCCCTCGGCATCGTACTCCCCCTGCCGGGTAAGCGGGGCGAGCAGCAACTCTCGCCGGCGGAAAGCCTCCGGGGTATCTGCACGCGGCAGCAGACCTGTT
Source organism: Akkermansia sp. (assembly GCA_022787425.1). Taxonomy (GTDB): domain Bacteria; phylum Verrucomicrobiota; class Verrucomicrobiia; order Verrucomicrobiales; family Akkermansiaceae; genus Akkermansia. The sequence goes on from JALFWB010000023.1 coordinate 16,306, forward strand.
CTCGTGTCTACCTCCGTCTCGTAAAGCCCGGCAGGACGGGGCGGGAAGCTCAATTTCTCCCGCTCTGCCAGCCGCAGGAAGATGCGCCGGAAGATAGGGCCTGCACCGCTGATACCCGACACCTTGCGCATGGACGAGTTATCAAAGTTGCCCACCCAGACAGCCACGGTATATTCCGCTGTGAAGCCAACGCACCAGTTATCCCGGAAGTTAGAGGAAGTGCCCGTCTTGCAGGCACAGCGGAAGGGGAAGCTGAGGTTGTGACCCAAGCCGAAGGCCGGTGCGCGCGCGCCTTCATCTGCCATGATATCCGCTGTTTGATAACATATCCGTTCATCGAGCACGCGCGGAGTCTCTCCCTCCCGCAGCGGCAGGTGGGTGGCCAGGTTCGGCAGCGTGCCGCCCCGGGCCAGCGCGGAGTAGGCGCGCGCCAGCTCCGTCAGCGTAACATGAGCATTCCCGATGGCCAATCCCAGCCCGAAGCTGTCCTCTGCGCCTCGGACCTCGAAGCCCAGCCGCCGCATCAGCTCCAGAAAGGCAGGTATGCCGCCGTAGTTTGCCAGTGCCTCCATGGCAGGCACATTTTGTGAGCAAGCCAGCGCGGTGCGGATGCTGATGGGGCCCATGTAGTGCTCATTGTAATTGCGCGGTGCCTGTATACCGTCGCTGCTGCGGTAAAGGGTCGGCACATCCGGCAGCATGGTGGCGGGTGTGGCACCGTTCGCAAATGCCTGAGCATAGACAAAAGGCTTGAGCGTGGAACCTGCGGAGCGCGGGGTCGCCAGCCCGTTCAGACTGCCACCATAGGGACTGCTCGGCAGGGCGGTGGGCACGGCGGCCAGCACCTCGCCCGTGCGGTTATCCAGCACCAGAGCAGCCGCCTGGGTAATGCGGCGGTCCTGAAGCCGCTCAATCTCTTCCGCTGCTATGCGTGAGCAGTCCGCCTGCAATTCAGCATCCAGCGTCAGTTGCCCGGCCTCGCGACAAAGCACGGGCGGCAGGGCGTTGCCGTGCACCGCCACCCCGAGCGGAGCAGCAGTATCGGCCCCCATTTTTTTCAGGATCGCATTGCGCCGCTCCAGCGCAGCCTGCGGATGCCGCAGGGGATTACGCCGCGTGGGGGATTGCAGCAGCCCTGCCAGCAGCGCGGCTTCCGGCAGGGTCAGCTCAGCACAGGTTTTGCCGAAGTAAAAACCGGCTGCTGCCTCTGCGCCTTGGCAGCAGTTGCCGAAATCCGCCGTATTCAGGTAGGCTCGCAGAAGCTCCTCCTTGCTGTGCCGCATCTCCAGGCGTCGGGCACAGAGGGACTCCCGCATTTTGGCAGAGAGCGAGCGCTCCGTGGGCGGGTTCAGCAGCTTGGCGAGCTGCATGGTAATGGTCGAGGCCCCAGAGCGCGAGGTGCCCCGCAGATGCCCCAGGCAGGCCCTGGCCAACGCAGGCACATCCACCCCGCCGTGCGAGAAAAAACGCTTATCCTCTGCCGCTGTCACCGCTGCCACCAGATTCTGCGGCAGCGGCCCGGGGGGCAACCCCTGTTTCCTGTAGCCCTGCTCATTCAGCGCAAAGCCCAGCAGACGGCCGTTTCGGTCTGTTATGCGGGTATCCCGCGCCTCCGGCAGCTCCGGTGGTTCCACAAGTAGGGGCGCACCCCAATACCCCCCCACTGCCATCAACAGGGGGAACGCTATCAAGAGCATCAGTTTTGTGCGCAGCCGCATGCCCTCAGTATACCGAATGTCCGCCCGTCTGAAAACGAAAAAATTTGCCATAAGGTTGATTTTTTGATATAATTTTCCCGGGACATGGACAGAGAAGAAGACCAGGAATTAGTCATCGTAAGATGCCCATCATACATGCTCTTCGAGGTCAGGGCGGCATCCTACCTAACCGGCTTAGATACCACGGAGTTTTTTAACGTAGCAATTATCCAGTTGCTGCGCGGTGCGGTGGAATTGGGTTTGCTGCCTTCCTGTTCACTCCCGATAGAGAAAGAATGGATCTATGTCTAAGGTACTTGTAGCTCTGAGCGGCGGGGTGGACAGCGCTGCGGCAGCGGCCCTGCTCGTGCAGCAGGGGCATGAGGTGGTAGCCGCCTACATGAAAAACTGGGTGAACGAGGAGAACATCCCCGGCGAATGCCCTTGGGAGCGCGACATCGAGGACGCCTTGGGGGTCTGCCGTGCCCTGCACATTGAGTTCCGTGTCATCGACCTCATCGAGCACTACCGCAACCGGGTGGTCAATTACCTGCTGGAAGGCTACCGCAACGGCTCTACCCCGAATCCGGATGTGCTCTGCAACCGCGAGATGAAGTTCGGCGTGTTGCTGGACTACGCGCTGGAGCAGGGCTTCTGCGGCGTGGCCACGGGGCATTACGCCCTGCGAGAGGACGTGCCGGGGGAGGGAAGCTACATCCTGCGTGGGGTTGACCGCAACAAGGACCAATCGTACTTCCTGGCCCTCATGCGGCAGGAGCAGATTGCTCGCGCCCTCTTTCCCGTCGGCGGGCTCACCAAACCGGAGGTCCGCGAGCTCGCACGCCGCTTTCATCTGCCGAACGCGGAGAAGAAGGACTCCCAGGGCATTTGCTTCATCGGTCGCGTGAAGATGAGCGATTTCCTGCGTCACTATTTGCCGGATAACCCCGGCGACATCGTGGATCTGCAGGGGCGCGTGCTGGGGCGCCACAACGGGCTGCACCTCTTCACCATGGGGCAGCGGCACGGGCACCGCGTCGCGTCGCCTCGGGAGGGGGTGGCCTATGTGGTGGTGGGGAAGGACTTGGCGCACAACCGCCTCATCCTGGGCTATGAGGGGGAGGAGACGCAGGGGCTGTATGCCCGCTCGGCGGTGGTGGGCAGCATCACCAATACTCTGCGCCCGCTGCCGGAGCGCGTGTTTGCGCAGCCCCGCTACCGCGCCGCCGCCGTACCTGCGCGCTGTACCCCGCTGGGGGAGGGCAAGGTGCGGCTGGATTTCGAGGCCCCTGTGCGTGCGGTGGCCCCGGGGCAGGTGTGTGCCTTCTACGCGCCGGATGCCGACCGGGGGGAGCGCCTGCTGGGCGGTGGCTTTTTCGAGTCCGTTGGCTCCGACGTTGCGGGAAATTGACCCCGCCCGGGCGTTTTTGCTTTCCATAACGGGCGGAATCTGCTACACTGGGGCCCATGCAAACAGACCGGATTTCAATCGGCGTGGATATGGGGGGCACCTCCATTAAATTCGCCGTGGTGCAGGGAACAAGTATTGTGCACAAGGCGGAGCCTCTGCAAACGGGCGAGTTTTCCTCGCCGGAGGAGATTATCGAGGCCATCGGGCAGCGTCTGCGCGGGGTGCTGGAGGCCTATCCCGCCGCATGTGCCGTTGGTATGGGGCTGCCCGGTTTTGTGGATCACGAGGCCGGCATGGTGGATTCCCTCACCAATGTGCCGGGGTGGTATGATGTGCCTATTCGCCGCATTCTGCAGGAGTTGACGGGGCTGCCCGCATCCGTGGATAACGATGCTAACTGCATGGCTTATGCGGAGTGGAAGCTGGGCGCAGGGCAGGGGATGACGGATTTGGTGTGCCTGACCCTCGGCACGGGGGTTGGCTCCGGTATTATCGTGGGCGGTCACATGCTGCGCGGTCATTTAGGCGCCGCCGGTGAGTTGGGGCAGATGAGCATTGATGCCTACGGACGCATCGGCTACTACGGCAACCGTGGCGCGCTGGAGGACTACATCGGCAACCGTGAGATTGCCGCAGAGGCGCAGACCCGCTATGCCGCTGCCGGTGTGGTGAAGACGCAGGAGGAGTGCAACCCCTACGCGCTGGAGCTCTCCGCCAAGGCAGGCTGTCCCGTGGCGCAGAAGCTCTGGGATGACATCGCGCGCCTGCTGGCTACCGCACTCATGAACTGCCACTATATCCTCAACCCGCAGGCCTTCGTCATCGGGGGCGGCGTGGCTAAAGCGGGGGACCTGCTCTTTAAGCCCCTGCGTTCCTATCTCAAGTGCCAGTTATACGGGCCGCATTTCGCAAAACTTCAGGTGCTCCCCGCGCATTTCGGGGGAGAGGCCGGTATCATCGGGGCTGCGCGTCAGGCCTTGGACGAAATCAGCTGACCCGCCGCCATGCAGGAGGAGTTCAGCAAGGGGGAGGAGCGTCTCTGTGAGCGTTTGCGCCTCTCCGGGGAGGAGGCAGCCGCCTTTGTGCAGGCCCTGCGCAGCGGCGCCTGTGCGCGCAAGGCTGTGGTGCTGTCGCCGCGAGCTCCGGCGGATTATGCGCCGCCTTTTGCCTGCGAGCCCACCGAGGGCTGCCCTTGGCTGCCGCCGCGTGTGTTCATCCCTGCGCCGGGGGCGGCGGTCACGGCCCATGAGGACTACCGCGCCGGGCTCTTCTATGTGCTGGATCTCTCCTCCTGCTGGGAGAGCGCGGCCCTCGACTGCGTGCCGCCGCCGCGCAGCAGTCTGGATCTCTGTGCCGCACCGGGGGGCAAAACCATGCTGATGGCTGCCCGCTACCTGCCCATTGACCACACGGCCAACGAGGTGAATGCGGCGCGCCGCGGCATCCTGCGGCAGAATATCGAGCTCTGCGGCCTCCCCGGAACGACGGTTACGGGCTTGCGTCCGGACCAATGGGGAGCCTCCGGGCGCGTGTTCGACCTCTTGCTGGTGGATGCTCCGTGCAGCGGGCAATCCCTGCTTGCCAAGGGGCTGCGCAATCCGGGCTGCTTGGGTGCCCCCATGGTGAACGGCAATGCCAAGCGTCAGCGCGGCATCATGCTGGCCGCCATCCGCTGCGTGGCACCGGGCGGGCATCTTCTCTACACCACCTGCACCTACGACCCGGAGGAAAATGAGAAAGTTGTGTCATACATTCTGCGCCGATACCCGGAGTGGCAGGCTGTACCGGTTCCGTGTCTGCAGGGTTTTGCAAGCCGCTTGGCGGATTTCCCGGCCTACCGCATGCTGCCGGTGCAGGGCGTGGGCGCGGGCGGTTTTGCTTGCCTTTTGCAGAGAAAAGGGTAGAATAGGGGTGCTATGAAGACCACATTCCTCCTTGCTGCCATGCTGTCGGTGCCCTCGGTGCTGATGGCTGCCCCTCTGCCGGAAAAAGCGGATCTGCTGGCGACCAACACGGTCGTTGCTGTTTACCGCGGCACCGTGAAGCCGCCCTGCCACTTCCGCACCGCTCTGTGCCCGGACCGCTGCGGCCACTCGCGGGAGCAGGCTGTCTTCACCATCAAGACCAGCGAGGCTTACTCCCACCCCGGTAAGTACGGCGATGACCGCCTGACTCCCGGCGCGCAGTGGGTGGTCGGTACCAAGGATGATGTGCCCGGTCAGGACATCGCGGTGCTCTCTCAGCTCGCAGGTCTGAAGCCCGGCGACACGGTGCGCATGACCATCTCGCACTACTACGTCACCGTCAAGAACTCGTCCTACCCCGTGCGCCCCGTCACCTCCCTCACCGTACTGCCGGAGAAGGAGCAGGTTGAGCCCCTGCAGCCGCAGGACGTCCCCGGCAACTTCGTCATGCCGATCCGCCGCGCCCGCTGACTCTGCCCTTGCCTTTTCTCGCGCCCTGCTCGCTTTCCCCGGGCAGGGCGCTTTGCATTGTTACCGGAGACTTTATGGACACTCGCTCTCTACCGCCACAGCACTCATAAAAAAACCGTCTGTTGTAAAAAAAATGCAGAAAATGAAAAAAGTTTCGCGGATTCGGGGTGCGGAAGGCCTTATCATAGGTGAGGTGGCAAAGAACCCACCGCATTGACATATGACGACAAGAGTACTCAAGACGATGATTCGGGCGGGCCTGATGAGCCTCGCTGCCGCGCTGTTTGTGCCCACGACGCTGACCGCAGCCCCCCTGCCGGAGAAGGCGGATCTGCTGGCCACTAACACAGTTGTGGCCGTCTACCGCGGCACGGTGAAGCCTCCCTGCCGTTTCCTGACCGCCGAGTGCCCGGACCGCTGCGGCCACTCCCGGGAGCAGGCCGTCTTTACCATCAAGGTCAGTGAGGACTACACCCACCCCGGTAAGTACGGCGACGGTCGCCTTACCCCCGGCTCCGAATGGATGGTCGGCACCAAGGATGACGTGCCCGGTCAGGATCCCGCCGTGCTTGAGCAGCTTGCGGGCCTGAAGCCCGGTGATACGGTGCGCATGACCATCACGCACTACTACATCACCCTCAACAACGCCTCCTATCCCGTGCGCCCCGTCACCTCCCTCACCGTACTGCCGGAGAAGGAGCAGGTGGAGCCCCTGCAGCCGCAGAACGGCCCCGCCGTCATGCCGATTCCCACCGCTCTCTGACGCTTACCACTCTGACATTCCACCCGCCCCCTGCTCGTTTCCCCCGGGCAGGGCGCGGTTCGTTTGATGCCGCACGGTGTGCGGGGTAGGGGGTTATTTGAAGACGCGGGGGACGCGGGAGCTGATGCTGGTGATGACGTTGCTGGGGATGGTCTTGGCGCGCGAGGTCAGGTCTTCCCAGGGCACGTTGGGCCCCATGATTTCTGCAACATCGCCCGGTGCCACGTTGCGCAGGTGGGAGACGTCGACCATGATCTGGTCCATGGTGATGCGGCCCAGGACGGGGCAGTAGGTGCCGTTCAGATAGACGCGGGCACCTGTGTTGGAGAGGTAGTGCAGGTAGCCGTCCCCGAAGCCTATGCCGATGGTGGCCACGCGGGTGGGGGAGGTGGTGATGTAGGTGTGGTTATAGGAAACGCCGTGATTGCTCGGCAGGGTGCGCACGAGGGTCACGCGGCTGTAGAGGGTGAGGGTGTTGCGCAGCTCGCTGTTGTAGGGGGAGTGCATGGGGCTGTAACCGTAGAGGATGCGGCCTAGGCGCACCATGTTGGTGCTGGGGGCGGTGTAGTTGAAGGCCGCCGCGCTGCTGCACAGGTGGCGGTAGGGCAGCACGAGGTGCACGGATAGCTCTTTAACCGCTTGCTCGAAGCTCTCGATCTGCCGGTGGGTGAAGGAGATGTCATCCGCCGCGGCGGAGAGGTGGGAGTAGACGCCCTCGATGTTCAGGTTCTTGAGGCGGCGCACCTGCTCACCGAAGGCATACACGTCCTGGGGCAGCAGGCCGGCGCGTCCCATGCCGGTATCCACGCTGATGTGAACATTCACCTTGCGGCCGGTCAGCTCGCCCAGGGAGTCGAGGTGCTGCGCTTCCTCCATGCTGCTCAGGGCCATGCGCCAGCCGTTCTGTACCGCTACCTCGCGCTCTGCGGGGTAGCAGGGGCCCAGGATGAAGGGGCAGGTGCGGCAGCCCGCATCGCGCACCTTGGCGGCTTCCGCAATGGTGGCCACGCCGAAGAATTCGATCGGTTCGCTGTCCAATGCCTTCACGACGCCCTCAATGCCGTGCCCGTAGGCCTCTGCCTTCACAATGGCCATTTGGCGGTGCTCCGGTAGTACACGCCGCACCACGGCAAGGTTGTGCTTCATGGCTGCGGTATCAATCTCTGCCCAGGCGCGGTATAGTGTCGTGTCCTCCATGCCCCCATTCTAGTACCACACGCCCGTTTTTGCAACTATAATCAATCTTTTTTTTACACAGCGGTGCCGGGGCAGCAAAATCCTGATAGATTCGGTCCCGTCGCGGCGTATTTCTCTCATCACTGTAAGAAATATGAGCATCATTTTTGCAAAAGATGAGGAGCGTCGCCACACCGGGAACATTAAGTGGGATCTCCAGGGGCCGATTCCTTTCGGTATTGCCGATATGGACATACAATCGCCGGACTGCGTTATTCAGGCCCTGCAGCGTCGTCTCGATCATCATTTCTACGGCTACGCCATCCTCACGGACGAGGTTCGGCAGGCCATTGTGCATTATCTGAAGGCTCGCCACGGGGCGGAGGTGCAAGCGGATTGGCTGCATGATCTGCCCGGCTGCGTGCCGGCCTTCACCCTGGTGGCTCGCGCGGTCTGCACGCCCACGCACGCTTCCGTCATGGTCTGCACCCCGGCTTACCCGCCCATGCTGCATTGCCATGAGGACACGGACTGCCACCTCATCACCGTGCCTTATACGCAGGAGGACGGTCGCCCGACCTTCGACTGGCAGGCCATGGAGGCCGCTGTCACGCCGCAGACTAAGCTTTTCCTGCTCTGCAATCCTCACAACCCCCTCGGTCGCAGTTGGACCCGCGAGGAGCTCCTGCGCCTCTGCGATTTCTGTACGCGCCATGATCTCATTCTGTGCTCGGATGAGATTCACTGTGACTTGGTGCTGGCTGAGGATGCCCGGCATACGTCCATCCTCAGCATGCCGGCGGAGGTGCTGCCGCGCTGCATCATGCTCAGCGCCCCCAGCAAGACCTTCAACATGGCGGGCATCTGCTTCACCTACATGGTGGTGCCGAATGCCGAGCTGCGCGCCCGCATCATCAAGGCGCAGGGGCACAGCCTGCCCACGCTGAACGTGTTTGCCTACGCCGCCGCCGAGGCCGCTTATACGCAGGGCTGGGCTTGGCATGCCGAGCTGCTGGACGCCTTGCGCGCTAACAGGGAGATCGTCGCTCGCTTCCTTACCGAACGCCTCCCGCAGCTCCGCCTCGTTCACGGGGAGGCCACCTACCTCGCGTGGATCGACTGCTCCGCCCTCGGGCTTCCCAACCCGCATGACTTCTTCCTGAAGGAGGCCGGCGTTTTCCTGGATGACGGTGCCAACTTCGGCGACCCGCAGTTCGTGCGCCTCAACTTCGCTACATCGCCCGAGCTCCTCCGCCGGGGACTCGAAAAAATGGCCGATGCCGTTGAAAAATTGCAGAAATCCGCAATTTCTTGAAAAAAAGTCTTGCAATCCCGCTCGTTTTCGTGTAGAATCCCCCCGCACCCACTTGCGGGGTTGCAAAACAGAACGCGGTGTTAGCTCAGCGGTAGAGCACATCCTTCACACGGATGGGGTCAGAAGTTCGAATCTTCTACACCGTATAGCATGCGAAAAGCCTGTAGCTTCAATGAGTTACAGGCTTTTGCTTTCTAACTATTCAGCATGCCGCTGTGGTGGTGGTGAGGTGGTTTGTTTTTGGAACGCAGAATTTTGGGAAGGAATGGAAAGGAAGTGGTGTGCGAGGGGTGGTTAGCGGGTGCGGGGCGCGGGGGTAGTTGGAAGGGGGATGTGGAATGGTGGGGGTGGGCGTGGGGTGGTTACAGAGTGCGGGCCGATGTGGTGGTTGTGTGGTGGTGTGGTTTTGGAAAGTGGTTTGGAAGGTGGGGAATGGTGGTGTGGTCAGCGGGAGCCGATGATCATGGCGGTGAAGGCGAGGATGAACATGCCGATCATGCCGGTGAGGCGGAGGATGGTGTCGTCTGTCATGGGTCAGATGATGTTGGGTGTGTGGGTGGTGGCGAGGCGGCGGAGGGCGGTGGCGTGGATGCGGGGGTCGCGTTCGATGGCGATGCAGCGGCGGGCGGTGTTGCGGGCGGCGAGGGTGCTTTCAGAGAGGTTTTGGGTGACGGTGCGGGGGCCGATGTGCGTGGGGTAGCGGCCGGGGGCTTCGATGATGTACCAGCCGTCGGCGGGGTGCGTGCGCCCGTTTTGGAGGTCGCCCTGCGAGATGTGCTTCATGCGGGTATTGTAGCGCGGGTGGGTGGGAGCTTCAACCGGCGGAATGCGGGGATGAAGGTGGAGAGGGGGGGAGGCTGACCGCGGAAGGAGGGGGTGGTAGGGGGCGGAGCTGTGCGGGAGGGGGTTACAGACTGCGTATCGCGGGGGTGGTAGGGGGCGAGAGGATTAAGGACCGCGGAATGAAGGGAATGAAGGGAAGCGGAGCTGTGCGGGAGGAGGTATGAGACTTCTTGCCGCCGGGGTGGTAGGTGGGGTGTGTGGTGGGGGTGGTGAGGGTATGGGCCCCCTACCCTGTTTTGTTGTGGGTACGAAAAAGCCATCCTCCGCGGTGTGGGGGGTGATGGCTGTTGGGGTGTGCCGTGTGGGTGGTGGCTCAGTTCTTTTCCGTGGTGTTGCCGCTTGCGCTGTTGACGGTGCGTATGCCGGTGCGGATGTCGCCGAGGATGTTCCGGAAGTCATCTTCGAGGCTGCCGAGTTTGATGTCCGGCATGTCGGCGGGGTTGATTTTGATGTCGGGCATGCGGTGGAGGTATGAGGGTACGGCTCCGAAGCTGAGGACGGAGAGGACGCCATACCAGAAGGCTTTTGCGCATTCGCCGTGGGACAAGGCTTTCATAACGTGATTATCCTAGCACATGGTGGGGGTGGGCTCAAGTGTTTTGTGCGTTTTGTGCGTCATTTTCTCGGGGTTGAGGGGGAGAGAGGGGGGAATTCGGGGGTATTAGGGGTTTTTTTTGGGAAATTCGGGAAATTCGAGGATTTTTTTTTGCGAAAATGTGATTTTGGGCTTGACGGTGTGAGCGGTGTGGGGTAGGATAAGGGTCCGGTCGTGCAACAGGCAACAACTCATCAGCCTAGGAATGGAGCTTGCCCGAAGATTGGAGGCGTGGCGCCCTCGGATCGCTGATCGTAGGCCCCCCGCACTCCGGGGGGTATTTTTATTTCGTGTGGGAGGTGATGATTCTTATTCTTCCTGCTTCGTTCAAGCCTGTGAACTGCGTTCCCTTTCTGATGGTGTTGAATTTTTCCGCTTTTCGTTTCATGAGCTTTCTGAGCCTGCGCTTTTCTTTTTTGCTGAGCTTTTTTTTATCTGATTCCGGGCGTTCCTTTTCCGGTGATGTGTCTTTCTTTCGTTTTCCGTAGACGATGGTTCTTACTGTTTCCTTGGCGGAGGTGTCGCCGGGGCGGAAGTGTCTTTTCGCATGGGTTACGCCGAAGCGGGCGGGGTGGCCTGCTTCTACGTCCAGGGGCTTTCCGTCAAGATGAATGGCTCCGCGGACTTTGCCGCCTTTTTCTGTTTTCTTGAAGGCGTGGTCCAGGGCACTGACTTTTTTCTGATCTGAAGCGTTTTCCGGTGCGATGGCAGGGACGTTTCGCTTTCGTTTGCCTTTGGATACGCGGGTTGTTCCTTTGTGGTTTTTTCCGGTGAAGCGGCCTCTTCTGTCTCGGCGTTGGCCTCGGTTGAGGCCGTTTTCTACGTCTTCTTCCTCGGGGTCTTCTGTGGCTTGGGTGGGTGGGGCTTCCTCGGGTGGTGCGGGGTCTGTGGTGGGGGTGTCCGGGGTGGGGTCGGGTGTGCCGTCCCGGGCGGGTGTGTCCTCGGGGTCGGTGGGGTTTGGATCCTCTGGGTCCGGGTCCTCCGGGTCGGGGTCGTCGTCCGGGTCGGTGGGGTCGTCCTCCCCCTGCCCTTCGTCCCCCTGCCCTTCTTCGTCTTGCTGTGGGTTGGTGCGGTTGGTGAGGGCGGAGGTGAGAGCGGAAGAGAGGGCGGGAGTGAGGGAGGCGGGGGAGAGGGGAGCGGAGGTGAGAGAGCGGAGGGCGGTGAGCTCTGCCTCGGTGAGCGGGGCGTCTGCCTCTGCGGGTGCGGGTGTGGGGTCGGTGGTGTTGGTGAGGGGAGCGGGGTCTGTGGGGTCGGTGGGCGGCTCCGGGTCGGTGTTGGTGAAAGGTTGGGGAGCGGCGGGAGCGTGGTAGGTGACGGGGAAGCCGAGGAGCTCCTCTGCCTGAGCCTCTGTGACGGTGTAGCCTGCGCCGGCGAGGGTGGCGAGGAGTTGGGCCGCGGCGGCGGTGTCGCGCTCTTCCTCTGCGCGGAGGGTGAAGTGGGCGAGGATGGGTTTACCGGGGAAAGCGGTGCGGAGGATGGGGGCGGCCCACTGGGTATCCACCGCGCGGGAGATGCGGCGGGCGGTGGCGGTGATGAGGCGCGAGAGGGAATCCGAATGGGCGGAGCCGGCGAGCGTGCCGGTGCCGGATTCGGACATCATGGTGAGGGTACCGCCGAGGGCGAGGGTGATGATGGCCTTCTTGCACCATTCGGCGCGCGCGGCGAAGGAGTCTGCGGAGTTTTGGCCGGTCTCCACGGTCTGGAATTTGGAGCCGCTGGGGATGGTGCCGCGGCCCTCCCCGATGATTTGGCGGACGATGGCATCGTATTCCTGCGCCATTTGCGGGGTGGTCTGCGGGGGCAGCTCCAGGAAGAGGGAGGGGTTGCCGAAGACATCCAAGAAGGCATCCCAGCCGGATGTGGAGTGGTATTTGGCGCAGAGGAGGAACATGCACGGCAGGTCGATGGCGCGGGCCTCTGTGATGATGACGCGGGCGGGGTCCAGAGCCTCCCCGTTGACGGCGCCGGGGGTGGCGGTGGGGTTATAGAGCCAAGGCCCGCGGCGCGCGGGACGGATGAGGCACCAGGGCTCGATGACCTCCCAGCGCTGGAGGGTGGGCGAGCCGCAGACCTCGAGGGCAGCGACGCCTCGGAAGTCGCTCATGGCGAGGTGCGCGAGGGCCTCTTGCAGGTTCGCGACGGCGGCGAGGCGGGCGCGCAGGTGGGCGGCCTGTGCGTCTGCCAAGGGTTTGAGGGCGGGGTCTGCGGCGATGGCGTCTGCATCTGCCTCGATGCGCGGGGGGAGGTCCTCGATGCCGCCGATGCGGGCGGAGATGACGGCGAGCATGTCTTCATCGCGCTCCTCCATGGCATCCCAGAAAAGCTGGATGCGCGCGAAGTCGCCGCGGCGGTACTCCTCGAAGAGGCGGGATGGGGGTAAAAAAGCCCAAATTTTCCCAAAGTTGGATTTTTGGGGTTGATAATCGGGAGTGTGATGTGGTAGTATGTGGATGGAGTTGTTTTACGATGAATGACAGCGAAGAGAGCAGGAAACTCGTGATACGCATCTGCGGTAATTACGTTGCGGACGGCAGCGGTGTGTCGACGAGTAACCTTCGCTTCAAAATGGTCCGTAGGCAGTTGGAGTATCTGAAGGATCTGTTGGGTGAGGATAATGACCCGATCATTGAGTTTGACAAGGGGTCTGTGCGAATTGTGATGACGATGTTGCTTGCGTTTTATACTTCCATAGTAAGTGATATACAACTTCTGAACCGCGGCGTAACGAAGGGGCTCAGGAATCCGAACGCTGTCAATTGGTATAATCATATTGTTTCTGACTCTGAAAAGGGGTTTGAGTACCATATTGAGGGCAGCGGCGGGGAGGAGATTGCCATGTTCAAGAAGGATAAGTCCGGAAAGCTCAAGGCAGATAAGCCAAGGTTGTTGTCGCTGACATCGTATCTGAATGGGAAGGTTACTTCGTTGGGAGGGAAGAATAACCCGAATATGCACTTACTTGTGCGTGATAATAAGACGATTATGATACAGATAGATGCAGATACTCTTTCTGAGCTTAAGGAGAACATCGTCTATAAGATTAAGAATATCAAGGTGAGCTATGATTATAATCCCTCTGATGGCAGTAAGGAGAACTATCGTTTCTTGGGGTTTGTGGAGAAAGGTGATGACGGTGAAGCGATGAAGCGGTTTGTGGAGCACGGCACAAGGGATTTTGCGGGTGTGGCTGATCATGTGGCGTGGGTACGTGAAATGAGAGGGGGAGAAGAGGGATGAAGGTGATGTTCGATACAAGTGCTCTCATTACGCTTTCTGATGAGAGCAGGCCGAATCACGCTGAGGCGCAGAGGTGTTACAATGCGCTTGTGGGTGAGAATGCTCTGATGATTACGTCTGCGATAGCTGTTTCTGAGTACGGGGTGAAGGGTAATGTGCAGGATATATTGGGCTTGCAGTCTATCGTGGTGCAGGATTTCAATGTATTGCATGCTGAGATTGCGGCTTCGTTCAAGAGGTATACGATGACGGTGGCGAGTGGTACGATCCGAACGGAGTGCAATACGCGAGCCATCGTTACGAATGATACTCAGATACTCGCCCAGGCTCATGTTGAGGATGTGGATTACATCCTTACCGAGGATGAGAGAACTTTTGCAAGAACGGCTAATGCGTTAAAGGATGCGAACTTGATGAGTGCTAAGGTGATTTTGTTACGGGATAACCCGGTGCATGCAATGGGGCTTATGAAGCAATCTAAATTGGATCTGTGAGTCTATAGGAAGGGGTGGAGTTATGGCGAAGAAGAAGAAGAAGAAGATATTGCCGAAGGAGAAGAGGAATGATGTGAAGCCTTATACGGGGAACACGTGGACTTTGAAGCAGGAGAAGGAGTGGTTGAGGGAGAGGAGAAAGAAATTCGCGAGTCCCGGGCCGGAGCATTGGCCGGCGCACAAGCCGAAGATGACGTTGGCGCAGCAGATGATGAAGGGTCGGCCGGGCTTGTTCCAGATGTGTTCTGTGAATATATACTGATTGATCGGAGGTTGCCGGGGGAGATTATTCCTCGCGGACGCAGACTTCCGTGATTGTTTTTTATCTCCCTTTTCTTCGCAATTCCATCGTTTCTGCGGCGATGCCGGAGCATAGGAGATGGTCTACTTTTGAGGAGAGGATGAGTAAATCATTCGGGGAAAGTATGTTCCACTTAGGGATGTCTTACATTGTCAAAATAAATGAAAATGAAACAGTTTCTCTTAAACTTGCTGATGACAAGAAATATGGCGGCAAATGGCTATGCGTTATTAGTATATGTGCTTATTGCCGCAAAAATCGTCATGTTGCAATATGCGGATGCTACAGAATCATGCAATTTTGAAGGAGTGGGGAGATGTATACATTATTATAGCTTAATTTGCTTATATATATCTATTCCGTTTTTCTGTGCTTCTTTATTCACCAAAAATGCAACAAGGAAAAGTGTTTTATACATACTTTCCTGTTGTCCCTTTATGTTAGCAGATTACTTATTAGGCAGAGCTGTTTGTTGTCATGAAAGTTACGGTAATGTCCCTGTGGAGTTATACTGTTTGCTGCTACTGACCTCGTTAACGATACTTATTATTCGATGCAATCGTTATATGCTTCTTTTTGCTGCATACATAATCCTCGTAATTTCATTGCTTCCCATTTCGGCATTATTTTAGTCCACGTAATACATGGATGGCACAGAGGCAGAGCCAAGCGACGAAGGTTGCCGGAGGCTTCGGGGTGGATAGGTGTTTTGGGGTGAAGTTGGGGTAAAAGTGTATTTTTTGAGAAAAAGTGTGTTTTTGGTGTTGACTTGCTTTGTAGGTTGGTGTAATTTGGTGTTGCATTCCCCATGCAGGAGATGATTCCTTATGTGTGGGTAATATAGCCGCCTCCGGTTGGATCAATCCCTTCATTCGGATACAACGGTGTTCCTACATGTAGAAGGACGATTTCTAAGCATGCGTGTAAAATAGCCACTCATCGGCCGGATCTCCCCGGACGATGGTTATTTTTTCTTATGGCTGCTGTATTCCAGTACGCCTTTTCGCATGTTGTTTAATTTGTTCGGGGAGTGACAGAGATTCCTGATGAAAAAAAGCGAGATAAATGATTGTTTGGAAAAATTTGGGATTTTTTTGCTTGACGCGGTGGGCGGTGTGGGGTAGGATAAGGGTCCGGTCGTGCAACAGGCAACAACTCGTCAGCCGGAAACAGTGGAGCTTGCCGGAAGATTGGAGGTGTAGCGCCCTCGGATCGCTGACCGTAGGCCCCCCGCACTCCGGGGGGTATTTTTATTTCGTGTGGGAGGTGAGGATAGTGCGGGGGTGGAGCACATCGGGCGGGAGAAGAGAATTTTTTTGGAGAAAATGTGTTTTGTCGGATATTTTGCTTGACTATGTGCGAAAATGGGTTAGGACAAAAGTCCAGACAGCAACTTTAGTAGGCGGTGAACTGTAGCCTACTATAGTAGCCTGAGGCTCGCGCCTGTGTCACCTGTCTGTAGACCCCGGTTCCTGACCGGGGTATTTTTGTGCCTGAAAAGTCCACGGAGAACACGGAGGGCACGGATGCGGAGCTGTGCGGTGGGTGGTTACCGGGTGCGGGGGCGCAGTGTTGGTGGTGACGCGGTTTGTTTGGTGACGCGGAATTTTGGGAAGGAAGGGAAAGGAAGTGGTGGGCGTGGGGTGGGTTGGAATGGGTGAGTGGGCGAAGTGTGTGTTTTTGGGGGAAAGTTGGGGGAATAGTGTATTTTTTTGAGAAAAAGTGTGTTTTTGGGGTTGACAAGTTGGTGTGAGTTGGGTATATTGAGCTTGCGCCAGGGCCCCAATTAGCCTGCACCGCTCGGGCATCTAAGGATGTAGACGGAAGGGGGGGGGGCCACTTTTTTTGCCTTAATTTTCCGCAGGTATGCCATATCCGCAGTTTTCGGCGGAGTGAGGTGCAGGGGAGGAGGTTTTTTTGAAGAAAATGTGCGTTTAGCGGATATTTTGCTTGACAATGGGTGAGGATGGGTTAGTATAAAGGTCCTGACGGCAACTTGAATGAGCAGGGAACTGTAGTTCATGATAGTAGCATGGGGCTGGCTCCCGTTTCACCCGTTGGTAGACCCCGGTTCCTGACCGGGGTATTTTTGTGCCTGAAAAGTCCACGGAGAACACGGAGGGCACGGATGCGGAGCTGTGCGGTGGGTGGTTACCGGGTGCGGGGGCGCAGTGTTGGTGGTGAGGTGGTTTGTTTGGTGACGCGGAATTTTGGGAAGGAAGGGAAAGGAAGTGGTGGGCGTGGGGTGGGTTGGAATGGGTGAGTGGGTGAAGTGGGTGTTTGGCGGGGGTGTTGGTTGGATGGTGCGCGCCTCTGTGGTGGTTGAGTGGATGTTTTTGGGAAAATTTGAGTGAAAAATGTTTTTTTGAGAAAAAGTGTGTTTTTGGTGTTGACAAGTGGGTGGGAGTTGGGTATATTGAGCTTGCACCGGGCCCCCTGAAGCCTGCACCCCATATTATCTTAGGATATATGCGGAGGGGGGGGGCCCACTTTTTTTGCCTTAATTTTCCGCAGCTTGGCGATATCCGGGTGCATGCGGGTGGGGTTGCCCCCCATGGGTCAGGCCTTTTTGGGGGCTTTGAGGCGGCGGATTTGCACGGGCGCATCCGTGGCGCGTACGGGGACGCGGGTGCGGTAGCCTTGGATGCGGAGCTTGTAGGAACCGGTGCGGGGGAGGTTGAGCTTGGCGAAGTTCCGCACGTCGTCATCGGCAGTGGGAAGGGTTGTTTGTTGAAGAACCTCGTCCTTATCGTTGCGTAGCTCGATGGTGATGGGCTCGGCGGGGCGGGGCGAGATGTCCACCATCAGCCGCTGGCAGTCGGCGGGGAGACCGGCCTGCTCGTACCAAGCGCGGGAGAGAGCCAGATAGCGGTCCGTGACATCCTCCGCCGGGATGTTGGCCCGACGGTTCCAATAGGTCGGGAAGGTCAGACCGGTGGATTGTTGAGTAACGGCATAGATGCGCTGGGATTGTTTAGCGGGGTTGAGCATGCCGATATTTTCCATCACCCAAGGCGTGTTAAAATCCTTCTCATTGAACTCGATCATGTGCCAAGCCCCATCGAACCAAGCCTCCACCCAAGTATGATTACCGCGCACGTGCCCCCAGGAGAGCACCCCCACGGCGCGGGCCGGGATGCCCACGGAGCGCAGGGCACAGACCAGCAGCACACTCTGCCCCGTGCAGGAGACCTTTTTCTCCGCCAGCGACTCCTGCACGGTCATCATGGGCTTGCGCCGCTCGCGGGAATAATAGACCCCCGTTGCGGACGTCATGTTAGCCGCCACCTTGAGAGTCGCCTCCCGCGCGCTCGTGCAGTCCGCCACCAGCGGCTCGAACAGGGCGCGAAGGGTAGGGCGCCAGTCCCCCGGCACCTCATCGAACACGGTGTCCGGAGTGAGTGCCTCCTGAGCGATGGCCGGGGGAATCTCACGAGTCCACGGCAGTTCTGCCGCCGCCGCAAGTGCCGTCATCAGCGCGCATAACAGGGAGAGTAACTTCATGCCTGCACGTCTCCGTAAAGGGTGAACCCGGTGCACTCCGTGATGTGAACCGGAACAATGCTGCCGATGCTTGCAGAACCGGTGGGAATCATCACCGGCTTATTCTGCGAGGTACGCCCCTGCAGGCGCAGCGGGTTATTTTTGCTGGGCCCCTCCACCAGGATGCTCTGCACCGTACCCACCAGCGCATGATTGCGCGCGGTAGCAATGCGGTTGACCACCTCCAGCAAAGCGTGATTGCGCTCCTCCTTCACACGCAGGCAGATCTGCGCATCCATGACCGCCGCCGGGGTATCCCGCCGCGGCGAGTATTGGAAAACAAAGGCATTATCAAACTGAATGCGCTCCACTGCCTCCACCGTCAGGCGGAAATCCTCATCCGTCTCCCCCGGGAAACCGACGATGATATCCGTGGTGATGGCCAGATCCGGTCGCGCCTCACGCATAGCAGCGCAGAGCCGCTCGTACTTCTCATGCTTATAGGGACGGCGCATGAGCTGCAGGATGCGATCACTGCCGCTCTGCATGGGGAAGTGGATGTGGCTGCACAGCTTGGGCAGGTAAGTGTAGGCCCGCACCAAGTCCTCCCGGAAACCGATGGGATGCGGCGAAGTAAAACGCAGACGCTCCAGACCGTCGATCTCGCAGAGGGCCTCCAGCAGGCGCACGAAAGCCGAGCGACCGCCCACAAGCGGCTCGTCCTTGCCATAACGGTTCACGATTTGACCGAGCAAGGTTATTTCCTTCACCCCACCGGAAACCAGCTCCCGAGCCTCCGCCAGAATGTCCGCAGCGGGGCGGCTGCACTCCTCCCCGCGCGTGGAAGGCACGATGCAATAAGAGCAGTGCATATCGCAGCCCTGCATGATGGAAATGAAGGCCGAGCAACCCGCGGGATTGGGCAGGTGATCCTTAATTTTGTTTTGGAAACCCTCCTCCCCCTGCACAGAGCAGATATGCGCCCCTCGCGCGATGGGCTCTGTGATATTCATGCCGAGCCGACTGCGCAGCAGGCGGTTGCAAAGCTCATACACCCGGTGGTATTGGTGCGTACCGGTTACCACATCCAAGCGCGCGATGTCCCGGAAAAGTGAATGCGCGCGGCTCTGGCTCATGCAGCCCATGAACCCGTAGACCACATGCGGCTTAGCCGTGGGGCGGGAGCAAAGCAGCCCCATCTTGCCCAAGGCCTTCAACTCCGCCTTCTCACGCACGGAACAGGTGTTAATAAGGATGATGTCCGCCGCCGCCTCATCATCGGTGAGCTCGTAGCCGCCCGCCAGGAACATGCTGGCCACCTGCTCGGTGTCCCGCTCGTTCATTTGGCAACCATAGGTTTTAATCAATACACTCGGCATCGTTCGGTAGAATGATATTAAGATTCATAAACAGTGGGATCCGGCACCCCTGCGGCAAGGAACGCCTCACGCCGCTCCCGACAGGTAGCGCAGCGCCCGCAGTGTTTCTCCCCGCCGCGATAACAGGAATAGGTATGCTCGAACGGCACGCCCAGCTCCGCCCCGCAGGCTACAATCTGCGCCTTATCCGCCCGGATGAAAGGCCGCAGAATCTGCACACCCGCATAGGTGCCCAGACGGATGGCCTCCGCCATGGCCTGCATGAAATCCTCCCGGCAGTCCGGGTAGATTGTATGGTCCCCCGCATGCGCCGCGATCACCAGCGCCTCCGCCCCGCAGCTCTCCGCGATGCCCGCCGCAATGGCCAGGAACATCCCGTTGCGGAAGGGCACGACCGTCTGCGCCAGGTTCTCCGGAGCGTAATCGGCATCCGGAATGGCATCCGCGCCGCTGAGCAGGGCACTCTTGAGGTGCGGGGCCAAGCAGGTAATATCAATCTCCCGATACGGCACCCCCAGGGCCTCCGCTTGCCGGCGAGCACAGGCCAGCTCACGCGCGGCATGGTTGCTGCCGTAGTTAAACGAGATAGCGCAGAGCAACTCATGGTGACGGTGCGCCCAGTGCAGGGCGGTGGTGGAATCCAGCCCCCCGGAGAGCAAAACAGCAGTCTTCATGGCAGCCTCACGCAGGACGGTTCTCCGGGCAGTGCTCCGCCACGGTGGTCAACTGAATACCGCCTCGGGAACCGAAGCGCCCCTCCACCCGCATCCAGCGCGGCTGCACCGCCGCCACCAGGTCATCCAGAATACGGTTGACAACCTGCTCGTTGAAAGCGGGATAGTTGCGGAACGAGACCAAATAGTACTTGAGGCTCTTGGTCTCCACCACCTTCTCCGCCGGCGAGTAGGTAATCGTCAGGTGGCAGCTATCCGGCTGCCCCGTCACAGGGCAGAGAGAGCTGAACTCATGCGTATCCAGCGTCACCACATAAGGCCGCTGCGGACTGCGATTCGGGAAAGCCTCCAGCTTAGCGGCATCGGGCGTGGTGTAGAAGGCCGTGTGGCGGCCCAGCATCGTCAAATCCTGATTATCGTCACTCATAACATCAAGCCTTGGTGAGTTGGTAGCCATCCTTGCCATCCTTCATCGCCCAGCCCAGCTCCGCCAGCTTCGCGCGCAGAGCATCGGCCGCCGCCCAATCCTTGCGGCTGCGGGCAGCCCAACGCTCATCGGCCAGCGCGCGGATCTCCTCCGGGGCCTCGACATCGGCATCCGGGTCCGGCAGTTGCAGGCCGAGGGCCTCCGTGATCATGCGGAACGAACGCCGGGTCGCGGCGGCCTCCTCCGGGCTCAGGTCGGCGTGTTTGATCGTCTTGATGACACTGAAGACGTGCCCGAGCGCCTCCGGCGTGTTCAGGTCGTCCTCCAGACTGGCCCAAGCTGCGGCGAAAGGCCCGGGCTCGGGACGCTTCTTGAGCAGGTCGCGGTAAGTGGGCTCCTTGTCGCCCGCGCGCTTGGCGAGCTCCTTATCAAAACGGCCCAGCTTGTTGAGCGCGGCGGTGGCATCCTTCATCCCCGCGAGGGTGAAATTCAGGGGGCGGCGATAATACCCGGCGGCCAGCAGATAGCGCAGCGCGGCGGGCGTGTAACCCATGGCCTGCAACTGGTCCAACGTATACATGTTACCGAGACTCTTGCTCATCTTCGCCCCGTCCACCAGCAGGTGCGTCACGTGGAACCAATGGCGCGCGGAGTGCCCGCCGCAGGCGCAGCGGCTCTGTGCGATCTCGTTTTCATGGTGCGGAAAGACCAAGTCAACCCCGCCGGAGTGCAGATCAAAGGTATCACCCAAGTACTTGTGGCTCATGGCAGAGCACTCCAAATGCCAACCGGGACGCCCCTCACCCCAGGGAGAGGGCCAGAAGTTCGGCCCGTCCTCCGGGCGGCGCGCTTTCCAGAGCACAAAGTCCGCCACGCTGTCCTTCTCGTATTCATCGGTATCGGCGCGCGTGTTGGCCGTCTCGCCCAGCTTGAGTGACTGGCGGTCCAGGTGGGCCAGCTTACCGTAATCCGCATAGGACGAGATGCGGAAATAAACGGAACCGTCATCGCTTTGGTACGCGTGCCCCTTGTCCATGAGCATCTGCACCAGCTCGATCTGCTCCGGGATGTGAGCCACGGCCCCCGGCTCCACATGGGGCGGCAGGCAGTTGAGGGCCTTGCAATCCGCGTGGAACTTATCCGTCCACACTGCGGTATACTCCTGCAAGGGGACCCCCTGCGCGCAAGAGTTGCGGATGGTCTTGTCATCCACATCCGTAATGTTACGCACATGCTTGGTGCGCAGCCCGCCCAGCTCCACCACGCGGCGGAAGACATCCTGCACCACGAAAGTGCGGAAATTGCCGATGTGCGCGGCGGCGTACACCGTCGGGCCGCAACAGTAGAAGCGCAATTGCTTGCCGTCTTCTGCCTGAACGGGCTTCATCGCCCCCGACTGTGTATCGTATAAATTCAACATGACGCCTGCATTATAGCGCAAGGGGGGCCGTTTGGCAAGCCCTTTTCGCGGCTGCCTGTGCAGGAAAATCACGTCCGCCGCCGGTCCGCATGGGTACCGGTTTTGCCCTCCTCGCGTTCACGGGCGCGCTGCTTCCAGAGTGGCTCCTCGGCCTTGCGGCGGCGTCGGGCTCGGGTACGCTGCTCACGGCGGGTCTGTTGCTGCTGCTGCTCGCGCTGCAGGGCTGCCTCGCGGATGCGCTTGGCCACACGCGCGGAGTGCTCCTCCCCCGCAGGGCTGATCTGCCAAGGCCCCGCGCCGGAGGATTCCGTAATGGGCAGGCAGACCATGTGCGGATCAATAAAGCTGAGCTCGCGGTAGAGCAGGTCGCGGATGGTGGCCAGCAGACTCTTGGGCGGGAAGAGCCCCGTGCGCCCCAGCTCGATGGTGAAAGCCAGGCGGATGTGCTTGGCCTGCATGCTCAGGCGCGCCATCTCGCGCAGGGAGATGCCCTCTGCGGGCTCCTCCTCCGGCGCGCAGAGGGCCGCCGTGCGCAGCAAAAAGAGGCAGTCGCGCACCTTGCGGCAGAGCTTCTCCACCAGGTCACGCACCTTGGGGCGGGCGTTGAAGCGGTAGTCCTTCACCTCGATGAGCCAGAGCTCGCGCTTGCCGGGGTGGTAGGCAATGAAGTCCATTTCCTTGCAGCTGCTGCAAAAATTCTGCGCTTGGTGGGCATAGAACCCGGAGCACTCCGCGCGGCAGATGAGGAAGCCGGGCCGGAAGGTGAAGCGGTGCAGGCCCTCCACAAAGCTCTCTCCACGGTAGGGATCACTCATAGGCGGGGGGCTCTCCGGGGTTCAGGCTCAGGTAACGGTCCGCCTGCTCCATCTCGGCCTGCAGGCTGGCGATGGGGCCGATGGCAGAGAGGGTTTCCCCCTGCGAGACGGAGGAACCGCCCGTTGATTCCGGGGGCTCCAGACCGATGAAGCGGCGAGAGAGGCGGGCGTTGTTCTTCTCCGCCAGCTGAATAACGAGCTCGCGCAGCAGGAAGAGGCTGTGCGTGGTAAGGAACACCTGCACCCCGCCGCGCGCCGAACTCAGCAGCAGGCGCACCAACAGCGGCAGGTGGCGGGCGTTCAGGTTGGTTTCCGGCTCATCGGCAAAGAGCACGGTGCCGCGCCGCACGGTGCTGTTTTGCAGCAGCAGGCCCAGCGTGCCGGTGCGTTTGTAGCCCTCCGCCGCCAGGTTCAGCTCCAGCATGCCGCGGCCCTCGCGCTCCAGGTAAAAGCGGCCGTTGTTGCGGCACAGGCGGCCGCCCAGCAACTGCTCCGCGCATTGCAGGGCGTGGCGCAGGGGGCCCTCCGCAGGGGGCTCACCCTCGGCATCCAGCGCGCAGCAGAGCTCCCAAGCCGCCGCATCCAGCAGCTCCGGGTAGCGCTTGCCGGCCTGCACGTAGCAGGGGTAGATGGCCAGCACATCGCGCGGGGGCAGGTAGACGGCGTTCTCCGTCAGATAACGCTGCGGCAGCACATCCAGGTGCAGCCCCTCGGCTTCCCGGGCGGGGGAGAAGCTCCAGCCCGTCTCGCAGGTGCCCCAAGGGGCTTTTTCCCCCGCCAGCGAGGCCCGCACACGCGCTGCGCCGTCGCCGCCGCGGCTCGCTAGGCTGCTCAGATCACGCGTGCCGAATACCCGCAGCAGGATTCGGCGCAGGCGTTGTTCCTCGGCCCAAGCCTCCGGCAGCTCGCCCTTGGGGCTCCGCACCGCCCATTTGGCCATGGCGTAGCAGAGTTTCATCAGGTGGCTCTTGCCGGAGTCATTCCCGCCCACAATCACATTCACCCCCGGGGCAAACTGAAACACCGAGCGCTCCGCAAACACCGTCACGCCCTCCACGGCCAACTGCTTAATCATGCCTCTCTTTTACCACACTGCGGCCCGCTCTGCAAGCACAAAGCGCGCCCGCCGACGTTTTGTGCTTGACTCGCCTGTGCCCGTGGTGTAAAATATCCCCACCATGAGCGAAGCGGGGCAACAGTCAGCATGCGGGGCCGACACCGTGCAGGAGGACCCGGCTTTTCTGCGGGAGCAGATTATCACGTACATCGGCAATAAACGTGCCCTGCTGGATTTCATCGGCAGCGCGGTGCAGCGGGTTAAGGCACGCTTGGGCAAGCAGAAGCTGGTTGCGGCGGATCTGTTCTCCGGCTCGGGTATTGTTTCCCGCTTCCTCAAGCAGCATGCCTCACTGCTCATCAGCAATGATTTGGAGGATTATGCACGCTGTATCAACACCTGCTATCTGGCCAACCGTTCCGCCGTGAACCTGCCGCTGCTGGCGGAGCTGCTGCACTCCCTGCGGGCGGACATCGAGCGGCGGACCACTCCCGGTTTCATCACGGAGATGTATGCTCCTGCGGATGATAATTGCATCCGTTCGGGGGAGCGGGCGTTCTTCACGCATCGCAATGCTGTATATATTGATACCGCGCGCCGTCTCATCGGCGAGCTGCCGGAGGCGCAGCAGCCTTTTTTTCTGGCTCCGCTGCTCTACGAGGCGTCCGTGCATAATAACACGGGCGGGGTCTTCAAGGGGTTCTACAAAAACAGCGCGGGTATCGGCCAGTTCGGCGGGCAGGGGCGCCATGCGCTGTCGCGTATTATGGGTAACATCGAGCTGAGCCTCCCCGTATTCTCAGCCTTCGAGTGCGAGGTCCGTGTCACCGCAAAGGAGAGCCTGGAGGCCGCCCTCAGCCTGCCGGAGTCGGATCTCGTCTACCTGGACCCACCTTATAACCAACACCCCTACGGTTCTAACTACTTCATGCTCAACCTCATCCTCCGCAACCGCCGCCCGACCTCGGTTTCCGATGTCTCCGGCATCCCGGAGGACTGGAACCGCTCGGCCTACAACAAACCCGCCGCCGTTCGTGAGCACCTTGTCTCTGTCATCCGTGCCTGTCCGGCTCCCTTCGTCCTCCTTTCCTACAACTCGGAGGGCTTCATCCCCCCCGCCGAGATGCAGAGCCTCCTTTCCTCCCTCGGCCGCGTGCAGACTCTCGAGCATAGTTACCAAACCTTCCGCGCCTGCCGCAACCTTCGCTCCCGCTCCTCCAAGGTGAAGGAATACCTCTTCCTCCTCGAAAAATCATGAAGAGGAAGGCTGGTTTTCCCACCTCCGCTCCGAGATGGTATGGCGTGCCCTTTTTTCGGACACTCCTTAGAATGGAAATCTCTTCCGGGAATCACGGTCGTCAGGATACATGAGTGCCGAAACATGTTTCGCTTATTCAATTTTGACCTATCAAGGCCCTCGGAAGCCCTAAAATCACGCTTTCTTCTTATTACCTTGGCATATTAAGATTATTGCGGTATAATATCCCCATGGAAGGGCAGATAGACCTCAAACACATGAAGAAGGCAGAGAAGAAAGCACTCCGCCTTGCAGTCGTCACCTCTCTGATGGGTGGCATGTCAGTCAAAGTCGCCTCCACCACCTACCACATCGCAGAATCAACGGTTCAGGTGTGGAAGCGGATGTGGAAGGAAGCCAAGACGAACGAACCGGAAAAAGCAATACAGGAGGGGCAAAGAGGCCGCCGCATGGGAGCA
>JALFWB010000025.1 GCA_022787425.1 Akkermansia sp.
CTACATAGCCCGGGGTGAGCTCTGCAAATCCGGGGATATTCAGCGACGGGGAATTATTCATGCTTGGCATGGAGTAATTATATCATAATGGCAATTTTTGTCGAGACTTAATTATAAAGGACGACTTATTGGAAGTCCCCAAAGGTATAACTGGGGCATATGAACTCATCTCCGGGCTTCAAATCGCAGAGAATGGCCGCCATTTCCAGCGCCGCTGTGCCGGAATGCACCAGCAGTGCTTTCTTAGCACCGAAGTGCTCTTCAATCCACTTGTTGCATTGTTTGGTAAAATAACCATCCCCCGCCAGCTGCCCGAATTGCACTGCCTGCGCAATGTTCCAGAGCTCTTTGCCGATGATGTACGGTTTGTTGAAAGGAATTTTCTTCATGTGAGTTTGCGCCCCCGGCGTTGGATGAATACTAGCACATACGCCCCGAGTTGACAAGCTTTATCCCTTGCCTCGTTGCAATTTAATTCACTGGTAATTCCTTGATATAGCGCAGAAAACCATTCTCCTCATCATGCAGCCGCCGGAACCCCATGCGTTCATAAAGCCTGATTGCCCGCGTGTTTTCTCGATGTACATCCAACATGAGACAGCACAAATGTAGAGTGTTTATGGCGTAGTCGATTGCCTGCTGCATGGCCTGACTCCCCAATCCTTTTCCTCGAGCGGAATCGCTGCGCAGATAGATTCCCCAATCTGCTGTTCCTTCCTGATAGTTGATAGAATGGAAATAGGTCACTCCGATGTCCGTTCCGTCCGCTCGTATGAAAAAGGCACAACTCCGAGCGTGTGATTCCTCCATGGAGAGTATCCACCGTCTGTGCGTTTCCTCATCAATGAACGGAATTTTGAACCAACAAGCTACATCCGGAGTGTTACGCCACTCTCGTGTTGCCATCCTCTGCTCAAATGAGGTGGTGTTGAAAGGTATGAGATTGACTACCATTTTTTTCATCAGTCCTGTTCCGCGGCAGTATACAGCATTCCCAATGCTGTAGTCAAGATCAATGTGCTCTCGAATGCGCTTGGCTCACTTGAGAGTAGATGTGATTTAAGAGCGTGTATGGTCAGTTATTGGGAATATATCGTTAATGAAATTTACATATAGAAGATATAAATTCCTGATGAGATAAGGATAGCGGCAAAAATCTTTCTTGCCGTTATTCGTTCTCTGAGAACAATGGCGGAAAGTGCAGGAACAAATATCGAAGATAGGGATTCCAGGGTCGGAAGATCCTTTAACATAACACCCTTTGAGAAGGCATAGGTGTTGATTAGGAGTGAGCCGAGTAGGATGGAGTAGGCAAGGATGACATAGCCGTTCAGAATGAAAGTAAGTCTGGACCTGTGCGGTCGAACAGCACTGATTTTCAGGAGAATTTGGCTACAGGAAGCAGCAAATACACCGGCTACGATGAGTAGGTGATAATGGTTCATTCCTCTCGTGAAATGAGGCAGAGCCCCGCCATAATGACGCCTATGCCGATGATGTTATTGAAAGTTATTGCTTCTCCGAAGAGGAAGCGCGAATATAGTAAACAAAATACAAGAGAAATGTTCTTCCATAGGAAGGCGGTGGATAGAGGAATATTTTTGAGAATGATTTGCCACATGATGGCGTAGATACCTAATACTGCAATACATCCACCTAGGTAGACTAAGTAGGGAGAGGAGAAGCTCGGATACCCGGAGGCCATTTTACTGAAGACACCCGTCAATGCATATACAGCAAATGCGAGCATCATGAAAAAGATAATACCTCTGGGCAGTGCTTTATACATGGATGGCGATGCGATGAATACTGCGGTTCTGGGCCGCTATTCCTTATTCCGCCAGCGGCGAACGAGTTCGAGTTTATCCTCGGTGAGTTGTCGGAGGGTTACACCGTATCCGTGGAGTTCCATGATTGGGGCAGAAGTTCAGTTTGGATCGGATGATAAAGAGCGGGCGGTCCTTGACTTGGTCAAAGATCTTGCCGATGTAGAGTCCGAGGATGCCCATCACAAAGAGAAGGAGACCCCCGACAAACCAGATAGAAAAGACTGTAGTTGTGTAACCGATGACACGAATAATCCCTACGAGTTTTGCCACTACGTTGTAAACAGCAAGCAAGAGTGCCAGCGAGGACATGAGGAAACCCATGGAAATGGCCATGCGCAAAGGTTTGTTGCTGTTGGAGATGATAACATCCGTGCTGAGTTTGATTAACTTAGCAAAGGTATACCCTGAACTCCCCTCACCGCGGGCATCGTGCTGCACATCCAGTGTGGAGGTGCGGAAGCCCAAGTAGTTGATGAGGCTGCCGAAGGAACGAGCCTTCTCCGGCATACTGTTGAAGGCGCAGATGACATTCCTATTGAAAATACCGAAGTTCGCGATTGTCTCATCCGTCTGCATGCCACTCAACCAGTTGTAGACGCTGTGAAAGGCGTGAGATTGAAAACGCTTGAACCATGTATCCCGGCGATTAACCCTGCGTGCGAACACGATGTCCCACCCCTCCTGCGCTTTGGCGTAGAGATTCGGAATTTCTTCCGGCCTGTCTTGCAGATCGCAATCCATGACGACAACCCATTCGCCGGAGGCATGGGCAAGTCCGGCCGAGATGGCGTAATGTTGCCCGAAATTCCGGGAGAGCTCGATGCCCTTCACATGTGTGTCCTTGGCACACAGCGCGCATATCTTCTCCCAAGAATGATCGGGAGAGGCATCATTGACCAAAATAATTTCGTATTGATCCGTTAGGGGAACAATCGAGTCAGTGATGCGTTGAACCAAGGCATCAAGCATTTTCTCCCCTTTATAAATAGGAGAGACAATCGAGAGAAGGGGCTGTGAGAGGTCCTCATCCATGATAATCAAAAATCGGCCTGTTTCTCTGTGTCTGCGACCGTTCAGGGGATATAGTAGCAAACAGAAGCCGAAAAAGCAAGTAAAATGAGAGCTTCGCGGTAGATGGGCGATCGGCTTGCCGGGTGCAGGCGAGGGGAATATGACACAAATTTGTGCATTTGGTAGGGTGGGAGGACTTGGAATGGGCTTGTCAAAAGAGGTGGGGTGTGTTACTCTTCGCGCATGAAGAGAGCCTTTTTGATCGCGGCAGCCCTGCTTGTTGCTCCGCTGATGTCGGTCTCGGCAGCTCTGCCTCATATTCCGCTGCCGATGGAGACTCCCGAGGTGAGCCCGCGCGTTGTTGTCGGGAGCACGGAGGAGGTGTGCGTGTGCTGCAATCCCAGCACCGGGTATGGTTGGTATGTGATCGATCCTTTGCCGGAGGATGCGCCGGTGTCTCTCACCGTGGATTACGTCCCGACCGATGAATTGCTCTGTGGGGCACCGGGATATACGCGCGTGAGGCTGCACGGACTTCGTCCGGGTAAAATATCCGTGCGCCTGGGGTATTTGCGTCCGAATGAAGAGGGAGTGCCGCCGCTTCGGACGCTTACCTTGGTGATCGATGTTGTACCGGCGGCAGAATAAACTGCGTTCTCGTGAATATCGATCTGTGGGAGTCTGCTGCTGCCTTGTGGGTCGGGTGGTGCCGGGGGTGCACCATCGTGCAGCAGAATTGGCGTTTCACGGGTGAGATTCCGCAGGCGGACTCGCTCGTTGCGCGCTTTTATGCCGACGCCGATGCGGCTTACTCTCTCGATGCCGAGAGTTTCGAGCAGTTCGTGCACAGCAGCGAGCTGGATGCCCTCGGACTGCGCGTTCATGCGGACGGAGTCGTCCGTGAAATGGTGGTGGCCGAGGCTTCGGCTAATCAATATCCGAGCATTCACAAGGCCATGCTCAAAAAGTTTCTGCGGGCTGTTGTGTGCTGCCTGGCCGTTGCACCGGCTGCCGGAATGAGCATCACCCTCGCGTTCATCGGACCGAACCTGAGCGATTATGCCGTTGCCGAGGTTCGGAAGGCCGCGAAAACCGTTCACGATTTCTGCAAGAAACATGAAGGCCTTGTCGCTGCCGGAATCCGTGTACAGGTCAGGGACCTCTTCCTCGGCGATGAGGGACTGCGCGGTCTGGCCGAGCTTCTGTGCAGCAAGGCCCCCGCAGGAGGCGTGGGAAATAAGAGCAATCCCTTTGCCCAAGCCCTGAACCTGTACCGCTGCTGCCGCCCGAATACCGAGATGAAGCACCCTCCGATCGAGTCGCCTTCCACCGCTAAAAAGTCCCCCACACCTACCGCCGAGAACGCGACCCCGACTCCTACGCCCAAGGCTATCCGTAACGCGGTTCGTCGGCGGCTGAGTGCCCTGCGGAGTGATGGCCTCCTGTCGCAGACCGTGCGCAGTAACCTGTGCCAAACTGCGTTTTGTCGAAAGAAATTCGGGAGCAAGAACCCCATTCTGCGGGACGTCCGGACTATTTCCGGCGCCCCCAAACTGGCTCAGTTGTACAATGCAACGTGCAAGCTGCCTGAAACGGATCTCGCCGTCCTTCTCGATATCCCCATGGAGGTTGCTGATGCTGTGAACCGGTGGGCCGATGCGCTCACCGCCGCTGCACCGGAGAAACATCGCGCGCTTTGCCGGGAGCTGACAGAGAACCCCGCTCTTCGGGAAAACACACCTGCCCTCAGTAATTTCTGCAACCCCGCGTACTGTGCGCTGCATCTCCGGCTTCCGGCGGCTCTGCTGAAGAGAAACACCCCCAAGGCCCGTTCCGAGCGCATTTATGAGACGAATGTCATACTGTTGGTTCACCGGAATGAATACCTCATGCTGCGCGAGTTGCCCGAGGAGCTTCTGCCCCGCCTGCGGGAGCTTCTCCACCCCGCTCCGACTGCGGCCGAACAGGCGGAGCCCACGCCTGCCGAGCCGCCGAAACCAATGACCAAGGCCTCCGTTTCCGACATGCTCCGGCCGCTCTTGCAGGCCTGCCCCCTCGGGCGTGTTCGCCTCTTGTGCGATGCTGATTTCTGCCGTGATAGCTTCAGTGTCCCTCACCCTATCCTCAAAGCATCGGCCGACATACTACCGGGGCCCCGGAGCTGCCTGTATTACAAGGAAAAGTACCTGCTACACGGTACAGAATTCCGCCTCTATGCCCACCTTACGGAGAAAGTCTGTGCGCTTTTGTTCGCCTACCTGCGCGGTGAGCCGGTGCAGCAGGGCCTGAACCTCCCCGCGCCGCAGCTCTAGCACGCGGGCAAAACAAAGCCGCGCCCCGCCGGATGTGCGGAAACGCGGCCTGTGAGGTAATGTTGCGGTAAAATCAGTGCTTGCGCTGCAGGTCCTTGATGAGCGCGGCTGCCTGCTTGGCAATGGTATCTGCGGAGACACCCTCCTTCAGCCCATGGTGCATATAGTCGTGCAGCTTGGGGTACTTGGCAGCGGCTAGCTCCTCAATGCCGGTGTTCTCAAAATAGGCGGGCCAACCGACTTTGCGCAGGGCCGTACCCTCCCAGTAATAGGTATCCGTACCGGAGAAGATGCGGGCCACGAAGGGGCGCGGGCTGCGGCTCGTGTTGTCTGCACCCGGCTTGGCGTTAGCGTCGGCCACGCCTTTTTCAATCCAAGAGATAAGACGCGGCTTTACCGGTACGTCCTTGGTGGAGGCGCTGAGCTTCAACTGCATGTAAGGAGCTGCCGCCGGGGCGGTAATCCCGGGAGTGACGTCGGTGCTGTGGGTGCAGGAAACCGGCACGACCGGTATCACTGCAATGGCTGCAAGTGTGATGATGGCGTTCGTTTTCATGTCTCGATGCTTCTTGGTGTGGCCCGATGGGCTCGCGGAGGGCATACCCTCTCCGAGAATACTATACCACAGTTCTCGCCGTTTGCGAATAAAAAAAAGCCGCCCGGGCAAAAAAGTGGGCGCGGAACAGGTCGCGGGTACCGGATTTTTCCCGTATAGCACCCCCATCGGGAGCCTTCCGGCATAAAACAGTGCTGCCCGGTCACCATGCGGCAAACCGGGCAGACCGTTGTCAACAAATGTAACGGAGTATCAGCGGCGCGTCACGTTGCGCATGCGCTCCTTCTCCTGCTGCGCTTCCAAGGCGGCCTTCTGGGCCTCCAGCATGCGCTCCATAAAGCCCTTCTTGCGCTTCTTGCCCTCCTGCTTCACCTTCTCGAGGGTGGGGGCAGGCATGCGGCGGATGAGCCAGGTCTGGAAGATGGAGATCACGTTTGTCGTGGTCCAGTACAAAGCCAGCGCGCTGGGGTAGAGGTAACAGAAGGCAAAGAAGAAGATCGGCATGAGCCGCATGATCCACTTCTGCGTGTTATCCTGCAGGGTGGTGGGGTTCATGCGCATCTGCACCACCATGGACAACACCATGACGAAGGGCAGCGGGTTGACCGGTATCTCCCAAGAACCGAGGGGGATGGTGGCCACGGTGTCCATCTGGGACAAATCGGTCACCCAGCCCATCCACGGCGCGTTGCGGAACTCTGCCGCCGCCTGCAGCACCCAGAAGAAGGCGAAGAAGATGGGCATCTGCGCCAGCATCGGCAGGCAGCCGCCCACGGGGGAGATGCCGTATTCCCGGTACAGCTTCATCATCTCTGCGCTCACGCGCTGGCGGTCATCGCCGTACTTCTCCTGCAGCTCCTTCATCTTGGGCTGCAGCAGGCTCATGCGCTTCATGCTCATGTAGCTCTTGCGGTAGAGCGGCCAGATGAGCAGGCGGATGACGAAGGTCATGGCCACGATGGCCCAGCCCCAGTTGCCGAAGAGGCCGTGGAAGAGGTTGATCATCCAGTCCATCGGGTAACTCAGGAAGGCCAAGATGCCGAAGTCCATGATGTTGCTCAGGCCCCGGATCTCGTTGTCCAGGTCATGCAGCATCAGGTTATACTTGGGGCCGGTGAAGATGGTGAAGTCCAGCACCTTCTCACTGCCGGCCACGGGGCCCTTGGGGGCAAGCTCAAAGTTCGGGATGCAGACACCGAGCTCAAAACCGTTCTCGCGCTCGCCGTGTTGCAGGTAGCGCGTGGGGGCGGCGTAGTAGCCGGGGGCGGTGGTGCCGTTGCTCGGCATCACGATGGAGGCGTAGTACTGGTTCATCACACCGGCCCACTGCAGCGGGTCCTGGCACATCTTGACGATGTTGCGGTCATTCTCGCCGAAGAAGTGGGAGAAGTCGCTGTCCGTGTGCTTGGAGAAGTCGTTGTCCTCCATGGTCACGAAGTTGGTGAGGCTGCTCCACTCGGCGGAAGAGATGCGGGTGGTGCCGCCGGCATAGACGGCGCAGTTTTGGAAGGCGATGCGGTTGCCGGAGGTGTTCTCCACCCAGATGCGGAGGTCCAGCGTGTACTGCGAGCCCTCGATTCGCTCGCCGTCACGCTCCTTGATCTCCTTCAGCTTAAAGACCTTGGTTACCTTATAGCCGTTGATGATTCCCACCATGGCCACCTGCTTGGCGTTGGTAAAGTTCGGGTCTTTCACCAGGGTATAGACCGTCGGGTCAAAGAGCGGCTCGCTGCCCTGCTGCAGGTTGAACATGAGGGTACCGATGCCGTGGCCTGCCACGCCGTTGATGAAGACATTGCCCTGCAGCTCCGGCTTGGTGCTGTTGATGGGGGTGTCGAGCATCTCTGCAGAGGTCAAGGCACCGCCTGCGGTGCTGAAGTGGTACTTGACTACCGGCTTGCCACTGTTATCGCAGCCCGTCAGCGTGTAGGTCTCGGGTGTCGGTTGAGCGGGCGGGGCAGGGGCCGCGGGCTGCTCGGCGGGGGCCTGCGCCTCGGCGGGAGGGGTAGCAGCTGGCTGCTCGGCGGCAGCTTGCTCGGCGGCAGGCTGTTCCGTGGCAGCGGGCGCAGGCTGCTCTGTGGCCGTTTGCGCGGCGGCGGGGGCGGGGGCCGGTTGGGCAGTCTGCACCTGCGGAGCCGGCTGGGGCTTGGGCTCCTCCGTGTCCCGGTTGGTCCACCAGTAGGCAGCCAACAGGGCCAGGCAGGTCGGTACGACGATGAGAGTCGGTTTATCCATAGTATCTGTTACTTAGTTGAGGTATCTGATCGGCGCGGGGGCACGGGGTCATACCCACAGCCCCCGAAAGGGTTACAGCGCAGAATGCGCCAAATGCCCAAGGCTGCTCCCTTCAGGGCTCCGTGTACCTGCACGGCCTCGATGAAGTATTGGGAGCAACTGGGCGAAAAACGGCAGTGCGAGTGCGGGCCGCAGAGCACATGCAGCGGTTTGCTGATAAAGCGTTGGTAGAAACGCACCGGCAGAATGAGGAGTTGCTTCAGCATGGCGCGGGGGTGGGGTTGGGGGACCGGCGTTGCAGCAGGCGCAGCAGATCACGCTCCAGGGCTGCGTAATCCACATCTGCTGCTCGCCGGCGCAACACCACCACAACATAGAAGCCCCGTTGCAGGGGATCTCCGTGGGCCCGCAGCAGTTCGCGTACCCGACGGCGTAAGCGGTTGCGCACTACCGCACAACCACAGCGTTTCGTGGTGATGATGCCGAAGCGCGATGGCGTCTCCGCCCCCTCAGGGTTCGGCAGCACGTTGAGCACAAGAAAGCGCCCTGCTTGTGAGCAACCCCGGGCGCGGACCAGCGCGAACTCGGAAGCCCGCTTCATGGTCTGGCGCCTGGTGAGCTGCATCTTAAACAGGGCGTATACGCTCCACCGACAGCCCCGGGGTAGGGGCTGCCCGCGGCTTTACTTACCGTGCTGGATGATGTGGCGCTTGTACTGCACCTCGGCCCCCTTGGGCAGAAGACGCTTGCGGCCCTTAGCGCGGCGACGTGCGAGGATGGCGCGTCCGTTCTTGGAAGCCATGCGGGCGCGGAAACCGAACTGGCGCTTGCGGCAGCGCTTGGAAGGCTGATATGTTCTCTTGCTCATATAATGCTGTATCTATTGGTGTGAAGTTGTATCGGGTCCGCTTCCGCGGCCGCGGGTGCACTATGATACCCCTTTTTCCGGATATGTCAAGCACATATCCGGATTTTTTGGGCCTTTTTACGACATCAGCGGTCCTGCACCATGAATTTAAGCTCAGCTTCGCAGGTAATTTCGCCGTTCACCGTGCAGCGCCCGGTCGCAACGCCGATGGCTCCGCGCATCTTGGTGAGCTCCGTCTCGATGATGAGCACGTCCCCCGGCTCAACGGGGCGGCGCCACTTCACCTTGTCGCAGCTCATGAAGTAGCCGATCTTGCCCTGGTTCTCCGGAATGCGGAGCATGAGGATGCTGGCCACCTGGGCCATGGCCTCCACCTGCAGCACACCGGGCATCACGGGGTGACCCGGGAAGTGCCCCTGGAAGAAGAGCTCGTTCATGGTGAGGTTCTTCTGGCCCACGCACTTGCGGTCGCCCTCAAAGCCCAGAATGCGGTCCACCAGCAGGAAGGGGTAGCGGTGCGGCAGCAGAGCCAGCACTTCCGAGGTGTTCATCACGGCATCACCGTCGGGCAGGGCAAAGGGCTTCGGGCGCATGGCTTCCATGCTCTCGTAGGTCTTCTGCAGCTTGGCCGCCATTTGGGTGTTGATGCCGTGACCGGGCATGATGGCGATGACATGGCCCAGAATGCGGCGCCCGTTCAGAATCAGGTCGCCGATCAGGTCCATGGCCTTGTGGCGGGCGCATTCGTTGCCGTGGCGCAGGCCGCCTGAGCAGATGAATTTGTCGCCCTTAATGACAATGGCATTGTCCAGCGTGCCGCCTTGGATGAGCCCCTTGTCCAGCAGGGGTTTGATGTCCTCGTAGAAGCAGAAGGTGCGGGCATCTCCCAGCTCTTTCTCATAGGTCTCCGGCGTGATGACGGAGTCGAAGTACTGCGTCACGCGCCCCTGCGGGCCCACGGCGGTGACGGATACGCGGAATTCCTTGGCGGGCATGATGACGATGGTCGAGCCGTTCTTGGCCTCCACCTGCACGGGCTCGCGGATCTGCCAAACGGGGCAGGGCACCTTCTGGTCCTCCAAGCCCGCGCTCTTGATGAGTTCCACATAGGGCTTCGCGGAGCCGTCGCCGATGGGCGGCTCGCTGCTGTCCATCTCGATGATGGCGTTATCAACACCCATGCCCGTCAGGGCAGAGAGCAGGTGCTCCACCGTATGCACCACCACGGAGCCGTCCGCCAGTGTCGTGGCGCGCTCCACGGCCTGCACATGGGCCGCAGACGCCGCCAAAAACGGCTTGTCCGGCAGGTCGATGCGGCGGAACATCAGCCCCGTGTTCGGGTCCGCCGGTTTGATGGTAAGGGTCGTCGTCTGCCCCGTGTGCAGAGCATTCCCTTTAATCGTGACACATTTCGCGAGAGTTTTTTGAGTAATGCTGGCCATATCCTGCCCCCATTGTAACGGAAACCCCGCCCTTTGTGAAGCAGAAAATGCCCCCGAGGACGCAAAAAAGTGATTTTTTTGCCCCGAACGCCGCCTCTGCCTCTCCGGATACGGCCCTTATCAGTCCGAGGTGTTCACGGCCGGACACGGAGCATCGAGTTCGGGAGAAGCCTCCTGTCGCGGGGGGGCAGGAGGCTTGGGGGTGATGGTTGGGGTTAATCGCGCTCGGCGGCCATGGCATACGCATCTTTCGCCGGGCCGTAGGGCGATTCGGCGTGGCTGTAATGCGTCAACACATACTCGTAGACGCGGTCTGCATAGCTGCTGATGACCTCATTCGGGTAGCAATCCGGCAGGGCCTCCCAGAGGGTGTTTTTGATGGTGTTTCTCACTTGGGCTTGGGTACTCTCTTTTTCGTGGAAGAGGTGCATTTCATCGAGGGTTTTGTGGATGACCTCAAAGAGAGTGACAGCCGCCGTCCGCAGCTTGAGAGACTCCTCCCGGCTCAGGTTGGCTTCGAAAAGCAGGTCATACAGGGCCAGTTGTTCATCATTGTCAAAGCCCATGCGCACATAGCGTTTCTCCTCCGTGCTGAGTTGCTCGCTCAACTGGAGCAGCTCGGCAAAAATCTTCTCGATGGCCGCCCGGTCTTGGGACTCGTTGTACTGCTTGATGAGCTCAAGGTAATGCTCGTAGTAGCCCATGCGCACGCCCTCGCTGTTAACCCGCAGCATGCGCCGCAGCCTGTCCTCCAGCAGGGCCTGAATATCCCGCATGATGGTAAACGGGCGCGCCGAGGCGGCAAACTCACGCACCAGCCGCTCGAAGTTAATCTTGCTGATGTCCAGTTTCGTCCCATCCCCCGTGCGCTCCTCCATCACCAGGCTGCTGCTCACAATCTCGTGAATGCGCACCTGCAGGTTCGTGGTATCCCGGTCCGGCTGCTTGGGTTTCATTTGGTCGCGAATAGCGGAGACGGCATGCACCCGGTCCACCTCCTCGTGCGTCAGCTCACCGGGGCGCGTGTAGCGGAACAAGCGGCGGATCTCCGCCACATAGGTACTCAGTGTCGCCTTCCCCTCCTTCCGGGCCAGCACCGACTCCGCCGCATCAGCCATCCGGTGCATCTTGTCAAAGCCCTCCGCCGCTATCAGCTCGGGCAGATCCACGCCGGTTTCCTTCAGAAATCCCACACACTCCGTCAGCAGCTGCCGCAGCCGCGCCGTCAGCTCCTCCCGGTCGATGGTCGGGTCCGCCCCGCCGTTGCCGCCGCGCTGCACGGTGTAGTCCGCCAAGGCCTTGCGCAGGGCGCGGATGATGCCGATGTAGTCCGTGATGAGCCCGTTGCTCTTGCCCTCCGCCACGCGGTTGGCGCGTGCAATCGCCTGCATCAGGGTGTGCGCCTTCATCGGCTTGTCCAGGTACAGGCAGGAGAGGGTCTTCACGTCAAAGCCGGTCATCCACATGGCGCACACAAACACAATGCGGAAGGGGGAGTCCGGGTCCTTGAACTCGCGGTCCGGCTCCCGCTCCTGCATCTTCCTGCGGTGCGGGGTGATGTCCAGCCCCCATTGGGCGAAGGTGCTCTGCTCGTTCTGCTCTTGGCTCACGACCACGGCCATCTCCGTCTTGCGCATCCAATCCAGCTTGCGCTGCAGCTCCAGGGCCTCCTGTTGGTCCCGGCACTGTTGCACCTCCCGCTCCAGGGCGGCGATGCGCTCGTCCCAGTACTCCCGCACATAGTTGTACATGCGCACGCAGCTCACCTTGTCCAAACACACGAACATAGCCTTGCCCGTGGTCCACAGGTCGCTGTAATGCTGCACAAAGTCGCGGGCAATCATGCGCTGGCGCGGCTCGGCGCGCAGCAGGTGTAGCTCCCGGCTGAAGTCGTGTTCCACCCGCTCACGCTGCGCGTCATCCAGCTCCGCAGACTCGATCGCCTCGATGATTTCATCCGTCAGCTCCGGGTTCGTCAGCCCCTGTATCTTGTCGCCTCGGTTCTCATAGTACAGCGGCACCGTGGCCCCGTCTTCCACCGCGCGCTTGAAGTCATACACGGAGATGTAGTTGCCGAAGGTTCGCTCGGTGATGCTGTCATTCGTCAATAGGGGGGTGCCGGTAAAGCCGATGCAGGAGGCCGTCGGCAGCCAGCGGCGCATTTGCTCGGCAAAGATGCCGTACTGGCTGCGGTGGGCCTCATCGGACATGATGAGGATGTCGTAGTCCGGCGTGAGGGGGGGATGCTTGCTGTTGAACTTCTGGATCAGCGTGAAGATGAAGGACGGGTTCCGGGAGAGGCGTTGGTACAGGTCTTCCCCGCTCTCGGCCATAAAGACCTTGGGGGGCACCCCGGACAACAGCTCGCAGCCCGCAAAGGTGGTGCTGATCTGCTTGTTGAGCTCGTCCCGGTCCGTCAGCACCACGATGGTGGGCGAGCCCTCGAACTTGCGGAGTATCTTGCGGGCCAGGAACACCATGGAGTAGCTCTTACCGCTGCCCTGCGTATGCCAAAAGACCCCCAGTTTGCCCTGCCGCTCCCGGCGGTGTGCGTAGGCATCCACCGCCGCATTCACGCCGAGGTACTGGTGGTTGCGGGCCAGTATCTTGACCGGGGTGCCGCTGCTGTCGTCAAAGATGATGAAGTTCTCCACCAAGTCCAGCAGGTTCTCTTTGCGGCACATGCCGCGCAGCAGGGTGTCCAGCCCGGTGGAGCCCTCATCTTCCTCCCGCAGGCGTTTCCATTCGTGGAAGAATTCGTACTTGCTCCCCAGGGTGCCCACCTTGCTCTGCAGCCCGTTGGAGAGGACGATGAAGGCGTTGAAGTGGAAGAGCTGCGGTATCGTTTCGCAATAGTCCCGGTAGTTGTGCGTGTAGGCATCCCGCACATCCACATTTGTTTTCTTCAGCTCCACAAACACCAGGGGAAACCCGTTCACAAAGCAGACGATGTCCGCACGGCGCAGGTACACCTCGCCTTGAATCCACAGCTCCTTGAGGGCCAGAAAGCTGTTGTTCTCCGGGTGCTCGAAGTCAATGAGCCGCACCGTCCGTTCCTCATTTTCGCCCTGATTCAGGAAGGGTACCTTGATCCCGTCCCGCAGAAGAGCAGCCTTCCCGGCATTGATCTCGAGCAGCGGGGTGGTGATGCTGTAGTCCTTCAGCTCCCGCAGCACCATGTTCGTCAACTCCGGCGTAATCCATGGGTTGAGCCGCCGGAGGGCCGCCCGTAGCTCCCGCTCCGGCAGAATATCTTTGTAGCTCCGCCGCCCATAGGTGCCGCATTCTCCCAATTCCTCGCAGTTGTAGGCCAGCTCCACCCGCCAGCCCAGCTCCTCGCGCAGAAGGTTTCCCGCGCTCTCCTGCACCAAGGCATTCTCTGTGTAGTCGTTTCCCATGGTAGTCGTTTTTTTATTTGATGGCGATTTCCCCGCTCATCAGTTTCGGTAACAGCCGATCCCGGGCTTCGGTAAGATGTTGATTATAAGTGCAAAGCTGCTCAATTAACGTAAACATAGGTTGAGCAATCCCCTCAAAATCCTTCAGCAAGGTATCCGGTGCCTTTATATACGGAAGACTAGTGAGCATGTCTTTTTGCGCTCTTTGGCGTCCGTCACTGCCCTTCATGCTTCCGATTGCCACTTTCCTGAAATTCTCTGTCCGAGCGTACAGGTAGACCATAATGCTGGGAATACTCTTCCCCCTCATGACAATATATTCAGTGGACCCAACAGCAGGGCCCTCCAGACCTTGAACATATGCCGTTTTCCCATTTTCGAGTGATGGGGAAATCCTTGCCAAAAGAGTGTCACCATTCTGAAAACGACTTCCACTGCAGGAGGTTGTGCGGGTTATCAGAGATTTATCCAGTGTGCAACCGCTCGTTGACAACGCGGTCATCGGGACGTTTTCCCGCGTTTGGCCCTTCTCAAGTTTAACAGATGGATCGAAGGTGATGACATCCGCTGTCTGAAGCATGGTCCACCCCTCGGGGATGCCGTTAACGATGGGGGTGTGCTCATGCCCGGGGAAACGCAGGTCCACAAACCATTCTTTGTACAGCCTCCGCGCCGCCTCTTCCAGCAGCTTGATCTGCTTCCGGTTGTTTTCGATGAGGGTGTCGTAGGCAGAAAGGACATGGGCAACCTTTCTCTGTTCTTCCAGAGAAGACGGAATGGTTACCTTGAGCCCTCTAATCACCGGAAGGTTGACATGTGCAACGGTCGCTCCATTTGCCATGCCCAAGAGATCGTATTGAACCGGCGCACTCAGCAGAAAGTATGTCAGAAAAGAAGGGTCTACTTTAGTTCGGTCTGGTCTGATGAGGACCGTTCTTTGTCCGAGGCATACATGCTGATTCTTCTCGATGAGAGCGACATTGCCTGCCGGTGCTTCCCTCGCAAAGATCAAGTCACCTTCCTTGGGGGTTGCTCGTTTGTTCCTCTGAATATAGACCTCCTCCGATACTCGGTGAACACCCTCTAAAATCAATCGGCCTCGGCCAACGTTAGGGGTACGAATTAAGGGGTACCCTGACCCTTCATCTACAGCAGTAGTGTGAGGACAATCATATATCCCCTCACATAGATTAGCCAGAGTATCAGTAAGAGTCTTCATATCCCCAGCTTCTCCCTGTTAGCATTAATCTCCTGCATCAGCCTGTCGGACTCCTGCTGCAAGCGGTTCAACTCGTCATGGATTTCGCGCATGCGGGTGGCGAAGTCAATGCCGTCGTCCTCCTGCGGGGCGACCCCGACGTAGGCACCCGGGGTGAGCGAGTAATTCTTCTCGGCAATTTCGGCACGGGAAGCGCGCCTGCAGAGCCCGGGGACATCCCGGTAGACGCCGTCGCCGAACTTATCCGTGAGCCACAGAGCCTCGCGAGCCGTCGCCAAGGCCTCGGCGGTGTGCTCCAGGGCCGCCTTCCACTCCTGCTCCACCGCCTTCTTCTGCGCACGCGGGGCGGTCTCCGCCGCAGCCTTGGCCTGCTCCTTCTGCGCCGCCAGGTGCCGCTCGAGGGCCTCGGCGGCCTCCGCGAAGGAAGCGTGCGGAGCGAGGCGGAGGGAGCTCCGCAGCGCGTCCGCCTGCAGGGCCTCGCGGTACTCCTGCAGCAGGGCAGTGTACTTCTGCGACTCCCCCCGGTAGAGCCACACGATGGCATTCAGGTTGCGCAGCTGCCACTCGCTCCAGGTGTTGAGCGTCTTGCTGACGTAGGTGAAATAGGCGCGGGCATCGATGAAAAGCACCTCATCCTGCAGGGCGGGCTGCTTGCCCTTGTCAAAGAACCAAAGGGTGCAGGGCAGGCTCTTGGTGTAGAAGAAATTGTTACCCACACTGACCATGACATCCACGTGCCCCGTCTCCACCAACTGCTTGCGGATGGGGCGGTCCGGGTTGCTGTCCGTAGCGGAAGCCGCCATCACGAAACCGGCGCGGCCGCGCTCGTTCAGGTAGGCGTAGAAATAGGAGATCCACAGGTAATTACCATTGCCCACCGCCTTGGTCTTGGCATTGTAGCTCGGTAGACCGAAGGGAAGGCGACCGGCGGCGGCGGCCTCATCGGCGTTCACCTTGTCCACGTTGAAGGGCGGGTTGGCCATCACATAATCGCACTTGCCCGCCAGGTTAAAGGCATCCGTATAGAAGGAATTGGCAGCACTGCCGGAGGCGATCTTGGCCTCCAGCCCGTGCACGGCCATGTTCATGAGGCAGAGCTGCGCGTTGTAGTCCACTTTTTCCTGACCGTAAAAGGTCATGGTCTTGTTGACGGACATACCCGCATGGTTGATGAAATCCCCCGTCTGCACAAACATACCGCCGGAACCGCAGGCGGGGTCGATGAGGATGGACTGCGGCCGGGGCTCCAGCACATTCACAATCATCTTCACCAGCGATTTGGGGGTAAAGAACACCCCGTCATCCTGCGCCGCCGTCTGCGCAAACTTGTTCAGGAAGTACTCGTAAATGCGCCCGATGACATCGCCGCCCACGTCATCCAACGCGCTGTTGTTGAAATTGCGCAGCAGCTCGCCCAGCAGCACGTCATCGAACATGGTGTAGCCCTTGGGCAGCACCCCGGTCAGGATGCGGCTCTGCCCCTCCACCAGGCGCATGGCGTGGTTCACCGCCTCGCCCAGGCTGTTGATGGGATAGCCGCTTTCATCACGCAGCCCCGCAGAGGCAATATTGCCGGGGAGGGAGACCAGATAATCGTAACGCGCCGCCTCCGGCAGGAAGATGGCACTCTTGGCCGCAAAATCCGCCGCCTCCACGGGCCGCACCTGCCCCTGCCGCTTCACCCGGTTCCGCAGCACTTCTGCCTCCACCATCTTGAATCGGCTGAAGGCATAGCGCAGAAAGATCAGCCCCAACACGGGCATACAATACTGCGCCGAGGTGAGGTTGGACCCGGCACGCAGCGAGTCTGCCGTATCCCAGAGTTTTGCTTCGAGAATCTTGATGCTGTCGTCCATACGAGGGGCTGAAGGAAAATGCTGATATTCCGGGGAGAACTCAATGCGCCTCCGTCCCGGATCAAAAGCGCACGCTTATTATATCACTTCACCCCCTCGAATTCAAGAAAAATCTCACCTCCGGATTGGATTCACCTGCCGTGCCGTCCACAGACAAATTGCCCCCGTGTTGTGACACACGGGGGAACGGAAGGGAGCTGCCTCGTCCACCCCGCCCGGGGCATGGCAGCCGGGGCGGGGCAGAACGCGGGAGCGGGTCAGTGCTTGAGGTGCTCGAGGAGGAAGTCCGTGAGGACGCCTGCGGTGAACATGACGGGCGTGATGGCCGGCTCCTTGCCGGGCAGGTAGAGCACGTTGACCGGCACTTGGTTGCGGTGCAGCCTGCGGAGCTCGGCATCGATGGCGGGGTTGGGCCGCGTCTTGTCCGCCTTCATGAGGACCACGCCGTGCTC
The DNA here is from genome assembly GCA_022787425.1 of Akkermansia sp. Classification (GTDB taxonomy): domain Bacteria; phylum Verrucomicrobiota; class Verrucomicrobiia; order Verrucomicrobiales; family Akkermansiaceae; genus Akkermansia. The sequence goes on from JALFWB010000025.1 coordinate 17,179, forward strand.
GGCAAAGAGAGCGTAGACTTCATCCGTGTAGGCGATGGCCTTGTTGGCTTGGCAGGTGGCGCACCACTTGGCCGTGAAGTCCACGAAGACGGGGTGTCCGTCCTTGAGGGCGGCCTGCATGAGCTCCGGGGTCCAGGCATTCCAGACGGGGTGCTGCCCCTTGCTCACCGAAGCCACCGTGTAGGCAGCGGGCGCAGTGGCAACCTGCTCGGCGGGGGCGGTCGATGCGGGGGCGGCGTCCGCCTCCTGCAGGGTGAAGAGCGGGGCAGAGTAGCGACCGCCGACTGCCAGGAGTGCCAGCGCCACGAGCCCGCCGATGATGCGGCAGCTCGTGCTGCGGTACATCGGGCACCAGCGACCGTACACCCAGAAGGCGGCGGCGATCACCACGAAGGAGATGAGCATCTTCGTGATATCCAGCGGTGTATCCGTCGGCCAGAAGGCGAGGTAGACATCAATGAACCAGACCGCCGCGCCGAAGAGCAGGAACGAGAGCCCCTGCTTGAGGGATTCCATCCACTCACCCGGCTGCGGCAGGTACTTGACCAGCCCCGGGAAGATGCCCATGAGGAAATACGGGAAGGCCAGACCGAGCCCCATGAATGAGAGCGCGACCAAGAGCCAGGTGCCGGGCAGGCTGAGCGCGGATGTCATGGCTGCGCCGAGGTAGGGCCCGCTGCACGGGGTGGCGACCACGGTGACGAAAGCACCCTGGAAGAACGACCCGGTGAAGCCGCTCTTGTTTTGCAGAGACTGGCCGGCACTCGTCATGCCCACTCCGATCTCGAACACGCCGTACATGCTCAGGCCCAGGATGAGCAGCAGCAGCACAATGCCGTACACCACCCAGGGATTCTGCATCCACAGGGCCCAACCGCGACTCTCCTCCGGCACCAGGATGATGAGCAGCGCGGAGATGATCCAGAACGACACCATGATACCGGCCACGAAGGCCATGGAGTGCAGGAATACCTTGCGCCGACTGCCGCCGCCCAGCTCCACGAAGCTCATGATCTTGAGACCGAGCACCGGGAAGACGCAGGGCATGAGGTTGAGCAGCAGACCGCCCAGGAAGAGCCCGCCGATGATGATCAGGAAACCCTTGAGATCCGGCCCGGCGGCAGCGGGCGCGGCGGGTTGAGACGGTGCGGCGGCGGGGGCAGGGGCGTTGAAGTCATGCTCCACCACGGCGTGCTTGTCGCCGAAGGTGAGCAGGCCGCTCAGCTTGGCCAGCGGTTTGCCCTGCAGCGACTCATCCTGCATGGAGGCCATGGGGTTGCTGCCGTCATTGCGCTTCAGCTCCAGACTGTAGCCGGCGGCAGTTTTGGTGAGCTTCTGCTCCGCAGCGGGGTCGATGCTGTTATCCGCCGAGATGAAGTAGGCCTTCTCCACGGTCTCCGGGGTGGAGAACGAGAGCGTGACCGCCTGCGGCGTCTGCGTGGCGGAGATGCTCACGGGTGTGTCGCCCAGCCCCTCCACGCGCTGCTCCTCCTGCTGCCAGGCGGGGTTGGCCGCGCCGTCTCCCTGCGCCAGATGCAGGGCGGCAGAGTAGGGGGTCGGGGCGTTGCAGCCTTCCTCATTGCAGAGGCCCGCCGTGACGCCGAGGGTGAAATCTGCCTGTGCGGGGGCGTCCGCCTGCGGGGTGACGCGCCAGATAAACAGGGGTTTGGTGTAGACAAAGCCCACGCTGTCGAAGGCCTTGTGCAGCTCCGGTACGCCCCAGAAGGGCCCTTCCACCTTGAATCCGGCGGGGGCTTGCAACGTGGGTTCCGGTGCCTCGCCCGGCAGGCCGGGGTTCTTGTAGTAGGCATGCCAAGTCCCGGAGGTCTGCCCGCGCAGGGCCACCAGGAAAGGCTTGCCTGCGGCATAGCTGCTTACATTGGCCAGGGCCTGCACCTCCATCTGCGGAGCGGCCTCAGCGGCGGGGGCAAAGGGGGAGAAACCCGAACCGCCGGGCAGGGGGGAGACGGACGGCTCAGCGGGTGTTTCTGCCTCGGCAGGCTCTTCTTCGTCTTCCTCTTCCTCGCCTTCTTCACCTTCCTCTTCTTCCTCCTCCTCGTCAGCGGCAGAGGGCTCGGCAGGGGCGACCTCGGGTACGCCCTCAAAACGGTGTTGCACCACGGCATGCTTGCCGCCGAAGGTGAGCAGGCCGCTCAGCTCCGGCAGGAGCTTGCCCTTGAGGGCCTCGTTCTGCATGCTGGCCATGTAGTTGCTGCCGTCGTTGCGCTTCAGCTCCAGGCTGTAGCCGTCGGCGGTCTTGGTGAGCTTCTGCTCTGCGGCGGGGTCGATGCTGTTGTCTGCCGTGATGAAGTAGGCCGACTCCACCGCCTCCGGGGTGGAGAACGAGAGGATGACCGCCTCCGGCGTCTGCGTGACGGAGACGCTCACGGGCGTGTCGCCCAGACCCTCCACGCGCTGCTCCTCCTGCTGCCAGGCGGGATCGGCTGCGCCGTCACCCTGCGCCAGATGCAGGGCGGCGGAGTAGGGCTTGGGCTCGCCGCAGCCCTCTTCATTGCAGAGTCCCGCCGTGACGCCGAGGGTGAAATCCGCCTGAGCGGGGGCGTCCGCCTGCGGGGTGACGCGCCAGATAAACAGGGGTTTGGTGTAGACAAAGCCCACGCTGTCGAAGGCCTTGTGCAGCTCCGGCACGCCCCAGAAGGGTCCTTCCACCTTGAACCCGGCAGGGGCCTGCAGCGTGGGTTCCGGTGCCTCGCCCGGCAAACCGGGGTTCTTGTAATACGCATGCCACGTCCCGGACGTCTGCCCGCGCAGGGCCACCAGGAAAGGCTCACCGGCGCGGTAGCTGCTCACGCTCGCGGCGGCCTGCACACTCATCTGCGGAGCGGACTCGGCTGCCCCGCCCACCGGGGAAAGGGCACTCAACCCGAGACTCGGTACCTCGGCACCGACCATACCCGCCAGGCATGCCAGTACCATCATTGTCTTGACCAAGAAGTTCATGCTTTCCATTGTACCACAGCCCCCCCGCCTACGCAAGCTCAATCCCGCCCCCCATTTTCGCAGAAAATCCACCGCGCTGCATTTTCCCACAAAAAAGGGTGCCGCTCCGTGAGAAGCGACACCCGGGTGCTATTTCGATGAGAGAAGAGGGAATCAGACGAGGCCTGTGGGGATGGTCTGCTCGCGGTCCGGGCCGACGCCGACGGAGGAGACGGGGCAGCCGACGACCTCGCCGAAGCGCTTGACGTAGGCGCGGCAGGCCTCGGGCAGCTGCTCCCAAGCGGTGCAGCCGGTGGTGTCCTGCTGCCAGCCGGGGAGCTCTTCGTAAATGGGCTCGCACTTGGCCCAATCACTCATGAGGGCGGGCGGGTAGCTGAGGATTTGGTCACCCATCTTGTAGGCGGTGCAAATCTTGATGGTCTTCATGTGGTCGAGACCGTCCAAGTTGGTCATCGCCATCTCGTCAAAGCCGTTGAACATGGCGGAGAAGCGCAGCACCACACCATCCGTCCACCCGCAGCGGCGGGGTCGGCCGGTGGTAGCACCGAACTCGCGCCCGAGCCCGTGCAGGTAGTCCGCAATCTCCGCATCCTCGGTGGCGAAGGGCCCCTCGCCCACGCGGGTGGTGTAGGCCTTGCAGACGCCGATGGTGCGGTCGATGCGGGTGGGGGCCACGCCGGAGCCGGTGCAGCAGCCGCCCGCGCTGGTGTTCGAGCTGGTAACAAAGGGATAGGTGCCGAAATCGATGTCGAGCATGGCACCCTGGGCACCCTCAAAGAGGATATTCTTGCCGGCCTTCACCGCCTCATTGAGCACGGGAATGGTATTCGTGATGTGCGGACGAAGCACATCTGCCGCAGCCATCACGGCCTCCAGCGTCTCCTGCGGGTCGGCGGCGGGCCAGCCGAGGCGCACCAGCTCCTCATTGGCCGTCTTGATGCGCACGGTGAGCACCTCTACCAAATGCTTCGGGTCGATGAAGTCCGCCATGCGGATGCCGATGCGGCGCGCCTTATCTGCATAGGTCGGCCCGATGCCCTGTTTGGTCGTGCCGATCTTATGCTCGCCGAGGGCCTCTTCCTGCGCAGCGTCGATCTGCTTGTGAATGGGCAGCACCACATGCGCACGATCCGAGATCAGGAGGTTCTGCGGCGTGATGGTAACACCCTGCTGCTGAAGGCCGCGGATCTCCTCCACCAGCATGGTGGGGTTGATGACCACGCCGTTGGCGATCACATTCACCTTGCCCGGCCAGAGGATGCCGGAGGGAACAAGGTGGAGCACATATTTCTTACCTGCGGCGATGACGGTGTGCCCCGCATTGCTGCCGCCCTGGCTGCGGACCACGAAATCCGCCGTTTCGGTAAGGAAGTCGATCACCTTGCCCTTGCCTTCATCGCCCCATTGGGAGCCTATAACTAGTGTGTTCATGGTTGTGCTGTCAGAAAATCAGTGTTGTTCGTATTTACCGGCGCGGAAATCCTCGATGAGGTCGATGAACTCGCCGAAGAAATAGGCGGCGTCCTTCGGTCCCGGGGCGGCCTCCGGGTGGTACTGCACGCAGAAGACAGGCAGCGACTTGTGGCGCAGGCCCTCCACCGTGCCGTCATTCAGGTTGATATGCGTTACCTCTACGTCCGCCGGCAGGGATTCGGGATCCACCGCGAAACCGTGGTTCTGCGAGGTGATGGCCACCTTGCCCGTGCGCAGGTCCTTGACGGGCTGGTTGCCGCCGCGGTGACCGAACTTGAGTTTAAAGGTCTTGCCTCCGAAAGCGTGGCCGAGCAGTTGGTGCCCCAAGCAAATGCCGAAGATGGGCAGCACGCCGATCATCTTGCGCAGCTGGGCGTGGATACCCGGCAGGGCTGCGGGGTCTCCCGGGCCGTTGGAGAGGAAGAGGCCGTCCGGCTTCATGGCCAGCACCTCTTCTGCCGTCGTGTGCGCGGGCACCACGGTTACGTCAAAGCCATCCCGACGCAGGCAGCGCAGGATGTTGCGCTTGATGCCGAAATCATAGGCCACGATGCGGTACTTGACCGGAGGCAGCGGGGCATAGAGGGAAAGGTCACCGGTCGTCTTGTTCGGCAGCTTCCAGTCGCGGCTCTCCTCCTCCCAGTGGTAGGTGGTGGGGGTGGAGACCTCCGTCACGAAATCACTGCCGGACATGGGCGGGGCAGCCTGCGCGCGGGCTACGGCCTCCTCGGCGCTCAGCTCGGTGGTGAGGCAGGCGCGCTGAGCCCCCTTGGTGCGCAGCAGCTTGGTGAGCTTGCGGGTGTCGATGCCCTGAATGCCGGGGATGTTGTGGCGCGTCAGCCAGTCCTCCAGCGGCTCTTGGGCGCGCCAGTTGGAGTGCAGCCGGGCCAGTTCTGCCACGGCAAAGCCGCGCACCTGCGGGCAGGCACTCTCGTTGTCCTCCTCACACACGCCGTAATTGCCGATGAGCGGGTAAGTCATGGCAACAATCTGGCCGCGGTAGGAGGGATCCGTCAGTACCTCTTGGTATCCGGTCATGGAGGTGTTGAAGCAAGCCTCGCCGGTGATGGTACCGGTGCTGCCGAAGGAGGTGCCTTCAAAAATCGTTCCGTCTTCCAGTGCTAGAATTGCAGTCGTCATTACCTTGATGTTAAGCCGTGGCATCTTAGCACCTTGCGGGGTAAAAAGCAAGTCAATAATGCGTGCGCGGGGTAAAAAAGTACTCTGAGGGGCCGGTCTGCGGCAAAAAAAAGAAAAAAGGATGTCATTTTCTCCAACTTTGCTTGCAATGGGGGGCTGTATGCTGTAGAATGGACTATGCTCGGCGGGGGAATACTGCGGAATGTGGCAGCCCCGGGGAGTACGGAACGTAAAACATTTTCAGAACTATGGACGACGAGAATACTGTGTTAGTGACAGAGAATAAGCCTGAAGCCGTAGCGGAACCCGCACCGGCTCCGGTTCCCACGGAGGAGAACCAGGGGCGCTTGGAGGCTGTTCGCCGGTTTGCGGAGGAGCAGTACGACCGCCTGCGCCAAGCGACGGCGCAGCAGATGGAGACGGCTCGCCGCTTTGCCACGGAGCAGATGGAGAACGCCCGCCGCTATACGGACACTGCCCGCCGCCAGATCAATGAAGGCTGGGACGTAACCTGTGACAAGGCGAAGGATCTGCACCGCGTAGGGCAGGAGTATGTGCGCTCCAACCCCACCGGCAGCGTTCTGGGTGCTCTGGGGCTGGGTGTTATCTTGGGCCTGTTGATCGGCGGTCGCAAGTAAGGCTTGCGGCGGGCAATCGGTCCACCCTGTAAGATGCCATGAACTGGTTCGGCATACCGGAACGTCTGGCTGCTGCGCGTGATGCAGGGGCTGCGGCGGCGAACGGCGCGCGGGAGACGGCGGCGGAGGCTTTGCAGCATGCGGAGGCTCTGGTGGCCCTCCTGCGGGCGGAGCTTGCCGTCTACGCAGCGCAGCAGGCCAAGCGGATGGCCCTGCGGGTCGTGGCTGTGGCGTGCCTGCTGGTGGCCTACCTTGGGCTGTGTGTGCTGGCGGTGCTGCTGCTGGCACCGGTGTTGGGCTGGGCTCCGGCGGTGGGCTGCGCGGTGTTGGTGCATGCGCTGGTGGCGGCGGTAGCCCTTTTCCTGGCTGCGCGCCTGCGCCCCGGGCATCCGGCTCCGATGACGATGGAGGAACTTCGAAATGACTTACAATGCCTCAAGATGATGCTCAAGGACGGCGCGAAGCACTGATGGCCGTGGCGGCTACCCGTGTGCGTTTGGTGGATGCGTGTTGCAAAACGCGGGCGCATTGGCGGGCGTGTCGCGGGCCTCTGGGTGCAGGGGCGGGGCTTCTGGCGGCCGTTGCTACTGCGGCAGCTGTGGCGTGCCTGTTGCGCAAGAAGCCGGCACCGCCGGTTATTCCGGCTTCTGAGTCTTGGACAAAAACGCTGCTGCGCATCCTGACGCCCTTGGTGGTGCCGTTGCTGCAGGCGCGTCTTGCGCGGGGGGCGGAGCGTCCTGCGGACTCGCCTGCGCCATCGGCCCCTCCTACGCCTGCATCCGGCGGTGGGCTGCGCGGACGCTTCTTCCGCTGGCTGGGGCTTTCGTGATGCCTCGGTCTCCTATCGATTCCCTGTTATCTAGCTGTTTTTCCCCATGACCAAGGTTTTCGTTTCCGGTAGCTTCAACGTCCTGCATGCCGGGCACATGCAGTTTCTGAGGGATGCTAAGTCTCTCGGTGATTATTTGATCGTATCCTTTCCCCCGGCGGATTTGCTCTGGCGTTTATATGAAAAGCGTTCCATGCTGGAGGATGAGGACAAGATAGCTCTGATCAGCGCGCTGGAGATGGTGGATGAGGTGGTGCTCTCTACGGATAATGATGAGCAGCTTTCTTTCCGCAGTGCCTTCGAGCAGTGCAAGCCGGATATCCTGGCCGTAACAACGGATGACCGCTATCTGGATGTGAAACGAAGCTTCTGCCTCGCGCATGGCGTCCGCCTCGTGGTCATGGAGAAGACTCAGCCGAGGGAGGGGCAGCTCTCCAGCAGCAAGGTCGTGGAGCGTATGCGCGCGCCATCGCATGTTCCGCTGCGGGTCGATTTCGCCGGCGGGTGGCTGGATGTGCCGCGTTATTCCATCCCGGGGGAATATATCGTCAATTGTGCCATATCTCCCACGGTCTCCCTTAAAGAGTGGCTCTACCGCCAAGGGGCAGGCTTGGGCGGCAGCGGCGGTTGGAGTGTGCTGAACGGGTGGGACCCCGTCAAGTCCGAACTCGGGCTCGGTGTGGGCTGGCAGGACCCCGCTGTGATCGCAGAAACCGGGGCCTGTGTGTGGCGCTCAGGTCACAAGCCGGTGTTGGATTTCAAGAATACGGGCGATTTCCTGCGCGGTCGCATGGCTGTGTATGATACCCGTATCAAGCACGATACCCCGGGCTTGGCCTCCGCAGAGCGTAATTTCGGCAAGATTGCCAAAGCCGGTCGCGTTGCCCGACTGGGCGTCCTGCAGCAAGACATCACCGTCCTATCCATCGCGGTACAGATGAGTTACCAACTGCAGTTGGAGGAGGGCATGGCTCCCCTGCCTACCATTGGGCGCTCTTTGGCCTCCAAATACTGCGGCGGAGGTCACGGCGGCTACGCCCTCTACCTCTTCGAAACCGAACAGGATCGAGATGCTGCCGTCCAAGCCTGCGAGCACCTCTACCCCGTAGAGCCCTACTGCCGCACCTTCTGCAAAGACGAACAGGTCCCTTGGAGTCCCGAAATGCTCGACCGTCTCCGCCGCAACGGCCTCCTCAAATAGCCCCGAAGTCCCCCAAACCTCCCCGAAGTCGCAGGCGTACTCACACCTTCCGCCGACTTCTTTGTAGTGTGGAGTGTCCGCTTATTGCACACTCCTCGGGGGAGGTCCGGACTTGATTTCCAATGAGTCTGGGCTCTTGATTACAGAACAAAACTAATGAACCATTACGTCAAATAGGTTTAAGAGAATTGGTTTGTACAGGGGGTACATGTAGGAGGAGGAAAAGGAAATCTTTTTCAGAGGTCACGGCATTGTTCCGGAGTCAGTCTTCTCGGGTGACGTGGGCTCGCCGGGCGGTGGAGTAGTCTACTTCCTTGAGGAGTCGGAGGCCTTTGGCCTGGATCTCGTGGGAGATGAGGTCGGGGCGGGGGGTGAAGTTATCGGGAACGAATCCGCAGTGTTCGAGGACGAAGGCGGAGATGAGGACGGAGTAGGTGGTGGAGGGGTCGGGAGCGGAGCCGTCCGGGAGGGTGACGGAGGAGAGGCGGAGCTTGTGATCCGGGCCGATGGTGCCGGAGTAGGAAAGACCGGAGACACAGGGGGCACCGTAGTTGTCTTCTGTGGCACCGCAGAGCATGGTCGCGAGTTGAGAGCCGGTGAGTTGGCAGATAACCATGTGGTTGGCGTAAGGGTCGATGCGCAGGACATCCAGCATGGTAATATCGCCGGCAGGTAGGGTGTCAGTACGGACGCTGCCGCGATTGAGCACCACGACATCCACCCCCGTGGCAGCTCGGTGGGCATCCGCGACCATGCAGCCGACAGCCTCTCGGTTCGGGAGCTCTTTGAGATTGCGTGCTACGGGTGCATTCAGTTTGGAATTCTGTTTCAGTTGTTCGATATATGCCTGTATTTCCGGGGTGGGGGCGCAGCCGTCGATACTGATGAGCCGGGAATGTTTCTCCGTTACCTTTCCGTCCTGCACATTCAGCGTGATGCGCGTCAGATAGCGCGCTTTCCAGCCCGCCTGCGTGATGAGAACACCGTTGACAACGGTATCATTCGGCACCACCGTGTGGGAATGCCCGCCGATGATGACATCCGCCTCCGGCAGAAGAGACGCGAGCTTCTTGTCTTCCTCGAAGCCCAGATGCGTCAGCACCACAATGACATCGCAGCCCTTGAGAAGATGCAAACTGCGCTTGGCTGTCTCGTATGGGTCATGGAAAACAATGCCCTTATAGTTGTCACGGAGGCCGGAGGGATGGCCCGTTTTGTCAACATGCACGAGCCCGAGCACGCCCACCTTGACACCTTTGATATCTAAAATGGCCGTAGGCGGCATGGGTAGGTCGAGTGAAGGATCCGGCGAGGCGTTGGCGCAGAGGTAGGGAAAGTGTGAGGCCTTGAGGCAGGCGCGAAAGCAATCCTGCCCCGCATCCATCTCGTGATTACCGAGCGCCGAGGCTTGGAATCCGATCTTGTTCATGAGGCGCACCATGGGCATGCCCGGTTCGTCATCCATATCGCTGAATGGGTTGCCGGTGCGATTGTCCCCGGCGGAAAGCAGAATGAGCTCCGGGTCTGCAGTGCGTTCCTGCTGCACGGCTGTATACAGCTTGGGCATTTGCTCGAGTGCCGCGTGCATGTCATTGATGCCGAGAATGGTGATACTCTCCGCCAAGGCCGAGAGTCCGGTGAGAAGGAAGAGGAGGAGAAAGCGCATTGTCATGCTGCCAGTATGCCTAAAGGGGAGGGGCGTGTCAATGACGAAATGCTCAGGGCGCGAAAAACCCGTGCCCCCACGGTGGAGAGCACGGGTTATCGGAAGAAATGTCGGATGAATGGATTAGGGCTTCACCACGGAAGCGAGCACCACCGTGCCGTTGAACGGCGTGGTGACGCCGGCGGGCAGGGTGATCTGGGACAGACGCAGGGACTCGTTGAGGGCGAGCGGCGTGATGTCGGCCTCGATGGCAGCCGGGATGTCCTTGACGGCGCACTTGACCGGGATCTCGTAGATGATCTGGTTGGTCTGGCCACCGGTGGCAACACCGACGGGCGTGCCGTTGAGCTTGAGGTACACCTTGGTGCGCACCACGGTCTCCGGCTTCACGGCCAGGAAGTCAACGTGCATCGTGCTGTCGGTCAGGAAGTTGCGCTGCACATCCTTGATGAGAGCGAGGAACTTCTCGCCGTCGCAGTCAACGTTGACCAGGATGCAATCCGTGTCGGCCTCGCGGAGAAGGGCGCGGACGTCGGCAGCCTTGACGGCAACGGAGATGTTGGCCTTGGCAGCGGGCCCGTAGACGATGCCGGGGATGTAACCCTGAGCACGGAGAGCGTTAACCTTACCGCCCGCGATGTTCTCGCGCTTGGTCACCTGAATGGAGTACGAAGTCATGATTGGTACTTAGTTTTGAAATTGCGTTTTGTTTGGAGTTCTTCCGACGTCGGTGCTCGTGAATGTCACCCGCCGGGCTTGTCTCGCCCCTTCCACGAGGAAAGTGCGGACGCGCAGAATGCCACTTTTATAAGGAAAAGTCAAGCATTTTCTCGGAAAAAACGCAAAAAAAGGGCGCTCCGTCAGTTTTTATGACCACCCCCGGGAGCGAGTGATGCGCGATGGTAAAGATATACAGGCTTCCCATCCTCGGCATCTTCTGCTATAATTAGCGGTGAAATGATGGATGAAGTATTGCCGATAGACGGATGGAA
>JALFWB010000052.1 GCA_022787425.1 Akkermansia sp.
GGGGCCTCAGGGGGTCGGGAAGGACTTGTTGAAGGCCGAGACCTCGGCGCGGAGGGCGTCGTAGGCCGACTCATCCGGGCAGACCTTCTGGGCGGCGAGGATGCCGAGGCACTTGGCGATGTACTCGGCCACCTTGCAGACATCCTCCTCCTTCATGCCGCGGGTGGTAACGGCGGGGGTGCCGATGCGGATGCCGGAGGGCTTGTTGGTGGTGCCCTTGTCGAAGGGGATGGCGTTCTTGTTCACCGTGATGCCCACTTTATCGAGGGCCACCTGCGCCTCGGCGCCGTTAAGACCCTTTTGGCTGAGGTCCACCAAGAAGCAGTGGTTGTCCGTGCCGCCGGCCACGATGCGGAAGCCGAGGTCGGCCAGCTTTGCGGCCATGGCCTTGGCGTTCTTGACGATCTGCTGCGCGTACTCGCGGAACTCCGGCTTGAGTGCCTCACCGAGGCAGGCAGCCTTGGCGGCGATGACGTGCATGAGCGGGCCGCCCTGCAGGCCGGGGAAGGTGGCGCTGTCCAGCTTCTTGGCCCATTTCTCCTTGCAGAGCACGAGACCACCGCGCGGGCCGCGCAGGCTCTTGTGCGTGGTGGTGGAGACAAAGTCCGCGTAGGGCACGGGGGAGGGGTGCACCCCGGCGGCCACCAGACCGGCGATGTGCGCCATGTCCACAAACATGACGGCGCCCACCTCATCGCAAATCTTGCGGATGCGCTCAAAATCGATGGTGCGGGAGTAGGCGGAGGCACCGGCCAGGATGAGCGCGGGCTTTACCTCCAGGGCCTTCTTCTCCATGTCATCGTAGTCGATGCACTCGGTCTCCGGGGAGACGCCGTAGTGGACCACGTTGTAGAGCTTGCCGGAGAAGTTAGCAAAGAAACCGTGGGAGAGGTGACCGCCGCAGGCCAGGTCCATGGTCAGGATGGTGTCACCGGGCTTGATGCAGGCCTGGTAGACCGTGTTGTTGGCCTGGGAGCCCGAGTGCGCCTGCACGTTGGCGTGGTCGCAGCCGAAGAGCTGCTTGGCGCGGTCGATGGCCAGCTGCTCCACCTTGTCCACGCACTCGCAGCCGCCGTACCAGCGGCGTCCGGGGTAACCCTCCGCATATTTGTTGGTGAGGCAGGAGCCCTGCGCTTCCATTACGGCGGGGGAGGTGAAGTTCTCCGATGCGATGAGCTCGATGTTGTTGAGCTGGCGCTGCCGCTCCTCCTCGATGTAGCCGGCCAGAACGGGGTCCGAAACCGCGAGCGGTGAGCCGGAGGCTGCCAGCAGGCGTGCATCGTGGCGGCCGCCCTCGTACTCGTTCTCTAACCAAGCCGTCAGTACCTCATCCAGCGATTCCGGGGTGACGAAGGCGGCGGCCAGGCACAGCACGTTGGAGTTGTTGTGGTTGCGGGCCAAGGCAGCCACGGGGGCCGTGCGGCACAGGGTGGCGCGGATGCCCTTCCACCGGTTGGCCGCAATGCTCATGCCCAGACCGGTAAAGCAGATGAGGATCGCGCGGTCTGCCCGCCCGTCTACCACTCGCTTGCAGGCCGTGTTGGCAAACTCGGCGTAGTTGCAGGGTGCTTTGGTATCCGTGCCGATGTCCTCCACCGAGAAGCCCCGGCTCTTGAGGAAGTCTACCGCCGCCTCCTTCAGCTCCACCCCCTTGTGGTCTGAACCTATCACAATGCGAAGATTAGTGTTCATGGCAAATCTGTGTGCTCCCGCAGCATACCATACTTCCGCAGACCTGGCAAGCACTATGTACGCCTTGTCTCTATTTTTTGTCCACCTCCGCTCCCGCCGCGCCTCCGTGTGCCGCGCCCCACGGATACTGCCCGGATAGGTGTTTTTCTCGGGATTGTCTCAATGAAGCTCTGAAACATACGCCTTGCCCGCACTCCGGAATTGACAATATGGTGGTGTCAACTTTCAAGGCATCTTGAAATATAGATCGAAAGCATGGATTGAGGCTCCGGAGAAACGAGGCATAAAAATCAGCATGGACAGCAAAGGGAGATGGGCGGACAATATACCCATGGAACTCTTCCGGAGAACAATCAAATACGATTGTTGCTTTATCCAATGAGTTTCTCACTATAGGAGAACTGATCGGAATGACCGCGTGGTGGATAACGTATTATAACCGATGCGTCCTCATGCATCACTCCGATACGACACCCCTTCGAGGGTGTCGCAGTCGGTCGGGGTCCCCCTAGCGGCGGACTTTTTCGCGATTACGTCGCGGGGGCGGGCTCTCTTCGCTGCGCTCCGAGCCCTCGCAAAGCTCGGGACGCCCACCCCCGCACCGAAATCGCGAAAAAAGAGTTGACAAGTACCACCCGAACATGCGATAATCACCCCCGCACACGAATCCGGAATTAGCCCGGGTGGGTGTGTCAGAGAAAAGTACACACCTTGCTTTATGTAAAGGAGATAGATAATGGAACTGGATTGCCGGGATAAGTTGATGCTGGAGGATGGTTCCACCTGCGCTTTTATGAACCACAGTGCGGGGTGGGACAGCATACGCCTTTGCATGTTCGATTTGTACGCCCCATCAGGAACATTGATAGTAAAATGCCGAGTCATGGGAAAACTCTTTCGTTATCTGAGCTTCACCAATGCCGAAGGGCAAGAACTTGCTACCATACGCTTCAAATGGTCACTCCCGGTGCTTCATTTGCCGGATGGCTCAGAAATAGAATTGAACTTTTTCCGGCATCTGGGTACTGATTACCTGCCGGAAGCATCGGTGGAACTGTTTGGTTCAACAATCAACAGCACAGACGGTGTTTTCTCCTTCAGCGAAGATATTGAAGCCGATAAACAAGGGCTTATAAAAGCAATTCTCTGTTTCTGCAAGCAGTATCCAAAGACCAGAGAAAAAGAGATGGAGAGAGGAAGATACCTCTCTCTGGCTTTTGACACATTGTTAGCTGTGCTGTTGGCTTTGGCTGCGTTTGCGTGTGCTCGAATCTGTTGAAAGTGAAACAACGCCATGTTGCCCGCCATCCCCCGAATCCTAGCCACCACAGCATGTTTTCACGCTATCTGCAACAAAAATGCAGGAAACGCGCAACAAAATGCCCGCCGCGCTTGAACAGAGGGGCGGGAATTGATATAATGCCTCGTAACAGGTACTCGCATAGTTATAACATGCGAACATATTACATCATTGACCGTACCGGACGCGAGGTCCTGAGTGCTCCGCATATCGAGAATGTCACCGCTCAGGGGTATGCGCTCATCCGCAGAGATGACTGGAGCTATGCGGTCTTTCATGCCTCAGATGAATCGGTACACCCTCTGCCTACAAGCCTTGGTGGGCACCCCCTCGTCTACGAACTGGAGGAGGATTACCTGATAGCCCTTTGTCTGGTGCCGAAACGCGTGGGTATCACCCGGAGCAGGAATACAGCCGCTCTGGATACCGGATGCTGGCCGCCGTTACCTGAAGGCAAGTGTATTGTAGCGTCCTATGTCGCGGATATAGATGGTACGCCGTGTTTTGCTCCCATGCCTTATCGACTCCATCCCTTTTACCACGGGACAGCCTGCGCCGAGGACTCGGAAAAACGCGGAGTTCTCGTGAATGAAAAGGGAGAAATCATCCACACTTTTCCCGATGTCTGGAGAAATATCAGGCGACTGAAACCTGAGAATAATGAGCCGGAATATTTTTCGATGCAGAAGCATGCCGATGCCGGGATAGATTCGCTCAGGCGTCCGGAATATGTTGCAGACCGCCATCTTTCGCAGGTTCGGGGGCCGTTTCTTCATGTTCACAACCAACAGGAGGGGCTGAGACTTGTCACGAATATGGATGAAAGCTATATGGTGGTGGATGAATCGTGGAATACGGTCTTCCGCTTCCCTGAGAACACGATAGCGGGCTGGGCCGGAGCTACCGGGTTCTGCCACGGGCATCTGCCATATCGCACGGCAAAGGGCCTTCGCTCCGGGCTGCTGGACAGGCAGGGAACTATCGTCTGTAAACCCATAGGCAAATATCTGGATTATATAGGTGAGGATTTCTGGTTCTATTCAAAGGGAGGTCTGGTGGGTGTGATGCGCGAAACAGGAGAAATCGTCACCCCTCCCCGATTCAAATACTTTAGCGATGGACCTGCCCGTCACGGTCTGATTGCCGTAGGAAACAAAGGTTTCAGCTGTGGGTATATCAATTATCAATGGGAATGGGGTATTACCGCCAGATTCAGTGGCTGCTATAATTTCGTACATCCGGAGTATTCCCTAGCATATAACGATATCTAAAAGTAAGGCCGGAGCTCCATCCTCCCCTTGCCGCCAGCCTCGGCGTAACGCCCATAGGCGCGAAGACGGAAGCCTTGGCGGAGCCGGAGCTCAGTTTTTGCGCCATCGGCAACAAAAATGCAGGAAATACGCAACGAAATGCCCTCCACGCTTGAACAGAGGGGCGGGTATTGCTATAATGCGCCGTAACAGAAATTCCTTAAAAGCCTATGCTCGCGCAAATCATCATGTTGTTAGTTGTAACCCTGGCCGGTTTGGTGTGCTTGGGCTGGGCTTTATGGTATACGGCATTGTGGCTATCCGGCTATACCTGTTGGGATGCCGTAGGTTGGTCGGTATTTATGTACCAATTCGGGGCGGTGATTTGCGCTGTGTTTGCGGTGGGGTATTGGAATTATCTATCAGAGACCCGAGCCAAAAGCATACTTCTGTCCCTGCTGGGGGTGCTTTTTTTCGTGAATTTGAATATCTCTTTTGCCGTGCCTTTTGTTCAGAGGCTGGAGTCCCGCCTGCCGCTGCTGTTGCGTGGTACGGAAACTCAAGGACGTGTAGTGCGTGTCTATATGCGAGAGACGGAGGATATCTCTTTTCTGTTTCACTCAAAAAAGATTAAGCAACGCTGGGAACCACGAGTGGAATATGAGTTTGCTTCTGCCGATGGAGTCTCCTATCGAAGCGAAGCCTTCTGCCATAGATCAGGAGATATGCACCGGGGGCAAATGATACCGGTCCTTTACCTGCCGGAAAATCCACAGACTAACCTCATCAATCTCTTTTTCTACATGTGGGCTGACTCTATACTATTTGGAGCAGGTTCGCTGGGTGCGCTTTGCCTGACTTGGTACATTTTCTCGCGTCAAGTCCTAGGAAAAAAACGCCGCGCCACCAAGCGAAGCCGCTACCGCAGAAGGGGCTGATGTAGGCTGTGCCCCGGCTCAACAACGCGCCAAAAAGCCACCTTTCGGGGTAGGAAGGAGCCCTGGCTGACCAAGCTCCGTTATCCTTGTTCTCTGCCATAGTAATATCCGGAAAGTAAGGATTTTTAAGAAAAAAGCAATTTTTTTGCAAAAAAGTGGCGGATTGACCTCTCCGGAGTAGTTATATATAATGAAGACAGGTTACTTATACGGATGCGCTTTTTCTTTACCAGACACAGTCGAGAGCTCCACCGGCAATGCGCGGAGTGGTTTCTGGCGTGTCGCCAACGCCTGATGGCTTATACCGAGCAGCAGGTGGATAGCTTGACAGATGCAGAACATTTGCTGTCTGTGGTAATGGGAAAGGTGATTGCAGCCATTGTGGGTCGTAATCTGCCACAGGAAGAATGGTTGCCCTATACCTACACGGCTATCCGAAATGCAGCCATTAATCAGAAAAAGAAAAACGCACGGCGCCTCGAAGCGGAGCTGAAATACGGGACAGATGAGCCAAGTGCCGTTGAACTCCCGGATAGCGATATTTACGAACACCTGCGGCATCAGCTCTCGTGCTTGCCTCAATTAGCCTCGCGTATTGTTCGTATGCGGATATGGGAAGAGCTTAGTTTTGCCGAAATCGGCAGACAGCTCAATATGCCGGAATCCACCGTGAGAGCTCGTTACCAATCAGCATTGCTCCAACTCAGAAAATTTTATACTGAAGACTTAGCATGAACAAGCCCCCATACAGCACAGAAGACGTTGAAAACATCTTGCGGGAACTTGCCGCGCAGGATAAAAGAACTCCTATGAGTGATGAGTTCACGGCAAAAATGCTGCGGCTGATAGATGACGAGGTGGAGCGTGGCCTGAACCGCAAGCTCTATAAACGTATGGCTCAAGTAGCAGCAAGCGTTGCCCTATTAGCTGTGATTGGCATGGCTCTGATGCGCTCGCCTGAGAATGCACGGGAAGCATCATTAACTAAAGCCCCTGAGCAGAAAATTGTAGAGCAGCCTTTGCCTTGCCAGATTGCATTGAATGAGCTGGACGCCTTAAAAAAAGGCATGCAGCCGGCTACCGATTTGCCTCAATTTGAGGATGAGGGGGCTTCAATTTCCTTCGGGCAATTCCGGATTACTGTGTGTGTGGATACGTTATGAGATTTTTACAATGAATCAATTATTTTCCATCATCTGCTTATTATTCGTCTTGCTGTGCGGGGGATTCTCCACCTCCTTTGCCGCAGCGGAGCCTGCTCCCTGTCGCTGGGAGATTGTGTCGGAAATCTATCTCGGTGTGCAGTCCCACGAGCTTAGCTCGGAGGAGCGGCAAGACTTGGTACGCTACGGAGTTCCGAAACCTCAAGGCTTGAAAGTGGTGGGCATTGCCCCGGGAAGCCCTGCAGAGCGTGCGGGAATGCAAGTGGGTGATTACATCCTCAAGTATAACGGCGCGTCCGTTAAATGCCCTGCGGATCTACTGCTGGCTATGAGAAACACAAAGCCGGGGGAATATGGTCACTTCGATATCTGGCGAGCGGGTGCCAGAATGCCGCTACCCGTGCTTGTCGGGGCGTTGCCACAGCCCAGAGTTCTGGGCTATATCAGTTTAGGACGAGAGGCTCTCCCTCTTGCCGATGCTCTGCAACAGAAGCAGAAAGAACTGGCGGTTTTGCTGAGTGCCAATGTACCGAGTCTTGCGGACATTCGCTCTGTGGTGCGTGAAATCCACAGCATTCTCCCCTCAGCGCAAAGAACCGGTAGCCTGCGCTTGTATTATAGAGTGCCGGGCGGGCAATTCTCTATCACTGCTTACCCGGATAAAATAACCGTGGCCTTGTACCAGACCGAATCTACGGAAACATACCACATCCGGAAACAAGGCGATTCTCTACCGGCGCATGTGCGGGCAATTCTCAGAATGTCTGCCGATAATTAAATGCAATTTTTTGAAAAAAATCTTGCGGATTCGCCAGCGAGATGTGTTAACATAGGTGTAAGGAGATAAAATAATGCGGAAGAAAACAGTTACAACAATTATAGTTGCTGTCATTCTTACTCTGGCTACCGCCGGAGTGGGGGCGGTGCTGTATCAGAAAGAATATGGCCTGCATTACGATATCGGAGAAGTCCGCCTGTCTCGCCTGAAGCAAAATGCCGCGTACTGGCCGGATGATTGGGCAGAGAGGAAACTGCTGCTACATTCCAGCTGGACGGATGAAGAAGCCCAAGCCATCCGCAGGATGGATGCCTACCTTCGCCATGGCTACTATGAAGCGTCAGTAGCCCGGAACGAGCAACTCAAAAAGCAGATAGCGTCTGGAATTATTGAACCCTGTTCCTGTGGTGTCGATGTCCCCTTTTCTGATTTGGAGCTGTTACTAAACAACAAAGCAGTAAATGCTCCTGTGCGTCTGGCATTATTACAGATGGCTGCCACTTGCAATGTCGATGTAGAGATTAATGCCAGAACCATGAATATGGCCCTGCAGGCTGCTCTGTGCCGGGAATGGGAGTTCTCTCGCGCTCTGGTACGCAGAGGATGCAGCCCCTCTGCCCCAAGCAAATGGGACTCCGGGACTCTTATCACGCACGTTTTACGTACTGACATCCCCACGGAGGAGTTAATTCGCTTTCTGGAGTTTTTTCACCAGCGAGGCGAACTAATTTGGGAAAATAACCAAGCTATCTTTTTCTCTGCTTACTTGCGAGACGCCCCACGAAAAATTATACTCCACGGCCATGGTCAAAGCCTTGAGGAAAGATTTCTCCCTGCGCAGGGCGGCGGCGTTGAAGTGTTGGAGTGGGCTTACGATAAAGGATTGCTGACAGAAGCAGGCTGGTATAATGTTCTGGGTGTTCCCGACTCTTTGCCTCTGATTCAGAGACTCCAACAAGATGGTAAATTATCCTTAGCGGTCACCCCAAACCAATATGCCCCCACCCCTGTGCAGGAGTCTGTCATTCTCGCAGCGCCCCCCATTCGTGAAGGTCTGAGCATGGACGACATTCTGCAGAAGATGGAATGGATGCTCGAAAACGGAGCAGACCCGAATGCTCTGCCTACCCGTTATTCCGAACGTGGCGACCGCCGCTTCCTGCCCTTGGCCATGTGCCGCCGTGTTCTGGCTCGTACCGATTTGCAAGACCGCGATGCGTGGCTACTCATGGAGCAGCTGCTCTTAAAACACGGTGCTATAGATAAATAACCTCAATTCCATTGATACCATGTCCACCATCCATCGAATCCTGACCACCACAGCCCTGAGCTTTGCGGCGATGGGGGTGAGCTCGTGCAGCTGGTGCTGGCCCTCTCTGCATACGGCAGAGGCTGTGTTACACCAAGATAAACAGGTGGTCGTTAGTATCAACACTCGTCCTTCTTTTAAGTACAGATATCAGGGGGATGATTATTACCCCATCACCTTGGCTTATGCCGTAGATAAAGGCAAAAGTATCTATCGCCGAGGAGACGGCAGACCTTGGTGCGCACAGGATAACACTGAGCGTTTCGAGGTGCAAATGGATACTGCTCAACGGTATCTGTATACGCCCTCGGCCTCAACAAAGCCTCTTGTGCTGATTCCGGAAGGGCGGTTTAATATGGCTGCAGCCACACGAATGGAAACGGAGGAATACGAGTGGCGTCCTCCGAACTATTGCTTTGATCGGCCGTATGCTGAAGTGACCTGTGCCGTGGAGGGGATGCCGCTCACTGTAGCGACGGAGCAGCCCGCTCTCTGGAAGCAAGTGGTAGCATTCCCTCTTGGGTGTATCGATTTGACCGCCACTCTAACCATGACCACAGCGGAAGCTGCTGGTATTATCGCGATTTTGCCGTTTGTTGCTATAAAGAACGCTTTTGAGGGAAAACTTGCGAATAAACTATTTTAGAATGAAACCGACCATGCCCGCCATCCCCCGAATCCTGACCACCACAGCCCTGTGCCTTGCGGCGGTGAGCGTAGCACCGCTTCATGCTGAGGGCGAGCTTTCGTTCCTGCAACAGGAACAAGCGCAGAGAGTTATTGATATCTATCGCCACACTCCGGAGCTGAGAGCAGAGTACGAATCGAGATGTAATTGGGTTTTTGTTCCCATGCTGTATCATGAAATCACACCGGACTGTTATCTGCTTTGCGTTGAAGTCGGTTCCGGCGCAATTATTTATTTGTTCAGTTTGGTAAAAAAACAACCGGATGGCAACTGGCTGGTGCTTAATCATACGCACATGAGCCCAGAATGCCCCGGGCGTGACCTCCGCTGCAAACTCGAAAACGACCGATATCTCATCGAAATACTGTGTGGCAAGGAATGGAGCACTGTTTTTTCCGGAAGATTCTCTCAACCGTCTCGTACTTATCAATACATCAATTCACCCAAATGAAAACTATTTCCTCGTCTGTTTTCACGCCATCGGCAACAAAAATGCAGGAAACGCACAACAAAATGCCCGCCGCGAGCGTCTATTTATTAGAAATGTCGCATGATGTGTGAAAATGACGAGCAAAAAACATTTTAAAGGCATGCATTCTAATTCCTCCTTTTTTCTCCGTTTTGTACTGGGCTTGATTAGCAGTTCAGGTTTAGGGCTCTGGCTTTTTTGCATTGCCGATTTACCGGAAGCAATGTATGAGAGTAATTCTCCTATGGTTGGGATAGCTCCTTTCCTGAACGTGTTCTTCATTTTTATCTTTGCGTGGCTTACTTATGCGTTTCTGGGGGCGTCGTATAACTGCAAGCGATTTTCTGAGGGGAAACTGCCCGTCCGGTGGGAGTGGCCCGCATTCTGGTTTGCCCTGGTAATCAGCAGTGTGGCGGCTCTCTATTTTATTTGTGCATTTTATTTGAAGCCTTGTCCTGAGCCTGAGTTCATAGGTCTCATCCATTAATCTCTCATGAGTTCGGGCATGAGCAGTAGTGAAAAATCTACATTTTCTGCAATTTTTTGTTGCGGATTCGGTGACGGGAAGTATTATCTTAAGTAAAGGAGATAGAGAATAATGAAGACAATTTTCCACAAAATCCTTGCCACCACAGCCCTCTGCTTTGCGGCAGTAGGACTGAGTGGCTGCATTTATTCTGGATGGTTGACCTCGCAGTGTCAACAGAAAGCATCGTATGCCTATTCCGCTTTTTCTGTACCAGAAGTAGCAGCCATAAGATTTGTGGACAAACAAGGCAAGGTCATTTTGGAACCTTCCATGAATCGTCCGAAGATTCGGAAATTTGCAGACTGTTTAAGAGATATGGCTCGCTTGGCTTATTCTGTGGAATACGCCGGAGGGGAAATACGGGAGCCAGAGGAGGCAGATGTTGCCCTATATGTTGACCTTTTGGATTCGAAAGGAGTATCATTTTGGCGTTTTGCGTTGAGGCGAGAATTAAGCACTCTCGTGCTTTTCTATCACATGCCCCTTTCGAATAAGGTAGGTCACGGAGTGCCTTTGAAAATTGGTTTGAGTGAGAGCGAAGTGGCACTGTTACTCAAGTATTCTTCTAAATAATCACCTATTCCATGCCCACCATCCATCGAATCCTAGCCACCACAGCCCTTTGCCTTGCGGCGGTACCCATATTAGCAGCAGAGGAGAATCAAACGGAAGCTGCGTCCGTATCCCCTACATACGAAGAGTATCTGACCGAGAAAATCAAGTATTGCCTAGAGGTCTTAAATATATCGAAAGGTATTCATGATAAATCTTCAGCAGATGCTGCGGTTTCGCGTTGGGAAGAGGCGGAAAGTCGCTTGCACACGCACCCGGCCATAGTGTGTTATGTTGATATACCGATGAAAGAGGAGCAGGCAGCGGCGGCGGCTCATATTTCATCAATTTCCGGTAATGAAAATATATTCAGAGAGCCGGAGGCTGAAAAAATAAGGCTGAGTAAAGCCCATTATTATAACAGCGAGTCGCTGGCCTTTCTTCTGGCCGGGGATCCGATGTGTGCCTATCCTTGTGTCCCGGCAACGCCTGATGTTTTGCAATTATTTACCGCAGAGTTTAAGATGAGGCTGCTCGCCTATGAAGGGGTGCTTAATCTGGCGGGTGGCCCAGGCTGTACGCCGGAAACGGCATGGAGGATAGCTGCCCATCCCGAGAATGAAAAAGCCATAGAGCGCTATATTACCCGCAAGGCGCGCCTCAATTATTCGCCGGGAATGCTGGAGGCTGAGGGCTTTCGATTTAACTTGACAAGCAGCGGGCGTCAAAGAATGGAGGATGGTACCTATTTGTTTCATATTTACCGCGTTATTCCAAATTCATCCACCTCTGCTTATCAATTGAAGCAATACTTCCGCATTGAGACGGTTACGCATGAAAAGCCTTCCGTTAAATCTGAAACTGAGATTTTGTCCTTGGAAGAACTATAAACAACGCACAAGAAGACACCCGCAAGACCATGCCTCGCACCCGTCTGACCAAGGGCTCCACTTCGAGCTAATCCTCGGCTTTTGGCTCCGTTTTTTGCGCCATCGGCAACAAAAATGCAGGAAATTCTCAACAAAATGCCCGCTACGCTTGAACCGAGGGGCGGAAATTGATATAATGCCCGGCACGGAACAGAAAGCAACCTTGCGGAGGAAGAACCGGAAGATGCTCCGGTAACGCGAAGCATTGATGCTCTTTTCAAGCAGTTAAGACAGAAACAAGCGCAATAAAGCATGAACCGGCTCTTTTCCCCGGAAACCTCATCCTGTTCGATGGGTGTATATACCACACGCTCTCTCCGCAGACAAGACAGAGCCATGACTGAACAAAATGCCCGACTCTTGTTACGCGAGGCAACTTACGCTGTCCTCTGCATGGAAAACATAGACGGTGGAGGTTATGGCATACCCATCAATTATGCATGGGATGAGGAAGATTCCATCTATTTTCATTGCGCCGGTATGGGGCATAAGCTTCGTTGTATTCAGAATAATCCCCGGGTCTCGCTCGTGGTGCTGAAAGCCCCCAGCGTTCTTGGTGAACAATTCTCTATGGCCTATGAAAGTGTCATAGTTCAGGGTAACGTGGATATTGTAAACAATTCAGAAGAAAAACGAAAGGCTCTCACGCTGCTTATTCAACGCATTACACCTCAACACATCGAACGCGGGGAGCAGTACATCAATCGCGCCATTGACATCACAACAGTACTACGTCTCAGAATATCTGAATTCAGTGGGAAATCACATTCTTCCCACTGAATTGTTGCCTTGCGGTGGGGGAGTGGGCTGGTTTTTGCGCCATCGGCAAAAAAATGCCGGAAACGCGCAACGAAATGCCCGCCGAGCTTGCACAGAGGGGCAGAAATTGATATAATGCCCCGTGGCAAAATCTGTGTACAATCAATCAAGGATTATTTCATTATGAATCGTTTTTGCACCAATCTCCTGACGTTTGTCATTGCGGTAGCCATTTTGGTAGCTGGAATTCTTGCTTGCAAATCCGGAATTATGGCTCCCGACTGGGAAACAAAGTCCAGAATTCAAGCAGTTCTCTTCGGAGGATTGGCTGTACTGGCCGGGCCTCTTTTAATCTTTGCCGCCTTTCTTGGATGGCGTGCAGCTTGGGATGCGGAAAACCTGTTCGGCAAGCCCATTCCGAGGGAGGATTATTGGCATGGCTGCGCGATTCCCTACACAGAACTTCCACTGGCTCTCACTTGGGAGGAGCTCTCTTCACTTCCCGGAGCCAAACAGAGCGAAGATGGTGCCATAATCCTGCCCGCGAATCAGGGAAAAGCCCACCTGCTGCTCTACCCGGCCTCTTATGAATACCGCCCCAATGCTACGGTGACCATCGATGCCACTCGCCCCAATGCTACGGTGACCATCGATGCCACTCGCCCGAAACGCTCCCGGAGTCGCCAAAAATCCACCGCTGAAGAAGAGTCCGGCTCGTGGAAGTGGTGCGGCATTCTTCGCTCCGATGGCTGGTTGCCTATGCAGGACACCACGCTCTCCCACATATACTGCGGATTGCACATTAAAGGGCTGGAGGTTCTCTTCGGTAAGAAGGCTAACGCTGTTCTCATCTCGAACGGCAGCAAGATACTCGTCTACACCCCGCGCAAACTCGCAAGCGTGCAGTCAATTCTGCAACATCACGGCCTTTGCTAATAGCCATCGATAAAACGTCATAACCTTGCAGCTTGGGTTTCCTCCCAGGCTATTCGCTTATCAGCCCCGCCATCCGTCCATCGTTTGCAAGGGGCTTTTTATCCCCTTGCAGGCGATGTATGGTGGTGCCAATTTTCAAGGCATTTCGAGCATACAGGCTTGATTGAGTCAGTCTGATGGGCCAAAATACACCGAGGTTACCATCATGAGTAAGATACATAAACGCCGCAACCATACGGCCGCATTCAAGAAGGAGGTTGTCTTGGCGACTTTCAAGGGGAGAGAAGAGCATTCAGCAGATTGCCGCTGAGTACGAGATCCATCCGGACCCGGTGAGCAAGTGGAAGGCTCAGGGTCTCAAGTTGCTCGATGACGGTTTTAAGCTGTCATCCAAGAGCGATCGGAAACGCTATGAGGATACCATCGCTCTCTTGCAGCAGTTACTTGAACAACACGATCTTGAGCTTTCTTAGTTGTCAAAAAAATGCAAGGAGACGGGGTTGTAGGGAAACAGCGTTCTCAGCTCCTCGACAAAGATGTTTCCGAGATCAGTTGCACCCGTCAATGCGAACTACTTGGGGTACCTCGCAGTAGCAGCTATTACAAACCGAGCAAGAAGGATGAAGACGGAGAGAATAAGGCCAAGGAAATGATAAAGGCTGCGTATCAGGTGGATCCATGTCTTGGAAGAAGGAGGCATGTCAATAATCACGTCATATGGTGCATTTAGGCTTGCAAAGAACAGCCTTTCCTCTAATTTTTGCCCACCTCTGAGCCTCCTTTTTTGTGGTGCCGGCGGGGTGCGAGACATTGCGTCGCTGTGCCGGCCAGCAGCAAGTAGCGGTGACTGCGGAATTTTAGGAAGGAGCGGAAGATGATGGGGTATGCTTGGCTTTGAGCCGATTGCATGACGCTGTGATAATAGAGAGCGAGAGGTGAATAACCGCGGAATGAGAGGAGGTTCAAGGAACTGTATATCATGCTAACTCCGGGCAGAAATTCGGGTCGGATGTACCCGATTGAGCTGCTGATGCAACCCTGTGCGGGGGCAGAGAGGGGTGAAATCCTGACGGTGAGTGTGACATTCGGCTTGCCAAGGGGCGGGGGGTGTGGTAGAATGAGGGTATGACCTCCAACATCATCAAAGGCGTGCTCGCATTGGGTATGCTGGCTGGCGGGTTCTGCACGGTGAACGGGGCAGCAGCGGCTGCGCCGGCGCCGGCAGGTACATTATTTAACCGGAATATGAACTCCATGACGCTCGAAAACGAATACATCACCGTGAATGTGGATGTGGTGAGCCGCAAGCTCGCCTCTGTGACCGTTCAGGATAAGATTAACGGTCGTACCTATGATCTGGGCAGCGACATCTTCAGCGTAACGACGCTGGATGAGAACACGGACGAGGCGTGCTCCAAGAAAGAGCAAGCGGAGACAACGCACGACATTACTGCGCGGGACATGCAGTGCTCTGCCCCCGTGTTGAAGGAGCTGGCCCCGGTGGCCGACAGCCGCCGCTTGGTGGAGCGCAAGAAGGGCCAGCGCTTGGAGGTGCCCTTCGTGGTGCCGACGGATGGTTACTACCTGACTTGGTGGCTGGAGCTGCGCGAGGGGCAGCCCTATGTGCGTGTGGGCTTGGACATCCGCCCGATGCAGTTCTCCATGCCCGTGCGCAAGGTGACGCTGCTGAACGTGAAGGCCCCGGAGGCCCGCGTGGAGGGCAGCGTGAAAGGCGCGCCCGTGGTGGCCGCCGGTAACCGCTTGTTTGCCGGTGTGGAGAGCCCGCTGAGCGCCGGTGAGACGGATACGGATGGCTTCCGCTGCTTCATCAAGCGCAGCACGGATATACCGATGCCGCGCACGAAGGACCGCGCGAAGGCCGCGCCCTGCACCTATTCCGCCGTGCTGGGCTTCTGCGCTGCGGGTCAGCTGCGCCGCACCTTCCAGCTGAACTATGTGAACAAGGAGCGCGCCCGCGCTTACGCCCCCTTCCTGAACTACAACACTTGGTACGACATCGGCTACTTTACTCCCTACGATGAGAAACAGGTGTTGGATGTGGTCAAGATCTTCGGCGAGGAGCTGGTGAAGAAGCGCGGCGTCGTGATGGACTCCTTCATGATGGATGACGGCTGGGACGACACGGAGACCATGTGGGAGTTCCACAAGGGCCTGCCGCAGGAGTTCCGCAACGTGCGCAAGCTGGCGGAGAGCTACGGCGCCGGCCCCGGTGTGTGGTTCTCCCCTTGGGGTGGCTACGGCCGGCCGAAGGAAAACCGCATCAAGGCCGCCGGTGATAAGTACGAGACGAACGAGTCCGGCTTTGCCCTGACCGGTCCGAAGTACTACGAGCGCTTCCGCGAGATGTGCCTGCACATGATCCGCGAGAACGGTATCAATCACTTCAAGCTGGATGGCACCTCCTCCGAGGCTCAGCCCATCAAGGGCTCCCGCTTCGGTTCGGACTTCGAGGCCATCATCTCGCTCATCGGCGAGCTGCGTGCCGAGCGTCCGGACATCTTCATCAACCTGACCACCGGTACCTGGGCCTCCCCGTTCTGGTTCGGCATTGCGGACTCCATCTGGCGTGGCAACTGGGACCACGATTTCTGCGGTGAGGGTTCCTCCCGCAACCAGTGGATCACCTTCCGCGATGCGATGATTTATCAGAACAACGCGAAGATCTCCCCGCTCTTCCCGATCAACTCGCTCATGACCCACGGTGTGATCTACAACAAGGGCGCCCGCGGCCTGACGACCACGGAGGGCGATGATCTGGCCAACGAGATTTGGAGTGGCTTCGGCCTCGGCACCCAGATGGAGGAGCTCTACATCACCCCCTCCATGCTCACGCAGGCGGAGTGGGACACCCTGGCAGCGGCGGCCAAGTGGGCCCGCAGCAACGGGGAAACCTTGGTGGATGCGCATTGGGTGGGCGGTGACCCCGCAGACTTGGCCGTGTACGGCTTCGGTGCTTGGTCCCCGGCCAAGGGCATCCTGACCCTGCGCAACCCTGCCGCTCAGGAGCAGACCTTCAGCTTTGACCCCGCGGCGGTGTTCGAGCTGCCCGTCGGTGCCCCGGTGAAGTACACGCTGACCTCGCCCAAGGGGGATGCGCTGCCTGCGCAGACCGTGCAGGCCGGCAAGCCCGTGCAGATCAAGCTGGCGCCCTTCCAGGTGCTGGTGCTGGAGGCTATCCCTGCCGAATAAGCGCGGGAAACAGTCGATTCTCAGGCCGTCGGGGGTGCCCCCCCCGGCGGCTTTTTCGGCCCCTGCGGGTGGGGGCGGCGCAAGAAAGCCCGCATCGGGCAGATGTTTATTCTTTACAAGCGGGGGAAAAAGGAGTAGAATGGGCGCGCATGAACGTGGAAATTTTACAAAAGGCAGCCAATGAAGCACGCGGCTTGGCCATCGATGCCATCTTCGATAAGGCCTCCGGCCACATGGGTCTGCCTGTTGGTTGTGCAGAGATCGGTGCTGTGTTGTACGGCGACATGCTGAAGGTGAACCCCTCCGAGCCCCGCTGGCTGAACCGCGACCGATTTATCCTGTCCGGCGGCCATGGTTCCATGTTCTTGTATGCTTGGCTGCATCTGGCTGGCTTCCCCCTCAGCATGGATGACCTCAAGGCCTTCCGCAGCAAGGGCTCCAAGACTCCCGGTCACCCGGAGTTCAACCCCGCCATCGGGGTGGAGTGCACCACGGGACCGCTGGGGCAGGGGATTGCCAATGCAGTCGGTTTTGCTATTTCTGCCAAGCATGCTGCGGCGCGCTTCAATACGCCGGAGCACGAAATCTTTAATCAGACCATCTACTGCCTGGCCGGCGACGGCTGTATCGAGGAGGGTATCTCCCGCGAGGCTGCGGCCATTGCCGGTACCCTCAAGCTGGATAATTTGGTGCTGATTTATGATGCCAATGGCATCACCTTGGACGCCCCCATCGAGGTGACCCAGATTGACGACATCGCGGCTTGCTTCACGGCCCAGGGCTGGGACGCCTTCACCATCGATGGCAATGACCTCGAGCAGGTGAGCGACGTGCTGAGCGTGTGCCGCTTGGCGCGCAACGGACGCCCCAAGATCGTCATCGCCAAGACGGTGATCGCCAAGGGCGTGCCCGGGGTGGAGGGTACCACCAAGGGCCACGGCGAGGGCGGTGCCAAGGCGTGGGCGGAGGCGCATGCCAACTGGGGGCTCCCCACGGATACCCGTTACTATGTGTCCGACGAGGTTCGCGCCTACATGGCGGGGCTCAAGGCGGAGCGCGAGGCGAGCTACGCCGAGTGGCAGACCGTGTACGAGGACTGGCGCCGGGCGTACCCGGAGAAGGCGGCGGAGCTGGACGGCGGTGTGGCCTTGGCAGCGGACGGCGTGGCTCCGGAGGTATGCAGCGCGCTCATCCCGCCCTTTGCGGAGGGTACCAAGCTGGCGACTCGCGCTTCCGGTTCTGTTGCGGAGAACGCCATTGCGGATGCCTACGCGGGCTTCCTCTCCACGAGCGCGGACCTCTTCTCGTCCAACAAGAATTATCTGAACAACGGCGGGGATTTCTCTGCGGATAACTACAAGGGCCGCAACTTCTGGTTCGGTATCCGCGAGCACGCCATGGCAGCTATCTGCAACGGTATCGCCTATGATGGCCTCTTCCGTGTGTCCGCCGGTACTTTCTGCGTGTTCGTGGACTACATGCGCGCGGCCATTCGCGTGGCGGCCTTGGCGCATCTGCCTGTTACCTATGTGCTGACGCACGATTCCGTGGCCGTCGGCGAGGACGGGCCCACCCACCAGCCGGTGGAGACGGTGACCGGCCTGCGTATCATCCCGAATCTGGATGTGGTGCGCCCTGCGGACGAGGAGGAGACGGCCGGTGCTTGGATGTGCGCCATGGAGCGCCGCAACGGGCCGACCGCCCTCATCCTGACGCGTCAGAACGTGCCCAGCCTCACCTCGGTCACTCCGGAGCTGACGGCGGAGCAGCGCCGCAACGGCACGCTCAAGGGTGCCTACATTGCCCGCCGCGAGAAGACGGAGCAGCCCTCTCGCATCATCATCGCCTCCGGCTCGGAGCTTATCTTGGCCCTGCAGGCCGCCAACTTCTTGGGCGATGACGTGCGCGTGGTTTCCATGCCCTCCATGTGGCGCTTCAACAACCAGCCCGCCGAATACCGCGAGGAGGTGCTTCCCTCCGCCTGCCAACGCCGCGTGGCCATCGAGGCCGGCAAGAGCGACCTCTGGTATCGCTACGTCGGCCCGCAGGGTGCCATCGTTTCCATCGACGACTTCGGCTTCTCCGCCCCCGGCGCCCGCGTCCTCAGCGACCTCGGCATGAACGTTGATAACCTCATCAACGCCGCCCGCAGCATCTGACGCCCCCGCCACCCCCTTCACGCGGCCCCTCCTCCTACAGGTCGGGCCGCTTTTCTGTACCCCTCCGGGGTGTGCATTCGCAATGCAGCAGTCAAGCCGTATGTCCGAAGAGCGTTGAAGAATAAGGGATTCCCGCCCCATGCTACAGACGGGCCGAAGGAGGGGTGTAGTCGTAAGTGGTTGAGGCTGAACGACTTATGACTCAGGGTGCATACAGCATTGCGAATGCTGTATACTTCCGGGTGTAATGGAGAACAGTCAATTCAATGTTGGAGTCACAAATGCCATCAAGGGGGTAGCTACATTGCTGCTGTTGCTGCATCATTTGTTTCTGAGCCATCCGGAGTATGGGGCAGGCTTGCATTTGGCAGCAATCGAGGGGAAGGTTTGCGTCTCGCTGTTCGTATTACTTTCGGGGTATGGGCTGGCAGCATCCTATCGACCGCAGAGTGCTTGGAACTGGTATCGGAGCCGTTTCTCTAAACTGTATCTGAATTACTGGTTCATCATGCTCATCTTCGTTCCAATCAGTTGGTTTGTGTTCGGGAATACTGTGTATACTGTATTCCCCGGGTGCGGTGAACGAGCTTGGCTGAAGCTGATCTCCCAGATTTTGGCCACTCAGGAGTATTACGGAGGCTTGGGCTTTAATCCTACTTGGTGGTTTATGTCGGCCATCATTGTTCTGTATGCCCTTTTTCCCCTTATTAACCGAGTTGCCGAAGTATCAGTCGTTAACAAATGGGTACGGTACGTTGGGCTCATGGTAATAGCAGCCGCTTGGGCAGCACGTGGCCCTTCCCTTTGTTTTCAGCCCTATGTACCGGCCTTTATTGTTGGCGTTTTGGCTGCGCGGGAGCGGTGGTTCTCTGCCTTCTTCGCCGTTGAAGTACGTTGGATGACTCTCTTGTGGGGAGGCGTTATGGCTGCGGCATGCATCTATATTATTCTATGTCCGCAGTATTCGACCCTCCGTTATCTTTTGCTTTCGCTTGTAGCCTGTGTGCTCGTCTGTCGATTGTACATCCGCCGCATGTGGGTGCTGACGAAGCCCTTGGAATACCTCGGTCGCTACAGCATGACCATATTCCTGACGCATACGTTCATCTACTATATCTTCTTCCGTGATTTCTTCTATTCCCTAGACAATCCATGGCTGATGTACGGCCTCTTGCTCTCATCGAGTCTGCTTCTGGCAGTAGCCCTAGACCTCCTGATGAAGCTCACGAGGTGGAACCGACTGATTGCTTGGGCTCGCGGGTGAGGCTCGGAAGAGCGGAGGGTTGGTCCTATTCCTCTGCCACGTTGATGATATCGCAGGGGGAGCCGGGGCGGGCGATGGTGGCGCGGAGGACCTTGCCGGTGGGGGTGCAGTAGATGCAGAACTCGGCGTTATCGCGGAGGGTGAATTGGTAGAAGGATTCGCCGGATTCCTTGCGGGTGTAGACGGGGGCGCCGATGAGGGAGCGGAGCTCTTTGTAGGTGACGCCGTCCCTGAGCTTGGCGCGGACAGTGTCCGCGTCCGGCAGGGTGCTGTTGCGGGCGGCTTTCTTGTCCAGATAGCCTTGAGCGGTGAATTGCTCGACGACATCCGCCGCTATCTTTTGGCAATTCTCGGCATGTTTGGACGGCACCTGAAGCACGAGCAGCTTCTTACCGTCCTTCTTGATAACGAGCCGCGAGGGGAGGCCGATGGGCGAGTCCTCGCAGATGACGGCATAGAACACGCAGGCCGCCAGGTAGGTGCCGAGCTTGTTGGGGTGCGAACCATCGGAGGTGTAGAGCGTGGTCTCCGGGTACTTCTTGTGCCAGCGGCGCCAAGCCTCGCTCACCGGGGCGACGCGCGCCTTGTTAGCGACGGCGGCCTCGCAGTAGGTGGTATCCGTCTTCTGCTGCATATCCGCCATGGGGGTGAATTTGCCGCCCTCCTTCGCGGCATGCGGCCAAGTGATGAAGAGCAGGGGACGGCTCTTGCCCTGCGCGGCGAGGGCACACCACTTCTGCACATACTCCTTCGTGCGGTCCGGAATGTTCGCCGGGGTTTGGCTTTGGTCCTGCAGCACCACCCAGCGATATTTGCCACTTGTGGCCGCCCTGCGCGCCTTCTCGTGATTGGGATCCGTGTAGAAGCCCCGCAGGTCCATCGCCCCCTGCAGGGAGGCATCCACCTTCAGCCGAATCTTCCGAGACTCCGCCATGGCCTGCACAACGGTGGGCAGATTGTTATAGAAAGTGTAACTGTTGCCGATGAAATACACGGAACTCTCCTTGACGGCTGCAGAAACAACCGGCAAGGAGAGCAGACAAAGGAGGAGAAGAAGGAAACGGCGCATGCCGCGGTCGGTTCGGTTATTTGCGGTGGTGCTTGCGGTACTCCAGCATGGCCATTTGCTTGGCGATGGCGGCCTCGAGGTAGACGAGCTCCTGCCGAGAGAGGACGGAAGCCTTCTCCCGCAGAGCCTTCTGCGCCCGCTCGACGGCCTCGCTCACGCTGTCCGTGTCGATCTCGCCGGCAGAGACAGCCGTGTCCGTCACCAGTAGTACGTTATCATTCTCCACCTGCAAGAACCCGCCGCCCACGAAGAGACTGACGGGCTCACCCGCCGCAGGGCGGTACACCAGTTCGCCGTTGGCCACGGAGGTGATGATACCCGTGTGACCGGGCATCACCTCCATCTCGCCGTCCGTGCCGGGCAGCTTCACCCCCAGTACCTCGGCCTCCAAAGCCGTGCGCAGCGGGGTGATGATCTTGAAGTGCATGGGCATGGCTGCTTAGTTCTTTTCTACGGTGTCGATACCGCCCTTCATATAGAAGTTACCCTCCGGCACGGAGTCCCACTTGCCGTCCAGAATCTCCGCGAAGCCGCGCACGGTCTCCGCCACGGGCACGTACTGGCCCTTGATACCCGTGAAGACCTCTGCCACGGCGAAAGGCTGGGAGAGGAAGCGCTGGATCTTACGCGCGCGGCTCACCGTCAGTTTATCCGCCTCGGAGAGCTCATCCATACCGAGAATGGCGATCATATCCTGCAGGTCCTTGTAGCGCTGCAGGGTCTGCTGCACGCCGCGGGCCACGCGGTAGTGCTCCTCGCCCACGAGCTCCGGGCTGAGAGCCTTGGAGGTAGAAGCCAGCGGATCCACGGCGGGGTAGATACCCTGGGCCGCGAGTGCACGCTCCAACACCACGGTGGAGTCCAAGTGGGAGAAAGTGGTCGCCGGTGCGGGGTCCGTGAGGTCATCGGCGGGCACATAAACGGCCTGCATGGACGTGATGGAACCCTTCTTGGTCGAGGTAATGCGTTCCTGCAAGCCGGCCATTTCCTCCGCCAAGTTGGGCTGGTAACCCACGGCGGACGGCGTACGGCCCAGCAGAGCGGACACCTCGGAACCGGCCTGGGAGAAACGGAAGATGTTATCCACGAAGAGCAGCACGTCACGGTTCTCCTCATCGCGGAAGTACTCCGCCATGGAAAGAGCGGAGAGAGCCACACGCAGACGCGCGCCCGGGGGCTCGTTCATCTGGCCGTACACCAGCGCAACCTTGGAGTTCTCCGGGTGCTCCTGGTCGATAACGCCGGACTCGCTCATCTCGTTGTAGAAATCGTTACCCTCGCGCGTGCGCTCACCCACGCCCGCGAACACGGAGAGACCGGAGTGCGCCTTGGCGATGTTGTTAATCAGCTCCATGATCAGCACCGTCTTGCCCACACCGGCACCGCCGAAGGAGCCCGCCTTACCGCCCTTGAGGAAGGGGCAGATGAGGTCGATCACCTTGATGCCGGACTCCAGCACCTCCGAGGACGTAGCCTGCTCCTCCAGAGATGGGGCCTCGCGGTGAATCGGGTAGTACTTCTCCACCTCCGGCTTGCCCTTTTCGTCCACGGTCTCGCCGAGCACATTGAAGATACGGCCCAGCACCTTGGGCCCGACCGGCACCGAGATCGGCGCGCCGGTGTCTACCACCTCCATGCCGCGCTTCAGGCCGTCCGTGGAGCTCATGGCCACGGTGCGCGCCCATCCGTCCGTCAGGTGCTGCTCCACCTCAAGCACCAAGTGCTTGGGCTGCCCGTCCAGCATATAATCCACGGAGAGCGCGTTGTAGATGGCGGGCATTTCCGCCCCGGAGAAGTCGACGTCGACCACGGCGCCGATAATCTGCACGATTTTACCTTTATTCATATGTTAAGAGATTTTTGTGAAGTTGAGAATGGTGGGTTATTCCATCGCCTTCATGGCGGTGGTAATTTCGAGAAGTTCGTTGGTGATCTGCGTCTGGCGCGCCTTGTTATAATCCAGCGTGAGCTCGCCGATGAGTTTCTTGGCGTTCTCGGTGGCGGACTTCATGGCGACCATGCGGGCGGATTGCTCGGAGGCCTTGGACTCCAGCACGCTCTGGGTGAGCATGTTGAAGGCGTAGAGCGGCAGGATAGCATCCAACAGAGCACCGGGGCCGGGCTCGAGAAGGAAGTTGCCGTTCGTCGTGTCCTCCATGTCATCTTGCTGCGCCACGGCCAGCAGCTCCTCCTGGGTGATGGGCAGCAGCTGATTGATACGCGGACGCTGCACCATGACATTGACGAACTGCTGGTAGACGAGCTGCACGCTCTTGTAGGTGCCGCTCGTAAAGCCCTTGGAAATGAAATCCACGATGGGCTTGAGGTCGGCATCCGAGAAGGTGTCGGAGAGCGAGAACGAGGCCTGCAACGCGAGGCCGCAGCGCGCGAACTGCGGGTTGAGCTTGGCGCCGATGGTGATATAATCGGCATCGTGCGGGCAGCGGGTGAGTACCTCCTTCATGAGGTTGGAGTTCAGGCCGCCGCAGAGGCCGCGGTCGGTGTTGACCACCACGTAGAGGTCCTTGCCCGCCGTGCGCTGCTGCATGAGGGGGGAGGAAGCCTCCATGATGCTCTCCTGCAGGTGCCGCAGCACGTTGGCCAGGGCCGCCACATAGGCGCGCCCCTTGAGCGCCAGCTCCTGCGCACGCCGCATCTTGGCGGACGCAACCATCTGCATCGCTTTGGTGATCTGCGATGTGTTGCGTACCGACTTAATGCGGCGTTTGATGTCTCTGAGGTTCGACATGATTTACTTCTGCAAGCGGGATTTGAAGGAGGTCATGAAGGCCTTGAGCTGCTCCTCGACGGCCGGGGTGAGCGCCTTCTCCGCCTCGATGGCAGCCAGCAGCTCCGGGGCGGTGGTGGCGGCGTCCTCTTCCATGGCGCGCTGCACCTCCTGAATCTTCTCCACGGCCACATCGTCCAAGTAGCCCTTCTGGATGGCGTACAGATCGATGACCTCCAGCCCGAGGCTCTTGGGGTTGTACTGCCCCTGCTTGAAGAGCTCCACGATGCGGCGGCCGCGCTCCAGCTTGGCCTTGGTCGCGGCGTCCAGATCCGAGCCGAACTGGGCAAAGGCCTGCAGCTCCTCGAACTGCGCCAGGTCCAGCTTCACGGAGCCGGCGAGCTTCTTGACGATCTTGGTCTGCGCGCTGGAACCCACGCGGGAAACCGAGATACCCACGTTGATGGCCGGGCGCACACCCTGGTAGAAGAGGTCCGTATCTAGGAAGATCTGGCCGTCCGTAATGGAAATAACATTGGTGGGAATGTAGGCGGACACATCGCCGGCCTGGGTCTCGATGATGGGCAGAGCCGTGAGGGAACCGCCCTTGCGGCCGCCCTGGCTGTTGATGCGCGCGGCGCGCTCCAGCAGGCGGCTGTGCAGGTAGAACACATCGCCGGGGTAGGCCTCGCGGCCGGAGGGGCGGCGCAGGATGAGCGACACCTGGCGGTAGGCAACGGCGTGCTTGGAGAGGTCATCGTAAACAATCAACGCATCCTGGCCGCAGTCCATGAAGTACTCGCCCATGGCGCAGCCTGCATAGGGGGCCAAGTACTGCATGGCCGCGCTGTCGGAGGCAGAGGCTACCACCACGATGCTGTAGGCCATGGCACCGGTCTCCTCCAGCTTGGCCACGAGGCGGGAGACGTTGGCGCGCTTCTGGCCCACGGCCACGTAGATGCTGTAGAGTGGGCGGAAGGCGGGGTCGCCGCTCTCCTCACCGCGCTTGTTCTGGCGGGCCTGGGAGATGATGGTGTCGATGGCTAGGGCGGTCTTGCCGGTGGAGCGGTCGCCGATGATGAGCTCGCGCTGGCCGCGGCCGATGGGGATCATGGCATCGATGGGCAGGATACCCGTCTGCACGGGCTGGTTCACACCCTCGCGGGAAATGATACCGGAGGCGATTTTCTCCACGGGATAATAAGCGGCGGCCTGCACCGGGCCCTTGCCGTCCAGCGGGTTACCGAGGGTATCCACCACGCGGCCCAGCAGACCGGGGCCCACGGGTACCTGCAGCAGGCGGCCCGTGGTCTTGCAGGTGTCGCCTTCCTTCAGGTTGGCAGCGCTGCCGATGAGCACGGCGCCCACTTCGTTTTCCTCCAGGTTCATGGCCAGGCCCATCACGCCGCCGGGGAACTCAATCATCTCATTGAGCATGGCATTGCTCAGGCCTTCGATGCGTGCGACGCCGTCGCCGATGGCCTTGATGGTGCCTACATTCTCGCTGACGGTAGCAGCGCTGATATTGCGAATTTGTGCTTCAAGCTCCTGTACGATGTTGCTCATACGTTTGTGGTGTAATCTATGTTGAAATGTTGCTGTGTTGATTGGGGAGAGGGGGGATCAAAGGCGGGCCAGGCGCTCGATGCGGGAGCGCACGCTGGCGTCCGTCACGTCATCGCCTACCTTTACGGTGAGGCCTGCCAGCAGGGCGGGGTCCGTCTGCCAGCGGTACTCCAGCCCGGGGTGGCCGGCATCCAGCTTGGCGCGGATGGACTCCTGCTCGCCGGGGGTGAGGGGCACGGCGGAGGTGACGGTGGCGGTGTGGCGCTCGGTCTCCAGACGCACCAGCTCCTTGAAGGCGGTGAGCAGGGCTAGGTAGTTGCGCGGCTTGTCGGCGGCAATGCGGTCGGCAATCATGCGCACGGTAGCCTCGCAGAGCTGCCCGTCCGGGCCGATGCAGAGTCGGATGAGATGGCGGGCCTGCGCCTGGGCTTCCTTGGTGATCTTCATGCTGCGGGGTGGGGGTTACAGGCTGTTGATGGCCTGCTCGTTGATGGCGCGGTGGTCCGCCTCGCTCAGCACCTTGCCGGTGACCTGGGAGGTGGCTTGGGCCAGCAGGCGGGCGAACTCGCCTTTGAGGGCCTCCTTCTCGCGCTGAATGTCGCGCTCAGCTTGGCTCTTGGCGTTCTCCAGCACCTGGCGTGCCTCTGCCTGGGCCTTGGCGGCTAGGTCTTCCTGCAGCTTGGCTGCCGTCTTGCGGGCGTGCTCAATGGCGGTCTTGCCCTCGGCTGCGGCGTCGTTCAGGATCTTGCGGCCCGTCTCCTGCACTTCGGCCAGCTCGCGTTGGCTGCGGGCGTGCATCTCTTCGCCTTCCTCAATGCGTGCGCGCCGTTCGTCCAGCATCTTCATGATGGGTTTGATGCCGAAGATAACAATGACGGCCACGAGGATGGCAAAGCAGATGAAGTGCGCGATGAAGGCCTCCGTGTGCAGCCCGAAGCGCGAGGAGAATTCCGCGAAGTCGAAGGCTAATACAGGTTGAATGCTCATGGTTGTGATGGTGGGAATGGTGATTGAGTCCGATTGGTGATGTTTGGGGAAAGGGGGCGGGGTGCGCCGCCCGCTGCCGAGCGACGCACCCGGGGTGGCATTACACGAAGATGGCCACGAAGGCAACACCTTCCACGAGGGCTGCGAACAGAATCGAAATCGTCAGCACCTTACCGAAAGCGGAGGGGTTGCGACCCGTGGATTCTGCGGCCTTCATGCCGATGAGGCCGATGCCGAGACCGGCACCGATGGCAGCCAGACCGGCGGGCCCGACGGCTGCCGCTGCTGCTGCGGTTTCTGCAAGCATGGGAGTAATCATATTGCTTAATGTGTGGTTTTGTTATTGAGAAAACCCGCCGAACTCACGTTGGGTTCATGATCATCCGGCGGGAAGGGGGTTACGCTTCTTCTTCCTCACCGCCTACCTGGGTCTTGAGGAAGATGGCCGTCAGCATCAGGAAGACCAGGGCCTGCACAAAGGCTACCATGATTTCCAGACACATGAAGGGGAACATCGCCAGCCAGCTGATGCTGCCCATCTTCTCCAAAATGGCCTCGCCTGCGAAGATGTTGCCGAAAAGTCGGGCTGCCAAGGCCACGGGGCGCACGCAGATGGAGATGATGTCGATGATGCCGACG
Organism: Akkermansia sp.; assembly: GCA_022787425.1. Lineage (GTDB taxonomy): Bacteria > Verrucomicrobiota > Verrucomicrobiia > Verrucomicrobiales > Akkermansiaceae > Akkermansia. The sequence goes on from JALFWB010000052.1 coordinate 26,915, forward strand.
AAGAAGAAAATGGGCAGCAATAGGTTGCGCATCAGGCCCTTCAGCCCGCCCTTCGGGGCGAAGAGGTGCTCCAGGAACTTGACCGGACCCTGCTCACGCAGCACCCAGACGAACCAGAGCAGGGCGTAGAAGAAGCCCAGGAAGGTCGTGACGGCAAGGTCGGCGTTCGCGCCGCGGAAAACAGGTTTACCATCGAAAGTGAGCTCGCCCACGCCGGGGATGAGGCCCATGTAGTTGCTCACCAGAATGAGGATGAAGATGCTGGCGAAATACCAGAAGTACTTGCGGGCCAGGTACTTGCCGGTCAGGCTCTCCACGAAGTTGTACAGGACCTCGAAAATCCACTCCACGAAGTTCTGCAGGCCGCGCGGGATGCGTTCCATGCGCCGCGTGGCCAAGCGCAGCACCACGGTGATGAACAGCACCGCCAGCGCAAACATGAACAGGGAGTTGCTGATGGGGATGACCATGCCGTCCGTGCCGGGAATCGGTATCTCCCAAAGGATCGGGGCGGCCTTGGCTAAGCCCTCCGCGGCGTGCTCTTCTGCCTGCGCCGCACCGCCGGCCAGCAGGGCGAACAGAGGCATCATTTTGGTGAAAATCGTCTTCATGTGTGTTCTCTACACTAGCACTCCGCTCCCGCCTCTGTCAAGCTTCTTTTCCCCTTTTCGGCGAAAAAATCGCCTTTCTTTGTCGCTTTCGGCGCGCTTTCGTCACCTTCTGCCCCCGCTGCACCGCCGGTCGTCCCCATACCGCCGCGCAGGGAGGTGCGGGGCGCGCTTACCCGCGCTCCGGCAGGGCCGGCAGGCTGCGCCGGCGTGTGCAGATGAGCAGCAGGGCGAAGAGCGGGAACACCGGCAGCAGGGAGATGAGCCCGGGAAGGGCGGTGTATTCCACTCCCAGCCCTTGCTCCAAGGGGAGGCCGCCGAACCACGCTCCCAGCGCATTGCCGCCGTTGAAGGCCATTTGGATGGCGGCGGCGCCCATCAGCTCCGCCCCGCGCGCGTAGCGCAGAATCAGGACCTGCCAGCACAGGGCCGCGCCGAAGACGCCCAGGGACATCAGGACCACTCCCGCCAGGGCGGCGGGGACGCAGTGCGGCAGCAGCCAAGTGGTCAGCAGGGAGGCGAAGATGAGCAACAACATCAGCATGGCGGCCCACTCCGGGGTGCGGCGATCTGCCAAGCGTCCGCTGAGCCAGGTGCCGGCGCACATGCCCACCCCGCCGATGAGCAGGATTGGACTCACGGCACTCGTCGGCAGGCCGACGGCGGAGGTGAGGTAGGGTTTTACATAACTATAGAAGCAGAAATAACCGTTGTTGGTCAGCAGGGTCATGGCCAGCAGGAGCAGCGGGAGCGGCTGCCCGAGGAAGCGGAACATGTCCGCGCCCCGGCGCATGGGGGTGGCGGGCAGTTGCGGAATGTAGCGGGCCACCATCAGCAGGGAGATGAGTCCCCACAGGCCGATGAAGAAGAAGGCGCTGCTCCACCCGATGTATTGGGCGAGGATAGATGTCAACGGTACGCAGAACACGTTGGAGATGCAGATGCCCTGAATCGCTGCGGCCACGGTGGCGGATACCTTGCCGGGGGCGGCGATGCGCTCGGCCACAATCGTTGCCATGCCGAACACCGCCCCGTGCGGCAGTCCGGAGAGGAAGCGCAGTACCAGCATGGTGCCGTGGTTGGGGCTCAGTCCCGTGCAGGTGTTGGCTATCATCAGCACCGCCGCCAGCAGCAACAGAATCCGCTTCGGCGGCCACTGCGCCACCCCCAGCGCAAACAGCGGCGCCCCCGCGCACACTCCCAACGCATAGGCAGAAATATACTGCCCCGCCTGCGGCAGACTCACCCCCAGACCCTCCGCCGTCTCCGGCAAGATGGCCATCATCGCACACTCCGATACCCCCGCTGCCAGGGTCAGGCAGCACAACGACAGCGTTTTCGCATTCACGACATCGCTCATGGCCCGGACATCATACCCCCATCTCGCCCCATGTCAAGCCCCGCCTGCAGCTTCTGTGTCATACCCCCCTCCGCCGTCACCGGCAGAGGGGGGGCAGGGGGGCGGAAGAGGGGGCTAATTAGCCTTTACTGTATTCTGCCGCCTCCTTTTCAGCAGGTCTGAAACATACAGCACCGCTGCCGGGAATCCCAGAACAACTGAAGGTGTCAAATATCGCATGTCGGGAGTAGGTGTTACAATCAGATAACTTGCAGCGTATAGGACAGAGATCGTTGATACCAGCCAGACCGGGTCGGGAGATGTTTTTGATTTGCGTTGAATTGACAGTGAGCAAAGAGAAATCCATGAGAGGAGAATAAATAATGCCATCCTTGGGATCCATACTATCTTTGCTTGATGGGCATGGAACATCATGGCATTCCTATTGCTTTTTAATGCCGGATATGTATTAATGAGTGTCTTTTGAAGTATGCCCGGTAATACGCCTGCAGTGTAGAATTCCACAACCTGAATACTCTTGGCAACGAGCATTGAACTCGTGTGATTCTTCCACTCTTCGAGATACAGGTTTAGTAATTTTTCTTGATCGATGTTTACACCCGTTATGTAGTCACCAACACTGCAGGCTGCTATAGAATCCTTCAGATAATGTTCGGTGTCGATAAATCCGCAGTCCTTCAATTTTTTTCGGATGGTCAGTTGCTCTCCGCGCAGAATGGCGGCAATTCTGATATCCGACTCTATCATCGGATTAGTCGGAAATGTTTTCTTGACGGGTACAACAAGTGATAGGGCAAAGGGTATCATGGTCACAATGTACAAAAAATACAACGCGCAAAGCTTGAATATTTTTTTGTTCTGGAGTGAATGTATGGCAAATATGAAGAAGCAGGGAGCAATCAGAATAGCATTCTTCCTATAATTCACCATGTTGATGAGCGTGATAGATAAAATGCATAAAGAAACAATGCGTACCCACTTTCTTTTCGTCGTGCGGGCAAGTATGCATGTCAGTACTGATAGGGTTGCAGAGGTGAGAAAAAAGTAGTCGAGAGAGACCATGGAACTTCTTGCCGAAATGGCCAGTGATATGCCCATAGCAATCTGGACACAGACGTGACTGCGGGATTTTACGCTTTGAATATAGAAGATGAAAACACATAACAATAGAACGAATGTAGCCATGTACCACATGAACGCAACAATCTCGGCACCGGAAAACGGCCGACCTGAAATGGTTTGTAGGAACCATTTCAGCGCTCTACCCTCATATACAAAAAAAGAGCTGTGCCAATTCGTTACAGTTTTTGAGCCCTCGATTTCGGGTGAGTACGAGTAGGCTGCATCCGTTGTGTAATTTGCTCCTGCCGGAACTTCGGGATAGCTGATTGTCTGATTGCGAAAAGCCTCATCCATGATAGCAGGATGAGGCATCCGATCATGAAATAAAAAACAAGCTATTAACAAGAATATCAATCCGAGGCCATACCTGATAAGGTAATAAGTTTTATTTTGATTCATGGTACTCCTTCTCGGTATTGACACTCCAGATATTCTCCTTGTCGGTAGTTCCGGATGTTATATTCTTAACGGCCTCCATCGCAGAAAGCATCGAGTGATCCATATTGTTATACCGATGCATGCCGTTGCGGCCGATAAGATACAGATTAGAGATTCCGTCCAGCCAATGGCGCAGCTCGGGGAAACGAGCGTACGTTCCGAAGTATGCCGGGTATGCCTTTGCTATACGGAACACAACCTTATCACGTACATCTGAGCGATCAATTACCCCGATTTTCTCCAGCTCACCGACAGCGAAGTCAGAGAACTCTGCATCCGGCATGCTCCAGAGCGCATCCCCCTCGTTGACGAAATACTCCATACCAAGCCAGACCTTGTTGCGTTCGTGAACCAGATAGGGGCTCCAGTTGTTGAATATCTGCAATCGCCCAACTTTCACGTCGGGCTCTTGAACATAAATCCAGTTATCAAAAACAATCCCGTGTTCGCCGACCGTTGTGTTCATTTTCTTGCTCCGCAGTTTAAGCTTGTCGAGGAGCAGGCCAACTGTCATGAAATCACGGTAGCAAAGACCGTCGGCAATGGAACGGATCTCCTCGGGAATCTGGCCGACCATTTTTGAAATCAATTCCTTAATAGAAGTTGTGGAAAGCACGATGTCTGCTTCCTCCGTGCGTGTGACTCCGGACTTCCTGTCCCTTATTTCCAAATGAGTGATGACCCCCTGATCCAGCGTCAGGCCAAGAACCTCCTGCTCACGAAGAATGGAGACCCCTGCTTTCCGGGCCTCTGCGCCGACAAGCTCCCAGAGCTGCCCCGGACCGTGCTTGGGGTAGTAAAACTCTTCTATCAGTGATGTTTCCCCCTGCTTACTGTCCTGTTTCCCTATGCAAACAATTTTACGGAGAGCATGGGTAATAACCTTGATGACGGAAAGACCTTTGACACGCTGGGCTCCCCAATCCGCACTGATACGGGAACAGGGAACACCCCACACTTTTTCGGTGTAATCACGGAAAAAGGTATTATACAGCTCTATTCCGAAACGGTTAATGAAGAAGTCTTCCAAGGATTTTTCTTTACGCTTGTGTACGAGACTCCACAGGTAGCTGATACCCATTTTGACGGTGCGAATCGGACCGAGATTAGACAGAGTTTCCCAACTGAGCGAAACAGGATAACTGAAAAACTTTCTCAGGAAGAGGATTCGGGACAGGCGAGAGCGCACAAGCATGACACGATCGGCGGACTCCGGATTCGGGCCGCCCTCGGTCAAAGTGGCAACTCTGTTCAGAGCCACATCATCACAGGAGGGTTCCCCCTGTAAAGGCAGCAGATCCGTCCACCACTTCATGACGGTGTCCGACTTTGAAAAGAAACGATGTCCCCCGATGTCAATAAGGTTGCCATGATGTTCCAGTGTTCTTGAAATTCCACCTAACTGTGATTCGCGTTCCAAAAGGGTTACATTCGTATACCCCTTGCGGGCCAACTCCAGCGCAGCAGTTAATCCCGCCGGACCGCCACCGATGATAAAGATGCGTTTATTCATATTATGAGTACAAAATAAATCTTCTTGCTCCGAAGTTCCATATCAAAACAAGTCCGGTTGTGAATACCTTGGCCACAAGGTAATGAAGCGAGACGAGGTCAACGAACACCCACATAAAGAGCATAGTCAGACCAAGCCCTATCACACCGATAAGGGCGAAGATAGAGAACTCAATAAACCGTCTATGCTCCAGCTTTCGCGTCTCAAAGACCCACCTGTTGCTGGTAATATACACAAGGACGAGGCCCAAGATAAAACCTATAGCTGCCGCAAGTAGATAATAAAATCCCAAAATATCGCGGCAAATATAGAGTGCAGAGAAATCCACAAGAAAGCCTGCGCCCCCCGCGACCAAATACTTGCAGAAGGAGAAGAAAAGACGCCCGGCGGAATCCTTTAGAGTGTGGAGAGAATGCTGCACCTCGGAAGAGTATACAGCATTTCTAATGCTGTAGTCAAGTGTAATGTGTTGACGAGCATGAGAATCAGGTGCTTTTACAATGACATTACATTGCCGTCCCACAGAGGTGAGAAATTACACCTCTGAGCCGCATAATTACTGGACTAATGGTCTGTAGGCTTCGAAAAAAGGTTTAGGAATAGGAATGGATAAATAGTGGGAAATAGCATCGGTGGCTCCCCTGCTGTC